>CAIKMJ010000041.1 GCA_903828455.1 uncultured Acidobacteriia bacterium | reverse complement strand
CTCACGCTGCACCAGCTGGATCTGATCATGGAAGGCCGTCTGGATGCCGTGATCGAGGCGCTGACGTCGCATTATCAGGCCGAGAAGCTGCAGAGGGAAAGCGCCGCGGCGTAAGCTACGGGCGAGTGCCGGGTGACGATCCGCACCGCATTGTCGCAGGGTGCCGCGCTGCTCGAACAGGGCGGCGTCGACAGTCCCAAATTCACGGCTGAACTGCTGCTCGCCTGCGCGCTGCGCTGCGAGCGAGTCTACTTCTTCGCGCATCCCGAGCAGGAACTGCGCGAAGGTGAGCAGCTGCACTACGGGCGCTATTTGCATGAGCGGCTGCAGGGCAGACCGGCGCAGCACATCACACGGCGACAGGAGTTCTACGGGCGCGAATTCCGCGTGGGGCCGGAGGTGCTGATTCCGCGGCCGGAGACGGAACTTCTGGTTGAGACGGTGCTGAAACTGCGGCCCGGGGCGCGCATCATCGTGGATGCAGGCACGGGGTCGGGTGCCATCGCCGTCACGCTCGCACTGGAGTCGAAGGCGCATGTCATGGCCGTCGACTTCTCGCGCGCGGCGCTTGGCGTGGCGGCGGCGAATGCGTACCGACTGGACGCGCGGGTCGGGTTCATGCAGTCCGACTGGCTCGCGGCGATCGCCAGTGAGAGCGTGGACGTGGTGGTGTCGAACCCGCCTTACATCGCTGAAACCGACCGCGCGACGCTGCAGCCCGAAGTGCGCGACCACGAGCCGGCAATGGCGCTGTTCGCGGGCGCCGACGGGCTCGACGCATACAGGAAGCTGATTCCCGATGCGTGGCGCGTGCTGCGGCCCGGCGGGCTGCTCGCGCTGGAGTTGGGGTTCGGCCAGGCGGAGGCTGTGGCGGCGCTGGCGAGCAATTTCACCGAACGGCAGATCCTCGCCGATCTCGCCTCGATCGAGCGCGTCCTCCTGTGTCAAAAGCCGGCGGATTGCGCTCCACCCGAATTGCGACTACCTTAAACGCATGGCCGAAATGGACGCGCTCGACCTGAAAGCGCCGCTCTTTGTCGACGACGAAGGGGACGCGGAAACACTTGCAGCCATCGACCAGGGTATCCGCGACGCCGAGGCTGGCCGCGTGGTGCCGATCGAAGAAGTCAGAACGCTTCCGCCCTCGTGGACTACCGCCTCCTCCTCACGCGACAAGCGTTAGACGATCTGGCCGGGATCGTCGCCATATTTCCGAAGATGACGAAGAGGCTGCCGCCCGGTTTGGCAGGGCGCTGCTCGATCACGTCGATTTACCGGGCCGATTCCCCAAATGGGCAGTACGATCCGGAAGCGGTCTCACGTCAGGAAACTGGTGCACAGTCCGATTCTGGTGTACTACCTTGATCCGGGAGGACGCACAAATCGTTGAGGTACTCCACTTCCGCGATGCGTCGCGCAGGCCCGTTCGGTTCTGCCTGGCTTTTTGCGGCCTGGCATGGCTGCCCATGCGGCAACCGGATATCGGTCACGTGGCGTTACGTTACCCTACGATCGTTTCCGCACTAAGCCTCCCGTGAAACCATATTTCTCCAGCTCCGCGCTTTCGCGCGCATGCGGAAGGTAGCGATACAAGTCGCCGCGCTCCCGGCTTATGCCGAATCGCGTTCATGCGGTCGATACTAACCGGGCCTCGCGGCCCAACGCCCGCAGCGGCGCGATAATCAAGCGTGACCCGCACGGTCTTCCATGTCGATATGGATGCGTTCTTCGTCTCCGTGGAAGAGCTCTACGACCCTGCGCTGAAGGGCAAGGCCGTGGTGGTCGGCGGCAAGGCGAACGAACGCGGCGTGGTTTCGGCGGCATCTTACGAAGCGCGCAAGTTCGGCGTACATTCGGCGCTGCCGCTGCGCACGGCGTACAAGCTCTGCCCGCACGCCATCTTCATAGAAGGCCATCCGGAGCGGTACCGCGAATACTCGGGGCGCGTGTATGAGATCTTCCGCCAGTTCACGCCGGCGGTGGAGATGGCGTCGGTAGACGAGGCCTATCTCGATATGACCGGCACCGAACGGCTGCACGGGCCGCCGCTGCGGGCCGCGCATCTGCTGCACGAAGCGGTGAAGGCGCAGACGCAGCTGAACTGTTCGATCGGCATCGCGACGTCGCGGCTGGTGGCGAAGATCGCGTCGGATCAGGCGAAGCCGAACGGCATTCTGCGCGTGCTGCCGGGCGTGGAGGCGCGGTTTCTGGCGCCGCTCGAAGTTCGCAAAGTGCCGGGCGTCGGGAAGGTGACGGAGAAGCAGTTGCACGAGATCGGCATCCGGCGCATCGGCGATCTGGCGGCGCTCGATGAAAAGCTGCTCGAAGCACGCTTCGGCAAGTGGGGCCTCGCGCTGGCGGGCAAGGCGCAGGGGCTCGATGCCGGCAGTTGGTTTGACGGCGAGATTGGCGAGCGCGGCGATCCGAAGTCGATCAGCCATGAACACACCTACGGCGAAGACACGAAAGACCAGGCGCGGCTCGAAGCGACACTGGCGCATCTGGCGGAGAAGGTCGGGCGGCGTCTGCGGGAGCACGGGCTGAGCGCGCGCACCGTGCAGCTGAAGCTGCGCTACACGGATTTTTCGACAATCACACGCGCCCATACGATGGCCTCGCCGACGCAGCTGGATATCGATCTGATCGAGGAATCGCGCGCGCTGCTGCGTGCCAACTGGGACACGCGGCGGACGGTGCGGCTGATCGGCATGCAGGCCAGCGGCTTCGACGACGCGCAGGAACAGATGGGTTTGCTGGAAGATGGCCGGACCGAGCGCTGGCGCAAGGCGCTTTCGGCGGCGGACAAGCTGCGCGACCGGTTCGGTGAAGGCGCGGTGGCGCTGGGTTCGGGGATGGGCGGGCACTACCGAGAGCGGGTGCAGGAGAATCCGGCGGCGCTACCAGGTAAAGAGCCAGGTAAAGAGCCAGGTAAAGAACCGGGCAAGCCCGGCGGGTGATCGGGCAGGCTGCTGTTAACATGAAATTACTCCCTTGAAAGTCGGATTCATCAGCCTCGGCTGCCCCAAAAATCTCGTCGACAGCGAAGTCATGATGGGGCAACTGGCCGCGCGCGGCCACCAGCTCACGGTTCAGCCCGATGAGGCGGACGTGCTTGTCGTCAACACGTGCAGTTTTATTGACCCGGCGAAGAAGGAATCGGTGGATACGATTCTGGAGATGGCCGAGTACAAGAAGACCGGGCGGGCGAAGCGGCTGGTGGTGGCCGGGTGCCTGGTGGAGCGGTATCGCGGCGACATTGAGAAGGACATGCCCGAGGTCGATGCGCTGATCGGGACGAATGAGATTGAGAAGATCGTGGCGGTGTGCGAGGGCATTGAGCCCGAAGCCGCGCCGCCGGGCGATCTGTACCTTTATTCCGATTCGACGCCCCGCGTGCTGGCGACGCCGCGGCACTTCGCGTACATCAAGATTGCCGAAGGGTGCGATCATCCGTGCACGTTCTGCGTGATTCCGCAGTATCGCGGCAAGTTTCGCAGCCGGCGGTTTGAGTCGGTGGTCTCGGAAGCGACGCGGCTGTTTTCGCAGGGCGTGCGCGAGATCAATCTGATCGGCCAGGATACGACGTGTTACGGCGAAGACTTCGGGCTGAAGGACGGGCTGGCAACGCTGCTGGCGCGGCTGGCGCAGATTGAAACGCCGCACCAGAAGTGGGTGCGTTTCCTTTATGCGTATCCGAACCGGGTGACGCAGAAGCTGCTGGATACGCTGGCCGAGCACGCGTCGCTGGTGAAGTATATCGACATGCCGCTGCAGCATGCGAGCGCGCCGGTGCTGAAGCGCATGAAGCGCGGGGCGTCGGGCGATATTTTCCTGAAGCTGATTGAGCGCATCCGGAAGACGATTCCGGGAGTGGCGATCCGCAGCAGCTTCATCGCGGGATTTCCGGGCGAGACGGAAGAAGATTTTGAAACGCTGTGCCAGTTTGTGGAAGCGGCGAAGCTGGACCGGCTGGGCGTGTTTTCGTACTCCGACGAAGATTCGAGCGGGAGCTTTGCGCTGGACGGCAAGGTGAACGGGCGCACGATTGCGAGCCGCAAGCGGAAGCTGATGGCGATCCAGCGGAAGATTTCGAAGAAACGCAATAAGGGCATGATCGGCCAGGAGCTGCCGGTGCTGGTGGAGGGCCTTTCGCCCGATACGGACCTGCTGTGGAACGCCCGGCTTTCCACGCAGGCGCCGGAGATCGATGGCGTGGTGATGATCAACGACTTCGAAGGCGCTGAACCGGCGCCGGGCCAGATGCGGCTGCTGCGGATCACCGAGGCGCACGACTACGACCTGATCGGCACGCTGCTGGCGCCGACCGAGCCGGACGTGGTGCTGAAGGCCGCGCCCGGGCAGGCGATGGCGGCGAGCCTGATCAATATTTCGCCGGTGATGCCGAACCAGATCCCGGTCCGGTAATTCGTTCGGGGTAATTCGCAATGAAGTGTCCGATCTGTGGTAAATCCGTGAATCTGAGCGACCCGGAGTCGCCGTTTTGCAGTAATCGTTGCCGGGAGGTGGACCTCGGCAACTGGGCGATGGAGAAGTACGTCATTTCGACGCCGGCGTATCCGCAAGCGGACCGTCCGGGCGCGGGTGACGACGAAGAGTAAACGAAAAAACGAACCCACCTCTTTTTTTGACCGCGCCGGTTTGATCGCGCAGATTTGATCGCGCAGATTTGATCGCGCAGGACGGGCGGCCTTTGCGTTCCCGGGACTACGCCGGCGGCAATTCGAAAAAACGAACCCAACCTGGGGCCGAATGGACGCTTCAAGTCGCGGGCTTGAACCCAACCTGATACTTTGATCCGCAAGGAATACCCGACATGGAGTATAAGTTCGCGGTCCGACGTCGATCGTATAACTCATTTTGTTGCAACACATAGTGCCTGTGACTCCGAAAACGAGGCGCAGTTTCCGGCTGAGGAACGGACGGCGAGAGGCAGCCTGATCAACGGAAACAGGGCCCTGGCCGCAGGAGGACGGGGAGTTCAGGGCGCGATCTTCCGCCTTTCATGATAGACTTCATGACAGCTAGAAAGATGCCGATCAGTATCAAGAACGACGTGACCGAGCAGCTTGCGCGCAAGCTGGCCGCACTCACTGGCGAGACACTGACAGACGCCATCCGCGGCGCAGTTGCGGAAAAATATGAAAGGCTCCGCCAGGCCCGATCCGGCCGGTCTCTGGCAGATGACCTCAACGAGATCGCCTTGCGCTCGGCGAAGCGTCCTGACGTCTCCCGCCTCACAGACGACGAAATTTTGGGCTACGACGAACGGGGAATCCCGTCGCGATGACAATTGACAGTTCGGCGGTCATCGCAATCCTGCGGGACGAACCGGAGCGGGGCGTTTTTGTCACGCTGATCGAGAAAGATCCGCGGCGGCTGATTTCAGCGGCGTCCGTTCTGGAAGCAGCGATGGTATTGGAAGGCCGATCGGGCGAGGACAAGGGTTTCGATCTCGATCTGTTCCTGCAGCGTGCGGCTGTCGAGGTCGTCGCTTTCGACGACGAGCAACTCGACTGGGCACGTAAGGCATTCCGCAGATTTGGCAAGGGAAGACATCCGGCCGGCCTGAACTTCGGCGATTGCGCTGCTTATGCGCTGGCGCAATGGTCCGGTGAGCCGCTGCTTTTCAAAGGGACTGACTTTGCCGCAACCGACGTGCCCCGGGTGAAGTATGAAAACTAAATCCGCCTGGCAGATTGCGACGTGGTTCGGCTGCGGCTATGCGCCGAAAGCACCGGGGACGATGGGGGCGCTGGGGGCGATTGCGGTGGCGATTCCGTTGTGGAAGCTGGCGGGGTTCGGGAACTGGCAGTTCGGCGTGCTGTCGGTGGTGGCGCTGTGGCCGGGAATCTGGGCGTCCGGGGTGGTGGCGCGGGAGTGCGGGCTGAAGGATCCGCAGCTGGTGGTGGTGGATGAAGTCCTCGGCACGTGGCTGACGCTGGCCGGGGCCACGCATATCAACTGGCTGTCGCTCGCGCTGGGGTTCGGGCTGTTCCGATTGTTCGATATCTGGAAACCGTTCCCGGTGCGGCAAACAGAGAAGTTACCGGGCGGGGCGGGGATTGTGCTGGACGATATGGTGGCAGGCGTCTACGGCGCGCTTGTCTTATTCGCGGCAGGGTGGTTCAATTTTTATTAGGGACGCAGTTCACAAGCGCCGCGCCTCCTGCAAAGCACACCATGTCTTCCAGTCCAAATATCGATCCTAAACCTTTCATTTCGCAGGTTCAGCCTGTTGCCGCCATCACGGGCGGCGAGCTACTGATTCGTGGCACCAGTCTGACGGCCGGGGAAAAGCCGCAGGTGACGATTGGCGATATCGATGCGCCGGTGCTGATCGGCTCCAGTTCACTGGTGATCGTGAAAGTTCCCGAGGGCGCGTCGGCGGGCGAACTGATCGTGGGCAACGGCAAGGACGTGAGCGCGATCTGGAACTGCGACATCGGGATTCAGGTGGCGGAGAATCTGCATCCGGTGACCAGCCCGGCGGTGGATGCGCTGGGCAACATTTACACGACGTTCAGCGGTTCGCGCGGGCAGAAGGTGCCGGTGGCCGTCTACAAGATCGACCTGAATTACCGGATGACGCCGTTCATCAACGACATGATGAACGCGACGGGGATCGCGGTGGGGCCGGACGGGCAGATTTACATTTCGAGCCGCTTCGATGGCATGGTTTACCAGGCGTCGCCGACGGGCAATATGTCGGTCTATGTGGAAGGCATGGGGGTTGCGACCGGGATCGTGTTCGATCCGGAGGGGAACCTCTATGTGGGCGACCGGAGCGGGACGATTTTCAAGATCAGTCCGCAGCGGCAGATTTTTGTGTATGCCACGATGGAGCCCTCGATTGCGGCGTACCATCTGGCGTGGGGGCCGGACCAGCATCTGTATGTGAGCGGGCCGACGACGTCGAGCTACGACAGCATTTACCGGGTGAAGGACACGGGCGACGTGGAAGTGTTCTACCGGGGGCTGGGGCGGCCGCAGGGCATTGCGTTCGACGTGGACGGCAATCTCTATGCGGCGGCGTCCTGGATGGGCCACAAGGGCGTGGTGCGGATTAAGCCGGACCAGACGGTGGAGCACGTGGTGTCGGGGCCGGGCATTGTGGGGCTGGCGTTTTCGCCGTCGCGGGCGATGATTGTGGCGACGACGAATGCGATCTTCCGGGTGGATGTGGGGATTCGCGGCTACTCGACGGTATGAACGCGGAGATTATCGCGGTCGGCTCGGAGATGCTGACGCATACGCGGGTCGACACCAACTCGCTGTTCCTGACAGAGCAACTGAACGACCTCGGCATTGAGGTCACGCAGAAGCACGTGGTGGGCGATGACCGGGAGCGGATCGCGGGGCTGATCGGGCGGGCGGTGAGCGCGGTGCAGTTTGTGATCATTTCGGGCGGGCTGGGGCCGACCGAAGACGACCTGACGCGCGACGCGGTGGCGATGGCGCTGGGGCGGCGGCAACTGCTGAACGAGCCGATTGTGGAAGCGATCGAGCAGCGGTTCCGCCAGATGAACCGCGTGATGCCGGAGATCAACAAGCGCCAGGCGATGGTGATTGAAGGGGCGCAGATCCTGGCGAACGACCGGGGCACGGCGCCGGGGCAGTGGATCGAAGAGGGCGGCGGGGTGGTGATGCTGCTGCCGGGGCCGCCGCACGAGCTGAAGTCGATGTTCACCAAGCAGTGTCTGCCGAGGCTGGAGCGGATTGTTCCGGCGCTGGCGATCCGGACGCTGCAGCTGCGGATTTCGGGGATGTCGGAATCGGAGCTGGATCAGGCGATTGCGCCGATCTACAAGCGCTATGAGAATCCGGTGACGACGATTCTGGCGCACAATGCCGATATGCAGGTGCATCTGCGGGCGCGCTGCAAGACGGAAGGCGAGACGATGCTGCTGCTGGCCGAAGTGGGCGGGCAGATTGAAGCGGTGCTGGGCGAGCGGATTTATTCGCGCAACGGGGATCCGCTGGAGGCGGTGATCGGGCAGAAGCTGGTAGCGGCGCGAGCCACGCTGGCGGTGGCTGAGAGCGCGACGGGCGGCGGACTGGCGGACCGGATATCGGGCGTGCCGGGGAGTTCGGCGTATTTTCTGGGCGGCTTCGTTACGTACACGAAGCGGATGAAGGTGGATGTGCTGGGCGTGCCGGAAGAGGTGATTGAGCGGTTCGGGCCGGTGAGCGCGGAGACGGCCGAGGCGATGGCACATGCGGCGCGGCTGCGGACGGGCGCGACGTGGGCGCTTTCGGTGACAGGCAACGCGGGACCGACGACGGACGGGGATGAGGCGCCGGTCGGGATGGTGTACGTGGGGCTGAGCGGGCCGAGAGAGACGGTGTCATTCCACCGGCAGTGGAATTCCGATCGCGCGCGGGTGCGGGCGTTTGCGGGGCAAATGGCGCTGGATCTGCTGCACCGGAAGCTGTCCGGGCGGTAGCGGGGACGGGCGGGCAACGCGGCGAAAATCAAACGGGCGGCTTCGGCGCGATCGCTGAAGCCGCCCGTTCCTGTTGAAGCCGTTCTTACTGCTCGAAGGCGGCCGGATTGAACTTCCGCGGCTTGATCGTGTAGGTATCGGCGATCATGCCGTCCTTGTGGGTGGCATCTTCCTCGCGCGGCAGATAGGTCTGGACGTAATCGACCTTGAGATCGTCGGGCGAGACGCGGACGCGGATGTAGCCGCTGCCGTTGACGACGGTGCCGTGGAGGTAGTTGTATTTTTTGGAGGTGGGCCCGGCGTCGAACTTGCCGATGCGGCTCGGTTGCGGACCTTCCTGATAGACGATGCCGTCGAGATCCTGCTTCACGTACAGGTGATCGTGGCCGTGGAAGTAGATGGTGGCGTTGTACTTCACGAGCAACTGGTGGATGGGCATTTCCCAGCCCGGACGCGCTTTGTCGAAGCCCCAGGTGCCGTCTAGATTGTAGCCGCCCATTTCGAGATACTTCACGGTCTCGATGCCGCCGCGCATCTGGCCGCCCATGTTGAGGCCGCCCATCAGGTTGTGGGAGAAGACGAACTTGTATTTCGCCTTGCTGCCGGCGAGCGTCTTCTTCAGCCATTCGTACTGTTCGCGGCCGAGCGTGAGCGACCAGTCGCCGGCGAGTTCGGGGGCGACGGGCTGGTTCCAGTAGGGATCGAAAATGATGAAGAGGGCGTCGCCCCATTCATAGGCGTAGTTGGCCTGGCGCAGACCGACCAGGGGTTCCATCTTCGTGCTGCCGGTGTAGAAGGCATTGGGCTCGGGGTTGGGGAAGTAGCGCTTGCGGGTGTTGGTGTCCATGACGGCGAGGCTGTCGGCCTTGCCGGTCAGTCCCCTGCCCCACTCGCCTTCGTGATTGCCGATGGTGAGCATGAGGGCGGAGGAGTGGTTGAGGATGTCGTAGTAGGAGCGCAGGAGTTTGACGCGCATTTCGACGCCGGCCTGGGTGGAGGGGCGTTCGCGGTCGGTGAAGAAGTTGTCGCCGAGGTCGATCATGAAGTCGGGCTTGTCGGCGAGCATTTTGCGCAGGGTCATGCGGTAGGCTTCTTCTTCATTGTTTTCGACCATGTGAGGGTCGAACTGGAGATCGAAGGTGTAGGTGCTGCCGGGGGCGCGCTGGGTCTGGAAGAAGTGCTCGGCGCGGGGCGTGAAGGCGGCGGTGCCGGGTTCACGGTAGCGCATCCGGTAGTAGTAGCGGGTGTTGGGTTTGAGCTTATCGATGAGAACGTTGAAGGGTTCGTTGGCCGGGAATTTGGTGGCCGCGGTCTTGCCGGTGTACTTGCCGGGCTGGGTGCCGTATTCGTAGTAGACTTCCAGATCCTTAATAGCGGCGGCGTTGATGGTGACGGCCGTGTTGGTGGGGCGGCCGATCAGTTCCTGCGCGACAAAGAGGGGATCGGAAACGCCGGGCGCGTGCTTGCCCCAGCCATAGGGCGACTGCTCGCTGTAGACAACGGCCTGAGGCGAGGCGGCCTCGGTAAAGGGAAAGCTCTTCGGGTCGCGAGGCTTCTGCGACTGGGCGCCGAGGTAGACGGTGACCAGCAGTGCGCCGCCGAGGGCTCCCAGGATACGTGCGTTCGTCATAGAACCGGCTCCTTGATTTCGCGCGCCGGGTCAGACAGGACGCGCGCGAAGAGCCAATTTTATCACTGTTTCGGAACGATGCGGCCGGCGCTCGGCGCAACGGGAAGAGCCTCGGAAGCGGCGAGATACGGGCGAAGTCTTTCAATCGCCGCGTCGGCGGTGATGCCGTATTTGGCGCGCAGCAGATCGACCTTGCCGTGCTCGATGAAGTTATCCGGCCAGCCGACGCGCACGACGGGAACGCTGAGACCGAGATTGTTCAGTTCTTCGAGGACGGCGCTGCCGAAGCCGCCGCGGAGGACGTGATCTTCGAGCGTCAGGATGACTTCGGAGGAACGGGCGAAGAATTCCAGCATCTTGACGTCGAGGGGCTTGGCGAAGCGGGCGTTGATGACCGCCGCGCCGATGCCTTCGCCTTCGAGCTTGCGGGCGATTTCCTCGGCCATGGGGACGAGAGCGCCGAGAGCGAAGATGGCGACGCGGTCGCGGTCGCTGTGCTGGAGGAGTTCGGCGCTGCCGACGGCGATGGCGCGCGGCACGTCTTTCACCGGCGTACCGGGGCCGAGCCCGCGGGGGAAGCGGACGGCGATGGGGCCATCCCACTGGGCTGCGGTGTAGAGCATGTCGGCGAGCTCGTCTTCGTCTTTCGGCACCATGTGGACGAGGTTGGGGATGCCGCGCAGGTAGCTGATGTCGAAGAGGCCGTGGTGGGTGGCGCCGTCGTCGGCGGAAAGGCCGCCGCGATCGATGCAGAAGACCACGGGGAGATTTTGCAGGCAGACGTCGTGCACGATGGGGTCGAAGGCGCGCTGCAGGAAGGTGGAGTAAATCGCGCAGAAGGGCTTCATGCCTTTGGCGGCGAGGCCGGCGGCGAAGACTACGGCGTGCTCTTCGGCGATGCCGACGTCGAAGTACTTGTCGGGATGATGCGGCTGGAAACGGTCGAGCCCGGTGCCGTTGGGCATGGCGGCGGTGATGGCGACGACGCGGGAGTCGAGATTGGCGAGCTTCACCATGGTGTCGGCGAAGACTTCGGAGTAGGTACGGCGGCCGAGCGGTTTGGTTTCGCCGGTTTCCGGATCGTAGGGACCGAGGCCGTGGAACTTCTTCTGCTTCTCCATGGCGGGTTCGAAGCCTTTGCCCTTTTGCGTGAGGACGTGGAGGAGCACGGGGCGATCCTGCCGCTTGAGAAATTCGAGCGTGCGGATGAGCGAGGTGATGTCGTGGCCGTCGATGGGGCCGAAGTATTTCAGACCCAGTTCTTCGAAGATGACGCTGGGCAGGAGCATGCCCTTGGCAACCTCTTCCGCTTTGCGGGCCATGCGCAGAGCGCCGACGCCACCGACGCGCTTGAGGAATTTTCCGGCGCGTTCATGCAGATGGTCGAACTGCGGGCTGGTGACGATGCGGTTGAGATAGCTGGCGATGGCGCCGACGTTCTTATCGATGGACCACTCATTGTCGTTGAGGATAACGATCAGCCGCCTGGTGTGGTGCGCGATGTTGTTGAGCGCTTCGTAGGTGATGCCGCAGGTGAAGGCCGCGTCGCCGGCCACCGCAACGATGTTTTCATTGCCACCCTGCTGATCGCGGGCGACGGCCATGCCGAGGGCCGCCGAGAGAGCCGTGCCGGCGTGTCCGGCGCCATAAGCGTCGTGCGGGCTTTCGGTGCGCAGCATGAAGCCGTTGAGGCCGCCGGGCGTGCGGATGGTGTGGAAGCGGTCCTGCCGGCCGGTCAGCAGTTTGTGGACGTACGCCTGGTGGCTGACGTCGAACAGAAAGCTGTCGGCGGGAGTGCGGAAGACGTAGTGCATCGCGATGGTCAGTTCGACCACGCCGAGGTTCGGACCGAGATGGCCGCCGTTACTGGAAAGCACGGTGATCAGCCGTTCGCGGATCTCCGCGGCGAGCTGTTCGAGTTCAGGAATCGAGAGATTCCTCAACTGCTCGGGCGATTCAATACCTTCGAGAAGAGTGGCCATAACGGAACGAAATGCTATACCTCTAGGCTATCCTGGCTGAGTTCAAAATCAAACCGCATTGTGACTTGACAGGCGCGGCGAAACGTGGTCAGGAAGCGACGGAATTGGTTGCCGATTTGGATGAAGGGAGATTCGCCAGCAGGGCCCGGACGGCATCGAGGCAAAGCGCCGCGGCGTGTTTGGATTCGTTCGAGAGACCGCCGACGGCGCGATCGACATCGGCGGCGGTGAGCTTCCGCAGGCCGGCGCTGTCGCGACCCGCGAGAAGTTCGGTGAGCGCGGAACCGGAGGCGATGGAGGCGGTACAGCCGCGGACTTTGAAGCGCGCTTCGGCGATGCGTCCGTTTTCGATGAGAGCCGAAAGGCGGAGAATATCGCCACAGGCGGGGTTGGAAACCTCGACGGTGACGGCGGGCGGCGGCAGTTCGCCGACGTTGCGCGGATTGCGGAAGTGTTCGATCAGTTCAGGACTCATGCGGGTCAGAGATCATGCGGCTTGGGTATCGTGCTGCTCGGGAATCATGCGGCTCGGGAATCATGCTGCTCAGGAATCATGTTGCGCCGGATTGCAAGGACCGGTATCGAAACGAGCGTGTGCTTCAATTGTAGCCGTGACTCAGGTTGTAGCAGGGATTCTGGAGCAGGAAGGGCGCATCCTCATCTGCCGCCGGCGGGCAGACCAGCCGCATGCGCTGAAGTGGGAGTTCCCGGGCGGGAAGATGGAAGCTGGCGAGACGCCGGAGGCGGCGCTGGCGAGGGAACTGCGCGAGGAGTTGGGAATCGAGGCACGGGTGGGGCCGCCGGGCGAATCGCAGATCGACGAATACGAGTTTGCGTACCCGGAAAAGAAGCCGATCCGGTTGATATTTATGCGGGTGGAGAAGTGGGACGGGGAGATCCGCAATCTGATCTTCGACCGGATTGAATGGGCCCGGCGCACGGAACTGGCGGGCTACGATTTCCTCGAAGGGGACGTTCCGTTCCTGGGGAAGTTTACGGCGGGGAAGCCGGGATAACGGCGCGTCATCGTGCCGGCGGCGCAGACAGAGTGCGCCGCCGGCCCGACGACGTGACGGGTTCTAGTGAGGCGCGGTGGCCGGCTTGGGCGCGGCAGCCTTGGGGGCGGCAGCGGGGGCAGCGGCGGCAGGCTTGGGCGCGGGCGCGGTTGCGGCGGCCGGGGCGGCGGCAGCGGGAGCGGCCGGAGCGGCGGCGTCGTACAGGGTCACGATATCGCGCGTGATGTCGATGGAGTTGGAGGCGAACAGGACGTTGTTGGGCTGGCCGCTGACGTCCATGACCATGGTGATCTGCTTATCGATGGCGTACTTCTGCAGGACCTGCATCATCTTCTGGCCGAGGTCGTTGAGGACGCGCTGCTGTTCGGCGTCGAGATCCTGGCGGGCGTCGTCGCTGTCGCGCTGCAGGTTCTTGGTCAGGGTGTCGATGTCGCGCACGAGGTTGGCCTTGGCTTCCTCGCTCATCGTATTTATGCCCTTGTTGTACTGGTCCTGTTTCGCCTGAAGGTCGGCCTGCTTCTTCTGCAGCTCTGCTTCCTTGGGGCCGAATTTTGCTTTGAGTTCGTTGGCGGCCTTCTGGCCGTCCTTCGTGCTGAGCAGGGCGCTCTGCATGTCGATTACGGCGATTTTCTGCTGCGCAAAGGCACTCAGGGCCGTTGCGGCAACGAAAGCCAGCCCGATCAAAAATTTGCTTTTCACTTTAAAAACTCCTTCACCTGAAACTTGTAGCGGAAAACTAGAACGTCCTGCCGATTGTAAACCGGAACGTGCCGTGCTTTTCAAACAGCGGGTAAGCCGTGCCGTAAGTGGCCAGCGCGTTCAGGAATGTCTGGTTGTCGGGAAACGTGGAACGGTCGAAGCGAATCTGCGGCTGAACGTACTCGCGCACCACGGTTGGATTGTAGGCGTAGTAGATGCGGAACGGAGCCTGAACGACAGGCAGGGTGACCTGAAGTTCAAGACCGACGGAGGAGCGAATCTTCTGGGTACCGGGCGCCATGACCACCTGACCGGTGTAGCCTGCCTGGGGGAACTGATTGTTGAGGCTGGAAATCTGACCCGGGTTCACGCTCAGCTGATTTTTGAACAGAATGCGGTTCATGCCGACGTCGGCGAAAGGCACGAGATAGACGGGGCCGAGGATTGGAATACGGTATTCGAGGTTCACCACGGCCTGGGTGTCGCCGCCGGGCGAGATGACCTGATAGGTGGGAATCTGGAGCGATGCGCCGGCTGGCGTGAGGGTGCCGTTGACCAGCCCTTTCTGCGTGCGCTGCGAACCGTCCGGATTGACGGTGGCGACGGCGCCGGAGCTGGGGATAAATGCGATGGGCGTGACGCTGAAGAAGTCGAAGCCGCGGATGTCGTTTTCGCCGCCGATGTAGTTGCGGGCGAACGGAGGCGCGACTTTGCCGCCGTAACCGGTGATGGTGGAGGCGAGGAAATGGAACGCGATCACGTTCTTCCGGTAGATGGGGCCGGTGTGATAGTACTGCATGTCGAAACTGGGCTTGATGGTGTTGACGTTGGCGCCCAGCACGCTGCCTGCCGCCTGGATCGAGAAGAAGATGCTCTTGCCCGCGGTGGGATTCAGATAGCTGTTCTTGGTGTTGTAGGTATAGGACGGAGTGATGCTGAACGTGCGGATGCCGGCCAGATTGTTCGGGCCGTTGACGCCGAGGAAGTTGATATAGGTGAAGTAAGTGGTGGCACCGGTCGATTCGGGAACGATTTTCGAATCGTCGTAGCCGAGCGTGATGCCGATGCGGGCAAAGCTGCGCTTGATCGCGTAGCTGCCGGAGAGCGAGATGCCCTTGGAATCCTGCACGTAATTCAGGACGTTGGCGCTGCCGAGCGAGTTGTAGAACGACTGCAGATTGACGCCGCTGAGCAGCGAAATCTGGCGGCCCTGATCGTAGTTGTAACGGCGGATGTAGACCGAGATACCGGCCTGGATCGGACGATCGAACAGGTACGGTTCGGTGAAGCCGAGCGAGATATTGCGCTGCAGGGTGCCGAGCTGCGTGCTCGCCGAGAGCGTCTCACCGAGGCCGAGGAAGTTGTTGGTGGAATAGTTGATCCCGATGAAGGTACCGGAGATGCCGGACACACCGCCGTTGAGGCCGATGGTGTTCTTGCCGCGCTCCTTCACCTTCAGGCTGATATCCACGGTATTGGTGCCCGGGTTGCGCTTCAGCTCGTAGGATTCGTTTTCCTTGAGGACTTCGAAATAGCCGAGCTGATTGAGGCGCAGGATGCTGGCATCCCAGAGGGTGGAGCTGTAGACGTCGCCTTCATCGATGAGGATTTCGCGGCGGATGACTTTGTCGCGCGTGGTGGTGTTGCCGGTGAAATCGATGCGGCGGACGAAGAACTGCTTGCCTTCGTCGGCGGTGAGGGTGAGCTCGATCTTATTGGAGTTGGGGACGATGTCGATCTGCGGCTCGGCCACGTAATCGATGTAGCCGAACTGGCTGTACACCTTGGTCAGGTTCTTGAGCCCGTTGCGCAGCTTTTCGGTGGAGAAGACGTCGCCGTTCTGCATCTGAAAGAGGCGGCTTAAAAATTCGGTGGAGCGGAACAGCTTCACGCCTTCGAAGTTCATCTTCGAGAGGTAATAGCGGCTGCCTTCTTCCACCGGGATGGTGATGTCTTCCGCCTTGCCGGGCTTGTTTTCCTTGATCAGCGGAATATGAATCTGGCCATGGGCGCCGCCGGTGTCGCGGAGCTTGAGCGTGTGATCGAGCGTCTTGGCGGTGAAGTAGCCTTCCTTCTGATAAGCGTCGCGGATGCGCTCTTTGTCCTCTTCCAGCTTGGCGGCGTCGAAGGTGGAGTGGAAGACATTCTCGAAAAGAATCGAGTGCGGGATGCCGATGCCGTGCAGGTTCTTCATGGCACGAACGACATCGAGGCGGGTAAAGGCTTTATTGCCGAGGATGATGATGTTGCCGACCTTGATGGTGGGGCCTTCAACGATATTAAAGACGACTTCGAGGGAGGAAGGAGGGATGCGGCGCAGATCCGGCGTGACGGTGGCGAACTGGTGGCCGTGCTCGTCGAGCAGTTCCTTGAGTACGACGGAGGCGCGGTTGACCACGTTGGGGTCGTACATGGTTTCCACCACGAGGCCGACCTTGCGTTCCTTGAAGCGATCGAGAATGTCGGAGGTGCTGACGGACTTGGCGCCCTCGTACTTGATATCGCGGATGACGGGGCGTTCGGTGACGACGAAACGAATCACCAGGCCGCCGCGCTCGCCGCGCTCGTTTTCGAGGCGGATGTCGTCAAAACGGTTGGTATTCCAGAGCGCCATGAAATCGCGGCGCAGCGTGTCTTCGTTATAAACGTCGCCCACTTTGCTGAAAATCAGGGCGCGAAGAGTGTCCTGGGGGACGCGGCGGGCGCCGCGGAATTCGATCCCCTCCACCACGTTCTGATCGAGAGCCGACTGCTGCTGCGCGCCAGGTTCGGGGGCACGCTCCACGGATTCGAACTGTGGCTGGGCGATCTGCGGCGAGGCGGCCGGAGGAGCGATGGGGCTGCGGGGGGCGTTGGGCCTCGCCTGTTCCGCCGAAGGAACGTTTTCAAAAGGATTGGCCTGCTGCGGCACCGGGGCGGCAGGCGGTTGTTGACCTGCGGGCGCGGCGGGATTTTGGGCAAAAGAAGGCCCTGCGACGGCAACAAGGCCGCACAGGCATACGAACACACTGGTCAGGCGCGGTGGCCTGAGTAAAGTCTTCAAAACCCGCTCCCTTTCCAAATGGCGCAATGTCCGAGGACGCATCCGCTCTGCCCTGCGTTTCCGAATCGCACGATTGCGCGCTTTTGGCGAATTCCTTATTCTAGCCGACTTCCCCTCGCGCCTCAATGTGAACCCGCCTCGAATGCGGGCAAAGTTGTGTGACGGGGTTGGGTGACGGGGTTGGGTGACGGGGTTGGGTGACGGGGTTGGGTGACGGGGTTGGGTGACGGGGTTGGGTGGAGGGGCAACGTGGCGAATTCGCGGTGCGAGGCTGAGAAGTGGATTTTGCGCTGCATGCGGAAATGCAGCGCGGATCGGATTCGGGGCCGGGCGGGGATGCTACGCTCATCGGGGTGATCACCTTTATTCGGCACGGACAGGCGGGTTCGCGCCAGGTTTACGACACACTTTCCGGGACGGGCCACCGGCAGGCGCGGGCTCTGGGGGAATGGCTCGCCGGGCGGGGCGCACGCTTTGACCGCGTGGTGACGGGTCAGTTGAGCCGGCAGCGGGAGACGGCGGCATCACTGATTGCGGCGCTGAGCGAAGCCGGGGTGGCGTGTCCGGCGCCGGTGGCCGACGCGGGGTGGGATGAGTTCGACCTCGATGCGGTGTACGCGGGGATCGGGCCGCAACTGGCGGCGCGTGACGCGGAATTCCGGGCCGACTATGAGGCGCTGCAGCGCGAGATGGCGGATCCGGCGGCGGCGGTACACCGGCAGTGGCGAAAGTGCGACGTGCTGGCGGTGCGGGCGTGGGTGACGGGGGAGGTGGAGTTTCCGGGAGAGTCGTTCCAGGCGTTTTCACGGCGCGTGCGGGGGGCGTTTGAGGCGCTGAATAAGGAGGAGCACGTGGCGGTGGTGACGTCGGCCACGCCGATTGCGGTGTGCGCGGCGCTGGCGCTCGACCTCGGTCCGCTGCGGGTGATGCAACTGGCGGCGGCACAACACAATACGAGCTATTCGGAGATGACGATGCGGGGCGAGGAGCCGCGGTTGTTGTCGTTCAACAACACACCGCACCTGTCGCCGGAGCTGAAGACGCTGCGCTGAACGATTTCAGGACGCCGGGCCTGAGACGTCTCTGCTACAAGCAGGCAGGAGAAAGAAACAGCCTCCGCTGACGCCTGGACAGGGTCAGCGGAGGAGTGTGATGCTGGATTCTGAAGCTGGAAAAGGGCGGAGACTACTTCTGCACGTCGCCAAGAGCGATCTTGACGCGCTTGTGCAGGCGGCTCTTGTAGCGCGCGGCCGTGCCGGTCTTGATGTAGCCTTTGCGTGCGGCCTTGTCGACCAGCGAGAAGGTGGCGGAAAGGGTTTCGGCAAGATTCGCCGGTTCCTTGGCGGCCAGCGCGCGGCGCATGGCGCGGATCTGGTGACGGAAACGCGTTCTGGCAACGCGGTTGAAAAAAGTACGACGTTCGGTCTGCCGGACACGCTTCAGGGCAGAAAATGTATTCGCCATCTGGTAGTTCTGATCCTTTAAATAAAATACTCGATTTATTAGGTTAGCACAGGCCCGCGGCCGGGATTGGACTAACGGGCGGCAAGCAGGGCACGCAGACGCCGGGCGCGCTCGGGAGCACGAAGCTGGCGGAGAGCCTTGGCTTCGATCTGCCGGATACGTTCCCGGGTGACATCGAACTCCTGACCGATTTCCTCGAGCGTATGTTCCCGCTCGCAGCCGATGCCGAAGCGCAGCCGGATGACCTTCTCCTCTTTCGGGGAAAGCGTCTTCAGGATGCCGGCGGTCTCATCGCGGACGTTGGATTCGATCACGGCGTCCACGGGAGAACCGACCCAGCGGTCTTCAATGAGATCCCCGAGCGCGGATTCGCCGTCGCGGCCGACCGGGGTTTCGAGCGACACCGGATCGCGCGAAATGGTCTTCAGCTTCTGGACCTTTTCCACCGGAATATCCATCCGGCGGCTGATTTCTTCGTTGGTCGGGGTGCGGCCGAGTTCCTTTTCCAGCTCGCGGGAGGCGCGCAGGAACTTATTCATCGACTCGTTCATGTGCACCGGAATACGGATGGTGCGGGACTGGTCGGCGATGGCGCGGGTGATCGCCTGGCGAATCCACCAGGTCGCGTAGGTGGAAAACTTGTAGCCGCGGCGGTATTCGAACTTGTCGGCCGCGCGCATGAGGCCAATGTTGCCTTCCTGGATGAGATCGAGAAGGTGCAGGCCGCGGTTCACGTACTTCTTGGCAACCGAGACGACGAGGCGAAGGTTGGCTTCGACGAGATCCTTCTTGGCGCGCTCGGCTTCCTGCTCGCCGTGGCGGATGACGGTGAGCGTGTGCTTGAGGTCTTCGAGCGACGCGCCGGCGCTGACTTCACGCTTGCGGATTTCCCGTTTCAGCTCGCGGATACGGGGCTGCTGCGCGGCGGCGTTGCGGGCTTCGAGCTTCTTCAGCTCTTTGTCGAGATGGTTGATTTCATCTACCGCGCGCTCGATTTCGCGGGTAAAATCGCGCCACCGGGAAAGCATCCACGGCACGCTGCGGATGGCCATGGAGATTTCCACCAGCGCGCGGGACAGCTTCATCGTCGCCTTGCGGCGCGCCTTTTTATTGGTTGCGGCCGTTGCTTCCAGCTTGTCCTGCAACTGGCCGAGCTTCTTGTGGCAAGCCTGAATATCGACGAAACGCTGGCGGGCATCGTTGCGCTTCCTGGCATCCGCCGGCGTGCCCTCTTCGAGGTCTCCGCCGATATCGACGAGGTTATCCAGCTCATCGGGCGTTTTTTTGAGCTGTTCGGCCAGTTCCACGACGGCCAGCTGGACCAGCGCGGAACGGCTGATCGCCTTTTGCATGCGGAGCTTACCGCGCTCCATGCGGCGGGCGAGATCGACTTCGCCTTCCCGGGTGAGCAGCGGCACCGCACCCATTTCGCGCAGATAGACGCGGACCGGGTCGTCCGTGTAGATGGACTCTTCTACCGGCTGCTGAT
Organism: uncultured Acidobacteriia bacterium; assembly: GCA_903828455.1. Taxonomy (GTDB): domain Bacteria; phylum Acidobacteriota; class Terriglobia; order Bryobacterales; family Bryobacteraceae; genus BOG-234. The sequence continues at coordinate 192,729 of CAIKMJ010000041.1, read as the reverse complement.
GGGGGTGGAGGAAATCTGCTTCGGCTTCGGGGTCGAAAAACTTGACCGCCTCTTCTTCGAAGTTGATCCCGATAGGAGCTTCGCGCAGAAACTGATCGTCATCATCATGAGCCATGGCGCTAGACCTCCCTACCGGATTTTTTAACAACAGGCACGCGGGGACTGTACATCTCTCTTTTTAATTGTTGGCTGAGGCTTCGTCGTTGATATTTCAGGGGTTGGTGCATCCAGGCGGGTTGAATCGCTCACGACACCACGTAGCTGCGCATCCGCCGCGACGCACAACTACTGTTTGTCGATTGTAGCACAATCCGGTGAATGTTAAAACCCGGCAAATGCGCCCGATGTCCCGTCCGGACACCGGACAGTTATTGAGATGCGTTGCGGGCGGGTTCGGGTTCCACTATCCGGCGTTCCGGACTGTCGGGGCAAATCCGCGACAGTCCGGGTAAGCCGTCAGGGAATCGGAGTGGTTGCAGGCTTGGTATTGACGACCGAGAGAGACCCGCCGTCCACCTGAATGGAAACATAGGGCGCGTCGGCCGCGATGGAAATCTGCACAGTCGCCACGTGAGGATTGCTGTCGTGACTCCACTTGCCGAAGGCCGAGAACTGGATGGTGTCGTAACCGCCGGCTTTCTGAGTAGATGTCAGGGAGTTAAAGCAGGCCACCGAGGCAAGGTTCTGCATGGTGAAGACGCCGCCGGTGGCATCGGTCGCGTGGCTGGTGTAGACGAACGACGAATTCCCATTGCCGGAGCAGGGTATGGAGGCGTTATAGTCGAACGATTCGCCGTGCGAAGAGACCACGTTGGTCTGCGAGGCGTTGTACTGCGCGGATGCCGAGGGCGTATCGTTGGTGTGCATCGCCTGAATATTCATGAACGGTTCGAGGATAGAACCGGCACCGGCGAGGAAGGAGGTCGCGGGGTTGTTGTAATCCGGATTGGGCCAATAGAAGCCGCTGAAGTCGAGAAGCGTGGTCCCGGCAAAGCGCATGACGGTTTCGCCGTTAGGTCCGTTCTGGAAGCGCATGGGAGCCTCTTCGAGGAACGAGGCCGGGAGGAGGCGCGGCTCGTTCTGCGCCAGGATGGCGACGAGAAGGCTTTGCGTCCAGAAAGCACGGTGGACGAGCGGGCCGGCGGTGACACCGGTCGTGATGTCGAGTTCGCCGATGGTGAGGTCGTATGGGTCATCGACGATCGCTGTTGTATCGGCGTGATAGGTCAAATTGGGGAAGCGGATCAGCTCATTGTGGCCGACCCAGCCGAGCCACACACCAGCCAGCGGCAGCGGGGGCGGAGGCACCGCCAGTCCTTCGGGCGCGAGCGAGGACATGGCGAACGGCATATAGATATGCTGCTTGCCGTTGATTGTGATGGGATTGAATGACGGCATCCCGAACTGAACCTGCAGGCGGCCCTGCATCTGCGAACGGCCCGTGGCGGCCCCGCCAAGTGCGGGGATGTTCAGGGTGAAGTTATCCCCGATGTCGGAGAAGCGCGTATTGAGAGTGTATTGCTGGACCGTATTCTGCGGCGGCGCAAAACAGTTGGAGGTGCAAATCGGGTCCGGCGAGGCAACGGTGCTGATCTGCAAATGGGGATGCAGGCTCAGGCCGGGCGTCTGGATGGCACCGAATTCGACGTTCGGGCCGGCGAAGGGAAGCGGCATGCGGACCGGATCACCGTTAATCTGGCTGCCGAGCGGCAGGAAGGTGGAGCCCCAGAAGGTGAAGTCGAGCAGACCATCGGGCCGCTGAACGAATTTCGCCTCCGCGCGGCCATAGGTGCCGGGGAAGGTGAACGGCGGCGGAATGAGATTGGGATTCACGTTGCCAAGCGCGACGTAAAAGCTGTTGGCCACGATCATCGAATAGGTCAGGTTGGTCACCGCACCGGTGGCGAGGTTGAGGTCGCCTTCGGAATAGGTATTGAAGTTGTCCAGCATGGCCGTACCGCCGACGATGTTCTGATACAGCTGCGGGGCGAACATGTACTCGGTGGTGCCGAGCAGGTTCAGCGGGTGGGAAATCTGGAAGTGGGAAACGCCGTTAAACGGCGGCTGGAAGCGGATCTGCACCACGCCCTGGAGATGGCTGCTGTATAAGGCAAGGCCGCCGAACAGGAAGTTGCCGCAGATGCCAAACGGTTCATCGGTGACCGTCGGGCAATCGACCACACGCACGCCGTCGGCAATAAAGCTGGTGCCCTGGTTGATGGGCAGAACTTCCCATCCGCCCGGGGGCAACTGAAGATTGGTGGTGGACTGGGCTGAAGCCAGCGACGCACCGAGCAGAACGAAGGAGATTAAGTGAAGTCGTTTCATGAATTTCACTTCAGGTTCCGTTTCTTGACTGCAGGACGCAGCCGGCCGGCCGGGTCGCCGGCGAATGCTGCGTTGAGGTCGGCGAGTTTATACGACGTGCTGTAGGTGGTGTTGATGAATGACAGCAAATCGTTGGCGATGGCGGTGTGTCCGGTCAGGCCGGGATAGTAGCCATCGAGGGTGTAGATGCCGCCGAGGTAATCGGCCGTCAGCGTATTGCCTCCGGCGGTGATGCCACTGGCACGCCATTTGGTCAGAAGACTTTTCAAATCGTACACGCTTGCGTTGCTGCCTTTGGCGGCGGCCGCAATGGCTCCGTTGAGGGCGGTGACTGCGTTGTGCACGGCCGTCGCGGTGGCTGCACTGACGACAGAGCCGGCCGGCAGCGGCTGATAAGCAAAGCCCGCTACGTTGATCTGGGCTCCGGCCGCCATGAGGCCGTTGGGCGTCAGGTAGTCGCCGGGCTTCAGATCGAACAATGTCTGGAGTGTGGAGGACGAGGCGCCGAGGAGCCGCGAGGCGCTGGTAAGACTGGTGAAGTAAGCGGTATCGAACGGGTCCGGGATGGTGCTCGCGATGATGGTCGGGTAAACCGTGTAGAGCTTGGCCAGCAGAGCCGAATAGTTGGTCTGGAAGGCGGCGGTGGCGGGCAACTCGGCGGGATTGTTATCAATGGCCGCCTGGAGGACGTCGTAGTAACCAAGTTCGACCAGCGCCAGCGTGGGATTCATAGCCACGGCGTAATCGGACTGGCTCCACAGCGGGATCGCCGGAGAGTTCGCCTGCGGCCCGGTGATGAGCGCCGGATAGCCGAGGATCATATTGACCATGGTCTGCTGCGGATTGTTCGCCTGGATGAGCGGGGCCGCCGGTTTGACCGAGAGCGAATCGGCCAGCCGGAAGTTCGGGACCGAAAGGTTCAGTACAAAGAGGTACGGCGGGAACGGTTCACGGACCGATCCCTGCAGGACGCCAGGGAGCCGGGCGGGCACGGCCGGAAATCCGGGTGCGTTGCCGATGCCGGGCTGCTGGATCAGCGGAATCGGCATTGCCGTATTCATTTGCGCCGCCATCACAGCCGGAAAGCTGCTCTTCTGGTAGACATCAACGAGCGAGAAGTCGGCCATGCCGGCAGCGAGGCCTTCGCCCAGCACAACAAAAGTCGTTGGATCGAACTTCGGCTGCTGCGCGAGGAGCGCATTGCCGAACAGCATTGCGGCGGCCACGGCACACAGCGGGCCTGCCACGCGGCGGTTCAGCCGGGCATCCCGGAAGCTCCGCCGGGAGGTTGGAGTATCCGGCAGGGTCTCTCCCGGAAGGATCAGTATGTTTTTCATCTCAGACAACTCTTCCCCTTCGCATCGTGTTCTCTTTCCCCGGAAGGCGCTTAGAACGGAAACAACTGCTGCGTCGGACCCGAATACGGCTCGGGGTTGGACATGACAACACTAAAGCCATTGGGCAAAAACGTGTACTGGAGCGGGCCGAGCGTCACCGGAGTTCCGCCGCCCGTGGGCGTGATGGTCACGCTGCCCTGAAGTACGGCAATATGCGTATTGGCATTGATTTTGAACGCCGGAGTCGTGTGACCGGGACGCAGCCGCACCAGAGAGGCAGTGCTGCCCAGGGCCGCATCCGCTTCCATAACCTTACGATCGATGCCCTGCACCCAGCCCTGGCCCGGATACGTCAGATTGAGGCCGGTCCACGGAGTGAGGACAACAAACTTACCGAGAGTCAGCAGGTAATCGATGCCCGTCAGGCCCGGCGGGTTGTTCGGGCTGATATAGGAAGGATCGACCTTGATCACGACCGGGAACAGCGGACTCGGAGTCCACAGGAAGGAAAGCTCTTCGAAGTTCGGCATGTCCGGACCGAAATCGAGCGACTTCGGGAACGGCGAATAAAGGCCGGTGGCGGCATCGATCGGCGCCTTGTTGGGCGGCAATAACCGCAGCATACCGCCGACGATGAGGACCTTAGCCGGATCCTGGAACATCTGGTGCGGACTGACGATGCCCTCCTTCTGGACGATCATCATGAAGTTGTCGGCCGTTTCGGAGTGGAGCAGACGGCGCGACTCACCGGGGAAATCGGGCCCGAACTGCTGCGCCGGGAGGCTGAGCGGTGTCTGGACGGTGAGGGTGTTGGGGTTGTTGGCGACCGTCGGGGAGGCGGGACGGAAAGTCGCGTCGCCCTTTACGGAGACCACATACAGCACTACGTCGCCGGGACGCCCGCCAAACTGCGCCGACGCGACGCCGGCAGCGGCGGACAACCCGAGGAGCAGAGCGGCAATCTGTTTCGTTGACCTGAACATGACCTTGTCGATTCCTCCGCGCCTAAATGTAGGGATTCCGCACGTCAACGCCGGGCACCGTCGGAATGTTCATGTACTGCTTCCGCAATGCCGCTTCTTCATCGGGCCCGACCGGTCCCTTGTATTTCATGATGTCCCAGCCGGCACGCGGGCTGGGAGGCAGGATCTGGAATTCGGAGTTCGGGATAGGCAGGTGCTTGGGATAGTTATTGAAGAAGACCTGCTTAACGCCGAGCAGCATGAAGATGGCGCCGAAGGCGAGGATGTCCTGCGCGCCGGAACTTTCAAACTGACCCTCAAGCACCGCCTGCAAATAGTTACCCTTCAGCGAGGGCACCATATTGAGGAACGTGGGGCCGTAGCCGATTGTGACCGGCAGATTGTTGAAGCCGGCAATCGCCGAGAGCAGCCCGTTGAACGCCAGGTCGTTGCCGTTGGAAAAGACCTGCTTCACGTAGACACCCAGACCGTACTGGGTGATGCCGGGTTCGAATGTGGCCCAGCCCGGATCCTGATCGACGGGAATAACCAGCTGGCCGAAAGCGCTGAAGATCTGATACGGATCGGCGGAGGACTGCGCGAACAGCTCGTCGCCGAAGCGATCGTAGACCGCCGCAACGCCAACGGTCTTCACGATGTTCGCGAAGAAATTCCGGCGCGTCATCACGCGCTCCATTTCAATGAGAGACTCGCGGATCATAATCAGTTGACTCCTGCGGCCGCCGCGTCTGCAGCAGCCTCCTGCTGGGCCTGAGCGGCAAGCGCCGCCTGAGCAGCCAGCATTTCGTCGTAAGCCGTCGGACTGCTCTTTACGCCCAGAATCTGGGAATTCACAAAGTCGCCGGCGCGGCTCGCAATCGCCATAATCAGGGCGTTGGGATTGGCGCTGATGTGATTGGGGATGACGCTGGCATCGCAAACCATGAGATTTTTGACGTCCCACGACATACAATTGGTATCCACCACCGAATTGGACTGCTTGACGCCGGCGCGGCAGGTACCCTGACCGTGCAGCGCGCCCGAGATGCTGACGAAGAGGCTGACCTGCTGGGCCAGCACGCTGATCGGGTCGTTCGGATTGGGGAACATCGCATAGGCGCCGAGCGACTCGTATACCTTGCCGACCTGCTTGATGCCGGAGATGAGGTCATTGAGCGTCTTCGGTTCGAGCAGGCCATCCTTACCGATAACCGGATAGGAGATGACAGGATTATCGACGGTGCCGACAACACGACCGTAAACGGCCGGCTTCCAGGTGAAGATAAAGGCGCCGGCGCGGGAGGGCCAGGCACGCATGGCGTCCTTATAAGGAGCGCCGAAAAGAGGAATCCGGAACGAGGCGGCAACCCAGGGCGTGGTGGCCATGAAGCCGGCGCCGGCGTGGACGCATGCGTCCATGGGATCACCGTACTGATCCATCACATAGTGGTGCATGTTCCACTGGTAGCCGCGGTCCTGATTCCAGTCGTCGCCAGGCAGCAGGACGTCCATGGGCGCGCCCGGATGCGAGCGGAGGTAGTTGCCGACGTTGGGATTGAGGTCGAACACGCCGGAATTTCGCAGAATCAGCGGCGATCCGTAACAGCCGGCCGAAATCACAACCAGCTTGCGTGCGTTGGCGGTGACGAGGGCTCCGGTGCTGTCGCGATAAATCACGCCCGTCGCGGTGCCGTTCTGAACGATTACCTGCTGCACCGAAGCGTCGGAAACAAGCTTGGCGCCGGAGGCCATCGCCTTCGGGATCTGCGTCATCGCAGTGCCCATCAGCGAGTCGTACTTGCACGGCATGCCGGCATCGAGGCGGTGGCCGCAGCGGATGCAGTTCAGACGATTGGACGCCGTTTCAAAAACCGGAATTCCGAGCTTAATTGCCGCCTGCTCATACGCGAGGCTGGACTTGTTCCAATACTGGCGCAGATCGCGATGAACGCTGAGGATCCGCTCGGCGCGCTGGAAGTGGGGCTCAAACAGCGGCTTGGTCCAGTCGGTAACACCTGTCTCGTCGTGGAAACCATCCCAATCGACAAGGCGAGGCCGGAGCCATGCGCCCACGTTGATGAACGAACCGCCGCCAACGATGCGCGCTTCCCGCTGCACGGTGACCGTGGAGGGCTGGGACTGATCCATGTACATCGGATAGGACCAGGAGACCGCCCCGCGGTTGGAAGCCGTGCTGTTGGGGATGTATGTGCCCAGATTCATCTGGGTCGAAAGTGTTCGCCGCGCCGGAGACCCGACCCCCGGATTGACCGCACCGGCGGGATAAGGCCCCGCCTCAATGATCAGCACCGAAGCGTTCTGTGCGATCTGGCCGGCAAGAAAGCCGCCACCCGATCCGGACCCGCAAATGATTACGTCGTATGTATCTGCCATTTGATCCATCCGCTCAATTTAATGAGCTGTTAGCGAGCGTAAATACCCCGTGCTGCCGTTCCGCACTTCAATGTTTTTTCTTACCGATCCAGTTGGTGGCATCGAACTGCATCGAAAGCCCCGCCAGATGCACAAAGCTGTGATAATCGCCGTTGGTGCCCTGCGCCGCGTTTGCCGCCACGTTGGTCACGCGGTTCTGCATGAACATCGCCTCATAGAAGAAGCTGTAAGTCTTTTCGCCCCGTTTCCGCGTGCCACCAACGGTGAAGCTGTTGCGATTGGCATCGGGGAACAGCGGCCCGACGCTCTCATCGACAACCGGAGAGCGATCGTAGATGTAACCAATCCGGAGCTGTGTATCGGGACGTATGTCACGCGCCACGCCAAGGCCAAACACGTATGAGTTGCGGAAATTGAAGACCAGCCGGTCTTCGGCAGGCAACGCTGACGTGGTGCTGTTGGCAGTATTGACGGAGAAGTTCAAAGGCACGCTCTGGAAGCGGCGGTAATCCTGCAGCCGGAAATCCATTGAGATCGTCGTGTTGCGAAGGGAAGTGTTCGCAACGCCGACCGCGTAAGTCGCCGGAGTTGTAAACGAGCCGGTGATCTTCTGATTGGGAAACGCGCTCGGCAGGAAGCTGGAGCCGATATAAGGAATCAGCGCGGAGTTGGAGGTGAAGCCGAAACCGGCCGCCCCCGACAGGTGGTTCGTCACCGAACTGCGGAAGGAGAATCCGAAATTGGTCTTCAGCCGGGGATTTTTATAAAGATACCCGAGAGCGAAGGCCGGGCTATTGGCCGTACCGGCGATGCGCGAGCGGCCTTCCGGCAGCAGGCGGGCGATCACGGCCGCGGCCTGATTCACCGGCACGCCGGGGAAGATCGTCGACGCAGCCTGACGCCCGAAGGTCAAAGCATCGTCTGCGGGATTGAGGAAGCTGCGGTCAATATAGAGATGCGTGTGAACGAAGGCCGGCCCAACCGCTATAGCGCTGTTTTCGTTCAGCCGGTACGCGACCGTCGGCTGAAACCAGAACTCCTGCAACTGAGCGCGAGTACCAGCCCAGCGCCCCGGGAACTTCGTATTGGAAGGATCGGAATCGTGAAAGTTAATGAAGTTCGACGCCAGACCGAACGGGGTAAACGCACCGAATCCAACCGTCCACTTGGGGTTGAACTGGTGTGTCATGAACATACTGGCCACCGGAATAAAGTGAGGCTTTACCGAGCCAGGGTAGCCGTTGGAGGGAACATTGGTGCCCGGCGGCGGATCGGACGGAGTGAAGCGGAACAGGCCCACAACGACAAGGCTGTCCATTTCCATATGAATCCCCGGCTGAAATGCGATACCGGCGGGGTTATAGAAAAGCGCCGAACTGTCATCAGCCACAGCAGTGAAGGCCGTACCGACACTGGCCGCGCGCGTACCTAACTCAGCAATCGAGAAGGCCGACGCATCGCATCGCTCCGGAGCAAGCAGACCCGCGACGGCAAACAGCGCCACAGGAAAGATCGCCGCGCGCAGGAGGCGTGCAACCGGGGAACAACCGCTCGCCCGCATCGGATTTTCCGTGCGTGAGTTGCCTTGAAGCAGTCGCTTTCCCGAGTTTACTGAACGAATTGTGAAGCCTCGAGGAATGGGCATGATGTGAATATTATGTTCCAGCGTTTTCAGTTTCGTGCACTGACTACTGCGCCGGGCAGATGCTGCAAAAAAAACATCGACCGCGGCGCAACCCGGACCCGGCGAAAAACCTTACCCCTGGCAGCCTGGCGGGATGGCTACAGCGCCACCCCTGCCGAATGCTGCAAAAACCTCAGCACCAGAAGGAATCTATACTACTGCATCTGCTGCGTACGCAGAGCGCCGGTAACAGCCCAGCCCTGCGTCGTCACAACCAGCAGCGTCTGCTCGCCGTGGCCAGTGAGCGGGCCATAGAACGAGAACGGCTGTCCGTTCAGCGTGGCATTAAATGTAGCGATGCAGTTGGAATCGACAGTGTACGTACCGGAAAGGGTTTCCTGCTGCACACCGCCGCCGTAGTCGGCAGTTGAGGTGGCGCTGAAATTCCCGTTACCGTCGGCAACGAGGCGGCCGACTTCGGAGTAAAGGCCCGCGATCTGCTTGGGCGCAACAATGGTTCCGCCCAGCGAGAGCTGATAGGCACCGTTGAGATCGCCAACCCCGCAGAAGCGGAGGTCCTGCTTGAACTGCTGGGCCGGAAGCACGCTGCCCTGCGGCGTGGTGATCATCAGAGCGGTCTGACGCACGTTCCAGGCGAGCACGCCGTTGAAGACGGAATTCACATTGAGCGGCGCGGGAAGGAAGACATTGAATACAATCTGGCAGTCCGGCGTAACGGTGTAGGTGGCAGTGGTATTGCCATCGAGAATGATGCCGTTATAGCTGGCCTTGGTCTGCAGGGTCAGATTGCCGAGGCCGTCGGAAATAATGACACCGGCCTGGGAGAAGGGCCCGATCAGCGCGGCGGCCTGGGGCGGAAGCTGAATCAGGGCTCCCTGCGAGGAGTAGGCGTAAACACCTTTGTAATCGGACTGGCTGCAGGTGATGGCAGCCTGCGAGGCAGGCACCGAGAGCGCCAGAATCAAGCCAGTGAACAAGAACTTTGCGTAATTGCTTTTCATTTCCTTTTGATTCCCCTCAAAACAAAATCCCGCAAGTACGCGCCCCGCTCCAATTCCGTTGCGCAGACTCTTGGCTAGAGTAACACCAGTTGCCAGCTTGCAGCAATAGTACGTTTGCAATTAACTTTTCCGTCAAAATACCTACCCCGAAATAGCTCCGGAGGCTGGCTTTGGCGGAGGAAAAGCCGCCAATGACGGCACCGGGAAGTTCCCGAGACAGCGTTCGAAAACGGAGGTGGCGGCAGGCCCGGCAGCAAGTTGTTTCGTGCCGTGAAACGGGATTTTGTTTCACAACTTTCTCGCTTTTTTTCGCGACGAGGCTACGGAAAAGGCATGTGAATCGGAAGGCCGAATCAGGCGGTACGGATTGCGCGACGGCCAGCAGTCCCGATGGCAGACGGCAAAGCGCAGAAGGCAAGGCAAAGGCGAAGGGACGCTGCGACCGGGGCGGGTGGAGAGCCTGATGGCAGGTCGGGCGGCCTTACACATTGCACGAACGCGTCCGATTTTGTTGCGGGATCCGGCCTCAGACATCGACGCAAACGCGGTTCCGGCCGGCTGATTTGGCGCGGTACAGGGCCCGGTCGGCGGATTCGAGCAGTTCCCGGGCATCGGTATCCTGCTGCGATTCGGCAACTCCGAACGTGGCGGTTATAGAGAAGGGCGATCCGCTTTCCAGCCCGAACGCGAGGGTGCTCAGCCGCGTGCGAATGCGTTCCGCCACGCGGGCGGCTTCGTTGTGATCTGTGCCGGGAAGGGCGAAGCAGAACTCGTCGCCGCCGAGGCGGCCCGCGATGTCGCTGGTGGAGCGCAGTTCGGCACGCACGATATTGCCGACCGCTTCCAGCACCTCGTCGCCGGCGGCGTGGCCGTAGGTGTCATTGATGTCCTTGAACCGGTCAACGTCGAACAGACAGACGGAAGTGTTGTTTTGTTCGATGCTGGCGCGCCGGAGGGCGCTCTGCAGTCGGGTCCAGAAATGGTGCCGGTTGGCGAGGCCCGTGAGGGCGTCGTAGTTGGCCTGCCAGGTCAGCTTCTCCTGGGCGGCTTTGCGCGCGCTGATATCCTGCGCGATCCCCACCACCTGTTTGACGAAGCCGTGCCGGGTCCGCTCGAAGGGCGTCTCGCGCGTGGCGAGCCAGACCCAGTGGCCTTCGGCGTGACGGGCGCGGTATTCCACGCGGCGAACTTCGCCATCCTGGGCGCGCCGCAGCATTTCGCGGTGCGAGCTGAGCAGCGACACATCGTCCGGATGCACCACCTGCGCGAGGGCCTTCGCGTCGGCCTTCAGTTCGCCCGGGGCGAGTTCCACATCGCCGGTTCCCGAAAGTGGCGCGCCGAGGATCTCGACAGCTTCCCGGTTGGTGTAGACGGTGCGCTGTTCGTCGAGATCGTAAACGTAAAGAATTCCCGGCGTGGTGGCGGCGATGCGCTCCACAAAATTGCGACTGCGTTCCAGTTCCAGTTCGGCGCGCTTCTGTTCTGTGATCTCACGCGCGATGCCCTGGAATCCGGCCATCGTGCCGTTTTCGAGCAGCAGCTGAACGTTCTGGCCGATCCAGCGTTCGCGGCCGTGCGCGTCGATGACGGGGATCTCGTAATAAGAGCTCTTCTGTTTGCGCACCATCTGCCGGGTGTAGAAGCGGCGGGCCTCCGGACGCTTGTCCTGGCGGAGCAGGCGCAGGTAAGAGCGGCCGATCAGCTCCTGCTGCGAAAAATGCATGTTGGAAAGGAACGCCTGGTTGCAGAAGGTGAAGCGGCCGTGGCGGTCCGTGCGGTAGATAATGTCGCCCGCCAGTTCGACCACCTGCCGGTATTGCTCTTCCTGCAGCGCCAACTGGCGTTCGGCGATGCCGCGCCGCCGGCTGTCCACCGACATGCGCCATCCGGCCACCACAATGAGCAGCAGGGAGAATCCGGCGGCAACGGAAAACAGCATCCGGCTGAGGGCCGCGGTGTGCGCCTGCAGTTCCTGGCGCTCGCGCAATATTTTTCGCTCTTCGGCTTCCATTTCGAGGATGGCGGCACGGAGATTGTCATTCAGGCCGCTGCGGTCCAGGGAGTCCAGCGCCGCGGCAACCTCGCGCTGCGCGGTTCCCGGTCCAAGTATCAGGGCGGCGGCTTCCTGTGCGATGAGCCGGCGCACGGCCTGCAGATTGCGGAGTTGAACCGTATCGCCCGCCACCAGACGTTCGAGTTCGCCGCCGCGTTCTTTGGCGAGGCTCAGAGATTCGCGGGTCGCGGCGAGGTCGCGCGGATCGGGGACCGCGACGTACCGGCGCGCCGCATCCTGCGCGCCAACGGTGTGAAGTGAAACCTCTTCGAGGCGCTCAATCACGTCGTGCGTCTTGGCGACGAGGTCCGAGGTCTCTTCCCACGCGAGCGTCTGGGCAGCGGCCGCAATAGCGATGCCGACCAGGATCGCAAACCCGGCACCGAAACCAGCCTTCACTCTTGCGGGACTCGTCAAGCTTAGAGTTTCTACTGAATGACACGCAGTCTCAAGCTTGAAATCAGTACTACAGCGAGTGCTGTCTGTCGTTGACAGTCACCCTGTCAACGGAAGTGCCGCGCCCGGCGGGGGCTGGACGGGAACTCGCCTATTTCGCCGCGCAGGCGGCTTCATCCAGAACGTTCAGTTCGCCGATCCGGACCGGGTATCCTTTGCGGCAGCGCGAGACGGGCCAGTAGACCTCCGCTTCATCCACGGCAACGGCTTTGCCGAGCCCGATGTGCATGAGATAAGGTCCGCTGCCGAACGAAGTCTTCTGATCCACCAGAACCTGACGCACGATGGGCGCTCCCGCCTGGTCATGCGCCGTGACCTTGATCCGGGCGCCGATGCCCATGGAATTGGTCTGGCGCCCGCGCAGCCGGATCTTCACGTACTGGTTTCGGACGTCGCTGTGGTTGACGAAGAACTGGTTCGGCCAGCGGTCGGCCGGCCACATGCCGCCGAGGCTGGAATAGATATCCTGCAGGCCATCGTTGTTGAAGTCGAAGAACACGATGCCGTGGCCCTTCTGGACGGTCGCCAGGTTGTTCGTCATCGAGATATTGGCGGTTCGGAGTGAGCAGCCGTTGCCGTCCGGAATCCCCTTGAACATGAGCTTCGGAAAAATGAACCAGCCTTCGGGGCTGCCGGTACCCAGATAAAAGTCATAGCAGCCGTCGTTGTCGATGTCGCCGTATGACGCGCCCATGGTGCCGCCAGGCATATCGAAAAAGCCCTTCGCTTCGGTGAACTGCCCATCCGGCTGCTGCACCAGAATGGCGCTTTTGCCGGTGCGGTAGTCGTCCGGATTCGCCCCGAACATCGCCATTTCGATGCTGGAACGCGCGTCGGAAAACCCGCCCTGGAAGATATCCAGACGGCCGTCGTGATTGATGTCGACAAATGACCCGACGAAGCCGCCGTTCGGATGCTTGTAGGCACTCGAAATTTCGAAGCCTTTCCCGCCGGTGTTGCGCAGCAGCACGCTCTCGTTGACGATCGGGCTGGAAAGATACAGGTCGGGATAGCCGTCGTTGTCATAGTCGCCGAAAGCCGCACCGATGAAGTATTTGTCGCGCACCACATCGCCGAGGCCGTACTCGGCCGTGCGCTCCACAAACCGGCCGCCTTCGTTTATATACAGCGCCGAGTAAAAGCGCGGCCGCGAGAGCAACCCGCCCGCCAGAGGAATCTCCATGCCCATGCGCGAAATGAAGAGGTCGATTTTGCCGTCGTTGTTCACATCTCCCCAGGCGGCCGCCCAGCTGGAGGAGAGCGCATTGTCGTCGCGCTTAACGGGCAGTCCCCACGCGGCGGTTACGTCCTCAAAGGTGCCGTCGCCTTTGTTGCGAAACAACGTGACGCCGTCGTGGAACATGCGGGTAACGAGCAGATCGGGATGGCCGTCGTTGTCGATGTCGGCAACGGTCATGAAAAAAGGCTGGCGATAACCCTTGAATCCGGCGCGCTCGGTCCAGTCTTCGAAGCCTTTGCCGGCGTTGTTGTGGTAGTAGCGGAGATCGTCGAAGCTGCCGCCGGTGACGATGTCCGGAAATCCGTCGCCATCGAAATCCTCGACCGCTACGCCTCGCCCGGTGTTGAACGTGTTGACGCCCAGTTCAGCGGCGCGTTCGTCGAAACGGATATTGGCGAAGTCGCGCTCGGTTTTGTCTTTTTCGGCGCCGTAAAAGCGGCTGATAAATTCCGGGCTTACGCGATACTCGGCGGGAACGGCCTGCGGAAAGTCGTTCGAGACCATGGCCGCGTAATTCAGCATCCAGTGATAGAGGCGGTTGTTCGGGCCCCAGGTCCGGATCAGGTGCAGAATGGTTTTGGCCGCGGCGCGCGCATACTTCGGATCCTGATGAAACTTGCGGATGGGCAGGGCGCAATACTGCGCATGATCCATGTCCATCATGTGATCGCCGCTCATCACGTTGGGGAGGCAGTTGACGGCTTCTCCCTGGCGCAACTGAGCGAGGCCCAGCCAGAACACGCGCTTTTCGCTCTCGCCCGAGGCGGCAATATCGTCCTGCAGTTCGCGCACCGCGCCGGCGAAATTTCCCTTGTGGTATTCGGTCAGCGCGTGGTCGAAGGGTGTTGAAGCTTTTGTTCCGTCGAAGGTATAAAAGTTCTGCGCATCGGGCGTCTGCCGGCCGACCCAGTCCATCCAGTAAAGCAGCATGAACGATGCATTCAGTCGTTCGTGCAGGCTGGAGTGGAGCGTGTAATCGACGCCGGCCTGCATGAAGCCGCGATAACGGAGTGAGAACGCCGATACCGATGCAATGAGAACCAGGACAATTATGAGCGAGACCCGAGTGCTTTTTTTCATCTGATCGTCTGAGATGAGAACACTCTCAGTGTAGATGGAGTCCCGCGCCAGGGCGGCACGGCGGCAATCGTCCGCAGGGCGGCAGGCAGCACGCGCCGCACCGCGGACTAGAAGCCGGCGTTCTTTTCCGCGGAAGCCGGCAACACCACGATGTCGGTGCGCTGGAAGGAGAACTTCCGCCCCGTTTCATCGATGATGTTGATCTGGCACGTGTACCGGCCGGCCGCCAGTTGGGCCAGCGGCGCCTGGAAGCGGACGGCAAGAGTCTGCGCGCGCTTGGCCGCGAACTCGTCGAGGCGCACGGGTTCGGACTCGAAGGTTTTCGTCTTTCCACGATAGAAGGAAAGCGTAGCCGCGACGCTGGGCTTCTTCAGCGCTTCATCGACGGCGGGATCGTAAACCTCCATGTAGACGTAGAGGTTCTGGTCCTTGCGGAACACGTGCGTGATGCTGGGAACGAGCTTGGCGCCATCGGTAACGAGCGGATCCGATTCCACGATGGTCTTCTTGCTCTCGGCCGAGGCCAGCGCATCGCTCAGCGGCAGCCGCTGATTGCTCCACACAATGGAACTCGTCTTCAGCGCGGTCTGCGCGGCGGACAGATCGGGCACGGTGAACTTCGCTTCGTAGGTGCCCATCTTGCCGGTCTCGTTTTCGCGCGCGAGGAACTTCAGCGAGTAAGGTCCGGGCGGCAGAGTGAAGCCGGTGTCGTAAGCAATGGGGCGCGAAGAGAGCTGCGCCGCGGTCTGCTCGGCGAGGCGGATCTTAATGCCGTCGCGCACCACGGCAACCATCTTGCCTTTGGCATCGCGAACCTGCCCGATGAACTCAAACTCGGTCTGCGCACTGCCGCGGGACTTGGCCAGCGCGATCTCGGCGCCGGGGATCTTCACCGAGAACGGCACGAAGTAGCGGTCGCGCGCGAGGCGGAAGTAATCGACTTCGGCAGACATCGAGAGATCCGTCAGCGGATCGCCCAGCATCAGCGCTTCCTGCAGCTGCTCTTCCTTATCGGTTGCGGTGAACTTTTTGAATTCCTTTTCGCCGAAGTAGCCGCCGCGGTAATCGATCTTCGCCTGCAGCTCCTTGCTCAGCTTGACCTCGACTTTGCGGTACTTGCCGTCCATCTTCGGATTGGTGCTGTAGTAGCCGAGGATGTAGTAGCTGCTGATGTCGTCGCGCGCCTTTTCCATGCCGAGAGCAAGGTCGTTGTCGTCGACGAACAGCTTGCCGCCGGTATCCGCGGCGAGCGTGGAGAGCGTTTCCTGGGAGTCGTTGAACTTGTCCTTCTGGCTCTGCATCTGCGCGCCGGTCAGCGAACTGGTGCCGCGGGAAGCGGCGGAGCCGGCATCGCCTGCCGGAGCGGTGGCCACCAGGCCGCGCGCGTCGATGGGATAAAGCACCACATTCGCCCGCTTGGCGGCGTTGACGGCTGCTTCGAGCGATGCCTGATTATCGAAACCGGATTTGGAAATGCCGCTCGAGAAATACAGCAGGGCTTTCTTTTCCGGAAACGCTGCCAGCATCTTGGAGGCGGTGCCGATCGTGGCCAGTTGCTTGTCGGTATTGAAAATGTTGAATTCGGTTTCGTCGGCGTTGAACGCGGTGCCGGTGTCTTCGCCCGTGGTGTCGTCGCCGCCGTTGCCGGAGTCGCCCGCGAGTTCGCTGCCGGCGCCGATCTGGAAGCTCTTAATCACTGTTTCGAGGCGGTCCTTATCGTCGGTAAAATCCTGCACGATCTTCACGGGCCCGGTGCTGGCGGAAAGAATCGCCACCACGTCGGCGGGCTTCATCTGCTCGCGAACGAATTTCAGAGCGGCGGCCTGGATGCGGCTCTGCTCGGGAATCTGCATGGCGCTGAAGTCGAAGAGCATGCCAACGAGACGGCGGTCCTGGTAGCGGATGACGGGCGCATTCGCAGTGGGCGTCGGCGCACCGGCGGCCGCTTTGCGAGCGGCGGGCGCGGCGGCCTGCACGTCCACGGGCTTGCTGGCGGGCACGGGCGGCAAGGCCACGTCACCTTCGAGCTTCTGGAATTCGAAGACAGCGATGGTCTGCGGCTTGCCGTCTTCGAGGACGGTGAAGTCGCTCTTCTTCAGATCGGGGAGGACCTTGCCGGACTTGTCCCGAACGCTGGCATCCACGATGACCAGGCTGGTGGTGGTGCTGAAGGTGGCGTCCTGCGCCTGCAGATTCGCCGGCACGAAATTCGCGCTGGCGGTGATCAGTAACAAAGCGGGCGTTGCGAAAAACCGTTTCATCAGAACCTCAGTCTCACAGTCGTGGTCATGGATCGCATGCCGGCCGCGTTGGCGGGCAGGCCGTACTGGATCGAATTCACCGTGGTGTTCACGGATGTAATGTTGACGTTGTTCAGCGGATTGCTGGTATCGAGCCGGAACTCGATGCGCCGCTTGTCGTCGATGCGGAAGGAGCGGAACAGCGAGGCCGACAGCGTGAAGCGAGCGATGCCGGGTATGGTGTCGCGGCCGGCGTTGCCAAAGGTGCCGTTAGCCGGCACTGTGAAGGCCGCAGGATTGAAGAAGCCGCTGCCGTCCGTCACGGGGAGTCCCGTCGCCTGGGCGCGGAACGCACCGGAGTAGCCGGTTCCGGAAGGATCGCCCGTTACGGTGGCCGTGGAGGGCGTTCCGGAGGTTGCGCTCAGGACGCCGCCGAGGGTCCAGCCGCGCAGCAGTGTCGCCGCTGTGCCCTGGCGCGTGCTCGCGATGGGTGACTGCACCGTGTAGTTGAGGCGCAACTGATGGCGCTGATCGAACGGCGACAGCGCGCGTTCGGCAGCGATGTTGCCGGGGATCAGCACCGCGCCGCCGCCGAGCGTGGACGAATCGTCAATCGCCTTGGCGAAGGTGTATTGAGCGGTGAAAGACGAAGTGCGCGAGAAGCGCCGGGTAAAGCGGAACTGCGCGGAATTGTAGGTGGAGTTGCCGATGGAGTTGTCGTAGGTGAATGCGCCGGTGTTGGGAATCAGGCGGCTGGTCTGCACTAGCTGTTGCGGGGTACCAAGGGGGGCGCGGTTGGGCAGTTGCAGCACGTCGAGGTGCGTTCCCTTCACGCCGCTGTACGCCAGTTCGATGATGTAGGAACGGCCGATGGACTCCTGGATCGAAACCGTCCAGTTCTGTGAATAGCCAGGCTGGTAGTTCTTGTCCACCGAGAAAGTATTGGCGATCTGGTCGGAGACGATCGAGGGGAAACCGTTTTCCAGCGTGAGCGGAACCGCCGCGCTTTGCAGCAGCTGCGTGGTGGTGGCAAACGGGGGCTGCCCGACCATTCTCGATGCCAGCTGGCTGTAGACGCCGCCGTTATAGTAAATCCCGTAGCCGCTGCGGACGAGGATGGACTTCGTTTTCCAGGGCTTCCAGGCCGTGCCGATGCGCGGCGAGATGAGCTTGTGATCGGCCTGAATCAGACCCTGCGGGAACTGACCGGAGTAGGGTCCGATCCCGCCCGCCACCACGGGTGCGACGGCGGTGAAGGCCGGATTGAAATCGAGGTTCGCCATCTGGTTGTTCTTTTCGGTGTAGGGGCCGAAGTATTCCCAGCGCAGGCCGGCGTTGATGGTGAAATTGGAGGCCATGCGATAGTCGTCCGTGCCGTAGAGGCTCAGCGTGGTCTCGCGCAGGTAGCGGGAGTTGTTGCCGTTGAGGTAGTTGAGTACCGAAGTCTGGTAGGGGCGGTTCAGCAGGAAGTCCGCCATATCGTAGCCGGTTTCAACGCCGGTGAAGCTGAACGTACCGCGGGCGTTCTGGTTGGCCAGCGTATTATTTTGCCGCCGCTGGAAGCCGAAGCCGAAGGTCATGGTCTGCTTGCCGTGAATGCGGGTGAGCGTATCGGTGATGCCCGAGGTCTGCGCGCGGGTGAGCGAGGGCGAGGCATCGCTCAGCGAACCGAAGTTGGTGAAGTTCAGGGTGGGCGGGCCGTAGGTAAGCGGCCCCGGAGTCACGCCGGTGATCCCCAGGTTTCCTTCGATGTTGGCCCCGAAAGAGAAGGCCGAGTCCGTCTGAGTGATATTGCGGCTGAAGCTCCAGACGAGGCTGTTGATCAGCGACTTGTTAAACGTGCGGCGGTAGGTGAGCGAAGAGCTCAGTCCATAGCCGCTGGTGGGATCGATGAAACCGAAGGTCTGCACGTTGGCCGAGTTGCGGTGCTGGTAGCTGAAGTTGACGTCAAGACCGTCTTTCGAAGTGAGGGTCTGATTGACGCGCACCTGCAGGTTGTCGGCGTCGGAAGGGTTGGCTCCGATCAGCTGATAGTTGTTCTTCAGGCCGGGCGAGTTCGGCAGAGGAATAAGGGTGAGCAGGGATTTCACGGCGGGAGAGATCGGATAAGAGGCCGGAATCGCGTTGCCCGGAAACGGCTGGCCGGTGAGCGGATTCGTCACGATGACGGGCTGCCCGCTGGCGGTGGTGAGACCGGAGAAATCGCCGTTGCGTTCGGCCTGCGTGGGCACGGTGGTGACATGGTCGAAACCATTCTTCAGCCGGCTTCCGGTGTAATTCACGAACCAGAAGGTTTTGTCGCCGCTGATCAGATGCGGGATGTAAAGCGGGCCGCCCATCGACAAGCCGAACTTATTCGAAGCATAGGCCGCCTTCGGAACCACCGCGCCATTCAAAGTGGTGGGCGAAGTGAACGAATACGGACGCGCATTGAACACAGAGTTGCCGAGCGTGTCATAGACACTGCCCTGAAAGGATTGCCCGCGTCCTTTATTCACGCGGTTACCGAACTGCGTGTTGCGGTTCGCCGCCGTGGTGGAGCCGCGGCCGCTGCGCCCGCCGGGAGCGCCACCGCCGCCGCGCCCGCCGCCGGAGGGAGGGCCGCCGCCGCGGCCGCTGGTGGTGCCGCCCCCGGTGAAGGTGGCGCCGGTGAAGGTAGCGCCGGAAGCGGCGTCGCCGCCGGATTCCGAGGTGAAGCCGGGCGCCCCGAAGCCGGAAGCGCCGAAATTGCCGGCGCTCAGGCCGCGGTCGTTCAGGCCGGCACTGTCGCCGGGCTGCGACACAACTCCCGAGCTCAAACTGCCGCTGACCACGAACGCCTGATTCGCATCGCTGCTATCGGTTGAACCAGCCCCGGTGGGCGCGACCTCTTCGGCGGATTCCGCGGCCGGCGTATCGGCGTTGGCCTGCAGCCGCAAGCTCTGGTAGCCGCTGCGGCCGGTGGAGGCGGTTGTCTGACCGGCGGCGCGTCCGGATGTTCCGGTGCTCCCGCTCTTGCCGTTATTTGCCGAGCCGTTACGTGCCGAGCCGCCGCGTCCCGGCCCGCTGGCCTGGCCGGTCAACGAAGGCATGGCAGCGCTCGCCGTCGCCGGTGCCGGGGCAGCCGGAGTGGCGGGCGCGGCCGCCGGAGTCGTCTGCTGCGCAGCCGCAACGGTTTCGGCCGCAGCCGGAGCCGCGGTCACCTGTCCGCCGCGACCCGGACCGGCCGGTTCCTTCGCCAGCGTCGCGCGCTTCTGCAGCGGCAGGTCGAACTCTAGGGGCGTGGCGGACGGCGCGGCATCCTTCTGCGCGGGCTCGAAGCCAAACATGCCGACCGAGAACTGGCAGGACGATTTCGGCAGTCCGCCGATCTCGAAACGGCCGCCTTCATCGGTCACTGTGGAGATTCGATCCGTGCCGCAAATCGCCGTCACCGCCGCACCCGGAATGGCCTGACCGGTGGAGCGAACCACGCCGCTCTGTGTCTCTGCCGCGACTACGGCGACGGCAAGAAGCAACCCCGCCGTCAATCCAACCATTCCCCGAGCACTGAAGATCTGCATAAACGAACCCATTCCTTGGTTACTGAAGACGAAAAAAGCTTACTGAGAAGACGCAAAAAAGCCGGGCGATGTTAGCCACCGCCCGGCTTTCATATTATACGGAAACCGGCCTCGCCCGCCGCCTGTTTTGGCGACGTAAGCCTTATTTTACAAACGTTTACCGCGAACGCCCTAGAGGCCTTTCTTTTCGAGGAACACGATCAAATCGTTGACCCGGCAGGAGTAACCCCACTCGTTGTCGTACCAGGAGACGACCTTGACCAGATCCCCGTCCACTACCTTTGTCATGCCGGCATCGACGATGGAACTGTTCGAATTCCGCAGCATGTCGGTGGAAACCACGGGGTCTTCGGTGTAACCCAGAATTCCCTTCAGCGGGCCTTCGGCAGCGGCCTTGAGCGCGGCATTGACTTCCTTTTCGGAGGTCTTTTTGCCGGTGACCACGACGACGTCGACGACGGAAACGTCCGGCGTCGGCACGCGCATGGCGTACCCATCGAGCTTGCCCTTGAGTTCGGGCAGCACGAGACCGATGGCCTTGGCGGCGCCGGTGGTGGTCGGAATCATATTCAGCGCCGCGGCGCGGGCCCGGCGGAGATCCTTGTGCGGGAAGTCGAGCACGTTCTGGTCGTTGGTGTAGCTGTGAATGGTGGTCATGGACCCCTTCACGATGCCGAACGTTTCGTGCAGCACCTTCGCCACCGGACCGAGGCAGTTAGTGGTGCAGGAGGCGTTGGAGATGATGTTGTGCTTCGCCGGGTCGTACATGCCGTCGTTCACGCCAAGCACGAGGGTGATGTCTTCGTCCTTCGCCGGGGCCGAGATGATGACCTTCCTGACCGTGCCGCGCAGGTGCTTGCTCGCATCCTTCGCGTCGGTGAAGCGGCCGGTGGATTCGACGACGACCTGAACGCCGAGCGAACTCCAGTCGAGCTCCGCCGGATCCTTCACGGCGAAGACCTTGAGTTTGCGATTGCCGATGATGATGGAATCGCCGTCCGCCTTCACTTCCTCCGGCAGCGAGCCGAGCACGGAGTCGTACTTAGTGAGGTGCGCCAGTGTTTTGGTGTCGGTGAGATCGTTGACGGCAACGAACTCGATCTCCGGATTGTTCAGGGCGGCGCGGACCACGTTGCGCCCGATGCGGCCGAAGCCATTGATACCTACTTTGATTGCCATTCTCGAATATTTCCTTTCCATCAGGGAACGTACGAGGCCCTATGAAATCAGCATAACAACCGGGTTTCAACGACTGGCAGGATTACGAGGCTGCCGATTCGCTACTGCGCCACACGCCACGGCGATTTGTCGCTCCAGCTTTTCAGTGCTTCCTTCGCCCACGCCGTCGACCTGTCTGCGTGACACGAATTGCAGGCGTTCGGCATTTTGTACTTCTCCGTCATATCGGGCGTGATGAAGCGGAAGGTGTGGCTGCGCACGAAGTCATCGGGCATCGTGGCCTCGATCTTCGGCATGTGGCATTCGAGGCAGTTGCTTCCCGCGCTGCCCGCCTTGTGGTGCGTGTGCTCCTCGATCGACGCCGCGCGCGGACCGTTGGGCGATTTCGGGGCATGGCACGTGAGACACATCGCCTGGCCGGCTTGCCGCAGGTCGGCGTTGTTTTCCGTGCCATGCACGTCGTGACACGAACTGCACGTCACGCCGTGGGTGTACATGGCGCTTTGCACGAAATCGTTGCCCTGCATGCGGTTCTTATGGGCGGTGTCGTCGGGGAAGTGGGTGAAAGTGGTTTCTCCGAGCGTGTGGTCTTCCAGTTTCCAGACGTCGCTCAGGTTGCCGCCCATCTGGAAGCCCACGGGCCAGTCGTAATACTTGCCGTTGATCGGGCTGGAAACCGGCTGGCCCTGGGAATGACACTGCGTGCAGGTATCGACGGCGCGGACGGTATCGAGCTTCGCGGGATTCACGATGTTAGCCGCAGACGGCTTCGCCACGTGTGCGCTGCCCGGCCCGTGGCAG
Organism: uncultured Acidobacteriia bacterium; assembly: GCA_903828455.1. Taxonomy (GTDB): domain Bacteria; phylum Acidobacteriota; class Terriglobia; order Bryobacterales; family Bryobacteraceae; genus BOG-234. The sequence goes on along the minus strand of CAIKMJ010000041.1, from coordinate 170,471 downwards.
CGCTCGCAGCCAACGTTCCATTCGGTCACCTGATTGGTCCGGATGTTGTAGTTCACCGAATGGCAGCCGTCGCAGAGCGGACCGGTGGGCCGCTCCATGTTGGTTTCGGGATAGAAGGCGGTCCACCAGTCGGTGCCTTTCTTCGTGTTGTAGGCCGACCATTTCTGATGCGTCACGTCCCACTGCGCGCCGAGCGGGAAGTAGTCGTTGCCGACCTTCGTGAAGTAACGCTGCTTCCACTTGCTGCCGTAGACGAAGGCGATGTCTTCCTTCTTGAACGTCACGAGGGCGGAGTCGGCCTTACTGAGGTCGGGGATGATGGCGTCGGGATGTTCTTTGGGGTCGCGCACGACGTTCGCCATGCGGGTTTTCGCCCAGCGTTCGTAAACCTGAGGGTGGCAGCCTTTGCAGGCCGCGCTGCCCACGAACCCGGCAGGCGCGGATTGCGCCATGGCCGCGATGGCGGCCCCGAACAGCAAAAACGAACCCAGGGCAAACCGGTGAATAGTTGTCATTTTTGTGCGCCTGCCGATTCACTTCAGCTTGTGAATCCATTGTCGTACAGAGCGGCACGGTCGGGGCGCTTTCGTCCCTCCGTGATATCCTCGCCTAAGATTCCGTAATGTCAGTGCAGATCCTCTTACAGGGCAAGCTGCTGGGCTCTGAAGACTTTCTTCTTTTCCCTCCGGCCGACCGCGATAACCGCGCCTTCGAAGCCCGCTCCATGTGGCTGGCTCTGCTCGGCGAGGCTATCCCGCGCGCCCTGCTGGCCGAACTGGAACTGCCGACGCTGCTGCTCGGGTCATCCGGCAGCGACCGCTTTCTGGTCATCCTTCCCGATCAGGCGCGCGCCGATCGGGCCGCCACGTTTCTGGCCCGCGTTTCCGAATTGCTGAGCGGGGTCACGGCGGGCCGGATGCGGATCGCCTGGAGTTCAACGGAAAATCTGGGAGACTGGACGGTGGTGCGCAAGCGCCTCGAAGAGGGCATGCGCGCGCATTCGCAGGCCCGCCCCGCCGAGCCGGGATTCTTCGAACCGTACGTTCCTTCAGGACCGGGCGCCGACCGCATTCCGCGCGATCTGCGCGACGCGCCGGCCATCGCCTGGGGCTTCGATATCGCATCGCTGATCTGTTCGGGTGCCGCGGCGACGAAGAAGTCCGGCGCGGAAACGACTCCGCCGGAAACGACCCCGACGGAAACGCCCGAAGCCGCCGAGCCGGCGGAGACCGCCAGCGCCGAACCGCCAGCGCACCTGACGTGGGACGTGGGCGCGGATGCCGCGTTGCCGGTTGCGCGCCATGCGGCACGCAGCGGAGAGGCCGTCGCGCTGCCGAAAGATCTGGCGCGCCGCGCCCGCGGAGAAAAGCTGTGGGCCGTGCTGCGGGGCGAGGTCGACGATTTCGGCACACGCATGCGCCGCGTGCAGAGCGTGGAAGAGCACGTGCACCTTTCAATGCTCTACAAGCAGTTTCTTGCCGGCGAGATTGAATTGCTCTGCTCGCAGGGCCAGTATTTCCAGCGCGTGACCGTGTTGTATTCCGGCGGTGCGGACTTTGCGCTGTTCGGCGCATGGGATTCGCTGGCCGGCTTTGCGCGGGAACTGGAGCGCGTGTTCGCCCGCTTCGCGCAGGAACAACTGAAAGATCTGCCGGGCGCCGAGGCCAAGACTCTCACCATGGCGCTGGCCATTGCCGAGCCCGGCGAGCCGCTGGCGCGGGTTTACGAAGATTGTGGCCGCGACCTCGCCATTGCGCGCGCGACGGATAAAGACTGTTTCCACATGCTGGGCCGCGTGCTCGAATGGAAGCAACTGAACGATGCCGCGGATCTGAAGGACGCCGTGGTGCAGATCAACGAAGAGTTCCGCGGCGGCCGCGTGTTTCTGGGGCAGTTGCGCAACCTCTATAAGAAGGTGGAAGCTTCGGCCGGTTCGGCGACACCCGCCGACGAAGAGCGACTGATGGCGCGGGCTCTGCGCTTCCAGCGGCGCTTCGCGCGAGTGGGCAACAAGCGGGAACGGGAATTTCAAAAGCTGCGATCGCATCTGATGAAAGAGATGGCGGGGCGGCGCATCAAGGGGCGGCTGAAGCTGCGGCCGGAAGGTCTGGTCGCGCTGGAATGGGCGCGCCTCGCCGAGGATTAGAAGCGGCGAAGTCCGGAAGAGCTTAAGATCGGGAAGACGGCAGATCGGAAACACAAATGGCTGACGAGCAGGCGACACCAAAAGGCACGTTACAAGAGGCATTGCAGGGAGCGCTGGGCGGACTGCAGGTAGCGCCGAGCGCGGCACCGGAGCCGGCGGCAACACCCGCGGAGGCGGCCGCACCGGCTTCGCCTTCGGCATCTCCGGCTCCATCGGCAAGACCTGCCGGCGGGCGCCCGCAGCAGCAGGGGCAGCGGCCGGGCGGCGGCAATCGCGAAAATCGGCCGCCGCGAGAAGGCGGCGGACGCGGTCCTGGCGGCGGCGATCGTCCCGGTGGCGAGCGGGGTGGTGGTGACCGGGGTGGTGGTGAGCGTCCCGGTGGCGAGCGCGGCGGGCGTGGCCCCGGCGGCGAGCATCGTGGTGGCGAGCATCGTGGTGGTGAACGCGGCGGACGTCCCGGCGGTGAGCGTCACAGTGGCGAGCGCCGCTTCGACGGTCCGCCCGAGATCGATCTGGATAAGCTCGTCGGCGACAGTCTTTATCTCGACAATCAGGCGCACATCGTTGTCAGCCGTCTGCGCGATCTCGATTCCGGCACGCGCAGCCAGTTGCGCCGTTTCTATAACGCCGTGCGCCGGGCAACGCGTGCGCCGGAAAACGAACGCCAGCATGAATTCGTGATGCTGCGCGCGCGCCTCGCCTACACGATTGCGCGCCACGGACTGCGCAGTCTGGATCAGCTGGAACGCCTGCTGCTGCAGGTGACGCGCAAGAACGACGCCCGCGGCTACGAACGCTTCCGCGACTTATTCGAAGCGATCGTTGCATATAACGAATAGCCGCCAGTAAGAAATAAGGAATTGCATGAGCGCCCATACTGCACAAACGGAACTGAAGCTGATCGGCAAACTGATTCTCGAAGGCGAAATGCACTGCGAGACCGGCCTCCACGTCGGCGCGGGCAAAGGTTCGCTGGAGATCGGCGGCGCCGACAACCCCGTCGTGAAGGATGCCCACGGGCGGCCTTACGTCCCCGGCAGCACGCTGCGCGGACGCATTCGGGCGCTGCTCGAGCAGGCCACCGGCGCGGCCGTGCCCTCCGAACTGGTCTACATTTCGAAGCGCAAAGGGCAGGAAGTTCGCATCCACCAGAGCGACCGGCCGGACGATGAAATCTGCATCCTCTTCGGCCGCAGCCCGAGCCGCATGGAGAAGGTCGGCGGCGGCGATATCGAGAGCAATCACGCCACGCCCGCGCGCCTCAGCGTGTTCGACGCGCCGCTGGTGGCCGACAGCATTACGCCGCAGATGCGGGAAACGCTCGACGACGAACTGACGGAAGTCAAAAGCGAAAACGCCATCGACCGCATCACGTCGCAGGCCAATCCGCGCACCCTGGAGCGCGTGCCGGCCGGGGCGAAGTTCCGCATCCGCATGGTGCTCGATCTGCTCTGCGCCGAAGACGCGGCGCTGGCGGCGCTGGTGGTGCAGGGCCTGCGGCTGCTCGAAGACGACGCGCTCGGCGGCGGCGGTTCGCGCGGCAGCGGACGCGTCAGTTTCAACGGCCTGAAGCTCACCTGGCGCGGCAAGGATTACTACGCGGCCGGCGCGGCGGAAAAGGAAGTCGCAGCCGGCGTCGATCTGGCCGGTCTGCAGGCGAAGGTGCAGGAGATCGGCGATTCGCTGGTCGCCTGAGCGGCGAAGTCTTTACGCAGGACGCAAACAGGCCGCACGAAATCAAAGCGATGGCTCTTCTCGAAATTCAGCTGCGCCCCACGACTCCGTGGCGCGCCGGTCACCGCGCCGGCGACCGCGAGCGCGTGGACACCGTCTATCACAGCGACGCGCTGTACTCGGCTGTGACTCACGCGATGTCGGCGCTGGGCTGGCTCGATGAATGGCTGGATGCAACGGCGCGCGCGGAGGCCGGCTCGCTGGTTCGTTTCAGTTCGCTGTTTCCGGTTGTGAATGGCGTGCGGCTGGTTCCGCCGCCGAAAACCACGTGGCCGCCGGCCGCGCCGGGTAAGTTGTACGCGAAGGCCGCGAAGCTGGTGCCGCTCGAAGTAGCGCTTCACGGCATGAGCGATGAATCGAAATGGATGGTTGACGGCGCCACCGAATGCCTGCTTCCGGCCGGCACCGCCGCGCCGTTCACCGTATCGATTCGGTCGGCCGCCGCGGTGGATCGCCTCACCGGCAACGTGGAGCCGCATCGCACCGCATGCCTCGAATTTGCCGCGGGCGCCGGGTGGTGGGGATTGCTCGAAATCCGCGCATCCGAAAGTGACCAGTGGGAAGCGCGCGTGAAATCCGCACTGCGGCTGCTTGCCGATTCCGGTTTCGGCGGCGAACGCTCGCTGGGCTGGGGACGCGCCGCCGAGCCGGAGTTCGCCGACGCCCCGTCGCTGTTCCCCGCAGCGCAGTTTCCCGCGTCCGATGCCACGGCGCTTTGGCTGCTGTCGCTCTATTCGCCGCACGCAGACGACGCGATCGACTGGTCGGGCGGCAGCTACTCCGCCATCGCGCGCGGCGGCTGGACCGACAGCCGCGCCGGCGCCGCACGCAAGAAACATGTCCGCATGATTGAAGAAGGCTCGGTGCTGGCGGCATCCTCGCTGAAGGGCCGCGCCGTCAATGTGGCGCCGGATGGTTTTCCGCACCCGGCCTATCGAGCCGGCTTCGCGCTGGCGGTTGGGCTGCCCGGCGAGGTGACTGCGTGAAGTACCGCGTGACAGTGCTGACGCCCACGCTGGTCGGCGACGGCAGCCGCCTCTCGCCCATCGACTACATGGTGTGGCGCGATCAGATCAACGTTCTGAATCAGCCGCGCATTTTCCGATTGCTGGCCAAAGGCCCGCGGCTCGATGGCTATCTGCAGCAGCTGAGCAAAGCGACCCGGCTCGATTTCGCTTCGTGGGGCGGCTTTGCGCAGAATTACGCCGGACGCCGCATCCCGTTCGAAGACGCCTCCTGCACGCCGCAACTCAACAGCGCGCCGCTCGAGAACTGCTTCATCCCGACCTTTGCCGATTCGGGCGATGGCGCGTTCCTGCCCGGCGCAGCCATCAAGGGAGCGCTGCGCACGGCGTACGTGTTCGCGCACATGAAACCTTCGGCGATGGAAGACACCGCGAAGCGGCTGGCGGGCGACCGGCCGTCGCGCCGTCCGGCTGAACACATCGAACAGCAGGCTGCCGGATCGGGCGGATCCGACCGGCTGCGCGTTTTCTCGGTGACCGATTCCGCGCCGGCCGCGCGCGACGCCTTCCGCGTCTACATGCTGCGGCTTTCGACGCTCATCGCGCGCGGGCCGGAACAGTACGCGCTCGGCTGGAAGCAGGCGGGACGCGGCGCGGCGGAAGGCAATCGTCCCGAAAGCGGCACGCCGACTTTTGCCGAGATGGCGGCGCCGGGATCGGCGTTCGAAGGCATCTGGCGCGAGAATGCGTTTCTGAACGGCGAAGAGGTGCGGCGCTCGCTGCACTGGGGCCAGCCGGTGACACGAAAACATTTGTTCGACGCGGCCAACCGTTACGCCGAAAAGCAACTCGAACTGCACGCGCAGTATGCGAAGTGGACGGGGCTGGAGGCGCTGGCCGGGTCGGTTGCGGCGCTGCAGAAGAGTCTGGCCGAGGCGCGCGCCGGCGGCGGTTGCCTGCTGGCGATCGGATGGGGCGCGGGCTTCCTGAGCAAGTCAGCCGCGATCGGCGCCCCGGATCAGGATCATCGCAAGGTGCTGGCGGCGCTGCCGTTTTATGAACGCGCAATCAAAACCGGCATGCCGTTCCCCAAAACACGCCGTGTGGTGTTTCTGAAAAACAAGCCGGCAACGCTGCCCGGCTGGGTTTCGCTGCAGGTGGAATAATTACTCCACTTCCATCCCAAAGGGAATCTGCCTTTTAAGCAGGAATGTCTTTGGGTAAGATCCCTCGCCGCAAAGCATGAACGAACCGAAGTCCTTGAACCACGGCCCGTCCGGAACCTGTGGCGAGTGGCGACGCCATTCCTCAAGCGCGAAGAGATCTTCCATTTTGATGCGGCGCTCTCTTGCCCGATCAAGCGGCGCTCTTTTGCCCGATCAAATTCTTTTGCCCGATCAAATTCTTTTGCCCGATCAAATTCTTTTGCCCGATCAAATTCTTTTGCCCGATCAAAGCGCTGCGGCCGGAGTGCCGCCGGCAGATCCAGCCACGGGATTTCCGGCATCAGCCGCCAAAAGTGAGGCGCGCGAGTTCATCGCGCAGCCGTGCGGACTCCTTCGGATCGGTCGATTTCTGAAAGGAATCAGCGAGGGCAAAAAACTCCTTGCGCCGCTGCTCCCAGGCCGCAATTCCGTCGCGGATCAAATCGGTCAGCGCCCGATTCTGACTCACCCGCCGCGCCTCGGCAATCCGATTGACTTTATCGGCGAGATCGCCCGGAAGACTTACGCTGCGGCGAACCGCAGCCTCGGGCGGAGTTGGGAGAGCAGGCATATCGACCCCGGCACCGTTTTACACCAAACTGCACCAAATCCACATGCGAGGCAGTGCGGCCGCGGTCCGTTACGGCTTCCAGTCCGCCGTAAAGATGTTGAATTCGTAACGCTGCGAGGCTTTCCAGTCGCTGACGAAGACCAGCTTTTCCCCATCTGGTGAAATCTCGGGGAAGGACGTAAAGCCGCCGTAGCTGGTGATCTGGCGCAGGCCCGTCCCGTCGATATTGATCAGGAACAGCTCAAACCTGCTGGAGTCGCAGGCGAGTTTGTTGGATGCGAACAGAATCTGCCTGCCGTCGGGAGTGAAAGTCGGCGCGAAGGAGGCGCAGCCGAAGCTGGTGATCTGCTTCGCGTGTTTGCCGTCGGCGTCGGCAACGAAGAGTTCCATCTTCATCGGGCTGGTCAGGTTTTGTTTCAGCAGATCGGCGTCGGTCTTCACGTCTTCCGGCGTCACGGGGTGGTGGGCACGCCACGCGATCTTTTTGCCGTCGCGCGAGAAGACGGGGCCGCCGTCGTAGCCGGGCGTCGTCGTAATCTGCTTCTTGCCGGAGCCGTCGAGCTTCATCTCCCACAGGTTCAGGTCGCCGCCGGTGGCCGAGGTGTAGATGATCTTCTTCGTCTTCGCGTTGACGGTGGCCTCGGCGTCGTAGCCGTCTTCGGTCGTCAGGCGCTTGAGTTCCGTGCCGTCATCTTTGGCGGAGAAGATGTCGTACGTGTTGTACACCGCCCACACATAGCCTTTGCTGCGGTCCGGCTCGGCGGGACACGCGTCCCCACCGAGATGCGTGGAAGCGTAAACGATGTGCTGATTGTCCGGCAGAAAGTAGCCGCAGGTTGTGCGGCCTTTCCCGGTCGAGACCATGTGCTGATCGGACCCGTCGGCATTCATGACGTAAATCTGATCGCACTTCGAACTGCCGCGCGTCGACTGGCCGCGCGTCGACTGGAAGATGATGCGCTTCCCGTCCGGCGCCCAGTACGCTTCTGCATTCGAACCGCCGCTGGTGAGCTGATGGATGTTCGTCAACACCGTATCGGGAGCTTCGGCCGCGACGGCCGGAAACGCCGCGGCCGCGGCCAGCACGATCAGCGAATAGCGAAAGCCTGGCGTCATTGGCTGCATTCTAGCGGAAAACGCCGGTGTGCCCCAGCGAGTAGCGGCCGGGCTGCGGGTACACGCACAATCCATGCGGACCCTTGCCGACTTTAATGCGCGCCAGCAAGTGGCCGCTGGTGGTATCGAACGCGTAGACCTCAGCGTTGTAGCGGCCCGACAGCCAGAGCACTTTGCCGTCTGCCGATACGCCGCCCATGTCGGGCGAGCCGCCGCCGGGAATCGTCCACTTCGTAATGAGCTTGCGGGTTGCCAGGTCGAGCAGCGAAACACTGCCCTCCCCGCGATTGGAAATGTAGAGAGTCCGCGAATCGCGGCTGACATAGAGGCCGTGCGCGCCCTTGCCGGTTTCGATGAAGCCGATGCGCGTGAAGGTGGCCGGATCCACCAGGTAAATCCCGTTGGCCATCATGTCGGCCACATAGAAGACCTTGCCGTCGGGCGATGTCTTCACATCCTGCGGCATGCCGCCCTTGTTGACCTCGAGGTAGCCAAGCACTTTCCGGTTCGCGACGTCGATCTTCACCACGCGCGAGGCGAATTCGCAGCTGGCGATGAGGAAGCGGCCGTCCGTGGTGAAGTCCATGTGGTCGATGCCTTTGCATTCCACTTTGATGGAGCCGTCGAGCTTCATGGTTTGCGCATCGCGGAAATCGAGCCGCTGCTGCTGCTCGGCGACAACGATGGCGTACTTGCCGTCCGGCGTGAAGTACATGTTGTAGGGATCGTCCACCGGATACGTCTTGCCCTTCTCGCCGGTGGCCGGGTCGATTTCGGTGACGCTGTTGCCAAGGTCGTTGAGGACCCAGAGCTTCTTCAGGTCCCACGACGGAACCACGTGTTGCGGCTGGTGGCCGACCGCGAAATGTCCCACGATCTTGAACGTGGCGGGGTCGATCACATCGACGGTGTCGCTGACACTGTTCGGCACGTAAACGCGCGACGGGAACTTTTTCACCGTGTCGCTGAGGTTGCCGGCGTGGTCGGCGGAATAGATATCGTTCTGATCGAGCACCGGCGGCATGCCGGGCAGACCGTTTTGCGCCTGGGAGGCGGAAAACCCGGCCAGCAGCAGAGCAGCAGAAAGAATGCGCAGCGCGCGCAAACGGGGAGCAAAGAAAGTAACTGGATTCATGTTGTCAGAGTGGCTGTCTTCAATTTAGACGATACTAATCCGCGAGCAGGAAAAGGGCCGTACGGTTGATTGCGGCAGCATTTGGGTTGTCCGGTCGGGCATTGCGCCTCCTGCGCGATCTCGCGCTATGGCGCGCGAAATAACCCTGGCCGGGACGTTACACGGGCGATTGACCGGCACCCGCCAGGCCACTGAATTGCAGGCTCCAGGCGGGAGGGCAAACAGGATGTTCGACAAAATCCTTTTCCCCGTTGATTTTTCACCGCGCTGCAATCAGGCGGTGCCCTATGTGGCGGGACTGGCGGAAAATTTCGGCGCCGGCGTCACGCTGATCCATGCCATCGGTGCCTATGACGGCTTCCGCGGGACGGATCTGGATGGTTACGCCTACGTCCAGTGGCAGGACTGGATGCGCCAGAAGTGCGAGGCCGACATCGCCCACTTCGGCGCGCCGTTTCTCGATCCATATGTGACAGACCGGCTGGTGCTGGATGGAGAGGCCGGCCAGGTCATCTCCGACTTTGCGGCGGAAAATAAGATGGGGCTGATCGTCATGCCGACCCACGGCCAGGGGCTTTTCCGGCAACTGCTGCTCGGCTCGGTCACGTCGAAGGTACTGCACGACAGCCAGTGCCCGGTCTGGACCATGGCCCACGCAGAAGAGGCGGCTGCACCATTTTCTGCCGCGGCGATCCGCAGAATTGTCTGCGCCGTAGATGCAACCAGCGGCGATTCCCACGTTCTGACCGCCGCCACGGAACTGGCCAAACGCTACGGGGCAACCGTTACGCTCGTCCACGCCCTGCCCGCGCCGTTCGCCAACGTGGAAGCGTACACGTTTGACACGTCGCTGGACAGGTTAGTGCGCGATCAGGCCGAAGAAAGCGTGCAGGCCACGCAGAAAGCAGCCGGCACGGCATGGGAGGCGTTATTCCGCCAGGGCGGCGTCGCGCCGGTGATCGGGGAAGCTGCGAAAGAACTCGGCGCCGACCTGGTGGTCATCGGACGGGGCCGCATACACGAGCGCCTGGGACGGCTGCGAAGCCATACGGCGGCGATCATCCGCGAATCGCCGTGTCCGGTGCTGAGTCTGTAACGAACCCGGCCGCCGGGCGAAGCGCCAGGCTACTTTTTCAGAGCGCGAACGGCGGCCACGACGTTGTCGAGGTCCGCGCCGGCAACGCCCGCCACGGCCTTCATCTTGCCGGTGCCCTCGGAGACGGCAGCTTTCAGTTCGGCATCCGACTTCTTCTGGACTTCGGCGCCACCCAGCGGCTTCAGGTCGACTTTCATCATTTTGGCGATCGCGGGATTGCCCGTCCCGTCTTCGGCGTGGCAGGTTTTGCACTTCGCTGCGAAGACAGCCTTGCCCGCCGCGGCGTCGGCGGCTGTGGCGGCTGCGGGAACCAGGCCCAGCAGAGCGCTGATGGCGGCGGTCATCGTAATATGGCGCGCGGAGGGTTTCATGCCGCCCATTGTCGCTCAACGGAATAGGGTTTGCAAATACCTTCTAAGTATTGGCAGCGCTCGTGCAAGTGACGGTATTCTTGTCAATAAACCTTGTTCCAGATGAAATGAGGACGGAGACATGGTGACGCTGCGAAAGAAGAAGACCTGGGTTGTTGCACTTGGACTCGCGATTGTGGCTGCCGGTGCCGCGCAGTCCGCACGGACCAGACCGATTAAGGATTTCCTCAACCAGCACCAGAAGGCCTTTTTCCTCGATACCCCCACGGCGGAATTCGTTCGCCCGGGCCTGAATCTCACCATCCAGTCCGCCGCCATCGCCAGTGACGGAACGATTACAACAACGTTCACCGTCGCCGACCCGGGCGGTCTGCCGCTCGACATCGCCGGCGTAACCACACCGGGCGCGATTACGCTCAGCTTTCTCGCCGCCTACATTCCGAACGGCCAGACGCAATACGTGAGCTACATCACGAGGACAGTCACCGGAACGCTGATCCCCTCTGTCAACCAGCCGACAGCAGATTCCGGCGGCACGACGACCCAGATCGCCGCCGGCCAGTACACCTATAAATTCAGCACAAAAGCGGCCGGATTCGACCCCACCGCCACGCACACCATCGGCATTTACGCTTCCCGCGTTCTGACGACTTATAACCTCACCACAAACTACGCCAGCGCGACATTCAATTTCGTTCCCAACGGATCGAAGGTTGTCACAACGCGCGACGTGGTGCGGACCGCCTCCTGCGACCGTTGCCATGACCAGCTCTCGTTCCACGGCGGACGGCGCCGGGGCGTGGAAATGTGCGTGCTTTGCCATCAGCCGCAGAACGTGGACCCGAACACGGGGAGTTCCGCTGATTTCAAGGTGATGATCCACAAGATCCACAGCGGCTCCTCGCTGCCCAGCGTGGTCGCCGGCAAGGCCTACCAGTTCGGCAGCGGCACCGGCGTTACTGATTTTTCCAAAGTCGTCGATCCCGCCAATGTGCAGCGCTGCACGGTTTGCCACGATCAGAAAAGCGGGGCGGCGCAGGCGACAGCTTATGCGACCAACCCGACGCGGGTAGTCTGCGGCTCGTGCCACGACAACGTGAATTTCGCCACCGGCGCCAACCATGCGGGCGGCGCTTACACGGACGATTCCAAGTGTTCCACCTGCCACATCCCGGTGGGAACCCAGGATTTCGACAATTCCGTGATCGGATCGCACGTGGTACCCACGGATTCATCCCTGCTGAGCGGAATCAACGCCACCATCGTCAGCGTGAAAAACGGCACGCCGGGCAGCAAGCCGGTGGTGACCTTTAAGCTGACCGACAGCAGCGGCAACGGAATTTCGCCGAAGTTGCTGGGCAGCCTCTCGCTGAATATGTCCGGGCCGACGACCGACTACGGTCTCACCAGTTTCGGCAGCGACGTGACCACGCCCGGTTATGTTTCGGAAAGTGCGCTTACAACCGCATCCTGCGCCGCGGACGGCACCTGTACGTATACCTTCAACCATGCAGTGCCGGCGACCGCGACAGGTACGTTCGTGATCGGCATGGAAGCCCGGCGAACCGAGACCATTCTCGCGGGAACGCCGAAACAGCAGAGCGTGACGTATGGCGCGCTGAATCCGGTGTCCTACTTCTCGGTGGATGGTTCCGCCGTTACGCCGCGGCGCAAGGTTGTGGCGCTGGCCAATTGCCAGCAGTGCCATGTGAAGTTCGATTCCATCCACGGCGGGCTGCGCAACAACACGGAATACTGCGTCGAGTGTCATAATCCGGCCGCAACAGACATACCGGTGCGGCCCGCCGCGGTGAACGCCACCGACAAAGCGCTGCCGCCGCAGGGCATCAACTTCGACCTGCTGATTCACAACATCCACCGGGGCGCGAACAACGTGGCCGATGGCGCCCAGTATCCTTACGTTGTGGTTGGTTTCGGCGGCTCGCACAACGATTTTTCAGGCGTCCTCTATCCGCCGTTCAGTCCCGCCGGCAGCGCCGGCGATACCCGAAACTGCTCGCTTTGCCACACCGGCGGCAGCGAACAGAATCTGCCCGAAGGCCTGAATCCGGTGACGAATCCGCAGGGCTGGATTACTCCGACGCAGGCAACAACGGCGGCGTGCGGCAGTTGCCACACCGCGAAGGCCGATGCATCCCACATGTTGAGCGCCACAACGGCCCTCGGCGAAGCCTGCTCGGTTTGCCACGGCTCGGACGGCGACTATTCGGTGTCGAAGGTTCACGCGCAGTATTGATCCGGTGCCAGCCATGAACCGGCTCCTCGCATTCGCGATTCTGATACCTCTGACAGCGGGGACGGCGGCGCTCGCTCAGTCGGGCGGCGCCCAGCCGGCCAAAACGAAAAAGGCCGCGGCGCCGGCGGCCGCCCCGGTCGCCTACGTCGGTTCGGAAGTCTGCGGGACCTGCCATGAAGACGTGGCGAAAGACTTCGCGCGCAATCCGCACCATGACGTCGAAACCGGCGATAAACACGGCGGACCCAACTGGACCGGCAAGGCCTGCGAGTCCTGCCACGGCCCGGGCGGCAAGCATGTGGAATCGCTTTCCGCCGCCGACATCCGCAACCCGCTGAAGCTGACGGCCGCGCAGGTGACGAGCACCTGTCTCACGTGTCATCTGAACCGCCCCACGCAGGTCGGGCGCATCGAAAGCGCGCACGCGCACAATTCGGTGGCCTGCACGTCGTGCCACTCGGTTCACGCGCACGGACCCAACGGCCTTGTGGCCCGCAAGCCCGCCGAGGTGAATGCACTCTGCGCCGGCTGCCACACGGACGTGATGGCGCGCTTCCAGTTACCCTTCAAACACAAGGTCACCGAAAACGCCATGACCTGCGTGGACTGCCACAATCCCCACGGCGGCGTAAAGCCGGGCCAGATGCAGATGGCCAGCGCCAACGAACCCGGCTGCATGAAGTGCCACGGTGACAAGCGCGGCCCGTTTACGTTTGAGCATGCCGCGGTTCGCGAGGAAGGCTGCAACGGCTGCCACGAGCCGCACGGTTCTTCCAACGCCAAAATGCTGGTCCGCCAGGAAGTGCGGCTGGTCTGCCTCGAATGCCACGCCAACCTGCCGCAGCCGCAACCGAACGCGACGGCGCGGGTCACGGGCGTAGTGCCGCCGGCGTTTCACGATCTGACCTCGGCGCGCTACCGCAACTGCACCGTTTGCCACCAGAAGATCCACGGCAGCCACGTGGACAGGAACCTGCTCCGATGAGACTCCTGCTTCCCGCTCTCGCTCTGGCCTGTGCGCTTCCGGCGCTGCCCCAGGAATTGCCGGCCGCGGCTTCGTCCGTGCCATCCGGCGAGGCCGGTATCAGCGGCTTCGTCGATCTCGGTTATCGATGGGTCGGCACCGGCGGCAGCTTCAATACGTACCGCAGCGTGGTCGACCTCGGCTCCGGCCCCAAACTGCTGGGCACCGAATTCACCATTTCCGATCCGAAGCACCGGCTGTTCGACAGCGTCACCGTCCGCGCCTATAACTGGGGCGACGATCCCTACGCCACCCTCCACGTCGACGTGCGCCGGCACAAGCTCTACGACTTCAGCGCCGACTACCGGAATATCGCCTACTACAGCAACCTGCCGTCGTTCGCCGACCCGCGCCTCTCGGGCGGCGTCACGCTGAACGAACAATCGCTCGATACGCGCCAGCGCATGGGCAGCTACCAGCTGACCTTGCTGCCCGAAAGCTGGCTGGTCCCGTATCTGGTTTACGACCGCAATTCGTCGACCGGCAACGGCGTCGCTACCTTCGTTTCGAATGACGACGAGTTCCCGGTGGGCAGCATCGTCACCAATTCCACCAACAACTACCGCGGCGGTGCCCGGATCGAGCAGCGCCGCTTCCACGTCACGCTGGAACAGGGCGGCACCACCTTCCGCGACGACCAGCAACTGGGCATGGCCGCCGGCAGCGGCACCAACTACGGCAATTCCTTCAGCGCCGTGCTGGGCCAGAAGCTCGACCTCACCAGCCTGTCGCAGGCGTACCGCGTGCGCGGCGACAGCATCTACACCAAGGCGCTGCTCACGGCGAACATCGCATCGTGGTTCGATCTCTACGGCCAGTTCCTGTTCAGCCAGCCGCGTTCCACGGTGAACTACCAGCAGTTCGACAGCGGCAATCAGATCCTGCTGAGCCAGCTGATTTTTTACACCGGCGAACAGAGCATCGCCTCGGCGGTCTCGAAGCTGCCGCACACCACCGGCAGTCTCGGCGCGGAACTGCGCCCCTTCCGCCAACTGCGCCTGCTGCCCTCCTGGTTCACCGACCGGATGCACACCAGTTCGTCGGACGTGAATGCGCAGACACTTACCGGAACTTCGCTCGCTTCCGGCCCGGCAACGATCAACTCACTGCTGAGCAATAAGCTGGTGAACAACTACAATCAGGCCGAACTCAGCGCCATGCTGGAAGTGATGCCGAAAGTGACGCTGCGGGCCGGTTATCGCTACGTGTGGGGCAATGCGTCGGATGTCATCCTTCCCGTCGCCGAGCTTGCAGCGGTCGAGACCGGCACCGTCCGCCGCAATGTCGCGCTGGCGGGGATCGCCTACCGCCCGCTGACCAAAGTTTCGCTGAATGCCGATTTCGAAGACGGCGTCAGCACCGGCAGTTACTTCCGCACCAGCCTTTACAACTACCAGAAGGGCCGCGTGCGCGGACGCTACCAGGTCACGCCGTCCCTGAGCCTCGCAGCCAGCGTCTCGGTCCTGAACAATAACAATCCCAACGCCGGCCTGCATTACGACTACCTGTCGCATCAGGAGACCGCATCTTTCCTCTTCGCGCCGGCCGGCGGAAAACGCTGGGACTTCCAGGGGTCCTACACCCGTTCCACGCTCCGTTCGGAGATCAGCTATCTCGACCCCGCGTATGAGCGCCCGGGCATCTCTTTCTATCGCGACAACAGCCACGTCGCCACCGGTTATTTCGACGCCAACCTTCCGGTTCAGAAGACCCGGATCGTGAAGCTCTCCCTCGGCGGATCGCTCTATATGTCGTCGGGCAGTAACCCGACGCATTTCTATCAGCCGCTCGCCCGGCTTTCGATGCCCGTAAACAAAACCCTTGCATGGGTGAGCGAATGGCGGTATTACGGATTCGAAGAGAATTTCTACGGCTACCAGGCGTTTCGGACGCAAATGGTAACCACCGGGATGAGGTTGACCAAATGAACTGCATCCGGAAAATCCGGCTGGTGTCCGCCGTGCTGCTGACCGCGGTGGCGCTGCCGGCGGCAACGCCGGCTACCGATTCGACGCGCGGCGCGCAGGTGTTCGCTGACGTCTCCTGCAGCCAGTGCCACCGGATCGGCGGCAACGCGGCGGCCGCCGAAAAGACCATCGGTCCCGACCTCGGCCGCATCATCGACCGCGGCTTCACGCCCTCGCTGCTGGCCAGCACGATGTGGAACCACGCCCCCACCATGTGGGCGGCCATGGATGCCCGCAAGATCGCCGTCAAGCCGATGGACGATCAGGCCGCCGCCGATCTGTTCGCCTTCTTCTACTCCAAGCGCTTCTTTGAAAACCCGGGCGACGCCGGGCGCGGCAAGCAGCTTTTTACTTCCAGGTCCTGCTCGGCCTGCCACGGCCTCACGGAGACGAAGATCTCCGGCGTGCAGCTGGTGAGCCACTGGACCTCGCTCAACGACCCGATCGGCATGATCGAGCAGATGTGGAATCACGCCTCCACCATGCACGATCTGATGGCCGTCAAGAACATCAAATGGCCGCGGCTTTCCGGTCAGGACGTGGCCGATCTCATCGTCTATCTCCGCAACATCCCGGCCAACCCGCCGGAACCGGGCGTCTTCCGCACCGCCTCGCCCGCCAGCGGCGAGAAACTGTTCGAGACCAAAGGCTGCCTCGGCTGCCACACGTCGCCGGAAACATTCCTTTCCGCCGGCCTTGCCGGCCAGACTCTCACCGATGTGGCGGCCGACATGTGGAATCATGGAATTGCCATGTCGTCAGCCGGGGTCAGGTTCCAGCCAGGTGAGATGCGAGACGTTGCCAGTTTCATCTGGACGCGGCGCCTTCTGGACAACGGCGGCGATGCCGTTCGCGGGAAAAAAGTGTTCGCCGCGAGGAACTGCTCCACCTGTCATGACGATGCCTCAAGCGGCGCTCCGGCGCTCGCCGGCACGAAGGATTTTACCGGCATATCGATCATCGCCGCCCTGTGGCGTCACGGCCCCTCCATGCTGAGCCTGATGCAGCAAAAGCATCTGGCCTGGCCGCGGTTCAGTGAAAAGGAAATGTCTGACGTCATCGCCTACCTGAACACGCGGGAGGCCGGCAGTGCCAAACGCTAGCGGCCCGGACCGCATCCCCGCGCTGGACGATAAGCGCCCCGTCCTTTCCCTCCTCACCAGCCACTGGCTGGGCATGCTCGGCGTTGCGCTGGTCACCACGGCGGGCTGCTCCTGGCTGTTCGTGCTGCCGCTCCACATGCGGGGCCGCGTCGATAACCCCTACATCGGACTGCTGGCCTTCATCGGCATCCCGATGGTCTTCTTCCTCGGCCTGCTTCTGATCCCGGTCGGCATGTATCTCGGCAAGCGCCGGATTGTCCGCGGCTTTGCCGTGGTGCCGAACCGGCGAGCCATTTTCCAGCGCGTCGCCCTCTTCATCGGCATCATGACCGCCATCAATCTGGTGATCGGGAGCCAGCTCACCTACCGCGCCGTGGAGCAGATGGACACCAACCAGTTCTGCGGACAAAGCTGCCACGTCATGAAGCCGGAGTTCGTCTCCCACCTGACCGGCACGCACCAGAAGGTCGCCTGCGTGGACTGCCACATCACGCCCGGCGCCAGCGGATGGTTTGCCGCCAAGATCAACGGCGCTCACCAGCTGCGCCTCGTGGCTTTCAATTCATTCCCGCGCCCGCTGCCTTCCGGCCTCGCCAGCAACCGTCTCGCGCCCTCTGCCGAAACCTGCGAACAGTGCCACTCCCGCGAGCGGAGCAGCGGTTCCAAACTGCGCGTCATCACCGGCTTCAAAGACGACCAGGCCAATACCCGCATCGACACCGTGCTCATGATGCAGGTGGGCGGCGGCAAGGCGGCCGGCATCCACTCGGCTCACATGGGAGCGGGCGTGGAGATCCGCTACGCCGCCACCGATTCCACGCGGCAGACGATTCCGTGGGTCGAATACCACGACGCCGCCAAAGGTCAGACCCGCAGCTACGTGACGGCCGATGCGAAACCCGATGCCATCGGCAGCCTGCCGCACTACACGATGCAGTGCGCCGACTGCCATAACCGCCCCACCCACACCTTCGACCTCCCCGACAAGGCCGTCGACAAGGCCATGGCGACGGGCGACATCGCCGCCTCCCTGCCCTTCGCCCACAAGACCGGCGTCGCCGTGCTCAAGGCATCCTACACTTCCGACGAAGAAGCCGCGCAGAAGATTCCCGCCGCGTTCGAGGCTTTCTATCGGGAAAAGTATCCGGAGGTGGCGGCGAAGCAGGCTGACGACATCCGGCGCTCCGGCGCGGCCCTCCTGGCGGCCTGGCAGCGCAACGTCTTCCCCGAGTTCAGGGTCACGTGGGGGACTTATCCCAATAACCTCGGCCACTCGGATTCACCGGGCTGCTTCCGATGCCACGATGAGAGCCACAACACCGTGGCGGCGGACGGCGGCGCAAAAAAGGCCATCAGTCAGGATTGCGGTCTGTGCCACGAGACGCTTGCGGTCGAAGAGACCAAGCCCGCCATCCTCAAATCGCTCGGCCTGCTGCCGGCGAAATAGTGGCCCCCGGGCCTGCTGCGCGGCCTGCGCGATATAGCGCGGCAACCCAGCTGTTGTACGCGATTCGCCGCAACGCATCCGGCAAGCAGTCTGTTTCCATTGCGGCGGGATGGCGCAACAGTTGCGCTACGAGTTGCGTATGCAGGCCAGTTTCAATGACGGAAAGCAATCCTGGTACGAACAGGAATCCCCGGACAACAACCCTGAACGCGCTCACCCGGCCAGCCACCATCACGTCAACGGATCGAATCACGGCGCCATCGAACTGCGCCATCTTCGCTATTTTGTCGCCGTCGCCGAACACGGGCACTTTGGCCGCGCCGCCCGCTCGCTGAACGTTTCGCAGCCGCCCCTCAGCCGCCAGATCCGCGACCTTGAACGCCACCTCGGCGTCGAGTTGCTGGATCGCACTTCGAGCGGCGTCTCACTCACCGAGCCAGGCAAGCGGATGCTCCACCGCAGCCGCCGCGTCCTCGCGGAATTTTCGCGCGCCATCGAGTTCGTCCGCCAGGGCGACTTGTAATCCGCGGCTAGCGCGCCGCAACCGCGCCGGCCTTGCGCCTCCGCACCGCAAAGCGATAGGACAGCAGCACCGCCAGAATCGCGCCGTAGAGCAGCGGCAAACGGATGTCGGACTTCACCAGCAGGTAGTAATGGATCACGCCCAGCGCGGCACATCCGTACACCAGCCGGTGCAGCCGCTGCCACTTCACGAAGCCCATCCGCCGGATCCACCCGGCCGTCGACGTCACCGCCAGCGGCAGCATCCCCAGCAGCGATGCCATGCCCACCGTGATGTACCAGCGTTCCAGAATGTCCTTCCACAGTTCCGCGCCGGCGAACTCTTTGTCGAGCCCCATCCAGATCATCAGGTGCACGCAGCCATAGAAAAATGCGTACAGTCCGATCATGCGGCGATAGCGCGCCAACTGCGGCTGGTTCAGCAGTTTGCGCAGCGGCGTCACGGCCAGCGTGAGCAGCAGGAATCGCAGCGTCCAGTCGCCCGTAAAATGCGTGATGTATTTGATCGGATCGCCCGTCAGGTTCCCCGGTTGCCCGATACCCTGCACCTGCGCGCGATACTCCAGCCCGCCCAGCGCCAGAAGATATCCTGCCGGCGCGAGACAAACAAGAAACACTGCGGCCTTCGTCCACTTGCTGGCCAGAATTTTCGGCATACACCTGAACTTCGCCGCAAACCGGCTAATAGTTACGCATGAGATCCATGCCGTTGTAAAGACCGGCAACCTGCGCCGCATAGCCGTTGAACATCTCGGTGGGACGCCGCGTGCCTTTGCCGAGGAAGCCTTCGCCGAGCCGGTTCTCGCTGGCCTGGCTCCAGCGCGGATGGTCGCGCTTCGGATTCACGTTGGAATAAAACCCGTACTCGTTCGGCGCGTAAGTCGCCCACGCCGTGTCGGGCTGCTTCTCGGTGAACGTGATTTTATTGATCGACTTAATGCTCTTGAAACCGTACTTCCACGGAATCACCAGCCGCAGCGGCGCTCCGTTCTGATTCGGCAGCGTTTCGCCGTAAAGCCCCATGGAGAGCAGCGTCAGCGGATGCATCGCTTCATCGACGCGCAGGCCTTCCTTATACGGAAACGGGATGCCCGCCTCGCGCGCCGACAGCATCGCCTTCGGATCGTAATAAGTTTCGAACGCCACGTACTTCGCCTTCGCGGTCGGCTCCACCTGCTTCAGCAGCGCGCTCAGCGAAAAGCCGATCCACGGCACCACGATCGACCAGCCTTCCACGCAGCGATGCCGGTAGATGCGCTCTTCAAGCGGCGCCAGCTTCAGGATCGCGTCCAGATCCAGCGTCTTCGGCTTCGCCACCGCGCCGCCGATCTGCACCGTCCAGGGCGCCGGCACCTTCCACTTGGGAGCATTGCGCACCGGCTCGTCCTTGCCGGTGCCGAATTCGTAGTAGTTGTTGTACGAAGTGATCACCTGCTGCGGCGTCGGCTTCTCCGTCGTGCTGAACGCGCTCTTCGCGCCGGTCAGCGCGGCGGCGCGCCCTTGTCCCGAGAACGGCCCGGCTATTGCGCCCGCCGCGGCTGCGGCCGTCGCGAGAAACCGGCGGCGGTTCACGTAAATGCTCTGCGGCGTCACATCGGAATAACGAAGGTCGGACAAACGGCTCATGTCGATAGCTCCCGTACTTCAATTTACTCCCCTGCCGGCCGCCCGCAAAAGCCCCGGGGGAAATTCGCCGGCGCGACGCGCGCCCCTCATCTGCGAAAATCGGAGTTCCCATGAACCCGGGCCGATTCATCACTTTTGAAGGCATCGATGGCTGCGGCAAGACCACGCAGCTTCGCCTGCTCGCCGAGTGGCTCCGCAAACAGGGCCGCACCGTGGTCGAAACCGTGGAACCCGGCGGCACCGACATCGGCCGCCAGATCCGCAAAATCCTGCTCGACCCCGCCAACACCGCCATCCACGCCCGCACCGAGCTCATGCTCTACTTCGCCAGCCGCGCGCAGAACGTGGAGGAAGTGATCCGTCCCTCGCTCGCCGCCGGCCACGTCGTGCTCTGCGACCGCTTCACCGATTCCACGCTCGCCTACCAGGGCCACGGCCGCGGCCTCGAACCCGACACCATCCTCGCGCTCGACCGCATCGCCTGCCACGGGCTCCGGCCGGACCTGACGCTGCTCATCGATATCGACCTCGAAACCAGCCTCACCCGCGCGCGCCGCCGCAACGCGCGTTCCGGGCAGGAAGAATCGCGCATCGACGATGAACATGCTTCCTTCCACGCCCGCGTGCGCGACGGCTATCTCGCCCTCGCGCGCCATGAGCCCGCGCGCTTCGTCGTGATCGACGGGCGGGCGCCGATCGACGCCGTGGCCCGTCGCGTCGCCGAGGAGATCGCCGCGCGTGTTTGAAAACTTCCACGGCAACCGTCACGTGCAGACCGCGCTCGAAGGCATGATCGAACGCGGCCGCATCCAGCAGACCATGCTGTTTGCCGGCCTCGACGGACTCGGCAAGGCAACGCTCGCCCGCCGCTTCGCCGCCCGCATCCTGCACTCGCCGGAAAAGATCGAAGCCGACGACCTCAGCCTTCCCGCCAACGCCCAGTCCATCGCCGCGCGCGAAAAGCTCCCCGCCGACAAGCGCAACGACGAACCGCTCTTCTTCAGCACCCATCCCGACTTCCTCACCTTTCCGCCCGACGGCCCGCTGCGCCAGATCTCCATCCCGCAGATGCGGCTCCTCAAGGAACACGCGCAGTACAAACCGCTGCACGGGGACCGTCGCGTCTTCCTCATCGACCACGCCGACCGCGCCGGCGAACAGGCCGCCAACTCCCTGCTCAAGATTCTGGAAGAGCCGCCCGCGCACCTGATCCTGATCCTCACCGCCGAAAACGCCTACGATCTGCTGCCCACCATCCGTTCGCGCTCCGTCGTGCTGAATTTTTCTCCGCTCTCCGCCGAAGACATGCAGGCCTTCGCGCGCGACCGCGGACTGGACAACGCCGAACGCCGCATCGCGCTTTCCGGCGGCAGCCCGGGCGTGGCCGCTTCGCTCGACATCGAGCTTTATCAGAAACGCCGCGCGGCCATGCTGGCGTTGCTCAAGACCGGCGCGGGCGCCAGTTCCTACGCCGCGTGGCTGCCCGTTTCCGAAGCCCTGGCGCGCAGCCGCAGCGAAAAGCTGGAACCTTATCTCAAGCTGCTCTACGAACTGCTGCGCGACGTCACCATTCTGCGCGAAGGCGGCAGCGCCATTCGCAACATCGACCTGCGCAGCGAACTCGCCGCCCTCGCCGGCCGCGTTTCCGGACGCTGGATCATCGATGCCGTGAGCAGCGTGGACGACGTGGCCGCCCTGCTGCGCCGCAATATCCAGAAGCCCATCGCGCTCGACGGTCTGCTCATGGCCTTCCGCCGCGCCGGGTAGCGCACGAGCCACCCGCAATCGCGTGCCGGAATCGCGGCGACCGGCTTTGCAATTCGCGACCGGCTTTTAGACTTCGCGACCGGCTTTTGGATTTCGCGACCGGCTTTTGGATTTCGCGACCGGCTTTTGGATTTCGCGATAGGATAGACCCATGCGATTGCTCCTCCTTTCCACGATGATTGTTTCGCTCACGCTGGCGTTATCCGCGCAGGACGCGGGACGCGGCGCCCCGGCCGCAGGCAAGGCTCCGGCGGCATCGTCCATGACGATGACCATTCCGGCCTTTCCCGATGGCAGCATGATCCCCGTGAAATTCACCCAGTCCGCGCCGGGTGTCGCCACAGGCGAGGGCACGTCGCCCGCCATCAGCTGGACCAATGTTCCCGCCGGCACCCAGAGCTTCTTCCTCCACATGCACGACATGGAACTGGCCCGCAACAAAACAACCGACGACCAGCCGCACTGGGTGCTGTGGAATCTGCCGGGCACTCTCACCGGCCTGCCCGAGGGCGTGCCGAAGGGTTCGCAACTGCCCGACGGAAGCTACCAGATCAGCGCCACCGGCCCCATGTATCGCGGCCCCGGCGCGCCGGCGACCGGCCCCGTCCACCACTACATGTTCGAACTCTACGCGCTCGACACGAAGCTCGATGTGAAGCCGACGGCCGACGCCTTCGAGACGCGCGCCAACGTGATGAAGGCGATTCAGGGCCACATCCTCGGGAAAGCCGTCTACGGCGGCCTGTTCCGGCGGACCCAGTAGCCATCCCCTCGGTCAAACCGGTCGCTGGCCCGCCCGCGCGCTCAGCCTTCCTTCGAGCCACCGGGAACAACAAGTAACTCGCACCATGCACGGCAGAGCACCAGACTGGCTGGCTCTGCCGTGCGTCGCTTCAACTTCAGGAACCGATGAACCGGCCACCACTGTTTCACAAACGCCATCAGTTCCGGCTCGTGCTTTGCGGTCATAAAGCATTTGAAACCGGCGCGGTCTGCCTCGTCCTGATGGTGCAGGGCAATCTGCTGGCTCTCACGCCGGCCCACCTCGCGCTGGCAACAAAGACCGGCCTGGCAGCCATTGCCCCGGCGCTGTTGATCTCCTTCACCCGGCACGCGCGGCACTTTGCCAACAAGTGGACCTCCTCCGTCTTTCTGGGGATCTGCGGCTTCGTGGCCGACACCGCGATTCACAGCTCGCACTATCCGGGCGAATACACGGAGGCCGCACTCACCGGCATCGGCACGTTCCTGCTTTCCATCGCCATCGCCTCCACTCCGGTCGGAAAGCGCATTGACCGGCTCGCGGAGGCATTTCACGAAAACGGCCATGACTCCGCCGCGCGCGCCGTGGCTCCGCCGCACGTATAGAATGTGACGCAGCCGCGCGTATAGAATATGGGTCGCTGTAAGGAGAAGCTCACATGCTGTCTGCTCGTGCATTGAAAGACCGCCGCTCGTTCCTCAGATTTCTCGCCGCCAGCCCGATCATGGCAGCCGCGGGCTTCACATCCAACTGGGCGGACGACCTGATGGCCGCGCCCTTTGCGCCGCAGGACGCCGCCGCGCTCGGCGCGCAGAACGAAGTCGTCATCCGTTCCGTCAAAGAAGCCCTCAACGTTTTCGATTTCGATGCCGTCGCGCGCACCAAACTCTCCACCGCGCACTACACGTTCATCACGGACGGCTCGTTCAACAACGAGACCATGCGCGCCAACCGCGAAGGCTTTTCGAAGTACCAGGTTCGGCTGCGGCGCCTCACCGGGATCACCAAGGTAGACCAGTCGATCCGTCTTTTCGGCGTGACGTGGGAATCGCCGATCTTCCTGTCGCCCATCGGACGCATGAACGCCTACTACCCGAATGGCGCGGTGGTCGTCTCGCGCGCGGCGAAGGCGACCAACTCTCTGCACGTCCTGTCCGGCTCTTCGGCGATTCGCGAAAACCCCAAAGTGATTGAAGACGTCAACGAAGCTCGCGGCATGCCCGTCTGGTTCGCCGGACTGGGCGACACGCTGAACGAGCCGATGATCAAGCACCTCGAATCGCTGGGCTGCCCCGTGCTCGTCTGGACGGTCGACGACGGCGGCGCCAACACCATCGGCGCGAAATCGATTCAGCGCGCCGGCGTGAAGGACCTCGACCGCGAAGCCGACGCCCGCTGCGCCGGCTGCCACAACAACCTGCCCAAAATCAGCAGAACCACCGTAACGACGCCCATGGACGTCATGGGCTCGGTCGGTTCGCTGATGGGCGAAAACAGCGTGAAGCTCAGCTGGGAAGATGTGAAACGCGTCCGCGGTCTGACGCGCATGAAGCTCGTCCTCAAAGGCATCGTGACGCGTGAAGATGCGGCGCTCGCGGTACAGCACGGCGTCGATGGCATCATCGTCTCCAACCACGGCGGCCACGAAGACGCAAGCGCGCGCGGCACCATCGAGTGCCTCCCCGAAGTCGTCGCCGGAGCAGCGGGCAAGATCCCGGTTCTCATCGACAGCGGCTTTCGCGGCGGCGCCGATATCTACAAGGCACTCGCGCTCGGCGCCACGGCGGTGGGCATCGGGCGTCCGCATATCTGGGGACTTTCCGCGTTCGGACAGGAGGGCGTCGAGACCGTCATCGGACTGCTGCGCCGCGAACTCCAGGTCATGATGGCGCAGGCCGGCGCCGCATCCATCGCAAAGATCCGCCGCGACTCGCTCGTCACCCGCGGCTGATTGGCGGCAAATTGGGATAGAATCATCTCCGCGCGGCATCGGCGGGTGCGCACCGCGGTAATGCGCGGGGTGAAGCGCGGGAGGGGAGACATCATGCGGCAAATCCGGAAGACTCTTGCGGTATTGGTTCTGGCGCTCGCTCCGGGCGCTGCGATGTACGCTCAGGACGCCGCCCCGGGAGGGCTGGTCACGCAGCGCATTCTGTCTCTCGCGATGGCAAAGACCATCGCCGAAACAGCTCTGGCCGAGTGCAAAGCCAAAGGCGCCCATTCAGCCGTTGTCGTGGTGGACCGCGCGGGGCAGGTGCTCGTCGTTCTGCGCGACGAACAGGCAGGTCCGGAGACCGTCGACATGGCGCGGCGCAAGGCCTACACGGCGCGCGTCTTCCGCGTCCCGTCGCTTGAGTTCCGCGAATCGAGCAAGGGCGAAAACGCCGGCGCGGGACTGCGCGAAGTCCCCGATATCCTCGCGGCCGGCGGCGGGGTCCCCATCAAGATCGGCAATGAAACGATCGGCGGCGTGGGCAGTTCCGGCTCCGGGCAGGAAAACGATGACGCCTGCGCGAAGGCGGGAATTGCCAAAGTGGCGAACCTGCTGAAATAGCTCGCGACGAACCTTTATTTCCTGCGTCTCCGTTACCGCTTCAGATGCCCGCGGTCCTTCTCGTTTTCATCGCAGTACATTTCGAAAAGATCCTGGTCCGCAATCAGTTCGAACGGCACCTGGAACGTGAACGGCCGCGTGAAGACCTTCGGATCGTCGATCGTCATCTCGATATCCATGTGGCCGAAGTCGCGCCGGTGGAAACGCTCGGTCAGACGCATTGCGTCGCTGTGAAAATGCCCCACCCAGTCCAGCGGAGTCTTGTCGTTGAAGCCGGCCGTTTCCACCACCAGCGTGTCGCGCTCCCAGTGCCCCGCCGAATACCCCAGATAAGCCGGCAGCTCAAACTCCTTTGGCAGCTTGCGGCCGTCGGTAAAAATCTGGCGATGCTGGTTATCGATCTCGTACAACAGCATCGTCACCCGCGGCGATTGCACGATCTTGATCGGCTCGGAAAGCAGCGCCGAACTCGGAATCCCGAGCGGTCCGAGGCAGACCGCGGACGGATCATCCTCCGCCATTCGTTTCTTATAGAGCGCCTCCGCTTCCGGACGCATGATCTTGTCCTCGGGCTTGAAGTCGGCCAGCACGCTGAAGGCGTACTTGTACTGCGTCCCGATCTCCATACCGGGCAGCGATCCGGCGATTTCACCATCGAAGAGTGTGCCGAAAATCTGCTTGACCTCTTCCACCGTGGTCTTGCCGTGCATCCACACGCCGGAAAGGTCCGGGTGCCCGTCGAGCGCACGCGGCGCCGGGGCGGCGAGGTTCGGCTCGCCGTTTTTCAGTCGTGGCGTTCCGGGCGCCGGGTAGTTCAGCCACTGCGCCTGCGCGCCGATGCCGAACACCACCAACAGCGCAGCCAGTCTCGTTTGCATCATCGGTCGAGTATACAGGAATTCCGGTACCCGCAAATTACCGGCGAAGTCCGCGCCCGCCGCCGTACGCTCATGCCCCGGCCGCTCACGCCCCGTCCGCTCATGCCCGGTGCGATCGTGACACAATCAATGAACCAATTCGGCGTCAACAGGACAATTCATGAGATCGGTCTTGCGCACTTCGGCTGTCACGCTGCTGCTCCTCGCAGGCACCTCCGCCGCCCGGGCACAGTCCGCCGCCAAATACACCATCAGCACCGTGGCTGGTCTCGGTTTCGCCACGTTTACCGGACAGGGCGCAACGGCGACCTCCGCGCAGCTGTTTAATCCGCACAAGGTCGCCGCGGATTCAGCCGGCAACCTCTACTTCGCCGACTACTATTTCAACCAGGTCTTCAAGGTGTCCGCCGCGGGCATCATCACCCTGCTCGCGGGCACCGGCAAGTACGGCTACGGCGGCGATGGCGGCCCCGCCACCTCCGCGCTGCTCTACGACCCGGCCGCGGTCGCGCTCGACGCCGCCGGCGCCAATCTCTACATCGCCGACAGCGACAACGAAGCCATCCGCCGGGTCAACCTCGCGACCGGCATCATCACAACCGTCGCCGGCAACGGCAGCCTCGGCGCATCCGGCGACAACGGCGCGGCCACGCTCGCGAAACTGAATACTCCCTTCGGCGTGGCCCTCGACGCGGCCGGCAACATCTACATCGCCGACTCGGGAAACAACAAGATCCGCAAAGTGACCGCCTCCACCGGCATCATCACCACCATCGCCGGCACCGGCACCAGTAACTACACCGGCAATGGCGGCAAGGCCACTGCCGCGAATCTCGCCGGCCCGCTGGGCCTCGCCGTCGATCCATCCGGCAACATCTACATTGCCGATACCCAAAACAACGTCGTCCGCAAAGTAACGGCCGCCACCGGCATCATCACCGGCTACGCCGGCAACGGCAACGCGGACGATACCGGAGACGGCGGCAAGGCCACCGCCGCCACCTTTGACAACCCCTGGGACGTGGCTCTCGATGCCGCGGGCAACGTTTACATCGCCGACTATTACAACTGGCAGATTCGCAAAGTAACCGCCGCCACCGGCATCGTCAACGTCTTCGCCGGCACCGGCGACTGGGGCCTCGGCGGCGACGGCGGCCCCGCCCTCTCGGCTCAGATCTCGCAGCCCATCGGCGTCACCATCGACGCCGCCGGCAACGTTTACATCTCCCAGCAGCTCATGGGCGTGATCCGCAAAGTTGTCGCCTCCGGCACCATCAGCACCGTTGCCGGAATTCCCGGAGTCGGCCTGCCGACCCGCATCGGCGATGGCGGCCCCGCCCTCTCGGCGCTGTTCATCGACCCCGTCGCTGTCGCCACCGACGCGGCCGGCAATCTCTACATCGCCGACGACGTGCAAAACCGCATCCGCAAAGTAACCTCCTCCGGCACCATCTCCACTCTCGCCGGAACCGGCGTTTCCGGCTCCACCGGAACCACCGCCGCCACCGCGCAACTCGAAGCCCCGGACAGCATGGCGGTCGATACTTCCGGCAACATCTATGTGGGCGAAGATTACGACGTCCGTGAAATCACCGCGTCCGGCGGCGTCTCCACTCCTCCCGCGCTGGCCGCGCAACTGCAGTACACCAATGGCGTGAAGGTGGCCTTCGATAAGAACTCCGGCAGCCTCTACGTGGCCGACCCGTACAACGCTTACATCTGGAAGCTGACCTCCGCCGGCGCGCTCTCCATCTACGCCGGCAACGGCACCTCCGGCTTCAGCGGAGACGGCGGCCCCGCCACCAAAGCCGCACTCGGCCAGCCAGCCGCCGTCGCGGTCGATGGCCAGGGCAACATCTACATTGCCGACTACATCAACAGCAACGTCCGCAAAGTAACTCCCGCCGGCATCATCTCCACCTTTGCCGGCAACGGAACCGCTGCCTGCGGCGTCGATGGCGGCCAGGCTGCTGCCGCCACACTCTCGGGACCCTGGGCAGTCGCCGCGGACACCGCCGGAAACGTTTACATCGTCGATTACGATTGCTCGCAGCTTCGCGTCGTCGCGCCCTCCGGCATCATCTCCACCATCGCCGGCACCACCAGCTACGGCTTCTCCGGCGACGGCGGTCCCGCCACCGCCGCGCGGCTCAACGGACCCACCGACCTTGCGCTGGACGCCGCCGGCAACATCTACATCGCCGATTCCGGCAACGCCCGCATCCGCAAGCTCACCACCGGCGTCGCCCCGCAGATCAGCGCCGCCGGCGTCACCAACGCCGCGAGCCAGAAGGCCGGCCCCATCGCGCCGGGCGAAATGGTAACCATCTACGGCTCCGCCATCGGACCCTCCGCCGGACAGGGCGCCCAGCTCAATTCCGCGGGACTCGTCGCCACATCGCTCGGCCAGACGCAGGTTCTCTTCGGCGGCACCCCGGCCCCGTTAATCTACGTGTCTTCCGGCCAGGTGAACGCAGTGGTTCCCTATTCTGTCGCGGGAGCCGCTTCGGTCCCGCTCCAGATTCAGTCGCAGGGCGTTACGAGCAACACGGTCACCCTGAACGTCGCGCCCGCGTCACCGGCTATTTTCGTCATCGGCGGCGCCGGCCAGGGCGCAATTCTGAACCAGGACTACAGCGTCAACGGCCCCGCCAATCCCGCCGCGGCCGGATCCGTCATTCAGCTCTACGCAACAGGCGAGGGCATCACCAATCCGCCCGGCACCGACGGCAAACCGGCCAATGGACCGGCTTATCCCGCGCCCGCCGCGCCCGTGTCGGTAACCATCGGCGGACAGCCCGCAAATGTGGTCTTCGCGGGCACCGCGCCCGGCGGGATCGCGGGGTTCCTGCAGGTCAACGCTACTGTCCCCGACGGCACCGGCTCGGGCTCCGTGCCGGTCGTCCTCACCGTCGGCGGCATCGGCAGCCCCGCCGGAGTGACCGTGGCCATCCGCTGAGAAAAGCCGCACTCTGGAAACGCCCGGCCCGCCGCGCCGCGTCGTGGCGCATCAGGCATCTTTTTGCAAGCGCTTACGTCCGCCTTGCGGGAAACCCTGTAGAATATTTTGAGCCAAAGGAGTTTTGCATGTTCAGACGTTCAGCCGGTCCGCTTGCGCTTGTTGCCGCGCTGGTGGTGGGCGCCCCCCTTACCCACGCACAGACCGCTCCGGCAAAAGCAGCCCCGGCCGCATCCGACATCCCCCTGCGCAGCATTGCGGGCACCTGGACTCCGGCCCGCGCCAACTCCGGCAACGGCGGCATGGGCCCGGCCAGCATGCCTTCGGATGGAAAACACGAACCGCCTTACACGCAACTGGCGCTGGACACCATGAAGCTCTACCACCCCGGCAACGGCGTCAATCAGGTGGTGCCGAGTAAGATCAATGACCCCGCCGTCATCTTTTGCGACCCCCAGGGCGTGCCGCGCATGGATGTGTACGAGTTCCGCGATCTCCACATCGTCCAGGAAAAGCTCAAGGTTTATTTGCTCTATCAGTACGAACAGGTCTGGCGCACCATCTGGACCGACGGCCGCAAGCTGCCCGAAAATCCCGACATTCAGCGCTGGATGGGCTACTCCATCGGCAAATGGACCGACGACTACACCTTCGTGGCCGAAACCACCAACGTCGATGAGCGCACCTGGCTCGACAAAACCGGCCGCCCGCACAGCGACCAGATGCGCGTCGTCGAAACCTTCCACCGCACCGGCAAAGACACCATGGACCTGACCGTGGAGATCTTCGATCCCAGGATGTACACCGCCCCCTGGAAGCCGCTCGATAAATTCGGCATGAAGCTGTTGCCGGATGATTTCGACTCCAACGAAATGATGTGCTCGGTCTCCGAATACATGGAGTACAACAAGCAAATGGGCTTCGGGCAGCCGACCTCCACCAACGGTCCGCCCCCGGTTCCGCCGCAGTAAAAACGCGCTGCCAACTCCTGCGTCACGGCTCCGCTGCGACACGGTTTTTTTGAACTATTTTTTTGAACTGCTTTTTTGAAAGGACTTCCGGAATGAAATTCGAATCAGGGAACACCCCGGTTCGCGAGATTACGCGCCCGTTTGCCGCCCTTCTGGCGTGCGTTCTGAGTGTCGCCGGCGCGAGTGCGCAGACCCGCGGAGACACGCGCCCGGCCGAACAGGTTTTTAAGAACGTGCAGGCGATGAAAGGCGTCCAGGTCGACGAATATATGACCACCATGGGCTTCTTCTCCGCCTCGCTCGGCATCAGCTGCGGCGACTGCCACACCGATGAAAGCGGCGGCAACTGGGCTAAATACGCCGACGACAACGCCATGAAGCGGCGCACCCGCACCATGATCGCCAT
Organism: uncultured Acidobacteriia bacterium; assembly: GCA_903828455.1. Classification (GTDB taxonomy): domain Bacteria; phylum Acidobacteriota; class Terriglobia; order Bryobacterales; family Bryobacteraceae; genus BOG-234. The sequence goes on along the minus strand of CAIKMJ010000041.1, from coordinate 139,888 downwards.
GGTCAACACCATGAACAAAATGTTCTTCGCCGGCAAGCGCCAGGTGACCTGCTACACCTGCCACCGCGGCGCCATGTCGCCCGAAATCACGCCGGATCTGACCCAGTTCTACGCCGATCTCCGCTACCGCGAACCCGACCGCATGGTGAAGCAGTTCCCCGGCGCTCCCGACGCCGGCGAAATTCTCGACCGCTACCTGAAGGCCATCGGCGGTGAACAAAAGGCCGCCGAACTCACCAGCATCGCCGCCACCGGCACATACAAGGCGTACGCCATCCCGAAGCAGTTCAAAATGGAGTTCTACGCCAAGGCCCCGGCGCAGCGCACCGTGATCGTCCGCAACCTCGCCGAAGCCGACCTCATCGATACCTTCGACGGCAAGGAAGCCTGGATCTCGCAGTCGCCCCTGCTCGCCCCGTTCACCATCACCGAACGTTCCGGCGGCGAAGTGGATGGTGCCCGCCTCACCGCCGCTCTCACCTTCCCGGCGCAAATCAAGAAGTTGCTCACCCAGTGGCGCGTCGCCGGCCCGGCTGCCATCGACGACCGCGACCTCACCATGGTGCAGGGAACCCTCAACGGCAAATTCCCCGTCAACCTCTACTTCGACGACAATTCCGGCCTGCTGGTCCGAACCGTGACCTACGCCGATTCGCCCGTCGGACTCATCCCCATGCAGGTCGATTACTCCGACTATCGCGACGTCAACGGCCTGAAAATCCCCTGCAACATGATCGTCACCTGGCTCGATGGAAAGTCCGTCATTCAGCTGGATGACGTGAAGGCGAACGTTCCGATCGACCCATCGAAATTCGCGCGTCCCGCAAAGAAGTAACGCCGCGCGAACTGCGGCAAATACGGGTTGACTCCGCGGAGTCGATCCGATAAAACAAACACGATTGTCCCTGCTTGAACGGTCTGAAATGGAGAATTTTCATGAAGCTTAGATTTGGCGCCGTCGTCCTCGCCCTGCTGCTTGCGGCCACGGGATTGTTTGCCCACCATGGGAACGCAATCTATGATTCCGGCAAGACCATCACGGTCAAAGGCGTGGTGACACAGTGGCTGTGGGCCAACCCGCATTGCCTGCTCGATTTCGATGCGAAGGACGACAGCGGCAAAGTCGTGCACTGGACGGCCGAACTCAGCAATCCGCTCGACATCATGTCGGCCGGCTACAGCAAGAAACTGCTCAAGCCCGGCGATGAAGTCGAAGTCACCATGATTCCGGCCAAGAACGGCGAGCCGCTCGGACGCATCTCGCGTGTCGTCTTCAACGGCAAGACTTACGGCAGCGGCATGGGTCCGGCCGGCGGCGGCCGCGGCGGCGCGGACAAGGGAGCGGCAGACCAGAAGCAATAACGGCCGGAAGTACGAACAGGATGACGGCGGCATCCGGCGGTTCGCCGCGTTCCGCCGTCGCCACCATCGTTCCGGCGTCCGCTATTGCCATGCCACGGGCAGCGCTCCACGCCAAGCGCGTCGGCCAGACTGCCTCAATCGAAATCATTCACGCTGTCCGGCCGCAACCACCGGCGCCGGATCGGAAAGGTACCTCATGAACCGCTCTTCTTCTTCTCGATTGGCTTCTTCTCGATTCGCCGCCCGCCTGCTCACGACAGCCTCGGCCGGCCTGCTCGCCATCGCCGTCGCGACCGGCCAGACCGCAGCGCCGCCAAAACCGGCCACCCCGGCCACCTCGCAGAGCAAAGCAGCTCCCGCGAAAGCAACGCAGGCAAAAGCAGCTCCGGCCAAATCCGCGGCCGCCACCACCGCATCCGGCGATAAGGTACCGATGGTGGAAGACGTCTTCCGCAACGTCAAAGTTCTCAAAGGCATTCCCGTAAGCCAGTTCATGGACACCATGGGCTTCTTCTCCGCCGCCACCGGCATGAATTGCACCGGCTGCCACACCCCGGAAAGCCTGCAGGATGTCGCCCACTTCGCCGACGACGTGCCGCGCAAAGTCATCGCCCGCCAGATGGTCCTGATGGTCAACAACTTCAATAAGTCCGGCTTCGGCGGACGCCAGGCCGTCACCTGCTGGACCTGCCACCACGGCTCCCAGGCCCCCGAAAGCATTCCCAGCCTCATGGCGCAATACACGGTGCCCGAAGAAGACGCCAACTCCATTGAGATCGTTCCCGACGGCCCCACCGAGCCCACCGCCGAACAAACGCTGAACAAGTATCTGCAGGCTCTCGGCAGCGCCCAGAAGCTCGCCGCCCTCACCAGCATCACCGCGAAAGGCACCTACGAAGGCTACGACACTTATCACATGAAGGTGCCGGTGGAAATCTACGCCAAGGCGCCCGGCCAGCGCTCCATCGTCGTCCACACCCAGAACGGCGACAGCACCACCACCTTCGACGGCAAATCCGGCTGGGTCGCCGCCGCCGACAAGCCCGTCCGGTTGCTCGCTCTGCTGCCCGGCGCGGAACTCGACGGCGCGCGCTTCGACGCCAATCTCGCTTTCCCCGGCGGCATCAAACAGGCGCTCACGCAGTGGAAGGTCGGCTTCCCCGTCACCACCATCAACGACCGCACCGTCAACATCGTGCAGGGCACCGGCGCCGGCGGCTCCCGCATCAAACTTTATTTCGATGAAGAAAACGGCCTGCTCACCCGCCAGGTTCGCTATTCGCCCACCATCATCGGCACCGTTCCGCTGCAGATCGACTACTCGGATTACCGCGACGTCGCCGGCGTGAAAATGCCTTACGGCATCGTCATCACCTGGACCGGCGGCCAGTCGAAGATTCTCCTCACCGACATCCAGCCCAACGTGGCCATCGATGCCGCCAGGTTCGCCAAACCCGCTCCGGCCGTGGTGAAGTCTTTCGGCAAAGCGCGCTAGCCTTTTCGGACCGGCGCGCTCGCCCTTACTTCGTCATGCCCGCGGCTCTGTCGCGGAACTTGGTGAACAGCCCTTCGTCGGTCGGCACGCAGCGGTCTTCCAGCAGTCCGGACCAGCCGCCGATCGCCATCTTTTCCTTCGGGATCTTGCCCCAGATCTTCTTCTCGCTCTTCCACGGCCGCGTGTAGAGCAGCGGGTCGGTGATGGTCATCTGCAGCTGCAGCCGGTTCGGGCTGATGCGCGTGTAGCGCTCCTCGAACACCATCTTGTCGCTCATCGGGTAGCCGTAGTGATCCACCCACGCGCGGTCGTCGAAGCCCGTGGTCGTCACCACCAGCGTGTCGCCGTCCCACTTCGCCACCGAGTAGCCGTTGAAGCGCGGAATATAGTCGTCCACATCGGGCAGCTCCCGGCCATCCATCCAGAAGTCCCGGTGATCCCAGTTCCATTCGAAATTCTGGATGATGCGGTCCTTCAGCTGCACCAGCTCCATCGCCGCCCCGCCGCCCGAATACGTCACAAGGCGCGGCGCTCCCAGCGGATTGCAATACGCGATCGGATCGTTGCCCTCCGACGGTATCACCGCGCGCCGCATCCCGATATCGATCTCCGGATGCGCGGCCGCTTCCTTGCTGCCGAGGTCATAACCCCGCGACGGTTTATTCAGATTGAAGCGCCGTTCGCCCTCCGGCGTGCGCGGCGGCACATCCCCGCGATAACCGTAGCCCGATGCAGAACCGTGCTCGCGGCATTCGAGGCACGGCGTCATGCCCTGCAGCGCCGGCTCCCGGCTCCACAGTCCGCTCAGATCGTGCTTGTCGTATGGACTGGTGTCCTTATCGGTCGAAGTATAGTCGTTCGGATCGGTATAACCGCGCTGCGCCGCGCCCGGCTGCACCATCAGCAGCTGCACCAGCAAAACCTGCCCCAGCAAAATCACGGGGAGCGCCGGCAGAGCGCACTTCTTTCCGATCCGCGAAATCACCGAGCGAAACGGCGCCCGCGTCCATTCACTTCTGTTCATGGTCGCTGTTCCTTATTCCTTGTCTTCCGGAGCCGCGCCGTGTCCCGGCAGCTTATCGTCGCCGCTCGGCTGATATCCGCCCGGCACGCCATCCAGATCCACGGCATTCACCTTCGTTCTCTCGCTGACGATGATCTCGCCCTTTTCGTTTTCCATCATCAGGATCACGCCGCCGAACCCGCCGACCCGCGCCGTGGCGATATAAATCTTCACCCGCGTACCCGGCTTCAGCGCGTCCACGCTGCGCTTCTTCGTCCAGCCCAGCCGCGCCAGATTCGAAGGATTGGCGAACAACTCGGTCACCCAGTGCTCCACCTTCCCGTTCCTATCCACCCGGTCGAAGCTCATCGAAGGATGCGGATTCAGATAGTTGAACTCCGTCACCGTCCCCCACGTCGTCCACGCATGCCCGGTGTCATAGGAGATGCCGCTGCCATGGTGCGCCATCGCCGGAACGCAGGCCAGCAGCACCGCGGCGGCAATGCTCGATAGTTGACTCAGCCGTTTTTGCATAAGGCTGATTCTATGATTCGCCAGGAACCGTGTCAATGCACCGCCCTCCATCCGTTCCCCGCCAGCGCCGCGCAAATCCCCTGCGGAAATCTCCTGCGATAATCATGGTCGAATGATCCCGCGTCGCGTCACGGCCATCACCCTCCTCAGCGCCGCCTGCCTGGTCGGACTCCTCTCCGTCCCCCCCGCGCGCTCCCAGGCCCCCGCACCCGGACACATCGCACCCGGATACATCGCGGCCGGACACATCGCCACCGGACACATCGCGGCCGACCTCGCCGCCGCCCTCAACTCCACCGCGCTCGATCCCGCCCAGTGCTACCGCATCCGCGACGTCATCCTCACCCGCGAAGACGCCCGCCTCTATCTCACCGACGGCTACCTCATCTTCGGCAAACCCGTCAACGGCGCGCCCGTCACCGCCGTCTTCAGCGCCGATACCGATGGCGGCGACGCCGAAATCCTCATGCTCCCGCCCGATCGCGCCGAGCGCCGCTCCCTCGCCGCCTACACCGGCGCCCCCACGCTCGACGAGCACTTCACCGGCGCCATCTTTGTCTTCTCCGGCGCCGATGACCGCGCGCAGTTCGACGAAATCCGCCACCGCCCCGGCGTCCGCAATGCCCCCGACGTCGGGACCCTTCTCGCCGAACGCTGGAACCAGCGCGTCGCCACCGCCATGTCCGGCCTCGAATCGCGCGTCGCCCTCGATCTCCTCGGCCCGCGCGGCAAAGACGGCTTCTTCCAGGCCTTCATCCTCGGCCGCAAACTCGGCACCTTCGATCTCGCCTGGGACCCGCGCTCCTACGAACAACTCAGCACCGGCCAGGTCGTCACCCGCAACAGCCACGCCTGGTGGGACACCTGGACCAGCTTCCCCGGCCGCTCCCGCCGCAACGCGCCCGAGCCAGAACCGGAAGTCAAAGTCCTGAGCTACCGCATCGAAGCCGCGCTCGACTCCGGCCTCAACCTCCGCTGCGTCACGCGCATTCGCATTCGCGCCACCGATGCCTCGCGCACCGTCATCCCCTTCGACCTCTCCAGCCAGATGCGCGCCACCGCCGCCCTCATCGACGGCGCTCCCGCCGAACTCTACCAGCGCGAATCCGCCAAAAATGCCGCCGCCGAGGCCATCGTCAACGCGAGCGGCAACGACCTGCTCCTCATCGTCCCGCCGCACCCCCTCGATCCCGGCTCCGAACACGAACTCGAAATCCGCCACGAAGGCCACGTCATCACGGACCGCGGCAACGGCGTCTATTTCGTCGGCGCGCGCGGCGTCTGGTATCCCAACCGCGGCGCGCAGTTCGCCACCTACGACGTCACCTACAGCTACCCGAAGGATCTTTCCCTGGTGGCCGCGGGCGTCGTTAAGGAAGATCGCATCGAAGGCGACCGCCACATCACCCGCCGCGTCCCCTCCGGGCCGCTCCGTCTGCTGGCCTTCAACCTCGGCCAGTTCGAACGCAGGCAGATCGAACGCAACGGCATCGCGGTCGAAATCTTCTCCAACAGCGAAATCGAAAACGCCATCCACGCCGGCCAGACGACCGTCATCACCGTTCCCACCGCGCCCGCCCGCGCGGGGCGCGGCGCCCGCCCCTCCACATCGATGGCCGGCAACCTGACCGTTCCCGAACCTGCCCCCGTGAGCCAGCTCGAACACATCGCGCAGGACGTGGCCGACGCCATCGATTTCTATCGCGCCCGCTTCGGCCCCCCGCCGCTCGACAACCTCGAAGTCTCTCCCGTTCCCGGCACCTTCGGCCAGGGATTCGCGGGCATGCTCTATCTCTCCACGCTCTCCTACCTGCCGGCCACCTCGCAGCCGCTCAGCACCATGTCGCCTTACGAACAGGCCTTCTACGGCGAACTGCTGCGCGCCCATGAGACGGCCCACCAGTGGTGGGGCAACATCGTCACCACGGCGTCTTACCACCACGAGTGGCTCCTCGAAGCCCTCGCCAATTACTCGGCGCTGCTCTTCCTCGAAAGCCACAAAGGCCCCAGATTCACCGACGGCATTCTGGACGCCTACCGTTCTCAGCTCATCGCCAAAGGTCCCGACGGCATCGAAGCCGAAGCCGAAGGTCCGCTCGTCAGCGGCCGCCGCCTCGAAAGCTCGGCCAATCCCAACGCCTGGAACGCCGTCGCCTACGGCAAAGGGACGTGGGTCCTGCACATGCTCCGCCGCCGCATGGGCGACGCGCAATTCCTGAAGATGCTCGCCGAACTCCGCCGCCGCTTCGCCTTCAAAGACCTCGCCACGGAAGACTTCCGCCTGCTCTGCGCCGAATTCCTGCCGCCGAAATCGGAAGACCCCAAACTCGAAGACTTCTTCGACGTCTGGGTCTACGGCACCGGCATCCCCGGCATCAAACTGAACTACTCCGTCAAAGGCACGCAGTTGACCGCCACCGTCACGCAGACCGGCGTCCCGGACGACTTCAGCGTCATCGTCCCCGTCGAAATCCAGACCGGCCGCGGCAAACTCACCCGCCAGATCCGCACGGCCTCGGAACCCGTCACCATCACCGTCCCCGTCGCCGCCGCAACCGCCAAAGCCACGCTCGACCCGGCCTCCTCCGTCCTGCGCCGGTAGCTACATTTTGCGGCTACAATCAAAGAATGGATGTTGGCATCCGGGAAGCAAAAAATAACCTCTCCCGACTCGTGGAAGCGGCTCTTGCCGGTCAGGACGTATTCCTGACGAATCGCGGAGAACGGGTCGCCCGGCTCATCCCGGCCCCCGCCGCTCCGTCTCCGTCTCGCGGCCGCGGCGCACTCAGCGGGAAGATCAGCTTCTATCCCGGCTGGGACTCGCCCGACGAAGACCTGCGGCTCCAGTCACTGTTCGAAACAGACTCCGAGTAGCTCCGCGAACCCGACTTGAGATTTCTCCTCGACACCAACGCCTTTCTCCGCCACACCGGCGACATGCCCGTTCCCCGCGCCGCCCGGCGTCTGCTCTCGCGACGCGACGCCACCCCCGTTGTCAGCATCGTATCCTGCTGGGAAATCGTCCTGAAGCCCAAACTGGGCCTCGCCGTTTCCGATGTCGACGCCGCCGTCCGTGAAATGGGCGCCGAACTCCTTCCCGTTCGGCTCACTCATCTCGAACGGCTCTCCCATCTGCCCTTTCACGACGATCACCGCGACCCTTTCGACCGCCTTCTCATCGCGCAGGCCCTCGCCGAAGAAACGCCGCTCCTCACCAGCGACGCCCGCTTCAGCGCCTATAAGCACCTGCGCGTTGTTTGGGACTAATTCTGCCTCTGCCCTCCCGCGCGCCCCCGCCGCTCCGGCAACGCTAAAATTAAATTTCCATGCAACAGCCCCATCTGCAGTGCTTCACCCCGTCGTGCCGTGCGCATTTCGACATCACCGACGTCCTCTATAACTGCCCCAAATGCGGCGGCCTCCTCGAAGCCCAATACGACTTCTCCTCCCTCAGCGCCCCCGCCCTCAAGCGCACCTGGCGCGAACGCCGCATGTCCAACGACCCGCTCTCCAACTCCGGCGTCTGGCGCTACCGCGAACTCTTCCCCTTCATCGCCGACGAAGCCCACATCGTCACCCTCCGCGAAGGCAACACCCCGCTCCTCCCCGCCCCGCGCGCCGCGCACTACGGCGGCCTCGACTCCATCACCTTCAAGCACCAGGGCTTCAACCCCACCGGCTCCTTCAAGGACAACGGCATGACCGCCGGCGCCGCCCAGGCCCGCCGCCTTGGCATGAAGCGCGTCGCCTGCGTCTCCACCGGCAACACCAGCGCCTCCATGGCCGCCTACGCCAGCGCCGGCGGACTCGACCCGCTCATCTTCATCCCCCACGGCAACATCGCCTACGGCAAGCTCTCCCAGGCCCTCGAATACGGCGCCAAAACCTTCCAGGTCGAAGCCAATTTCGATCAGATCCTCGCCCTCGTCCGCGTCCTCGCCGAACGCCTCGGCATCTATCTCCTCAACTCCATCAACCCCTTCCGCATCGAAGGCCAGAAATCCATCGTCATCGAAATGATGGATCAGCGCGACTGGCGCGTCCCCGACTGGGTCGTCCTCCCCGGCGGCAACCTCGGCAACGTCTCCGCCTTCGGCAAAGGCCTCCGCGAAATGCGCGACCTCGGCTTCATCGATAAGCTCCCCCGCCTCGCCGTCATCCAGGCCGCCGGCTCCTCGCCGTTCTACGAGTACATGCGCGACGGCGCGAAGCCGCCCTTCAAAGCCCAGGAACATCCCGAAACCCTCGCCACCGCCATCAAAATCGGCGACCCCGTCAGCTGGCCCAAAGCCCAGCTCGAAATCGAATCCTCGGGCGGCGTCGTCGAACGCGTCACCGAACAGGAAATCGCCGACGCCAAGGCCACCATCGGCGCTGCCGGCATCGGTTGCGAACCGGCCTCCGCCGCCACGCTCGCCGGCATCCGCAAACTCACCGCCGCCGGCATCATCGACCGCGCCGCCGACGTCGTCGCCGTCCTCACCGGCAACGTCCTCAAGGACCCGGACTACATCATCAACTACCACACCGGCAAACTGCGGGCGCCCGATAAATCCCCCATCCACCCGACCTTCGGCAATGCCCCGATCGTCGTACCCAACGACGCCGATAAGATCACCGAACTGATCGGCTGATCCGCCCTTCGCCCAACCCGCACCGCGCCACGTGAATCCCGTGGTGTCTCCGCCCCTCGCCGCCCGTTCCCGCGATATGGCGCACCCTTTGCGCTGCCCTGCGCATCGGCTTCCGCGGACGCTGCTCTGCCCGGCCCCGCGGCCCTTTAAATTCAGCGCGTTGCCGTGGCAAGGCGTATGCTTTTATCAGCGACCGCCTTACTTTGCGGTCCACCTGTTCACGAAAAGGAGTTACAACCCACCATGAAACGCCGAACCGCTCCGCTTGCCGTTTTGGCCATGTTATCGCTCGCAGCGCCCGCCGCATGGGCGCAATGCACCAATGCCTCTTTCCAGGGCCTCTACAGCGCCCAGGTCATCGGCAGCTTCATCACCCCGCCTCCCGGCATCCCCCCCGGCCCCACCGCTCGCGTTGGCCGCGTCCAGCTGGACGGCAACGGAGGCAGCTCCATCACCACCACCCTCAGCCTCAACGGCACCATCCTCCAGGAGCAGTACAACGGAACCTACACCATCTCCTCCGACTGCACCGCTTCCGTGATCCTCCAGGTCCCCTTCCCCGGCGCTCCCCAGCCCGTGCCCTTCACCTTCAGCGGCGTGCTCTCCAATAACGCCATGAACATGAATCTCATCCTCCTGAGTCCCGCCGGTACCGACGTTCGCATCTACCTCAACAAGCAGCGCAAAACCACCTGCTCCAACGCCAACCTCACCGGCGCCTACGGGCTCAGCATGAACGGTACGATCATCAGCGGCTTCCTGGTTCCCCCCGGCTTCTTCGCCCGGGTCGGCAAGCTGACCTTCGATGGCAACGGCAACTTCACCGGCTCCGTCCAGACCAGCTACGCCGGCCTCATCCAGCCGGAAACCCTGGCGGGCACCTATAGCGTCAACGCCAACTGCAGCTTCACCACCGCGTTCACAGTCGGCAGCACCGCCTCCACCTGGTTCGGCATGCTCGCCGACACCATGTCCGGCGCCAACGTGATTCAGAGCAGCCCCGCCGGAGCCGTCGCTACCGGAACCCTCATCAGCGTTCAGTAAACGCCGCTCCGCGGGCAACCGCAAACAAGAATGCCGGCGTCGAGGCAAACTCCTCGCGCCGGCATTTTTCTGTCCGGAATGTCCCGCCCCGGCCGCCCCCGCCTAAACGCCCACCTAAACCACGCCCACCTAAACCACGCCCGCCACAATCGCGGCCACGCCCAGCACCGCGTGCGACAGCGCCGTAATCGATACCCGCCGCGTCATCTGAAACACCACCGCCCACATCAGCCCCGCCGCCAGCGTCACCAGAACCGTATTCAGATCCCGGTAGATGATGTGCATGAACCCGAACAGCGCCGCCGATACCAGCACCATCCCCGTCGGCGGAATCCGAATCTCTCCCAGCTCAGCGAACAGAAAACTGCGGTACAAAAACTCCTGCGCCGGCGCCGACACGCACACGAAGAATACGTAGAACGCCATCCCTCCCGATGCCCCGCCCGCCGCCGCATGATGCACCGGCAACCACCCCAGTCCGATCGCCGCCAGCACCAGTCCCGACGGCACAATCGCCCACCGCAGCGCCTGTCCCGCGCCCGGCATCCCCATTCCCAACCCCCGCAAAGTGTGCCGCTTCGACGCCGCCGCGATTCCCGCCGCCACCACCGTCATCCCCACCAGCACCGCAAACCGCCACGCAAACGGAATCACACCCGTCGCCACCAGCGCCACCGGGCACACATAGATGCCGAGGATCGTCGCCCCCAGCCTCGCCCACGCCGCTCTCCGCCCCGCCCACTCCATGACATCCAGATTACGATCAAATGACGATTCCGGTACACCGGAATCGGTCACAACACCCGAAAATTTTCTTTATCGATCTCATTCCAAATCTTTTAACCATCCCCGCCCGCCGCCCTCCCGCACCGCTTTTCCGCCCGCCCCTGCTACACTCCTCGCCGAAAGGATCGCCCATGTACTCTTCCGCGCCTTGCGCTTCCCCCGCTCAAATCGCCGCCAATCAGGCGAACGCTCAGCTCTCCACCGGCCCCCTCACCGCCGCCACCAAAGCCATCTCCTCCCGCAACAACCTCCGCCACGGCTTCCGCTCCCAATCCGTCCTCCTTCCCGGCGACGACCCCGCCGACTACGACGCCCTCCTCGCCGAACTCACCACTCACTTCCTCGCGCCCGGCCTCCCCGCCGAAATCTCCGAACTCCGCTTCATTCGCGAAATGGCCGACGCCGAATGGCGCCTCCGCCGCGTCCGCCACTACATCGAAGACGCCATCACCCGTCGCATCGCCGCCCTCGCGCCCGATCACCCCGGCGCCGAACCCGTCACCCTCCAGTCGCTCGCCGTCGAAACCCTCGCTGAAACCGGTACCTCCTACAGCACCTGGCTGCGCTACGAAACCAAATTCGAACGTCAGTACGAACGCGCCTACAAGGCCTGGCGCGACTACCACCGCCACGGCTACGTCGACGACCACGTCAACGACATCCTCGACCTCCGCCCGTCCGACGCGCCGGACGCCGCCAGCGCCCACCAGCCCGTCTCCGCCCAGCCCGTCCCCGCCCAGCCCGTCCTCGCCCAGCCCGTTCCCGCCCCGCCTGCCCCGGCAAAATTGGCTTCGAACGTGCAAAATCGCTCAACGCTAACGCCAGGCTGCCCGCAAACACCCCCGCAAACCCCGCGCAACGCCCCCTGCCCCTGCGGCTCCCGTGAAAAATTCAAGCGCTGCTGCGGAAAAACCGCCCCGCCCGTCCTCGGAGCGGCCGCCTGATACAGCCCGCCCCGCAAATTCGTACCTCTTTACAGCGGACGTGTGCCCCGGCATCTCCCCGTCCGATGCTAAACTCAATTGGACCCACACCGCCGCCAATGGACCATCAGGCTCCCCAACCTCAGGCTCGAATCCTGGTCCTCTGCGGCAAGGGCGGCGTCGGTAAAACCACCCTCAGCCTCGCCCTCGGACTCCGCCACGCCAGCCAGGGCCGCCGCGTCGTCATCGTCAGCTCCCACCCGCTTCCCGAACTCGGCATCGCCGTCTCGCTCGATGGCCTCAGCCGCCGCTTCCCCGAAGCCTCGCGCAACCTCTTCGTCGTCCACCTCGACCCCCGCGAACTCCTCGTCGAAGTCGTCGAACGCGCCGTCCCTGTCCCTCTGGTCGCCTCCACCATCCTCAACAGCTCCATCTTTCAGAACCTCGTCGAAATCTCACCCGGCCTCAAGGAGTTCTACTTCCTCGCCCGCCTGCAGCAACTCGCCGAGCGCAAGCGCGCCATCTCCGGCGCCTCCACCCCGGACTACGACATCCTCATCTGGGACGCCCCCGCCAGCGGCCACTTCCTCGCCACGCTCCGCGCCGCCCGCGCCTTTGAGACCTACCTCACCGGCCCCCTCGCCGCCGCCGGCGCCAACCTCGACCGCTTCTTCTCCTCGGCCGCCAATATGTCCATCCTCCCCGTCAGCCCCCTAGAGGAAATGGCGCTCACCGAAACCTTCGAAATGGCCGACGCCCTCTCCCGCGAATTCCAGCTCGGCTGCGACGCCCTCATCCTCAACTCCGTCTCCCCCGTCGTCACCGCCTCCGACGCCGACCTCGCCACCCTGCACATCGACGACTCCTCCGCGCCCGCCCTCCGCTTCGCCGTCAACCGCGGCCTCGCCGAACGCGAACTCTGCGCCGATATCCGCCACCGCATCGCCGCCCCGCAGGTCTCCGTCCCCCGCATCCGCCACTGGGATGGCGATCTCGACCTGCTCGACCAGATCGGCGAATGGCTCAACATCCCCGCTGCCCTATGACACTCCGTGCAAGACTCCATGGAAGCAGGAGAAGCCGCGCATGAAGATCATCGTCTATCTCGGCACCGGCGGCGTCGGCAAGACTTCCGTCGCGGCCGCCAGCGCCCTCGCCCTCGCCCGCACCGGCGTCCGCAGCATGGTCATCACCACCGACCCTTCGCTGCGTCTCCGCACCGCGCTCGGCCTCGCCGACGGCATCACCGAACAGCAGGTCCCCCTGCCCGATTCCGAAGACGCCGGCGAACTCTGGGCCGCGCTCCTCGATGTCCGCGCCACGCTCGATGAAGCCGTCCGCCTCTATGCCAGGGCCGGCATGGCGCAGCGCATCCTCGATCACCCCATCTACGCCACCATCGCCAGCTCCCTCGTCGGCATGCAGGAACTCATGGCCGTCGAGCGCATCGATCAGCTCCGCCTCCGCGGCTTCGACCGCATCATCGTCGACACCGCGCCCTCGCGCCACGCCTTCGAAATTCTCGATAAGCCCGCCCTCTTCGCCGACCTCTCCTCCTCCCGCAAGGTCAAACTCGTCGGCCGCACCTACAAGCTCGTCTCCGCCCTCGGCCTCCAGTCCATCGGGCGCAGCGCTATCGATATTTATGCGAAGGCCGAAGAGATCCTCGGCGTCAATCTCGTCCGCCAGGTCCTCGATTTCTACTCGATCTTCTATCCCATCGCCGAAGGCTACTCACGCCGCGCCGAACGCACCGTCGCCATGCTGCGCGATCCCGCCGTCACCGAATTCCGCGTCGTCACCACGCCGCAAAAGGCCATGCGCGACGCGGCGTTCTTTACCTCCGCGCTCGGCGAACGGAACTTCCCCATCGGCGCCATCTGCGTCAATCGCGCCTGGCTCCACGCCGCGCCCGAACCCCTGCCGGGCGGCATGGCCGGCGACGTCCTCGGCTGGTACAGCGCCGTCAGCGAATCCCACCGCGCCGCCGTCTGGAGCCTGAAGGAAGCCTACGGCACGCAGGTCCGCGACATCCAGGTCTTCTCGGAACTGGAGCGCGATGTCGATGGCGTCGCCGCCCTCGACGTCCTCGCCCGCCAGATTCACCTCCCGTTCTGACGCCGGTTCCGCGCCCTGCGCCTTTCGATTCCTGCAGTTACCTTCCCCGGCCCCGCCGCCGGTGCTATAACGTCAACGGAAAGGACGTCAACAGCAAGAACGTCAGCGGCAGGAATGTCAGCGGAAGGAATGTCAGCGGCAGGAATGTCAACGGTAGGAACGTCAGCGGAAGGAATGTCAGCGGAAAGGACGTCACCAGCAAGCACGTCACCAGCAAGCACGTCAGCAGCAAGAACGTCAGCAGCAAGAACGTCAGCAGAAAGGACTTTGCTCCGCGGCCAATCGCGATAAAATCACCGGGGGGAGATCTCCACTATGGATAAGACCAGACGCAAGGTTCTCACAACAGGCGCCGCCGCCACCGCCATCGCCGCCATGCCGCAACTGTTCGGCCAACAGTCCGCGCAGAGCGGTGCCACGCGCTTTTACGAAAAGGGCGCCGTCCGCATCGCCTATCAGGAGACCGGCTCCGGCTTCCCCCTCCTGCTCATCCCCGGCGGCGGCCTCAACTCGCGCATGTCCGGCCTCCCCAACATGCCCTTCAATCCCATCGAGGAGTTCAAGGGCGAGTACCGCTGCATCTACGCCGACCTCCGCAACTCCATCGGCGGCGAATCCACCGGCCCTCTCGAAGTCGACCGCCCGTGGGACGCCTACGCCGACGACCAGCTCGGCCTCATGGACCACCTCGGCATCGATAAGTTCATGGTGCTCGGCTTCTGCATCGGCGGCCCCTTCATCTGGAATCTCATGAAGCGCGCCCCGGGCCGCGTCGTCGCCGCCGTGCCCGCGCAGCCCGTCGGCTTCCGCCCCGAAATGCCCACCGTCATGTACGACGGCGGCATGATGGGCTGGGGTCCGGAACTCGTCAAGCGCCGCCCCGAAATCACCATGGCCACGGTCGATAAATTCCTGACCAAAATGTTCCGCGCCGATGCCGATTTCGTCTTCACCGTCACGCGCGATTTCGTGCGTTCCTGCCAGACGCCGGTGCTCGTTCTGCCGGACGACGTTGCGCCGCATCCCTACGCCGTCGCCATGGAATCCGCGCTGCTCGCGCCGAAGTCCGAAGTCAGCATCTTCCCGTGGAAGGAACCGAAGGAGCGGATTCCGCTCGCCGTGCGCCAGATTCGTTCGTTCCTGCGGGCGCATCGTCCCGATCAGGCGTAACCGTTGCGCGGCCAGCCAGACAGAACAAAGCGCGCAAACACCGCGTCCGCCCAGACTTAGCGGCGCACGGCCGGCCAGGCGGAACAGCGCGCGCAAACACCGCGTCCGCCCAGACAGAACGGCGCGCGGCCAGCCAGGCGGAACGGCGCGCGCAAACGCCGCGTCCGCCCAGACTTAGCGGCGCGCGGCCGGCCAGGCGGAACGGCGCGCGCAAACGCCCGCGGCCGCCTGCTTCCCGCGATACCTGCTTCCCGCGGTACCTACTTCCCGCGGTAGTGGTTGACGTCCTTTTCGTCGTCGCTGCAGAAAAACTCGAGCACGTCCGAGTCCGGAAACAGATTCTGCACCAGCGTGTAGCTGAACGGCTTCGTATAAGCCTTCGGGTCGTCGATCGTGATCGCCACTTCCATCTTTCCGAAGTTCACGCGGTGGAAGCGTTCGGTGATGTGGAGCCCCTCGGTATGCGTGTGCCCGCGTGCGTCCAGCCACGCCCGGTCGGTGACGCCGTTGGTCTCGACCACCAGCGTGTCGCCGTCCCACCGGCCCACCGAGTAACCCAGCCACGTCGGCTGCGGGTCGGCCGGCAGGCTCCGCCCGTCCGTGTAAATCTGCCGGAAGGTGGTGTCCCGTTCGTACATCATCATGATCAGACCCGGCGTCTGAACCAGCTTGTACGGATTCGTCATCGCGTCGGCCAGCGGCATTCCCGCCGGCTGGCAATGCGCCAGCGGTGAGTCAGCGAACTCTGCCTTCACCGACTTGTTGTACTGCGCCAGCGTCGCCGGCTGCATGATCGACTCCGGTGTTTTGAAGTCCGCAAGAACGTTGGAAAAGTACTTATTCGGCGGACCGGCGGCGCTCACGCCCGCACGGTTGCCGCCTTCGCTCTCCGACTCCCAGGTCCCCGAAAGGTCGGGCTTGCCGTCGGCCAGCCGCGGAGCCGGCGCGGCCAGATTCGGCTTGCCGTCGGCAGTGCGGGGCGTGCCGGGAATCGGACGGCCCAGCCACTGGGCAGGGGCAACGGCGGGTGCAAGGGCGAATGCAATCAGAAACCAGCTGTATCGGAAGGACATCGTGTTCTCCTCGGCTGGAATGCATTCTACATCAAAAACCGCAGCCCGCGGGCTGCTTAGGAGCTACTTATCGGTGAGGTGCTTACGATCTTTTTCATTCTCTGCGCAGTAGTAGTCGAGCAGTTCCGTATTCAGCGCAATCGTCTGCACGAAGGTGATCGTCCAGGGCTTCGTGTAGGCCTTCGCGTCGTCCACGGTGATCTCGATCTCCATCCGCCCGTAGTTGGGCCGGCGCATCCGCTCGGTGAGCTTCATCGCCGAAGTCGACGGAGTGCCGCCGCGATCCAGCCAGCCGTCGTCGCGGAATCCGTTGGACTGCACCACCAGCGTGTCGCCCTCCCACTTGCCCGTGGAGTAGCCGTTCCAGGTCGGCTGCGGATCTTCCAGCAGCGGACGTCCGTCGGTAAAGATCTGCCGGTAAGACGCGTACCGTTCGTTCAGGATGGCCAGCAGCCCCGGCACCTGAATCCACTTCTTGAACAGCGGCTGGGTGTGCGTCGCCACCACGCCCACCGGCAGGCAGTTGGTGGCCGGATCGTCCATGCGCATCCGCGCCGCGCGGTTCTTCTTCATTTCGGCGGCCCAGGGCTGCAACGGCAGGCCGTCTTTGAGACTCCAGCCGATGTTGGCGAACTCCCAGGGCGTCTGGATGTCTTCGCAGCCTTCCGGCGGGCACGGCTTGTTCTTCAGCGGCTCCCAGAGGCCGGAAAAGTCGGGATGCCCGTCGGCGGTGCGCGGCGCGGGCGCGTTCAGGTTGGGCGTGCCATCGGCGTTCTTCGGCACGCCGGCCGTGGGGTAGTTCAGCCACTGCGCAACCGCCGCAGGCGCCATCAAGAGGAAGGCTGCCGCGATCATCGCTGCTCCGGCACTGTTCCGGCGACCGTTATTCATGGAGTTTCTGTCCTTTGCGTCACTACAAAGATTACCCCGGCGTCAGCCCTGTCACTTCTTCCCCGCCCGGTCTTCCTGCCGGGCACTGCTCAGAATACCGATGATTCCGGTGTTCCCCTCGTGGCAGGCCGAATCGAAGATCAGGTGCCGGTGATCCTCGCCCTTGCTCATCTCAACCAGGACCGTCCAGGGCCGCGACCACGTCTTCGGATCTTCGAAGGTGACCTCGCGCTTCAGGTTGTTGGCATCCACCCGCGTGAAACGTTCGGTCATCTTGTAGGTATCGGGATTCGAACCGCGAAAGCCCGCCCTGAAATTCGTCGTTTCGACCACCAGCGTGCCGCCTTCCCAGTGGCCGCGCGAATCGCCCAGATAGTAGCGCAGCTTCGCCGGTGGATGCGGAGTGTTCCCGAGATAGACCATGCGATTGCCGCCGCCCGACTCGGCATCCTCCATGTAAATCGCAACCGCCCCCGGCGACTGCACAATCTGGAAGACCGCTCCCTGCCCAAACGCCGTATTCAGCGGCAGAAACGGCATCTGCACGCCGAGGCAGCGCGGCGACTGCGCGATCGTCTCCGGGTTATCGTTCTGCCCCGGAGTGCGGCCGAACGAACCGACGCCGACCAGTGGCCCGGTCTTCGCCGCCGGCGCCGCCGCCGCGGGAGAGAGAACGGGAATCCGGCCATCCGCCGGATCGGTGATCAGCGACGTGCGTTTCCCGGTCCGCAGAATGGAGTTGAAGTTGGCGTTGTAGGCGCCGCTCACATCGAGCAGCGGATCGCTGAAGCGGGCGTTGCGTCCGAGGTCCCGGGCCTTCTCCGCGTCCGCCGCGGCGACTTCCGCATCGGTGAGAAACACTCGCCCTGCGTTCTCCGCCGAACGCTCCAGCGGAACGTCCGAACTGACCAGCCACGTACCCTGCAGATCGGGATCGCCCCACGGCGTCTTCGGCGCTTTGCCGGAAGCCGGCTTATTAGAAGACGCCTTATTGGAAGCAGCGTTATTGGAAGACGTGGCGCCGGCAGCGCTCGGCCCCGGCCCGCCCGCGGCATTCTGCGCCGCCACCGGAGCCGCAAGCAACATGGCGGCGATCAACCCGGCCTGAATCTTCTGCACGCGATACCTGCTCTCTTACTGCTTTGCCGCCTGCTCCTGCTTCTTTGCCGCCTGCTCCTGCCGGCGGGCGCCGTTGAGAACGCCGATGATACCGACGTTTCCTTCATGACAGGCGGAATCGAAAATCATGTGCTTGCTGTCATCCGTCTTGCCCATGTCGATCACAACCGTCCACGGCCGCGACCAGGTCTTCGGATCTTCGAAGGTGATCTCACGCTTCAGGTTGCTTGCGTCCACGCGCGTGAACCGCTCCGTCATCTTGTACGTTGCCGGATCGGATCCCATGAAGCCTTCCGCGAAATTGGTGGTTTCGACCACCAGCGTGCTGCCCTCCCAGCGCGCGCGGGAGTCGCCGAGGAAGAAACGGATATTGGCCGGCGGATGGGGAGAATTGCCGATCGGAATCACCCGGTTGCCGCCACCCGAATGATCGTCTTCCATGTAAATCCCGACGGCGCGCGGGGACTGCACGATCTGAAACACCGTTCCCTTGCCCTGCGTGAAATAGGTATTGTTAATCGGCAGGAACGGCATGGGCGCACCGAGGCAACGCGGGTTCTGCGCAATCGTCTCCGGGTTGTCGTTCTGCCTTGCCGCGCTCACAGGCGTCGCGGCCGGATCGCTGCGCCGGGGCAACAGGAAAGGAACGTGACCGTCCGGCGGATCGGTAATCATCGAAGTCCGCTTGCCGGTGCGCAGAATGGAGAAGAACACCGCGTTATAGGCGGAGGCGAGGTCCTGCGATGCCTCCGCGGCGCGGACGTTGCGCCCCGGGTCGATGCTCTTCTTCGCGTTCGCCGCGGCCACTTCCTCATCCGTCAGAAATGCTTTGCCGGCATTTTCCGGCGCGCGCTCCAGCGGCACATCGGCCGTGATGAGCCACGTGCCCTGCAGGTCGGGATCGCCCCACGGCATTTTGGGACTGACCTTTGCCTTGCCGGCAACCGTCTTCGCAGGGGCAGCCTTGCCCGGCGCCAGAGTCTGTCCCGACATCGCAGCCAGCGCGAGGAAGAAAGCGGCACCGGTTCTGGCCAGCGGCCCGCTGGTAGCCAGCGGCCTGATGGCCGCCCGCGGCGTCACGGTAGTCAGCGGCATGATGTTGGATGCGCGATTCAAGTAGCTCAACCGGTCCGGAAGCTAGTTCTTCGTGTCGATGCCCGGACGCTGAACCTCATTGGGAGCCGCGTCGCCGGACGTGCCAAGGAACAACTGCGTGCCGTTGGGCAGCCGCATGTCGCGGCCGTTCGCCCGCCGCGATCCGTCCTTCGACTGGTAACCGTCCACCACGATCCTGTCGCCGACCTTGATCGTGTCCTTCGTGATACCGCGCCGCAGCAGCACGTTGGGGCTGCCGGCCTCGATGGCCCAGTTCTCTGTCTTGCCGTCGGCGTTCTTCACGTCGACATAAATCCAGCTGTGCGGATTGATCAGCGCCACTTTGGTGACCACCGCGTCCTCGAACTTGACCGGCTTCTTTTCGTCGAACTCGGCCGCGAAGGCGTGATGCGCATCGAGGCGGGCGGGTTGCATCAGGAGCGTGAGGCCGGCGAGTGCTGCGGTACCGGCAATCAGTTTATTCTTCATCGAATTCACCTCTTATCCTGTTCTCTTCGGCGGAACTGGTTACTTCGCCGGTGTGGGCGGGTTGCCCGAAACGTAGCGATCGTATACGGCTTCGCCCGGTGGTATCTTCCGCGTAATATCGACATCCATGGTCTCGCCGGACCAGTGCTTCACCAGCTGCTCCTTACGGAGATGGCCCAGCATCGTCTCTTCCACCATCTCGACGCAGCGGAAATCCATCAGCTGCGCTCCTTTATCCAGGCGGCGGTACAACGGCATGCTGATCTTCCAGGGACGCGTGAAGACCTGCGGATCTTCGATGGTGGCCTCGTAGCGAATCACGTTGGCGCCGAGCGGCGTGTAGCGCTCGGTGACGTGCAGGGCGTCGCTGTGAAAGTTGCCGGAGCGGTCGAACCACGTCGCGTCGGTGAAGTTCGACACGTCGACAACGAGAGTGTCGCCCTCCCATTTGGCCGTCGAGTAGCCCATGAACAGAACGTTCGGGTACGGGTCCATCCTGCCCAGGTAAATGGTCCGCTGGACGTTGTCGTACTCGAACACCATCCGGATCTTATCGGTCCCCTGGATGATCTGGAACGGATGCGGCATGTAGATCGCGCGCGGTATGCCGGGCTGGAAGCACTTGATTTCCGGATCGCGTTCGATCCAGTGTTCCTGATTCTCTTTCCTGCGCGCGGCGGCCCACGGCTGATAAGGGATATCGTCGCCCTCCACCACGCCGACGCCGGCGGGCACCCAGCCGAGCGATCCCAGCGCGACTACGGGCGCACCGAGGACGACCGAGTTCGGAGCGATGCCTGGCTGGCCCACCATGGGACGGGACTCGTGAGTCTGCAGATCCCAGTTGGCCGTATTGTTCGCTTCCCAGATTCCGTTGAAGTCGGGCTTCCCGCCAAGACGCGGAGGGGCGTCATCGGCGCCGAAGGCCGGCACCGTTGTGTACCCAAAGGCCAGACACAAACCCACGGCCACAAGTGCCGGGGCCGCGCCATGGCTGCTGCCAAATCGCATCGGAAACAATCCCCCTCGCCGGCTTCGCCGCCAGCGCCCACTCATTATATTTCACGCGCCGCGTGCGGTTGTCAGCGTGAGACACAACGGGAGACACAACGCAGGACACAAAGGGAGACACGCCGCGCCCCGGGGAATCCCCCGCGGCCGGGCCGCGCCGCGAGCCGGATCCGCAAGGGACCAGGCTCGATGAGGGCGCCGCCGCGGCCGCAGGTCAACTGCGCCGAAAGCAGCCTATTCCTTAGCCTTCAGGCGATCCTTGTTGTCCGCAATAAACGCTTTGATGTCTTCGGCCATGGCGAGTAATTTCAGCCATTGCTCCTGATACAGCGTTACGGGGAAGCGCCCGAGGCCGTAAACGGAAACGGCTCCCTTTTCGCTCACCTTCATCGAAACAGCGGTGTTCCGCTTCTGCTTGAGGGCTTCGTTTTCGGCTCTCAGCCGAGCCAGTTCTGCTTGTACGTCTTCGTCTGCCATTTCTGAAGGGTATCAGGCGGAGTAAAATCCCGGAAAGTCAGCCGAGCTTTGCCACGAGCCAGAACAATCCGGCGATGGCCGCCACCGAGGCCAGCTTCGCCAGCTGCATCGGCGCGGCTCCGGCCTCTGCGCCCCAGCGCAGCGAAACCAGCAGCACAACGAGCAGCAGCCCGATCAGAACGCCCATCCGCGCCGTTCGGTTCCCCGCGCCCGCCTCGCCGGCGCCGGTGCCCGACGATTCCCGGATATCGACGCCCATGGTGAGGTTGTTGTCGCGGATCTCCTCGGCCACGCGGTTCATTTCGCGCATGGCGCCGAAGGCCAGCAGACCGGCGCCGGTGGCCCACTCGGTTGCGGCCCGGCGATTGGCCAGCAGCCCGGCCTGCGTGCGCAGCACGCGCGCCACGACCGGTCCGTGCGCATCGGCAATAGCGTCCGCCATGGGCCCGCCCGCCGCGACCGCGGCCGCGTTCCAGTAGCCGACAGCTTCGAGGTTGCGGTGCAGACTGTCCAGATAGAGGGGCCGCTTTTTCATGAGCTTTGCGAGCGCCATCCAGTTCGATTCGAAGGCGGCGGCGGCGCGGGGAAACCAGAGATGCACCTTGAGTTCCGGCTCAATCCCGGAGAGCAGGTTCATGAGTTCCTTTTCCTGCTCCGGCGAGGGCTGGCCGGCAGCGAGCGGCACGAGCGTCTGCACCATGGCGGCCGATTCGCCCAGCAGGACGGCGGCCAGGTATTTCATGCCGGTATTGACCTGCGGCGGCGGCACGGCCATGGCGCGGCTCACGCGATGCATCACGATGCGGCCATCGCGGGTCAGCGCCATCTGATCCAGATCGAGCGCGGCATCGATAATAGCGAGGCTGCAGTACTGTTCGAGCACGGCGGCGGCGATCTTCGTCACCACTTCGGAATCGCCTTTGCCGACCAGCTGCGCCACGGGCACACCTTCCACCCACGGCCAGGCGAGCAGATTGTCCGTGCTGAGATCTTCGAGCGGCGCGGGATAATCCGCCAGCGTCTCGCCGCGGAAGCGGCCGAGCACGGAGAGGTAGTTGCGCTCCTGACTGAGGGGTTCGGACTGGCGCAGCCATTCGGTAAACTGCGCGATGGTTTCAGGCGCGGTGGCGCGAATCAGGTCCTTGTGGCCCAGATGCGCGATGCCGGCGCTAAACGCCTTCAGGTCAGCGTCCGGCACGGCGGGATTGGCCACCTGCAGCACGAGACGCCGTCCCTGATGCCAGGCGCGGAAGGCGGTGCGATGCTCGGTTGCCCAGACCGGTTCGGCGTCGAGGCCGCCAATCAGCTCGTCGGCAACGGCGGCCGGATAGCCGGACCGGAGCTGGTCAATGAATGCATCGCGGGAGACCGAAGGAGCGGCGAGGCGAACCTGGCGCAATTCGGCGAGATAGGCGGCACCGAGCAGATCGGCACGGAAAGCAAGAAACTGCGCGAAGGTCGTGTACAGCCCACCGAGAAGTTCAAGTGCTTCGCGCAGACGAGTGGGCGCAGGGCGCACCTGGCCAGGGGGGGCTGGCAGCGCCAGTGACCCCCAAAAGCCAGTGGGGCCCAGACCGTAACGATCGAATACTTCTTTAGGTACGGCGGCTGGATTGTGTCGCGGTTCGGACAATCAATCTAATCTTACGCGCCCGGGTTGCGGGACAGCCAAACTCTCCCGCATGTACCGCAGCGGTATGCTTGCCGAACTCCGGGCTCGAATTTAGTTGGCGAGAGCGGCTTCGGCCGGTTGCGGCTCGCCCGACGACTTCTTCTGGTCCGGACGAATCATGCCGGCGATGGAGTCCGTGGTCTTCTTCACCATATCGCCGGTCTGCTGCACGATGTCTTTCGGCGAAATCGCCGCCATGTTGATGGTGTCGAACGTCTTGCCGACAACGTCGCGGCCCATGTTCGACATGCTGTCGAGCGCCGGTTTTTTCGACTCCTCAATCTGGGCCGTGATGGCATCGGTCATCGAGTCGATCATGTGCTTCAGCTTCGACACCGATTCGCGCGGATCGACCGTACCCACGGCCGTCTGCATCTGCTGCATGCTGTAAACGGTCATGGCCGCCGACAAACGAACAAACGACTGAATAAGTTCCTGCATTTGAATAACCTCCGTAATCGATCCGGATGCGTGAAATTTTGCCCGTTAGCCGGCCAGTAAAAACGTCACGACCGGGTGGCGAGACGGCGCAGCAGCAACAACATCCAGAGAGTCCATGATGTCACAAAAATGGCCGTAATGGACGCAAAAAATGGAGCGCTTTTCCAGGACGGGATGCCTCCGCACATAGCCAGAAACAGGATTGAAATCACCCATACGGCAGTGGCCGCCATGGCCTTTGCGCGCAGGCTGCCGTCATGATCCTTATTTTTCTGGACGGTAGAGCGAAGTTTAATCTGGCGGCGTTCGAATAAATCGAGCGCGCGGAGCATGGCGCCGGGGCCGGATTTTAACCATATTGCCATGTCGGTTAAAAGAGAAAGCGTGCCGGCCTGCGAGAATACGCGACGCCTGGCCTCGTCGTAGAGATATTCTTCCACCAGATCGCGAAGTTGTTTGGCGAGATCGAAGCCCGGCGCGAGGCGCGTCACCAGACCGTCGACGAGGAAGGTGGACCGGATGTACTTGATCATTTCGCGGTCGACCAGCACGCCGTAAAAGCGGCAGATGGAGAGCAGATCCATCATGGCGGCGGTGACCGAGACGCGGAACTTCACCTGGCCGCCCACGGCCGGCTCCTCATACCAGGTGTGCGAAAGCTCGCGGATGCGGCGGCGCATGCCGTCGAGGTCGGCATCCTTGGTTGGCGTACAGATATTGAGGAACTCGCGGTAGATCGATTCGGCGTCGCCGCTGGCGTAGGCGAGAGTGAGTTCGATCTGCTTGCGGCGGGCTTCGGGCGTGAGGGTGGCGACGATGCCGAAATCGACGTAGCCGACCACGTTATCGGCGAGAATGAGCAGGTTCGCCGGATGTAAATCGGCATGGAACACGCCGTTGCGGAAGGCGTCGCGAAGGAAGTTCGAAATGACGTTGGCGCTGAAGACTTCGCCGCGGAAGCCGGACTGCTTCAGGCGCTCCAGTCCCTCGGCATCGCCGCGGTCCAGCATCTTGAGGTAGTTGGCGACGCTCGGGCCTTCCATGAACTCCATGGTGAGAACGCGCGAGGTGGTGAGTTCCCAATAGATTTTCGGGATGCGCTCGGTGGCCGAATGGATGGCGTTGTTGGCCAGCAGATTGGCGTGGGCGGCTTCGCGGCGGTAGTCGAGCTCGTCGTTGGTCCAGGTGGAAAGCTCGCGGACGGGATCGCGCATGAAGTACATGCTGCGGATTTTGAAGGCGAAGATGAACCAGACGAACAGGCGCATCAGGACGACGTCGCGGTGGAAGTCGGCATGCACGCCGGGGCGCTGTACTTTGATGGCAACTTTTGAGCCGTCTTTCAGCCTGGCGCGGTGGACCTGGCCGATGGAGGCCGAGGCGATGGCCTGATAATCGAACTCGCCGTAGAGTGCTTCCGGCAGCATGCCGAACTCGTCGGCGAAGACGCCGCGCACCTCGGCGGACGAACAGGTGGGGACCGAGTCGAGCAGGCGGAGCAGCGCGTCGCAGTACTCGCGCGGGATGGTATCGACCTGGAGGGAGAGAATCTGCCCGAACTTGACGAAGCTGCCGCCGATGGCTTCGAGGCCTTCGCGGACGAGGTCGGGACCTTCGAGGGGCAGGCCTTTCCGCTTGCGGCGCAAGCCGGTGAACACCTGGCGCAGGACAACGGTGAAGATCTGGACGATGCGGCGCGCGTAAGAGAGCAGTGACGGCCAGACGCCGACGGAGGCGCCGGCCACGGGGCCTGGCTGATTGCCCGCGGGTGCGCCGGGTGCTCCAGTCGATGGCTTCACCGGTTCGCTCACCACTCCGCTACTTCTTTTCGCCGAGTTTTTCGCCGGCGTCTTTGAATTCGCCGAGCATCATCAGGCCGCGCGCCATCATGGCTCCGGCAAGCGCCTTCGCTTTGTCTTCGAGGGCCGGGCCGGCGGCTTCGGGAACGGTCATGAGCGTTTGCATTTCGCCCAGCATTTTCGACGCCGCGGCGGGCGGGTTGCTGATCATTTCCAGACCTTTTTGCGTGGCCCCGAGGGAGACCTGAAACGCGGCGCGCATCAGTCCCGGGACGGAATTCAGATCGGAGTCTTCGGCCATTTGGAGAAAAGGCCATTATAGCGGCACGCGAGGCCACCGAGGCCCCGGCCCGGCGCGGACACCCTGCCTGGCGGCGCGGGGCTGAGCCCGGCATGGCGTGGCGCGATCCGGCTCGTGCGGTCCGGCTCGTGCGATCAGGCGCGTGCGATCAGGCTCGTGCGATCAGGCGCGTGCGATCAGACCAGATCGGCCGGGCGGATCGGCAGCGTGCGGATTCGCTTACCGGTGGCGGCGAAGATCGCGTTGGCAACGGCCGGCGCAATGGTCGGCGTGCTGGCTTCACCCAGTCCGCCGGGAGCCGCGGTGCTCTTCACGATGTGGACCTCGACCACCGGCATTTCATCGATGCGCAGCGGGTCGTAGGTATCGAAGTTCGCCTGCAGGACGCGGCCGTGATCCATCGTGATGGCCTGTTTGAGCGCGGCGCTGAGCCCGTAGACGATGCCGCTCTGAATCTGTTGCTCGGCAATGGCGGGGTTCACCAGAACGCCGCAATCGACGGCGCAGACCACGCGGTGCACTTTGACCTTGCCCTTTTCCACCGATACTTCCGCCACCTGGGCGTTGTAGCTGCCGATGTTATTCACAACGGCGACGCCGCGATGGCGGCCGGCGGCCAGCGGCTTGCCCCAGCCGGCCTTTTCGGCCGCGAGGTTGAGGACGCCGAGCAGGCGCGGATTCTTCTGCAGCAGCGCGCGACGGAACTCAACGGGATCCTTGCCGGCGGCGTGAGCCAGTTCATCGGTGAAACTTTCGGTGAAGAAAGTGTTCTGCGAGTAACCGACCGAGCGCCAGAAGCTGCAGGGGATGCCGGTATCGGGATTGTGATAGTCGACGTAGACGTTCGGCACGCTGTAGGGCATGTCGGCTACGCCTTCCACGGCGGTGCTGTCCACGCCGTTGCGCAGGCCGGCAAACGACTGGGAGACGACGCGCCCGGTCCACGCCGTGGGCATGCCGTCCGGCCCGAGGGAGGCGGCGAGTTTTGTGTAAGAGCCGGGGCGATAGGTATCGTGCTGCAGGTCGTCGTCACGCGTCCAGGTGAGTTTCACCGGGGCGTTCACGGCTTTGGCGATTTCAACTCCTTCGGCGATGAAATCAGCTCTGCCGCGGCGGCCGAAACCGCCTCCGATGTACTGGGTGTGGATGCGAACCTTTTCCTTCGGCAGGCCGGTCACCATGGCGGCAATGTCGCGGGCGGTCTGCTGAATCTGCGTGGAGGCCCAGACGTCGCAGCCATCGGCGGTGACTTCGGCGACGCAGTTCAGCGGCTCCATGGGGGCGTGAGAAAGATAGGGGGCTTCGTAGACGGACTCGACCTTCTTCGCTGCCGAATCTTTCATGACCGAATCTTTCATGACCGAAGCGAGCACGGCTTCCGCGTCGCCCTCTTTGCGCGCCGTTGCGCCGGGTTTGGCGGCAAGGTCGGCAAACATTTTGCGCAGGCTGGCGGTGGAATTGACGGCGCGCGGGCCTTCATCGAACTTCACGGTGAGCGCCTTGCGGCCTTCGAGGGCGGCCCACGTGCTGTCGGCCACCACCGCCACGCCGTTCGAAATCTGAACCACGTGCTTCACGCCCGGCACGGCCTTCGCCTTCGAAGCATCGAAGCTGGCCACGGTGCCGCCGAAGACCGGGCAGCGCTGCAGCGTCGCGTACAGCATGCCGGGGCGAATCACGTCGAGCCCGAAGATGGTCTTGCCGGCGATCTTGCCGGCTGTATCGCGTTTCTTCGGCGACGTGCCGATGAAACGGTAGCTGGCGGGGTCCTTCAGCTTCGGCTCGGCGGGAGGCGGAATCTTCGACGCCGCTTCGGCGAGGCTGCCGTAGCTGAGGCGCGCGCCGGTCGAGTTGTTAATGACAAAACCGTTATCGGTGTGGCAGGCCGAAGCATCGACCTTCCACTGCTTCGCGGCGGTTTCGACAAGCATTTCGCGCGCGGCGGCGCCGGCCTTGCGCAGCGGCACCCAGGAGGTACGGATGCTCTGGCTGCCGAAAACGCCCATCATCGGCCCGTATTCGGGCTCCACGGCGGGAAATTCGGTGCGGATGTTCTTCCAGTCGCAGTCGAGCTCTTCGGCCAGCAACTGCGGCAGCGAGGTCACGGTGCCCTGGCCCATTTCGGCCTTGTGGATCTGGAAGGTCACGGTGTCGTCGGGCGCGATCCGGATAAAGGCGTTGAAGCGCGGCGCGGTGGAAATCGGCGTGCCGGGAATGAGACTGTCGGCCTGCTGGGCGGCGAGCGGCGAAGATTCCGGCAGCCAGAAGCTGAGCAGGAGTCCGCCGGCGCTGGCGGTGGAGACTTTGAGGAAGTCGCGGCGGTTTGCCATTATGCGGCTCCTTTCGCGGCGCGATATTTCGCGGCGGTGTGGACGGCGGCGCGGATCGCCTGATAGGTGCCGCAGCGGCAAATGTTGCCACGCATGGCCTCGTCGATATCGGCGTCGGTGGGCGCAACCTTCTTATCGACGAGCGCGGCGGCGGTCATGATCTGTCCCGACTGGCAGTAGCCGCACTGCGGCACATCCAGTTCCGCCCACGCCCGCTGGACGGGGTGCGAGGCATCGGGCGAGAGGCCTTCAATCGTGGTGACGCTTTTGCCGGCAAGGGTGGAGACCGGCGTTACGCAGGAGCGCACCGGCGAGCCGTTGATCTGCACGGTGCAGGCTCCGCAGAGCGCCATGCCGCAGCCGAACTTGGTGCCCGTCATGCCGAGCGTATCGCGCAGAACCCAGAGAAGGGGCATTTGCGGCGAAACGTCGACGGACTGCGATTTTCCGTTGAGTTTGAAGGTGACTGCCATTGAGTGGACTCCATCGGCCCGCGCAGTGGAAGAGCGGGGCGCTGTGAAGATTATAGCGGGAAGTGGCGGGCAGGAATCTGTGCGCGGCGGTCAGATCCGCGGCGACTGGCGGCGGATCCGGCGACTCAGGGCCGCCTCGTGCCGGCAGTGCCACTGGCAGCCAGCACGGTTCGGGTCGGCTCCAGGCTGATTCCGGCGAGGTAGCCGGCATAACCCGGGATGGTGACCGGCAGTTTACCGGTGATGGCGATTTCGCCGAACAAGGCTTTCACGGCCGCGGACTCAGCTAACGGCACGGTGCTGTAGGTGGTGAGGTAGGCCGAGACCTTCGGGAAGTTGCGCAGCAGATACGGATTGCCGAGCGCGAGGAACGTCACCGGCTTGCCCGTGGCAATCAGTTTTTCGACGAACTGCGGGAAGCCGCCGCCGAGGGCCACATTTCCCTTGTACGCCGCGAAGGAAACGAAGGCGGCGACGACATACTCTTTGGCGCCGGACTGCTTCTGCAGCGCGGCATCGAGATCGGCTTCCGAGGTG
Source organism: uncultured Acidobacteriia bacterium (assembly GCA_903828455.1). GTDB lineage: Bacteria > Acidobacteriota > Terriglobia > Bryobacterales > Bryobacteraceae > BOG-234. Next base: position 111,111 of record CAIKMJ010000041.1, on the reverse strand, counting down.
GTTCCATCGAGCACCATCACATTGCCGTTCTGCCCGCGACGGTGGAGTTCGGCGGAGAAGGCCTGGCCTTCCACCAGCGCCCGGCCCTCGGCCAGTGCGAAGAAGGCTGTCGACGCCGGCTCGCGCAGGGGGACGAGAGCGCCCTCGTTATTCACCAGGGTGACGGCGCGTTCGGCGATGCGCTGCGCCACGGCGTTGCTTTCGACCGAATCCACGACTTCGTGAACGCCTTCCAGATCCACCAGTTTTTTCTGCGCGAGCCCGAGTCCGGCCTTGGCGGTAAGCAGGCGCATGACGCTGGTCTCGATGCGCTTCTGGGTGAGGCGCCCGGACTTCACGGCGGCCTCGACGGCGTTGATGGCGGCTTCGGCATCGGGCGGCATCAGCAGCACGTCGGCACCGGCTTCGAGAGCCCGCACGGCGGCCTCGCCGACGGCGAAGCCCTGACCGATGCCGCCCATATCGAGAGCATCGGTGACGACAATGCCGCGGAAGCCGAGTTCCTCGCGCAGCAGGCCGGTGAGAATTTTGGGCGAGAGCGTGGCGGGGATGGACGGGTCTTCAATGGCGGGCACGGCGAGGTGCGCGGTCATGACGGAATCGACGCCGCTTTTGATGGCGGCGCGGAAAGGGGCGAACTCGACGGCATCGAGCCGCGCCTTGTCGCCGGGGATGGTGGCCAGATTCAGGTGGCTGTCGGTGGCGGTGTCGCCATGGCCGGGGAAGTGTTTGGCGGTGACCAGCACCTTTGCCGAAGACACCGAGTGAGCGCCCTGGATGAAGGCGGAAACGAACGCCGAGACGTCGTCGGGATTCTCACCGTAGGAGCGGATGTTGATGATCGGGTTGTCGGGATTGTTGTTGACATCGGCGTCGGGAAAGAAGATCCAGTGGACGCCGAGGGCGCGCGCCTCGCGGGCCGTGATCTCGCCTTCCATACGGGCCTCATTGGGGTCGCGCGAGGCGGTGAATGCCATCGCGTGGGGAAAGGCCGTGGTGTCATCGACGCGCATGGAGGCGCCGCGCTCGAAATCGCCACCGACGATGAGCGGGACTTTGGCCAGCCGCTGCATCCGGTTGATGAACGACGCGGCTTCGAGGGGATTGGCTTTGGCGACGATGCGTCCGCCGGCGACGTTCACCAGAATCATGCCGCCCACGTTTTCCTGCTGGACGAGGTGAATGAACTTCCGGTAGTCCTTCGTGCGCGTGTTGAGGGGATGGCCGCTGAAGGGGATGACGACCAGCTGGGCGATCTTTTCGCGCAGCGTCATCGCGTGCATCCAGCGCAGAGCAGTGGCTTCTTCAGTGGCGCCGGTGAGAATTCTGGGGGCTTTAGCCGCTTTGACCGGCGCTTTGGGAGCGGGAACGGGAACGGCGGCGAAAGCGAGTATGGCGGCGGCCAGCGGCAACAGCGCTGCCAGCCGGAACCAGGTGAACGGCCGGGTCACCCGGCGCGCTTTGTGGAGATGCGGCGCGACGCTGCCTGTCCGCTGGTGCGGGCCGAGGAGATGCCGCGACCGCGCGGACGCGCCGAAAGTTTCTTCACGGCACGGAGCAGTTCCGGCACTTCCTTGTTGCTCTTGGCCAGCAGTTCGTCGGCGCCGATCGCTTCCGGAGTCAGCCCGGCGCGCGCCGCGTAGCCGGAGAGCATGATGATGCGGGCGGGCGACTGGCTTTCGCGGATCAGACGGATCAGTTCGATCCCGTCCATGCCCGTCATTTTGTAGTCCGTCACTACCACGTCGAAGTGGATCGTCTGAAAGAGTTCCCAAGCTGCCTCGCCGCTCAGCGCCGTCTCGACGCTGTATCCCTGTTCTACCAGAATCAGCTTGCGGGCGGTGAGTCCGTTGGCGTTGTCGTCGACCAGAAGGATTGTTGCTGCGGGATCGTCTTTACTCATTTAGCAGGGACCGAACGAAGCTACCAGAGCCGTCACAAAACTGTCAATGCTTTTGCATCCGACTGAAACAAAGACGAATGGAGTTCTTGACAGAAAACCCGGAAGGAACTAGGCGGGCCGGCGAAGCACTGCGCTTCAGAGCTACTCTACCGCACGCGGTGCGACGTAGCCGGATTTGGCGACGATGGTGTACTTGATGTTCTTCTTCGTTTTCTCGTCGACCATCTTGAGAGGCTCGCCGGTTTGCGGATTCACCAACTGCACGGTGAGCTTGCGGAACTTGCCGTCGCGGGTCTGGTTGTTCGGCGAATAGGAGAGCTGGTACTGGTTGCGCAGGGATTCGGAGATGGTGTGGAAGATGTTGCCGAGTTCGCCCTGGAAGCGCGGGAAGAAGGCCTGTCCGCCGGTCTCTTTGGCGAAGGTGCGGATTTCGTTGTCGCCCTGCAGAAACGCGATGTCGTTGCCCGTGCTGGCAGCGCGCGCGGCCTGGAGGATGGAGATGGAGTAGACGGGCACGCCGTTTTCCTGGAGCGCCTTGCGGGCCTTGTCGTAGGTCAGCTTGCTGAACGTATCGATGCCGCTGCTGATGAGCAGGATGGCGCGGCGGCCTTCGATCTTCGACATGCGCTCGGAGGTATCGGCGAGGGCATCGAACAGGTTGCTCTCGGCGAAGCCGGGGACGCGCAGCCGCTGCATGGCTTCCATGGTCTTCGAGCGGTCGTTGGTGAAATCGCTGAGGATGGTGGTCCGCAGATCGTAGGCGATGACGGCGACGTAATCGTCCTTCTTCAGGGTCTGCAGGAAGCCGTAGGAGGCGCTGAGCGTTTCGCTCCAGCCCATGCTGTAGTAGGCCTGGAAGCGGGCGCTGAACTCGATCACCATGGCGACGGTCATGGGCGATTCGGCGGTGCTGAACTGCTGCAGGGTCTGCGGCACGTTGTCTTCGAGGATGCGGAAGTAGCTGCGCGGCAGGTTCGGGATGGGATTGCCGCTGGAGTCAAGAACCGAAACATCCACGGTGACGAGGTTGGTATCGGCCTTGAAGCTGACGTCGGCGGCGCCGTCCGAGTCTTTGGTGGCACGCGGGCTGAGCTTCGAGGGGATCTTCGGCTGATCGTTCGAGGATGCGCCGGCGGCGTTCGGATCGGTGGTCGTGGCGTTCGATGAAGGCGCATCGCCGGAGAACGGCGGCGTGGCCGTCGTGGCGGGCTTGCGCGGGCGGGCCACGGTGGAACTGCCGGAGGAGACGGGCCCGTCCTGGGCTCGCAGAAGATGAGCGCCCGCGGCCGCGAAAAGCAGTAAAGCGGCCAGGGAGGCGACAAACCGAAATTTATTCATTGCTGACCAACCTGACACGGATTCAAGAGACCCGCACTAATTGACCCACGGACCGTTGTCCGGGTTACCGGCGCCTGAGCTGCTGCCACTTGAGTTACTGCCACCCGGCCCGTGTTTCTTCATGTACACTTTAAACTTTTTCCGCGCCCGCTGCAGCTTGTACTCTTTCCAGCGTTCGGCCAGACCGAGTTCGATCCGCCTGCCCGGGCGGCGGCTGAACTGAGTTTTGATGTAGCCGAAGCCGAAAATCATTCCGCCGAGATGGGCGAGATTGCTCACCGTGCTGCCGGTCTGGAACGAGCTGAGAAACGCGATGCCGCCGAAGATCATGACCATGTACTTGGCCTTGATGGGGAACAGAAAGCTGAACATCACCGTCTGATCGGGGAAAAGCATGCCGTACGCGAGCAGGAGGCCGTAAATAGCGCCGGACGCGCCAATAACGCGCTGCCGGGGATCGCCGAACAGCATGTTGGCGAGCACGACGCACACGCCGGCGCCGACGCCGCAGATGAAGTAATACTGCAGGAAGCGCCTCGTGCCCCAGGTCTGTTCCACCGGGGTGCCGAACATCCACAGCGAAAGCATGTTGAACAGAATGTGCCAGATGCTGCCGAGGCTGTGGAGGAAAAGATAGGTGACCAGCTGCCAGACGGCGCCGTGTATCACGGAGGAGGGCTGCAGGACAAGGCTTTCGAAGATCGGCTCGCCACGCAGCATGGAGCCGAAGAAGTACACCAGGTATACCGCAACGTTGGCAACAATGAGCCACTTCACGCCGTCGCCCAGCGACCAGTCGAACATGGCCGAACGGGCTCGGTAGCGGGTGTCGTAACGCATCAGGAGTGCCGGGCCGCAACTGCGCGCGCCGGTTACGCGCGGCAACGCAACCATTTTCAGAATAACAAAACGACGGATCGCAACGGGCGCAATTGCGGCCCCGTTTGGCGCGCGGATCAAGACGCTATGTGCGCCAACAGACGGAAGCTCAGACGCGGGCGATGGCCCGAACCGCGGAAGGATCATCCGGCGAGGAGCTCTGGTCGGCCTCGGCCCGGAATGCCGCCAGCGCGCGCTCATGGGAGGCCGCGGCGTAGTTTTGGAACTGCCGGCTGCCGTACTGCGCGGCCCCGGCGAGGACGAGCCACACCATCCAGTGCGAGAGCAGACCGGACTGGACGACAAAGTCGCCGGTCCAGCCGAGGTCCACGCCGAGACGCCAGATGCCCAGCGAGGCGCAACTGATGGAGCCCATGGTCAGCAGGACCGCCGCCATTGTCGCGAGGCGCGCATTCTTGCCTTTACGCCGCGTGACGACCGGGCCGCGCCCAAAGCGAATTCTTACGACCATAAATCCGGCCTTATCACTGCACTTCATTTTACCTTCTCCGGCGCCGGACCCGAATTGGGGAAAATTCTTCGGACGGCGCCCGCCTGTAAACGTACAAGCACCGGGCAAAATGAATAGTTGCGGGAGCGGCAACACTTCTCAACTGCACGAGAACTGGCTGCCGGAAATTTTGTCTTTTTCAGCACGCCGCCGCGTTACGGAGTCGTGACGACCACGATTCAGGAACGACGGCGGCGGTACCCGATCAGGCCAAGTGCTCGTCGATCATCTTCTGCACTTCGCTTTTGCCCGCCGCGCCGACCTTGTTGGCCACCAGTTTGCCGCCCTTGAAAAGCAGCAGCGTCGGAATGCCGCGCACCTGATAGCGCATGGCCGTCTGGCCGTTTTCATCGACGTTCAGCTTGCCGATTTTCGCCTTGCCCTTGTAGTCATCGGCGAGTTCGTCGATGATGGGCGTCATCTGACGGCAGGGTCCGCACCATACGGCCCAGAAATCGACCAGCACGGGCTGCTCGGACTGGAGGACTTCGGTGTCCCAGCCGGCATCGGTAAAGTTCAGTGTGTTTGCTCCAGCCATTGAATCCTCTTTAATCTCGTTCCGTTTTACTTAGAGTCGCCCGGGTGCTCCCGGGATGCAAGACTGCAATACAAAAGCGAATACTGTTGGGCGGCCACGGCCCAGGAGAACTCCTGCCGCATGGCGCGCGAAATGAGCGCCGTCCAAACTTTGCGGTCTTCCCATGCCCGGCAGGCGCGGCGAACCGTTTCAAGAAGCGCCTTCCCATTGTAATCGGCGAACTTGAAGCCGGTGCCGCCGGGGCTTTTGCCGCCGGGGCCGGCGTCGGCAATTGTGTCGTCGAGGCCGCCTGTGGCGCGCACGACGGGGATGGTGCCGTAGCGCAGGCTGTAAATCTGATTGAGGCCGCAGGGTTCGTAGCGGCTGGGCATGAGGAAGATGTCCGAACCGGCCTCGATGCGGTGGGCGAGCGGATCGTCGTAGCCGATGCGCAGGCCGACGCGGTCGGGGAATTCGCGCTGCAACTGGCGGAAGAGATCCTCCCACACCGGTTCGCCGTTGCCGAGAGCGACGAGATAGACGTCGTCGCGGAACAGTTCGCGGGCGGCTTCGCCGAGCAGATCAAAACCCTTTTGCGTGGCAAAGCGGGAAACGATGCCGAGCAGGGGGCGCTCCATGGCTTTTTCGGGTAAGCCGAGTTCGGCGAGCAGGGCGCGTTTGCAGTCGCGCTTGCCGGCAAGGTCGGAGAGCGAGTAGCGGGCGGGGAGAGAAGAGTCGGTTTCCGGATTCCAGCGGGTGTAGTCGACACCATTCAGAATGCCGGTCACGGGCGAGCCTTCGGCGCCGCGCTGGCGCAGGACGCCATCGAGCCCGAAGCCGAATTCGGGAGTCTGAATCTCCTTCGCGTAGGCGGGACTGACGGTATTGACGGCGTCGGCAAAACCGATGCCGCCTTTGAGAAAGTTCAGGCCGCCCCAGAATTCGAGCGAACCGGTGGAAGAGAGGCCGGGCTGAAAGACGGAGGCAGGCAGGCCAAGGTCGCCGAACTGGCGGGAGTCGAAGCGGCCCTGGTAGCCGAGGTTGTGAATCGTAAGCAGGGTGCGGGCGGCGAGAAAGTGGGGATCGACGCCGGTGCGGGTCCGCAGGTAGACGGGAAGAAGCGCGGCCTGCCAGTCGTGGCAGTGAAAGATGTCGGCGGGGAAGAGCCGGCGGGAAACTTCGAGGGCGGCGCGGCAGAGGACGGCGAAGCGGATATGGTTATCGCCGTAGTCACCGGAGGTTTCGCCGTAAAGCCCGGGACGGCCGTAGAGCTGAGGCGCATCGACGAAAAAGAGCGTGACCGAACCGGCGCCTGGTGCGGGGAGCGGCACGGCCATTTCGGAGATGCCGATCTCCTGGTCGCCCGAAGGGAACGGGACGCGAAGGGACGACACGACACGGCGCGCCGGAGCGTCGGCGGCGGAAAGGAAGCGCGGCACGACGACGCCCACCTGGTAGCCGATGCCGGCGAGAGCGACGGGCAGAGCGGAGAGCACGTCGGCCAGGCCTCCGCTTTTTGCCCAGGGGCTGACTTCGGAGGAAACCATGAGAACGCGGGGCCGGCTGCGGGGCAGTTCGCGGCCGCGATTCTTACCGGCAGACCGGGGCGCGGCGGAGGGCGCCATTTGATTCAGAGGCACGTCTGTTCAATGGTAAACTAACCGTTTCCGGAACAAGCATTTGAAGCAGCTTACGCAGGTCGCGGCCCTCACTCTGGTTAGTCTCACCGGACTCGTTTTCGCTCCGGCGAGCGCGCGGGCGGCGGAATCCATTCAGCTGGACAGCAACGAAGCGCTTTTCTCGGTGATGGCCGCGATCAACGCCGCGGGGTATGACGAAGGCGTGGCGCTGCCGGACAACAGTCCGCTGCGCGCGCAACTGCGCGAGTACCTTGCAAAGCAGCACATCGCGATATTGCCGGAGCTGCAGCGCTTTTATAAGCGGCACCTGAAGCGGAACGGCGTGCAGGATCTTTCGCAGTACGTGTCGTGGGCTCTTTCGGTGAACGGCGCGCCGGAATTCGCCTGGCGCGTACGCGACGTGGAGGTGCCACCGGACGCCCGCGATCTGGACGGCTTCCAGGCGCTGATGGTGCAGTTCCACCAGCAGGCGAACCTGACCGAATTGTGGAAACGCGCCCAGCCGGCGTACGATGCGGAGCTGGAAAAATACCACGCGGGCCTGGTAAAAATCACGGGGTCGGTGGATGGGTACCTGCGGGTGCCGGCCAATGGGTATCTTGGGCGGCGTTTCCAGGTGGTGGTCGATCTGCTGGGCGCACCAGAGCAGGTGCAGACGCGCAATTACGGCGAAGACGCGTTCGTGATTGTGACGGCGTCGCCGCAGCCGCGGTTGTTCGACATCCGGCACGCGTATCTGCATTTCGAAGTCGACCCGATTGTGATTAAGTACGGGATGGAACTGCAGCAGAAGCGCTCGCTGATCGATTTCGCGCAGAACGCGCCAATGGAAGATCAGTACAAGCAGGACTACACGCTGCTGGCCAACGAGTGTCTGATCAAGGCGATTGAGACGCGGCTGGATAAGAATACGATCGGCGTGCAGCAGGCGGCGCAGCAGGGCTTTATCCTCACGCCGTTTTTTGCCGAGCAGCTGCAGGTATTCGAAAAGCAGCAGCAGGGCATGCGTTTCTACCTTGAAGACATGATCAACGCGATGGACCTGCGGCACGAGAGCACGCGTATTGCATCGATAAAGTTCGACGCGGCGCAGGCGCAGAGGGTGGCGAAGAAGATCGTGACGGAGAAGGAGCCGGAGCTTTCGGCATCGGGACGCACGCTGCAGCAGGCCGACGATCTGTACGCGAAGCGGACGCTCGACGAAGCGAAGACGCTGTACCTGAAAGCGCTCGGGCAGAGCGGGGCGGCGGCGGAGCACGCGCAGGCCTGGTACGGACTGGCGAAGATTGCGATCCTGCAGAATCAGCCCGACGAAGCGCTGAAGTTTTTCGATAAGGTCCTCGCGGGATCGCCGGACGGCCAGACCAGGGCGTGGACCTATGTGTATCTGGCGCGGCTGGCAAAAGCGGCTGGCGAAGCCGACCGCGCGGGAAGATTTTATCAGGAGGCGCTGGCAGTTTCCGATGCGTCTCCGGGGGCGCGGGAGGCCGCGCAGAAGGAATCGGCCGCCGGCAAGTCCGCGGCGGCGCAAAAAGTTCAGTAACGCAAATTCGGATATCAGGAGATCCTGCATTCATGAAACAAATCGCAATCACAGCGCTGTGCTGCCTGCTGGCAACGACGGCAAACGCACAAAAGGGCGGCGGCAAGGGCGGAGACAGCCAGACTCCGCAGGTGGCGGCCCAGGCGAAAGCAGCCGGCCCCGGCCCGAAGACAAAGGCGGAAGCAGCGGCGGTCAGCGACCTGCTGAAGGCCATCGCGGCCGGTCCGGCGCAGACCGTTGAGGCGGCCGACAATCTGGTGACGAAGTTCCCGAAGAGCGACTACAAGAGCTTCGCGCTCTATCAGGAAGCGGACGCTTATCAGCAGAAGGGCGACATGGCGAAGGCGCAGGTGTTCGCCGAGCAGGCTCTGGCGGCAGACCCGAAGAACTACGACGCGGACGTGCTGATCGCCAACGTTGTAGCCATGTCCACGAAGGACAGCGATTTCGATAAAGAAGACAAACTCAAGCAGGTGGACAAGTACGCGCACGAGGCCCTCGAAATGGTGGACGGCCCTCCGGGACCGGACCTGTTCGTGATGACCGCGGATATTCGAACCAGGAAGAAGAACGAGGCGATCAGCAAAGCATGGCAGGCGCTGGGCACGGCGGCGCTGGTGCGCAAGAATGTGAACGAAGCAGTGGAGGATTTCGAGAAGGGCGTGGAAGCCAATCCCGATCCGTATCTGATCATCCGCGCCGGCCGCGCGCTGATCGCGGCGAAAAAGTACGACGACGCTATTACGTATTACGACAAAGTGCTGAACTCGGCCGATGCCGACGCACAGGCGAAGCAGATCGCGACGAGCGACAAGGCCCGCGCGACGGCAGCGAAGGGACACTAGAGTCAGGCGCGTTCGGCCCGGCGCGCGAGCAACCGAACGTTGACGACCCGAATGCAGTCTAACCCCGAAGAACTGGAGCAGTCACTCGGCTATACGTTTCGCGACCGTTCGCTGCTGGTTCGCGCACTCACGCACAGTTCCAGCGCGAACGAAGCGCCGTTGGCGGCAGAAGCGGCCATCGCGCGCGCCGACAACGAACGGCTGGAATTCCTTGGCGATTCGGTGCTTGGCTGGATCGTTTGCCACTGGATCTTCCATCGGTTTACCGATTTCACCGAAGGCCAGCTTTCGCTGCTGAAGAATCACCTGGTGAGCGCCACGCATCTGCTGGCGGTCGCGCACCGGCTTGACCTTGGCAGGTTTCTGCAACTGGGGCGCGGCGAAGAGACGGCGGGCGGGCGCACGAAGCAGCGTCTGCTGGTGAATGCCTTTGAGGCCGTACTGGCGGCGGTCTACCTGGATGGCGGGCCGGAGGCGGCACGCGAACTGGTGGAACGGGTGGCGATTCCCGACGAAGCGGCGCTGGCGGAACTGGCGGGCACGGGACCGCCGCACGATTTTCGCGCCGAACTGGAGCGCCTCACGCGCGAACGCCGGATGCCGCGGCCGCTCTACCATCTGGTGAGCGAGACAGGGCCGGGCCACGCGCGCGTATTTCGCGTGGAAGTGCGGGTGGGCCGGGAGTTTTCGGCAGCCGCCGACGGCACATCGAAAAAGACGGCGTCGCACAATGCCGCGCATCTGGTCTGCCGCATGCTGAACGGCGAGTTGCCGGCCGGCGCAGGGGACGTCAGCGCACCGGAATCGTCGATGACTTCGACGTCTGGCCGCCAATCGTAATCGCAATGGGCAGCGTGCCCGCCGCGATATTCTGCGGGACCGTCAGGTTGATCTGGTACAGGCCCGGCAGCGTGGGGGTCAGGCCGCTGAACTGCGGCACGCCGGCGCTTTGCCCGCCGATCGTGACGACAGGCATCGTGGTGGTCCAGGACAGTGGCGAGCCCAATGCCGGATCGCCGCTGGCGGGCGGATTGCTGACGGGTCCCAGACCGTTGGCGTAAAGCGTGATCGGTTGTCCGCGACCCGCCGGGTTGGACGCGGTGATCAGGTTGCCGGAAGCATCCACGGCAATCGCCACGCCGCTGCTTTCAAACAGTGCCGGTGCGTAGTCTGAGAGCGGCACAGTCACGACGTTGCCGAAGCTGTTGTTGATGGTGACTTTCACCTGCGCCGCTTTCTGCCCGGCAAGTTCCCACGGCACCTGCGCGACCAGTTGCCCGGAACTGATGTAGGCGATGCGGCCCGGCACGCTGATGCCGGCGGACGGCACGTCGAAGCTCACCTGCGTGTAGTCGATGTTGAGCGGCAGGCGCGCGTCGGAATTCTGATCCACACCGGATCCGGCGGGCGTGAGCGAGGCGTCGGTGAGGTTGCTGCCGAAGATCGCGATGTAAGAGCCCGGCGCAATGGGCTGACGGAAGCTGGCTGCATCCACAACACCGGCGGCGGTAATCTGCGGCGTGACGCGGCTGAATTCGCTGAACTGATATGAGAGCGCGCTACGGGTGCAGGGGGAAGCAGCGCATCCGGTGACGCTGTAGGCGCCGGGCGTCGGCCCCATGGTGACCGTGGCGTAGGCGATGCCATACGCGTCGGTTACGGTGGAAACCTGCGACAAATGAAGGCCGGCATCGGCAGTGAAACTTACGGGATGACCGGCCACGGGCACGCCCGAGGAATCGATCAGCATGAAGGCGACATAGGTGTCCGGGATGATCTGATTCACGGTGCCGTCGTTCCCGTCGCCGGACAGCGGGATGAGGTCATTCACCGTGCCGGTGCCGACGAGAAACATGTATGGCACGCGCGTGGTCTGCCCGCCGCCCTGCAACGTGACCGCGCCGGAGTAGACGCCGGCGGCGGGCACAGAACCGGAAAGAGTCAGAGTGAATGTCCCGGAGGCGCCGGCGGCGAGCGAGAGCGCCGGATGATCGAGGGCCAGAGTCGTGCCGGCCACTGCGACACCGCTCACCACGGCGAGCGAAAGATTCACCGTCGAAGATCCGGTATTGGTGACCTGAAACTGCTGCGATGCGGAAACGGACTTTCCGGTGAGCGCGCCGAAAGAGACGCTGGGGGGCGAGACGGTGAGGTTGTTGGCAATCGCGGCATCGGTCGCCACCTTGCCCGCACCGGTCTGCAGCACGTTCACTGCAGCGCCGGTTTCGACGGCCGCTACTTCCTGCGTCGCTGTGTTGAGCAGTGCCGATTTGATCTGGGCCGGGGTGTAGCCTGGATGCGCCTGTTTCACCAAAGCTACGGCGCCGGAGGTCATCGGGGTGGAATAACTGGTGCCATCGGCAACGGTGTAGCCGTTCGGGCTGTACAGTTCGCCGAGCGGATCGAAGGACTGGGTTGCCATGTACATGTTGCGTCCCGGGGCCAGCACGTCCGGCTTCATGGCGTAGGTGCCGAGCGTGGGGCCGCTCGACGAAAACGGCGCGAGCTGATTGTAAGTGGTGAGTACTTGCTCCTGGAGTGGACTCAGGGTGACCGGGTGTCCGGCGTTGGCATCAATATAGTTCTTCAGCGACGCGCCATCAGAGTTGGAAATCATGGCGGCGGGCGCATTGAAAGCGGTCAGGCCACCGGCAGGAATGGGCTGACTCTGATCCGCCATATAGAACACGACGCCGACCGCGCCGGCGGCAAGGGCGTTGCTCATCTTCAGAGAGAACAGGCAGGGTGACGAGGCGGGGCCGCGCTCGATGAGGGCGAGCTGGCCCTTCAGGGAGCCGGGCGGCAGCGCGGCGCAGGCGTAACCGTCGTTACCCAGCGTGGCGACGTCCGCCAGCGGAGCGGTAATCGCAGCGCCAGGAGCGGCTGTGGGCGCGGGGACTGCGGCGATGCTGTTGAGCGAGGCCGGAACGCCCGCGCCGGTGACCGACACAACGGAAATGAAGTCGTGCGAGTTGGTGCTGGCGCCAGAGGTGATCACGTCCGGAACATAGCCCGGTGAGCCCACGGTATTCAGCGTCTGCGCGACGGGATTGACACCGCTCTGGCCGGCGTTGCCCGCAGCCACTACAGCGACAACGCCCTGCCGGATGGCGGCCTCAATCGCCGCGGCAATCAGATCGCAGGCAATACCCGGGGCATTCGCCACACCGCCATTGGCGCCCGTGCAGGCAGCGCCGGTATCAAAAGGCGCGGTGAAGGCGGGCTGGCCGAATGACATGGACAGGACATCCATGCCGTCACGAACGGCGTCTTCGATGGCCGCGACAATGGCGTCTGTGGTGCCTCCGGCGACGACTCCGGTGGACCCGAAAATTTTGTAGTTTCCGATATACGCTTTCGGCGCCATGCCATTGATGGTCACCGCGCCCACGGCGGTGTTGCCGGCGGCAGTGCTGGCGGTGTTGGTGCCGTGGCCCTGGCGGTCACGCGCGGAAAAATCATCCGCTTTGGAATCGACCGAAGGATTGGAAGGATCGGTGCCCGCGCCCTGCATTGCGATGTAGCTGCGGGCGACGATCACCTTGCTGTTGGTAAACGCGCAGTCGTTGTAAGTCTGGCCGGGGGGCGGCGTGTCGCATTTCGGGAAGCCCGGCGGCATGGGCAGCGTGGGGTCCTGCAGGGCGGGATGCATCTGATCCACGCCGGTATCGATGATGGCGATCCTGATGCCTTTGCCGGCGTTGGCAAAGCCACCGGAAAGCTGCCAGGCGGCAGGGCCGTTGATCAGACCGTCGGCACGATTGAGCAGCGGCTTGTAGATGCGCTGCGGCACCACGGCGAGGACGCCGGGCAGGCTTTGAATTTCGGCCACGCGATCCGGCGTGGCCGCGATAAATACGGCATTCAGCAATAGGCTCGCCGTGCCTGTCACGCGGATTTTGCGCTGCTCCAGCTGAGCGCGGAGGGTCCGCTGCGCCGTTTCGATCTGCCGCTGGTAAGCCTGCGCCGCTGCGCCCTGAATCTCGTCCCGGGAGGCGAAACGACGCGCGGGGGCCTCATCCGACAGGATGATCGCATAACGATTGGGAGCCAACTGCGCCGCGGCGGGCACCACCCACGCAAGGTGCGCCGAGGCGATGGACAGAAGGAATTTCGCGAGCCTGGAACGAACGGAAGGACGAAGCAAATTCATCTCCGGTGATTGAGCGTTAAAGTCCGCAACTGCATAGTCGCGGCGTCTGTACCTATTAACTCAAACACGGGGCGGCGGCGAAAGTCCCGGCGTCATTCGCGCGGCATGGAGAAGTCAGCGGGCGCAGCCTTTCGCCGACTGGCCGATCTGATCGAACAGCCGATTGACACCTGCCTGGTCGAGGATCAGCTGATGTGCCTGATCTGGCTCCACGCGGAACTTCACCGTGAGTCCCTTCTGTGCGAACAGTTTCGACTGCTTTTCCATGGCTTCCGGCCAGCCCTGGTCGTTGCCGCCGGCGTGCATGAAGATGCACATCTGTTTGATGGCGGCGATCTTCGCGTCCGATTCCGGCTCCAGCAGGCCCGGCATGCCCGTTATCGACCAAAAATACTTTGGATAATTCGAGGCCACGTAAAAGGCGCTGACGCCGCCATTGGAAAAGCCGGCCACGTGCATCTTCCCGCCCTCGATTTTGTAGTCGTGCGCGATCATTTCGAGAAACTGCGGGAAGATTCGTGAATTCTCTTCGAAGAAAAGATTGCCGTCGGGCGACGCCGGACTGACCACGATGTAGCCGCGCTTTTCCGCCTGCTCGCGCCAATAGCGATTCAGACCGGTCTCGACGATGTTCATCGTCTGCGCGCCGCCGCCGAACGCGAGGATGAGCGGATACTCTTTGGTGGCATCGTAGGTGTCCGGCAGGACGACTTTGTAGGCGATTTTGATTCCGCCGAAGGTGCCGGATTTATCGAGAGTTTTGGCGGGCGCAAGAGCGGCGACGGTCAGGCTCAGAAACAGCGCGACGACCAGTGTGTTTCGCATAGACAGCGATCAGTGTACCGCTGAATTCGGCGGTGCGGACTCTTTTACCTGAAAAAGCGAAAGATGACCACGCACCTCATCGTCGAAAGCGGGCACGTTCAACACAGGCTCCAGGCGACGGGTCGGTCCGACGTCCGGAACAGATTCGTCACCCCATACGAGTACCCATCCTGGTTGATAGATCTCCATTTTCCGCCCGGTGCCGGCGTAGCCCAGCCATGTATCGATTGAAGGTATGCCGTTGTAAAGTGTCGTCTCGTTTGCGCCATGGCCAATTATGAGGCGGTGACTTCCGGGATTCGCATCAACTATCTGGAGAATCTGGTCCGCCGCACGACGCATGGAATATTCAGGATGAAAGGTAAACTCTGACACTTTCCAGATGTTCCACGAAAAAGAAGCGATGACAATCGCGATCATAATCCAGCCAGCCCGACCCGAAAACTGCAATATCTCCACGACGAACAGAATGCTTATCATTGCTATCGGATACACGAACATCGTGAAGTAATGTGTCGGGCCATTATAGTGATAGACAATAAAAGCGAAATAGCCAAGCACCCACAGCACGCACACGCCCCATAAAACATTGCTCCACAAAGTACGTATCCACGCTGACGCCAACATCGCAACACAAGCGAGAGGCCAAAGAACCGGATCTGCCCATGTACCCCGATAGAGCGTTCGAAGACTTTGACGGGAAGAATCAAACCAGTTGAGGCGCGCCTCATTGGCGCCAATGAACGTTGCGATATCGGCAGGATAATGACTCGCAAAAAAGACCACGTATGCTATCAACAAGCCGCCGGCGACAGTTCCTGCCACGATAAGAGTTCGGAACAACTGGCGGCGGTCGTTGCGATAGCGAAACCAAATCGGATAGAGAATCGAGGGCAAAAGAAAACCGCCTGTAGTCTTGATCAGCAGGAGAATGGCAATTGAAAGGCCCAACAGAGCAGGACGAAGCCGGCTGTTCGTGCGAATAGTACATGACAGCCACAGACAAATAAACATGAGCGCCTCAATAGGCCGTTCAAGAAGAGCGAGGCGGCTGTAAGCATACGCGCATGCGCTGCCGGCAACTATAAGGACGAAACAAGCCGAGGGCAGCGTGCTGCTATAACGGCGAAATAACGTGTATCCAAGAAACAACGCGATTATCGAGAAAACAGCTTCAGTCGCGCGCGCGGCGACCACACTCACGCCCGTGATGTGAAAAACACCGGCCATAAGCAAAGGCCACGCCGGTACGACAACCGCCGGTGCGAAATCTCCGGGCAAATACCAGTGGCCCATCAGCACGGAATTCATTGCCGCGTTTAGATACCAACCCTCGTCAGAATATTTTCCGCCTTCAAAAGACCAGAAGCTATGGTTCGGAAAATCTGCGTCTAGGTGCCAAAACCGTACCAGCAGAAGCGCCGCGACAAAGACAGCGAAAATGACAACCGACATGCGCATTGCAGCTAAACCGCATCTGTTCATGGATTTTTTGGAGCACACGTCTGTTTTAGTTTACCCACACCACCACCACGCAGCATCCGGCGCCGGAGCGTCGGTACTATTCAGGCGCATCGGTCGCGGCCGATTCATTTCCGGACAGCTGTCAGAATACCGTTAAAATCGCTTCAGAAAACTACGCAGCGACCCAGTAAGTGACTACGATAAAAGGCATGGGTCAATCCTCAATGCTACGTTGCACATTACTTTTCTCGCTCTCCCTCGTTGCGTGGGCGCAGGCTCCGAAAGCCGAACCGGATGTCGTGATATTCACCGATGGTGAGCGGCTCTCGGGCCATCTGATCGGCGCCAATTCAGCGAACTTCACCTTTCAAAGCGACATGCTCGGCAGCATCACCGCCGACTGGAGCAAGGTCAAGGAACTTCATTCATCGAAAACCTTTGCCGTGATTCCCAAAGGCGTGGAATTCAAGCGCAACGCCGACGTCAGCGCCGTTCCCGAAGGCACGGTCGCGGTGGCCGATCAAAAGATCACCGTGACGCCTGCAGCCGGTGCGCCAAAGACCGTTGCCGTGGCGGATGCCACCAACGTCGTCGAAGACGGCGCGTTCAAAAACGCCCTCATGCACAACCCCGGATTCTTCCACGATTGGGCCGGAGGAGTCGGCGCAGGCGCCTCGCTCGCCAACTCGACGCAAACCGCCGAGAGTTTCAACGCCGCGATCAACCTGGTTCGCGTGTCGCCGCTCGAAAGCTGGCTGCGCCGGCGCAACCGCACCGCCTTCACTTTCAGCACCGGCTTCGGCGAGATCAAATCGCCCGGCACCGCCACGGTGAAGACGTCGATTTACCACGCCGGACTGGAGCGCGATGAATACTTTTCGTCCGCGTTCTATGGCTTCGGGCAGACGCTCTACGATCACAACTTCTCGCAGGGCCTGAAGCTGCAGCAGACGTACGGCGGTGGTATCGGCTACAGCGCCATCCACAAAGCGGCCGCAAGTCTCGACCTCAAAGTTGGCGGCGCTTACATTCGCCAGGACTTCAGCATCAGCGCGAACAACAGAAGCCTCAGCGCAATCACTTTTGAAGAAGACTACCGGCGGAACCTGATGCGCAACATGCTCTTCACCCAGCAGCTGCTTGTAAATCCGTCGCTGAACGACACCAAAGCGTTCACCGCGTCGTTCAATTCACAGCTGGCTGCGCCGATTTCGAAGAAGCTCAACGTCTCACTGGGCTTCATTGATGGCTATCTGAACAACCCGTCGGGAATCGGAGCGAAGAAGAATTCCACGCAGTTGAATCTGTCGCTGAATTACCTGATTCGATAGCCGGAAGGAGAAGAGACGTGGCGGGGTGAAGGCAGCCGGTTAACCGTCGGCCTTTCGCCCCGCCCGAATCAACTGGTCGATGCTGACCAGTTCGGTCGGGTAGTTGCCCGTGTAACAGGCGTAACAGTATTCGCCGCGTTGATCCTGAACCGCATCGCTCAGAGCAGCGAGCGAGAGAAACGCCAGCGAATCGGCTTCGATGAAGCGGCGGATGTCGTCGATCGTGCTGTTCGCCGCGATGAGTTCGTTCCGGTTCGGCGTATCGACGCCATAGAAGCAGGGTGAAATCGTAGGCGGGCAGGAAATCCGCACGTGGACTTCACGGGCCCCGGCGTTGCGCACCATGCGCACGATCTTGCGGCTCGTGGTGCCGCGCACGATCGAGTCGTCTACCAGCACAACGCTCTTACCTTCGAGCAGACTGCGCACCGGATTCAGCTTCAGCTTCACACCGAAATCGCGGATAGCCTGCGACGGTTCAATGAAGGTGCGACCCACGTAATGATTGCGGATCAGCGCCTGCCGGTAAGGCAGCCCCGATTCACCGGAATAGCCCAGCGCCGCCGCATTGCCCGAATCGGGCACAGGCACCACGATATCGGCGGGAGCGGGAGACTGAATGGCCAGCGAGCGGCCCATATTCTCGCGCGAAGTCTGCACGGGACGTCCAAACACGATGGAATCCGGCCGCGAAAAATAGACGTGTTCGAACACGCACTGCGAACGCCGCCGTTCGGGAGAAAATCGCTCGCGGGAGACGCCTTCCGGCCCCACGATCACCATCTCGCCGGGTTGCACGTCGTTCAGATAAACCGCGTTGATGAGATCGAACGCGCACGTTTCCGAAGCGAATACATACGCCGGCGTGCCGCCGGAATATTCGAGCTGCCCCATTGCCAGCGGACGGAATCCCTGCGGATCGCGCGCCACAATGAGCCGGTCTTCGGCCAAAAACACCAGTGAAAACGCGCCTTCCAGCTGCAGAAGCGCATCGCGCAGAGCGCCGGCCAGCGTCTTTTCGCGCGAGTGCGCCACCAGATGCAGGATGACTTCGGTATCGCTGGACGCCTGAAAAATTGCACCGCGCGCTTCGAGGTCGGCCCGCAGTTCGGATGCGTTCGTGATATTGCCGTTGTGCGCGACAGCAATGCGGCCCTTGCTGCAATGGACGGAAAACGGCTGCGCGTTGCGCTCCACCGTGTCGCCCGCCGTGGAATAGCGTGTATGGCCGATCGCCATCGATCCCGGCATCTCACGCAGCACGGAGTCCGTAAAAATTTCCGCCACGTGCCCCATGGCTTTGGTGGTCTGGATGGCCTTGCCGTCGCTGACGGAAATACCAGCGCTCTCCTGACCGCGGTGCTGCAGGGCGTAGAGAGAAAGATAAGCGAGCGTTGCCGCTTCCGGGTGGCCGTATATGGCCGCCACGCCGCACTCTTCGTGCAACTTGTCGGAAAAGGGATCGGACCACTGCGGATCCGTCGACTCGGGTGCGGAGTGGTTATTGAGCATGGGGGGTCTGAAAAAGTCGGGGGAGGCTGTTTTCAAACTGCTGCCTGAGTTCAGACGTCGCAAGGTCGATCCACATTTCGCTCTCGTCTCCGATCTGTAACCGCTCTGTTATTGTAACGCCGATCGTGAGACATTCCACATCGTGCCGCAGGGCGATTTCCTCAATCTGCGCTGCGTCCCAGGTGGAAATCAAAATGCGCGACGGGGCTTCGCCGAACAAGGTGAATTCCACTCGCTCGGCGGGCGTGATCGTCACTCGCGCGCCGATCTCATTCGTGCATGATTCGCTGAGCGCGACAGCCAGTCCGCCATCGCTCAAATCGTGCGCCGACTGCGCCAGACCGCGTTCGGCCACTTCGCGCATCGCCTCGTGCACACGCTTCTCATACGCCATGTCGAGGTGCGGCGGCAGCCCCCAGAGCTCATTCAGAACAACCTTGGCGTACTGAGTGGCGCCGAAGCGCAGCGAGTGGGTACTGCCCAGGCCGCCCAGCAGCACGAGCGTCAAATCCGTATGCGGGAAGCGCACCGGCGCGGGCACGGCGGTCTTCATCACGCCGATGATGCCGAGCACAGGCGTCGGATAGATTCCCTCGCCCAGAGTCTCGTTGTACAGGCTGACGTTGCCGCCCGTGATCGGAGTTTCAAAGTGGGCGCAGGCCTCCGCGATCCCTTCCACGGCTTCCACCAACTGCGCCATGATCTCAGGCCGCTCGGGATTGCCGAAATTCAGATTGTTCGTCGCCGCCACGGGCAGAGCGCCGGTGGTCGCAAGATTGCGGCAGCACTCGGCCACGGCCAGCTTCGCGCCTTCGCGCGGGTCGAGATAGCAATAGCGGCCGTTGCCATCGAGCGACATCGCGATGGACGTATCGGTCTCTTTGACCCGCACCACTGCGGCGTCAGAACCCGGCCCCACGATGGTATTGGTGCGCACCTGATAGTCGTACTGTTCCCAGATCCAGCGCTTGGAGCAGAGGTCGGGCGAGGCCACCAGTTTCCGCAACGCCTGATTCAAATCCTTCGGAAAGTGAATGTGCTCGGGCGGCGCGAGCGGGGCCCGGCGATGGGGTCTGACGTTGTGCGGGCGATCGTACTTCGGCGCTTCATCGGCCAGAGCGCGGTTGGGAATTTCCGCAACCACGTTGCCCAGGTGGCGGATCCGCAGCTTGCCGTCGTCGGTGACGACGCCCACCGTGGCTGCTTCGAGTCCCCACTTGCGGAACACGGCAAATATTTCTTCCTCGCGGCCCTTCGCGGCCACGATCAGCATGCGCTCCTGCGATTCCGACAGCAGCATCTCATACGCCGTCATGCCGGTTTCACGCTGCGGAACTTTATCGAGATCGAGATCGATTCCGACATTGCCACGGCTGCCCATCTCGCACGAAGACGAAGTGAGTCCGGCCGCGCCCATGTCCTGAATCGCCACAATCGCGCCCGTCTTCATCGCTTCAACACAGGCTTCGAGCAGCAGTTTTTCGAGGAACGGATCGCCCACCTGCACGTTGGGGCGCTTCTGCTTCGACTCTTCCGTAAACTCCGCGCTGGCCATCGAGGCGCCATGAATGCCGTCGCGCCCCGTGCGCGCGCCGACGTAAATTACCGGATTGCCAATGCCGCTTGCCCTGGCGAAAAAGACTTCGTCAGCCTTGCAGACGCCGAGCGCAAAGACGTTCACCAGCGGGTTCGCCGAATAACACTCTTCGAAGACACATTCACCGCCGACCGTCGGCACCCCGAAACAGTTGCCGTAGTGCGAGATGCCGGATACTACGCCCTCCAGAATGTGCTTGTTGCGGTCTGCCACCGGCGAATTCACCGGCGGGCCGAAGCGCAGCGAATCCATCACAGCAATCGGCCGAGCGCCCATGGTGAAGATGTCGCGCAGGATGCCGCCCACGCCCGTGGCCGCGCCCTGAAACGGTTCGATGTAGCTTGGGTGGTTATGCGATTCGATCTTGAACGCCACGACCCAGCCGCCGCCGATGCCGATGATGCCGGCATTTTCGCCCGGCCCCTGCACCACGTATTTGCCTTCGGTCGGAAGCTTCTTCAGATGGATGCGCGAACTTTTGTAAGAGCAGTGCTCGCTCCACATCACGCTGAAGACACCCAGTTCCGTGTAGCTCGGCTCGCGGCCGAGCAGCGAAACGATCTTGTCGTACTCGCCCTGCGTCAGCTGATGCTGCGCGATCAGCTCCGGTGTAATGGTCATTTGGTAAGCGCCGGAACGGCGGAAAGCATACTTTGGAAGATTGCGAGGCCTTCGGTGGACCCCATCAGCGAATCGCAGGCGCGCTCGGGATGCGGCATCATGCCCATCACATTACGTTCCTTATTGAGGATTCCCGCGATGTCCCGCAGCGAACCGTTCGGGTTATCGACGTAGCGGAAGGCCACGCGATCCTCGGCCTCCAGTTCGTCCAGCGTGCGTTCGTCGGCGAAATAGCGGCCTTCGCCGTGCGCCACCGGTATGTGAAGAACCTGCCCCTTGCTGAGTTTCGACGTAAACGGGGAATGCGAGGTCTCGGTGCGCAGCGCCACTTCGCGGCAAACGAACTTGAGATTTTCGTTGCGCAGCAGAGCGCCAGGCAGCAGACCCGCTTCCACAAGGATCTGGAACCCGTTGCAGACACCGAGCACGAGCCCGCCGGACGCGGCGAACTTTTTCACTGCCGCCATCACTGGCGAAAAGCGCGCGATGGCGCCGCAGCGCAGGTAGTCGCCGTAGGAGAATCCGCCGGGGAGCATCACGGCATCCACACCGCCGAGGTCGGCGGACTGGTGCCAGATGAACTCGGCGCTGCCATGCAACCCGCCATGCAGATTCCGATTGATTGCGTACCACGCGTCGTGATCGCAGTTGCTGCCTGGGAAGACGATGACGCCGACTTTCATGGGGAATTCACAGTGTACCAACCAGGCACGGCCCTCAGGCCGACCAGGAATGTCATTCGGGAAAGTCGCGCGCGCAAAGAGGGTGGGCTATACTGAATGAATTGCTGCTGCGCCCGTAGCTCAGTTGGATAGAGCGTCTGGCTACGAACCAGAAGGTCGCATGTTCGAATCATGCCGGGCGCACCATCAGACCTTCCTGTAGTTTCTCTGCAAATCACTGAATTCCCGGCATCTGCCGTGGCGCGAGTGTCTTTCCGGTGAGCCGGATCGATGCAGTCACACGCCGGTTTCTGGATGCGGTGGCGGCTAATCCGGCCCCGCCCCTCGGCGAACTGCCGGCCGCCGAGGTGCGCGCGGCCGCGGCAAAAGCACGCGCAGCCATGGTCGAAACCTACGCGGCTCCGCCGGTAGAAGTCGAGGAATTGCTGATTCCGGACGGCCCGAACGGAGACCTGCCGGTCCGCATTATTCGCCCGCCGAACCACACCGCTCCGCTTCCCGGAATCCTCTACTTCCACGGCGGCGGCTGGGTCATCGGAGACTTCAACAGCCACGGGCGGCTGGCGCGCGAACTCGCCGCGGGCGTGGAGGCAGTTGTTGTCTTC
This sequence comes from uncultured Acidobacteriia bacterium, assembly GCA_903828455.1. Lineage (GTDB taxonomy): Bacteria > Acidobacteriota > Terriglobia > Bryobacterales > Bryobacteraceae > BOG-234. The sequence continues at coordinate 89,144 of CAIKMJ010000041.1, read as the reverse complement.
GTGGAATACTCGCGATCTCCCGAAGCGCGCTTTCCTGTTGCCAACGAAGAGGCGTACTTCGCGACTCAATACGTAGCGGAGAATGCGGCGGCGCTGGGGATCGATTCGTCGCGAATCGCCGTGGCGGGGGACAGCGCAGGCGCCAACATGGCAACCGTGGTGGCGATCCTGGCCGCCGAGCGCGCCGGACCGGCACTGTCCGGCGCCGTTCTCTTTTATCCGGTAACCGCGGCCAACTTCGAAACGGCCACATACAACGAGTTTGCCGAGGGCCACTTCCTCACGCGCGACGCCATGAAATGGTATTGGGACCAATACCTGCCGGACTCCGAAGCGCGGCTGAATCCGTATGCTTCACCGCTGCTGGCGCCGCCCGGGCAACTGCGCGCGCATCCGCCGGCATTCATCATGACCTGCGAATGCGACGTCCTGCGGGAAGAGGGCGAGGCCTACGCACGAAGACTGGAAGAGGCGGGCGTACGGGTCACCTGCACGAGGTACACGGGGACAATTCACGCTTGCCTGAGTCTGGCCCCGCTGGCGAACACCCCGGCGGTCAGGTCCGCCATCGCAGCGGCGGTCGGGCACCTTCGCGAATCATTTGGAAAATAGAAGGTAAGGATAGCGGCCGGCAGCGTTCCGTCCGCTTCTGAAACTGCCGCATCCCGAACGGCTTGTCTCACATTTCGTGCCGGCGCGCAATCAGGCCACGAGAGGCCTGGCGGTCACCGGAACGGAACTCATCGCCCGACAGGACTGCCGGGCGCGAGCCTTTGGCGAGGGGAGCCGGCGCGGCGCTACGCGGGAGTCCAAAGTTCGTCGATCGGGCCGTACAGATTCTCGCTCGAGAACGGCACATACTCGAATCCACGCAGGAACGGGTCGTCGCAGCGGACGGTCGTGTAGTTGATGCCAAGCGCGGAGTAGATTGTCGCCTCCACGTCCTCCGGCTTGACGTAACGCTGGCGCGACCAGCCGAAGTCTGCCGTGTCCGAACCATCCGGCGTTGTCTTGCCGATGATCTTTCCACCGGTGACGCCGCCGCCGGCAAAGACCACCGATTGCTGCGGCAGGTGATCGCGCCCCAGCGCCGGCGTCACCTGCCCGACGGTACGACCGAACTCGCCTGCCATCACCACAAGGGTGTCTTTCAGCAAGCCGCCGGCCTGCAGATCACCCAGCAATGCGCCGACGCCGTTGTCCAGTTGCGGGCACATCGTGAAAAGGTTATTTCCCTTCGGGTTCTGCGCACCATAAATGTCGATGTGCATGTCCCAGCTGCCCAGCGTAATTTCGATGTAGCGCGTTCCCTGGTTGGCCGCCAGTACCTGTTTGGCGATCAGGCAGGCGTTGCCGAAGCTCGTGCTGCCATAGCGGAGGCTGTCCGCCGTCGAAAAGGTAAAGGCCTGCTGCACCACGGGGTTGTACATCAGATTGTTCGCGGCCGAATAGAATTCGTCGTAATCCTGAACCGTAGTACCCAGGGGCGAATGCACCCGCAGTGCGTCGTCAAGCTGGTGAATCCGCTGGAATTCAGTGTTATAGCGCGCCTGACCATTGGCATTGGTTGTATTGGGAATGCCGGCGGTCGACGGCACCACCAAAAACGGCGCGTACGTTGCAGGGAAATAGCCATTGTCGGCCGCCAGCGGCGAATTGAGGCCCAGGAAGCCCGGGAAGATTTGATTGGGTTGGCGCGCGGCCGCCGTTTCCAGCGCCACCACGCTGCCGATGTTGGGCGAGATATTGCCCAGTGCCGCCGATGGATTGCGCCCGATCTGCGTCCACCGCTGCGCCAGACTGTGTACCAGCGCCCAGGACTGCATGGAGCGCACGATAGACATGTTGCCGAGTTGTGCGCCCAGCTTGGGCAGAAGTCCCATTGGCCAGTTCACGCCGTTCACCGTTGTCGGTTTCATGGCGGCCGGCGTGGTGCCGTTCACCACTTTGAGATCGAAGGTATCGGTATGGCTGGGCGCGCCGGCCAGCAGAATGAAGATGACATTCTTCGCTTTATTCTGCAGTGAAATCTGCTGAGAAACCTGCTCGGTACAGGCCTGCGCTTTGTTGAGTGCGAAGTAGGAGGCGGTGACGCCGGCCCCGGCGACCTGGAAGAACTTCCGGCGGCTGATATCGGGCCGCTGCGAAAACGTCCGGTGCGGATGCGGGTATTTTTCGACGAACTTTGTGAATTTTTCCTGTCCGATCATGATATTCCCCCGCCTCTAGTAGTTAAAGATGAAATCCACTTTGTTGTAGAGCGCCCACAGCAGATTCTGGGCCTCCTGCGTCCGGGTTGCCGAATTCGAAAGATTGCCCAGGGCCGTCGCCATTTCCTGTGTGGTGGGGTAGCGTGAGAGCACCGCAAGGAACAGATTATTCACCAGCTGGGTATTCGGAAGATTGATGTTGCTGGCCAGCAGGCTGCCCGCCGGCCCGGTGGAGCTGAGGCGGGTCAGGATCAGCGAATCGTTCATCAGATTCAGCGCCTGCAGAATCGAGCCGGACCCGCTGCGCGGCTGGCTGTCGCGATTGCCGCGCAGGAACGAGTCGAGGAAGTTGGTGATGTTGCCGCTGGCTCCGTCGGGCGTGGCCAGCGGTTCGGGGAACTGCATGGCGTAGCTGATGGTCCCGTAGGTGTCCATCGTGTAGCTCGGAAGCTGACCGCTCGATACGGTAATCGCATCGTGAACCTCTTCACCCCACAAGCGGCGCACCAGCTTGCGGGCGAACAGGTTGTCCCATGAGTCGTTCCAGGTGCCGTCGTAGCGGGACGACAACTGGTACGCCTGGGAATTCACAATCTGCTTCTGCAACCACTGCAGATCGAAATTATTGGCAATGAACGCTTTTGTCAGCGCCTGCAAGAGCCGGGGATTAGAAGGCTGCAGCGTATAACCGGAACTCGCCGGCGGCGGATTGTCCGGATCGAGGCGGGCCGGATCGAACTGATCCGGCGGGTCGACCAGACCGACGCCGAAAAAGTACGCCCACATGTAGTTGACGGTGGCGCGCGCGAACTGCGGATCCGCGGTGATCATCCGGGCCAGCGCGGCACGGTAGTTTTCCCCCGTTTTGGGCTGCTCGCCGGTGAAGATATACGCGGGCGCGACTGTCGTGATGGTCCCCACCGGCTGGCGCGGCGGCCGGTTGCCGGTCGTCGTATTAAGCGCATAGTTGCCGGTGTAACCCTTGGCGCCGTCGATGATGGTCCAGTACCGCGGAGTCACGGATGCCGAAGACACCGCCGTACTGTAGGTGTCCGTGTGCGCCAGGAAGGCCGCCATGCCCCCAGGCCGCCAGCCTGGTTTGCTGGCCGCCCCACAGGCTGAGTCCCGTCAGATGGCCCGCCCCGTTGTGACAGAGCAGGCAGTTCTGGTGTGCAATCCCGAGAAAATTCCCGACGATATTCACCAGTTGCTGATCCCAGATGTCCTGCTGCGGTCCGCCCGTGACGACGCCGCCCGTCACGTAATTGATTTCGCCCGTCGTGTAGCTGTTCGCTCCCTGCGCCGTGATCAGTTCGGTAGCGATCTGGTTGTACGGTTTGTTGGCTGCCAGCGACGACTTGATGTAGTTGTAGAAGGCGAGCACGCCCGGAGCGTAGCGGTTGATCTGCGAATTGGACGAATTATTTTGCAGCAGGTCGCCGTAGTACATGGTCCACTTGTCGACCCATGTGGACGACCCAATCAGCTTATTGACCAGGTTGGCGCGCTTATTCGGCGTGGCGTCGGCCACGAAGGCGAGCACGTCGGTGGGATTCGGAATGCGCCCGGTGAGATCGAGCGTCACGCGACGGATGAATTCCCAGTCCGTGGTCGGATCGGCTGGCTGTACACCAGCACTCTGCAGGGCGCTGAAGATGTACTGATCGATCAGCCCCGCTTTGCTCAGATCGATGGAGCCTCCCGTGCGCCCGCCGCCCGGAGCGGGCGGAAGCTGGGCCAGGACCTGGTTGGTCAGCGCAGTCAGCTGCGCCTGGCTTGAAACAGCTCGGGGCGCCGGACCGAATCGCCGGATCGATGCCGTCTGCCCCGTCGCCGCCTGCTGGGCGAGGGTGCCCTGTGCGTCATTGCCGAAAAACGGGCACGTGGGGTCGCTCACCGGCGACTGCGGAACCAGATCGCTCAGAGTCTGCGCACGCAGCAGCATCGCCCCGCCGCCTGCCACCGCCATGCACGCGAATGCGGCAAGAATCGGCCCGGCGGCCGCGGCGTTCCTTCGGGAAGTTCCTGACATCGTTACTTTCCTCCGTCCATGCACTCTGCTTAACACCATGTTGCAAAAATCCGCTCGGTATTTCATACAAAATATCGGCCAAAAAAACTGCTGCCCAAAGACATACAACGGCTACTGGACCGCCAAAGTGGCGGTATCGTTATACGCCTCCGGGGTTTGAATGGCCAGCGGCAGCGGGCCGCTGAGCGTCAGATTCGGAGGCACGACGAAGTTGATTTGGTAAAGCCCTGCCTCCACCGTAAGTCCCTGATACGTAACGGATGGGGAGGCAACGCCGGCCACATACACCGCCAGTTGCGTGACCGCGTTGTTGGCAGCCGTCGCCCCGGCGCCATCGTTTACCGGCGTCGTCAGCGGCCCGAGCCCGGACAAATACATCACCAGCGTCTCACCTTTGGTTGCCGGATTCGCGGCACTCACCAGCGTGCCGATGGCGTGCGTTATGGCGCCGTTACCCGTACCGGAGTTGTCCACGGTGAAGACGCCTGGCGAGGTTTTCGCCAGTGGCACGGTTACGGAAGTGGCGGTGCTTGTGCCGCTGGTCACGACGATAGTGGCACTGGAACCGGTCACGCCGTAGGGCACGATGCAGTTGATCTGTCCGGCAGAAACGAAATAGAGCGGCGCCGGTGTGCCGTTGATCGAGACGGTAACGCCGCCCAGCGACTTCGGGAAAGGCAGCGCCGCGGCCTGCGCGGTGGCCGTCGCCAGTCCGCTCCCGTATATGGTAATGAATTCCCCGGGTGAAATCGCGTCCCCGGCGGGCGCATTGCTGGCGGAGTTCACAATCCCCTGCGGATTGACGAAAACGCCGCTGCCGGAAACCGGCGGGATCGCGACAAAGAACCCGATCTCGTAGCCGGTCGGATCCTGCGGATTCCCCACGTTCGCAGTCACCAGACTGCCGCCCTGCCCGACGGCGATCTTCTTCGGTCCGAGCGATCCGGTTCCATCGGAAGCGACCGTGTAGACCGAAGCAGCAGTCACGTTAAACGCCGCGTACCCCGTTTCGTGGAGCCTCTGCGTACTGATAAACGAGGCGTCGGTCGCAATCGTGGTGCTCGATCCGGCAAAACTATCGGCCGAGCCTGTGGAATCCACCCGAATGCCGCCGCCCCAGAACGACTGCCCATTGGTCAGCGAAACGGCACTGCCGGAAGCCCGAATCCCGACGAAGATATCGTGCGCACCGGCCGACCCGGCGAGAATCACGTTACCGGATTTGGAAATGTACAGCGTCCGCAGCGCCGTCGACAGCAGCGCGCCCGAACCGCCGATGCCCGCCTGGCCGGGAAAGGAGATCGACCCGCTGCCGTCGCTGTTCACACTGTAGGAGCCGCCGGAAAGGTTCTGGCTGAGTTCAGCGCCGCTGTTCACATTTGCGGCGTGGCCAAGAAGGCTGAGAACGCTGATATTGCCCTGGCCATCGAGAGTCATGGAGACGATGGAATCACGCACCTGAGATGTTGAGGCGGCGGTCAGCTCGAAATCGGTACCCGACCAGGCAGCACCGACTCCAGCGGTTGTTTGCGCGGCCGATGGTGCGGGTATTGCGACAAACAGATCGAACGTATTGCCCGATGCCTCCGTACTGGAGCCGATCAGAGCTTCCGTCCCAAAGCGCGCATTGAGACTGAACGTGCTCTTCTGCGGATTGGTGAGGCTCACGATGCCTGCGTTGCTCATCGTGTAGGTACCGCTCACGCTGTAGGAAGCCGCCGACGCCGTCCCGACGGCTTGCTGCCCGGTGAAGGAATAGTTCCCGTTGCCGTCGAACGTGATCACCCCGATAATGCTGCGGGCGTCCGTCACATTATTGGCCGTATCGGTGGTAAATTCCACATGCCGGGCGAAATACTTGCCGGTCAGTGAGCTGTTGGAAAACAGGGCCGCGGGCAACGTGGCGGCAGAGAGCAGAACCAGGCAACCAAAGCAGAGAAGCGCGCGCATTCCTCTACTCTAGCCCGAAATAAAAGAAGAAGTTGCGGAGCACCGAATGCCGGTCGTCGCGGGAAGCGCCGGGGGAATTGGCTTCGTTTTTCCGGGAGCCAGGATTTATGATTTGGTGCTTATGAGCGAGGCGCGGGGTGGGGGAAGTTGAGGGCCCAGCGAGTGCCGAACCGATCGGTCAGCGTGCCGAAGCGCGCATTCCAGTATGTATCCTGCAGCGGGAACGTGGCGTCGCCAGAGGCGGACAGTGCCACGTAAAGACGTTCGAGTTCTTCCAGCGAGTCGCAGTGCACCATCACGGAAAAGTTATTGCCGGCCTGGTAGGGCGCGCCCGGAAAGGTGTCGGCAGCCATCAGGATGGGATCGCCGGAGCGCGGACCGGATCGAACCGAGAGCGTCGCGTGCATGATGCGTTCGGGCGCGGCTGCGGCGGCCGGGGGCAGGTCGGGGACCTGCGAGTAGGGGAGAAGGAAGAGGTCGGCAGCAAAACAGTCTCGGTAAAATTCCATGGCTGCGCGGCAGTTTCCGTTGAAGGTGAGGAACGGTGTGGTGGCAGGCATCAGAGTGCTTCGGGCATTACAGCGGTTCAATGCGGCCGTCTTTGAGCAAACGGAAGCGGATGCCGCGCCATTCAACGGTGTCGCCGATCATACCAGCCGCCCAGACGGCGAGGCCGAACAGATCGCGAAGTGGCACGGCGAGAAGCTGAAGCGGCGAGCCGAAGCCGAGGGCCGACATTGCGGCGGCCGCGGCAGCGAGGCGAACGGCGAGTCCGGCCAGGGCGATTCTCCAGTGGCCGAAGCAGGCAGCGAGGAGGCACCAAAAAGTGGCCTGCGTCACCAGATAGCCGAAATACCCGGCCGTTCGTGAGATGCGTATGGTGCGGGACCAGCGTACCTGGTGTTTCCAGACGTCCAGCCACGTGCCCGCGCCGAGGTTGGTCTCGACAACGGTATCGGCCATGGCGACGCGCTTACCGAGCGCAGAGATGCGGGCGCCGAGCTGATAATCGTCGGCAAGATAATCGCGGATCGCCGCGAACCCACCGATAGCAGCAAGGTCGGCGGCGCGAAAGGCCATCGTGGAGCCGAGCGCGAAGCCGGTGGAAGAAAGCAGACGGGCGACGAGGACGGACGGTGCGAACTCCGTAGCGATGCCGAGCGATTCGGCGCGCGCGGCCAGCGAAGAACCATGGCCACGATAAAGGCAGGTGACCAGACCTGTCGCCGGATCTTCCAGCAGGGAGATCACGCGGGTGAGGTAGTCGGGATCGACAAGGATGTCGCCATCGTTCACGAGCAGAATCGAGTGCGCGGCTGCGCGGGCGAGTACCTCGAGCGATCCAACCTTGGCATTCGAGGCGTCGTTCGGCGGAACGATGACGATCCGGACGGGAATCTGCGGGAATTCGCGCTGCAGGCGGGTGACATCTTCGAGGGCCGGGTCGTCCGGATCAGCAACTCCGAACAGGATTTCGAAGTTGGGATAACGCTGTGTGGCGTGTGAACGGATCGCTTCGTAAAAGCGCGCGTCGCGGCCGCGAATGGGCTTGAGGATGGAAACGGGCGGAGCGAAGGACCGCGGCGGCGTGCGGCGCCGGGTCAACCGGAAGCGAATCGCGCCAATGATGGCGAGAGTGTTGTAAGCAATCCCGCAAAAGACGATCAGAGCGGGCAGCGCAGTCGCGTCGAGCGTCATCAGGCAGAGCGCTGTGGGAACGAACGTCACTGAGATATGAAGTATACGCCGACCAGGATCAGCCCGACGCCCATCCAGCGGCGCCAATCAACTTTCTCCTTGAGGAGGAAGCGGGCGAGCAGCGTTTCCGGCACGAAAGTCGCCGCCGACATGGGGACCGCGAAACTCATCGGCGCGATCGCCACCAGCTTCATGAAGGAGAAGAAGCTCACCGCCATGGCGCAGGTCGAAACAATGACCAGCCAGTTGCGGGCGACGGCCGCGAAGGCCTGGCCGATGGCACCCGGACTGAATTCGTGCATTTCACCGTGCTGGCGCATGCCGAGAGAGCGGCAGACGTCGCCAACGGTGGTGGCGCAGATGACGGTGAAGACGAGTATCCACTTCATGACGGGGTGGTGCCCGCATCGACCGAAGACGGAGGAGTTCGTCCAACCAGGAAAACGCCTGCCGTTATGAGAAGGACGCCGAACCAGCGCTGCGTCGAGATGAATTCGCCGAGCAGAAACTTACCGGAGAGTTCGGTCAGCACGTAAGCGAATGCGGTCACCGGAAGCACGTAGCTGAGGTCGGCCCAGCTGAGCAGCGCCATGTGGGTGAGGGTCCACACGATCAGCAGCGCCACACCGAGAGCAACCCAGGGATGAAACAGCGCCCCGATCAGGGCCGCCGGCGTGGAGCCGGGGTCGCCGATCTGCTGCATTCCCTTCGTAAGCGCGGAATTACCCGCGACGTTGGTCAGAATGGTGAGGACGGTAAAGAGCCGGGTCTTGTAATGCAGTCCCGACTGATCGTTAGTCACCGGCATTGGCGCGACTGGCCGCGGCATTCGCCGACATCGCGGCGTTTTGCTCGCGCTGTTCGGCGATAAACTTGCGGCGGCGCGTGCGGAGAGCCATGTACTCGCGCGCTTCCTTCATCAGGCGCTTGCGGTCATGGGAGTTGAAGATCACCTTGCTGACCATACGCCAGACGACCTTGGGCCGGAAGTAGTATTCGCTGTAGAAGCGCTCGACCCAGTCCATCAGTTCGGCTTCGTTCAGATTTTCGTAGACAACCTTGGGAAGCTGGTTGCCGCGCTCATCGACGATGTTGCCGATCGAAATGAGATTATTCTGCGTCGCGTAGTTGTGGAACTCGGTGCCGGGATAAGGGTGAGCAATCGAAACCTGAATGGTTTCGTTGTCGAGCCGCTTGGCGAAATCGATCGTCTTGCGGATGGATTCGCGGGTCTCGCCCGGCAGGCCGACAATGAAGTCGCCGTGGATGACGAGGCCAAGTTTCTTGCAGTTCGCCGTAAAGCGCTCGGCCATCTCGATGGTGGCGCCTTTTTTGATGTTCTTGAGGATCTGCGGATCGCCCGATTCGTAGCCCACAATCAGGAGGCGGCAACCGGCTTCCTTCATGGCCTTGAGGGTGTCGAAATCCGTGGTGACGCGGGACGTGCAGGACCAGGTGAAGTTCAGCGTCTTCAGCTTGGCGCAAAGTTCGATGGTGCGTTCCTTGCGGTAGTTGAAGGTGTCGTCGTCGAAGAAGATTTCCTTCAGGCCGGGGAAGGCTTCGAGTGCATACTTCACTTCGGCGACGATGTCGTCGGTGGAGCGGAGGCGCCAGCGGTGGCCGGAGTGGGTCTGCGGCCAGAGGCAGAACGTGCACATCGCGGGGCAACCGCGGGAAGTGTAAAGCGAAAGGAACGGGTTCAGCAGGAACGGAACGTTGTAGCGCGTAATATCGAGATCGCGCTTGTAGGTCTTGGTCACCCAGGGAAGCGAATCGAGGTCTTCGATCATGGGCGCTTCCGGGTTATTGATGACCTTGCCGTCCTTGCGGTAGCTGGCTCCGGGAATTTCTTCGAGCGGAGTACCGTTGGCGTAGGCGACGATCTGGTGGTCGAATTCGCGACGGATCACGAAGTCGATGGCCTGCGAGGCGTTCAGCGACTTTTCGGGCTCAACCGTAACGGGCGGGCCAACGAAACAGACTTTCATCTTCGGGTTCGACTGCTTCATCATGGTGGCGATTTTGCAGTCGACCTCGAAACCGGGGGTCGAAGTAAAGAGTACGAGGAGTTCGAAGTCCTTCGCCATTTCCACCGTTTGTTCGATGGAGATCTTGTGCGGGGGCGCGTCGACGACCTTGCTGTCCGGAAGCATGCCGGCCGGGTAGCACAGCCACACCGGATACCAGTAGGATTCGATCTCGCGCGAAGCGGGCCAGCGGGAACTGGCGCCTCCATCGAAGCCTTCAAAAGAAGGCGGGTTCAGGAACAGCGTTCTCATTGGTTAGATCTTATTGTAAGTCAGCCCCGAGGCCGGAATTGGTTTGAGGCCCTTCCGCCGGGTCTGGGTCGGACCTGCGAACGCTCCGAACCTGTCGCCGGAACCCGCCTGCTCACCTTTCGACGCGGAGGCAAACAGCAGCGCCCCCGTTTATGCAGAGCTCAAACATACCTTCCGGCACTTCCGGTGGAACAAAAACATTGATCTGACGGGCGGCACCGGCCCGGGGCGGCTCCAGAAAATCGACCCGGAGTCGCTCACCGCCCAGGGAAACGGAGGTATTTACCTGATCTGCGTTGTCCGCCAGCCCGGCGGCCCAGATCGCCAAAACGTTGCCGCGGCTGAGCCGAAGCAGACCGGGCTCCCAGGTGGTTCCGTCGCTGACGCCTTCTATTGCCGCCGGGGCAGTGGCGGGAGGGAGATCAACGGCAACCCTGACAGCGCCGGATTCGGCGGAATCGCCAATCCGCAGCGTGACATCCTGCCAGCCGGCTGACAGGCCCGGCGGCAGTTTGAAATTGGCTCGCCAGGTTCCATCGGGCGTCTGCGCAACGAAGATCGGCCGGACGCCGTAGCCGCCTACCGTGGGGCGGACGTCATCCAGGGCCAACCGCTGGCCGGTGGCGCGGAATTGGATGGCGACGTACTCGTCGAAACGCGTCTGAAAGTTGATGCCGCCGCTCGGGTCCCGGCTGGCTGCCAGCAGTTCGGGAGCGGGCTGTGTTCCGGCGACGGGCAGCCACGTCCGATAGCAGGCGATTTCCGCCCCATACGACAGCGTCGCGCGATGTTCCACGCGGGCGAAACCAGCCGTACGACACATCGCCATCAGACAAGCAAGGTTGGGAGCGCACCAATTGTCGGTCTGCCCGCCCAGCTCGTCGACTTCGAAGAACTCCATCAACGGGCGCTCAGTCAGTATTTCCCCCGGATGATGTTCCGGCTTCAGGATGAAGGAATCGACGCAGGCGAGGTTCGTGGTGAGAGCGCAGACTCGCTCCAGAGCCAGCAGCGGGTGCTTCAGATGGTACAGGACACCCATAAACAGCACGATGTCGAAGCGTCCGACCGTGGCGGGGGTGAGATCGTATACGTCGAGGATCCGGTAGTCCGCCCGGGAGTTCAGAGCGGCGCGAATCTGTCGAAAGCGAGGATTATCCCAGCAATCGACCGCCACGACTTCCGCGCCGCGGCGTTCCATTTCGAAGGTAAACCAGCCGTCCCAGGCGCCGATATCCAGCACCCGTGCCCCGCGGAGGTCCTCCGGGAGAGGGAAGTGGCTGAGCCGCAGGCGAAGCGATTCCACGGAATTAACGCCTTCGATCCTGCGTCCGTCCGGGAGTTCAAAGCTGTGCCACCAGCCGCCTTCATCCAGCTTTTTCTTCCAGCCGCGGACCCAGGAGAATCCTTCCTCAGCCATAGAGCTTCATGATACAGGGACACCGATTCATTTCCACGGCGATTTCCGCCGTGGCCGGGACACGGCGTCAATTATAATGAGGGGAGCCTATGTTCTTCCGTCGTCCGACCGTTAAAAAACTGACCTTTGAAGACCACCTGGCGAGCGCGCGCTCGGCGGGGTTTAAGACGGAATCGGCCAGCGGCGGCACGCGGGTGGAACGAAACGGCGTGGCTGCCGTGGTGAAGGCGGGCGCGGGGGATGTGCCGTCCATCGTGGAGAAGCCCGGCGTCGTGATGGGCAAGGAAATCGGTGCCCTCACGGACGGCGGCTTCCAGAAGTTCTTTCTGACGCCGAGCGGGAAGAAGAAGCCGGCACTGGCGCCGGAACTGAAGGAAGTTCAGAACTTTTCCGAAGACCTGCGCGAGGCGTTCGGGCTTACGAGTCTGTACAACGAATCGCTGGGCACGGTTTCGACGAAGTATATTTACGACCGCGTGGAAGGCCGTGACCACGGCGACCACAACAAGCCCTGGGACGCGGCGCACTAACCGCGCCACTGCTTCCGGCACGGCTACTTCACCGCTGCCGGCACCTTTTTCGCAGTCGCGGCGCTCTTGCGCACCTCCTCGAAATACTGCCGCACGTAGGACTGCAGCGCTATCGAAATCCGATCCCGCGTGACATCGCCATCGGTCTCGCCGTGTGACGCCGCGGTGCTGGACCAGGCGGTGGTCAGGTTCTGATCGCCGGACTGCTTCTCTATGGTTGTCTCGCCGGAGACGCTATTGGCGCGCTGGCCGATGATCTCGCTGATTTTGCCCATGGCTTTGAGTTGCTCAGCGAGTTTGATCTCCTTCTTTCCTTCCTGGCTGCCAATGCCGCTGCCATTTTCGCCCTTCTGCTCTTTCCCGGAGGCGCTGCTTTGTTTAGCCTGGCCTTCTTTAGCCCGCTCGGCGTTGGCTTCGGCCTCCGCTTCGGCCTCCTGCCCGCCTGCTTTCTGTTCCTGATTTTGTTGCGGCTGGCCCGTCTGTCCGCCGCTGGAATCGGCAGTCTTCGCGTCGCCGCGTTTGGCCTGCTGCTGGCCCTTCTGCCCTTCCCTGCTGTCACTCCGATCGCTCTTCAGAAAATTTTCGACGGCGTCTTTGAGCCTGGATAAAAGGCTTTCCTTTTCGGCCGCCGTCGGCTCTTTTCCGGCCCGCTGATCCTCGCCGTCTTTGGAGTCTTGCGAAGCAGAAGGATTATTGGCGAGATCGACCTGATCCAGCGCGGAGGGATCCGGATTGGGGAGCGGATCGCCCGGCGCCTGGTCGGCGGAATCCGGGTTTGGGGAGCCTTTTTTCAGATCGGGCTGCCATTTATCGCCGGGCACAGGAGCTTCGAGAGCCTGATCGATGGCCTTTTCCATGGCGGACCGCTCGCTAACCCGGTCGCGGGGTTCATTCTTCGCCAGCAGCGGGGCGGCCAGATCAGGGAAGAAGACCTGTGTGATGGGAGGACGGAGATCGATGCCACGTCCCGGACGGTAGCGCACACCCACCAGAGCCGACGCGAAGACGGCCACTCCGGCCAGCCAGTAAAGCGTTCTCGGAAACCGGAATGGGACTGCAGATTCGAGCTTCACCGATTCGGAAAGCTGCTCGGCCGCGGCGCGCTGTGCCAGGTGAAAATCCCTGGGGCTGGGACCGCCGGGAGGATCGTGACGCGAAAAATAGAGCGCCGTAGAAAGAGTGTCGTGCAAACCTGCGCCTTCGTCGAGCCGGCGAGCCGTTTCAAAGAGATTCGGGAGACGGCGGCGAAAACGTATTGCTCCAATAGCCAAACCGGCGAGGGCAAACAGGGAAACCGTCCAGACGGCGAGGTAGCGGGTGCCGACGATGAGCAGCAGCGCGAATCCGCCGATTGCGACCGCCGCGGCCACTGCAGTCTGCGCCAGGCCTTCCAGAAGGGCAAAGCGGTGTTGGGCGCGGGATATAAGTTGTTCCAGCATTTGCGTCCGGTCCAGAACAGCTGATTCGGTCAGGCAGCGCCCGCCAAATCAAAAGGCGGCGTCGTTGCCGCTGGCAGACCCGCCGACCAATTGGCGCGCCAGAGAGCGATTCGCTTACATGCTTCCGCGAAACGGCGGCCCGGGACTGGGGAACCGCGCAATCCATTTGTATTATCGCTCAGCTGGCGGGCACACGCTCGGCGAATTGATACGAATTCCAATAGATAGCGCGGCGCGGAAGCGAGACGGGGATCTCAATGGGGGATGCGTAAGGGCGGGCAGGATTCCCAGCATAACTTTAGGCGGGGCGAGGGTCGGTGGCCGAGCCGCGCCATCCGAAATTTAGTGAATGAATGCCTGGAGTTACACCCTGCTGAGCAGAAATTCCCGCGGCCCCGGCGCGCGGAAACTACAAACGTATAAAACGAAATCGAATCCATTCAAAAAATCTATTTCCGTCCGTGAGTACCGATCGCCTAGACTGAGTATGAATAGTTGGTTAAAGGGGCTATAACTGGTTAGCTCGGTCCGTTTTTTGGTTTTATCTAATTTCCCTTTAGGAGAGTATATATGAGAATTCCCATTTGCCTGCTGGCTCTATGTGTGTCCGGCTGGGCCGCCGATATCGATATCCCGCAGCCGGATCAGGCCCCGGCGACAACGGCGGCGGCGCCCGCTGCCCCCGCAGAACCCGCAGCTCCGGCCGCGCTGCCGACGCCTTCCGTAACAGGCCCGCTGTCAAATCTTCCTCCGGCAGATTTCGACGCCGGTCCTTTCGGTAAGCTCTCGGTGAACGGCGTTCTCAGCGGAATCGCCATGGGACAGAACAATCTGATCCCTGGCGACGATAAGTTCCAGTCCGCCATCAGCAACGGCCAGATCTTCATTCAGAAGACCGATGGCTGGTTTCAGTTCTATGTGCAGACCGGAGCTTACAATCTCCTGTCTCTTGGGGCTCCGTTCCTGAGCACGAACAAGACTGTCAGCAACCTGTACGGACCGCTGCCGGTGGCATTCGCGAAACTGCAGGCCGGCAAGAACACCTCTATCCAGATTGGTTCGCTGCCCACCCTCATCGGCGCGGAGTACACGTTCAGCTTTGAAAACATGAACGTCGTTCGTGGTCTCCTGTGGAATCAGGAAACGGCAATCAGCCGCGGCGTTCAGGTGAATCAGACGATGGGTAAGTTTGCCGCGTCATTCAGCTGGAATGACGGCTTCTACTCGAATCGTTATTCCTGGCTGAGCGGCTCGCTGGCTTACACCAACGGCGCGCATGCATTGTCGTTCGTCGCGGGCGGGAATGCCGGCCACACGGCTTTCCAGACCTATGCCACGCCGGTGCAGAACAACAGCAGCATTTACAACGTGATCTACACCTTCACCAAGGGCCCGTGGATCGTGCAGCCGTACTACCAGTACACCAACGTTCCGACCGACAAGAAGATCGGTATCCCGCAGGGCGCATCGACGTCTGGCGGAGCAATCCTGCTCAGCCGCGCGCTCGGCAATGGATTCTCGCTCGCGGGACGCTGGGAGTACATCTCGACCTCCGGCACCGCCGCACAGAACGCGGTTAACCTGCTTTATGGACCGGGCAGCGCGGGGACGTCGCTCACGGGCACGCCCACCTATCAGAAGGGTGGATTCTTCGTTCGCTGCGACCTCGCCTGGGTGCACGCCAGCAGCTTCACCAAGGGCGATGTGTTCGGCCCGAAGGGGCTGAGCGACAGCCAGTTCCGGGCAGTCGCCGAGATGGGCTTCATTTTCGGCAACAACATTACAGCTAAGAAGTAACAACCCGATTTGAGGGGCGTGACCCCGGTCACGTCCCTCAAATCAGCAGTACGGTTCCCCTCGCGCGGAGGTCGGCGATGCTGAATCACAGGACCCGGGGTTTGGTGTCCTACTGGATTGGTGTTGGAATGACGCTCGCATGCATCGCCCTGGTGGTCCTTGGCCACACGAGGCCTTCGTGGCGGTCGGAATTCACCACGGGCCCGCTGATCTGGCTGTGTGCGGGAGGCGCAATCGCTGCGTTTCTCGGGGTCGAACTTTGCACCAGCATTTCCGCCGGAAGCTACCAGCCACGCCCCCCCCGCGAAACACAGCACCCCCATGGAGCACAGCAAAGGACGAACAGTTCCGCCGTTGCTTCTCAGCCGCCGTTACCTCCTTCTCAGCCTTCGCCGATCGGCCAGCAGACACGCAGCTCTGGTGCCGTTCGCTCCGCTCGCGTTCTCTCCGATCAATCGTTCCCAGAGCCCGGACCGGACGTGCTCGCGAATCGGTTAACGACTTCCCAGTAGCGCCAGAACTGCGTAACCCGTGGCCGCGTCGCTCATGAAGCGACCAGGATCGGAAGCGGGGTCGCGCTGCTTGTTGACCGACCACGCGGGCCACAAGCCCTCCGATCTGTCCTGATTCGCCGCCAGCCACGCCAACCCGCCGCGGATCGCGGGTTGCATCGTCGTTGGGCCAGCTTCTTCAAGCGCCAGCACTGTGATGCCGGTTGCGTACCCGTCGCTCTTGGTTTCGAGCGGCGTACCGTCGCGCCGTTTGTACTCAGCCAGTGCGCTGAGGCTCCATCCGCCATCGGAATTGCGCGCGGCGAGCAGGGCATCGCTCAGCGCCGCTTTCTCCGAATCTGTGATGAGTCCGGGTAACCGCGAAGATGCCCACAGAAGCGCGACCTGGTTCACCAGCGGTTGCGCAGCGTAGGTACGTTTCAAATAGCCGCGAAGAATTTCCAGCTTCGGCTGGATGGTCGGCTCATCGCGGTAATTGTCCGGCGCGGTGCCCACCGCAATAGCCGCCATCGCGGCGCCCCAGTATTGCGACTCGTCGGCCTCCCACGGCGAGTAATGAAAGTTCAGCCAAACCCATGCCCCGCCCTTTGGACCGGACGGCACCTGGAGCGTCCACATGGCATCGAAGGCGGCGCGGGTTACGTCGCTGAGATGACCTTTCTCCGCGTCATAACCGGCGAGAATCAGCGCGTTGAGAACAGCTTCCGTGCTGCGCGACTCAACGCCCTTGTTCGGATCGGTGGCGCTGCTCTTGTAAAACGTTTCCACTTCGTTCCACAAACGCACGCGCTTCACGATGAATTCGAGCATTTTGCTTTCGGCGGCTGACGGTGCGGTCTCGCCGAGTTCCTTTCGCAGCGCAGGTCTGCTCAGGGCGTATGGCACCACCGAATGGCAGGAGACACAACTGGTCTCGTGATCGCGCTGCGACCGGGACCAGCCCTGCCACCAGATTTCGCGAGTATCGAGATAGCGCGCCGCCGCCTGCCGGTCCCAGGCTGCGCCTGTGGAAGCAGAGCCCGGCACGGCCTCATCGGCCGCGGGAGCAATCCCGGCAGCAAACAGTACGGAAACTACGATGATGTATTTCATGCGAGTGATCTCCCTGACGGTTGTGTCTGCCGGCGTGCAGTGCCGCGCGGGCACAACGGAGCTCGCATTCAAAGATTAACGGATCGCCGGGTTGCTGTAAAGTCAAAGCGCGCGACTTGACACACGGTCTATAGTGTTTGTTTGGATCGCCTGAACGTCCGGATACGTGGAGAGGGCATCGCCGCTTACTGCTGCGCGTGGTTGCTGACGCGCGCCGGACACGGCGTCGAACTGGACCGGACCGACCGACCTCGCGTGCCGGCCATCATGCTCAGCGATCTTGCGCTCAGCCTGATTCGCGACGTTTTCTCGCGGCCCGATTTATTTGCGGATCTGCCGCGCATCACGCAGCGCGTGGTCGCGTGGGGGCCGGCCGGAGAGGCCACCGCGCTGCCGCACTCGGCCGTTGTGGTTTCCGAGGAATTGCTGCTCGATAGTCTGCGGCCCGGACTCACTTTGGCCGAGGGCTCCGCCGACAACCAGCCTCCCGACTTTACCGTTTTCGCATCGCGGCCACTCCCCGCGGAAGCGCACGAACATCGTTTCGGAACCCGACTGGCTTCGGCCGTCGAGGTGCGGCTCAGGAATGACGCCGACGTGTCGACGTGCTGGATTGAATCGTTCGATGGAGGCTGGCTGTTTCTCATCCCTCGCGCGGGCGCCGGAACATGGCTGCTCGCAGTGGGCAGCACACCGGAACGATTACTCGAATCGAGCCGCGTGATCGGACCGCGGGTTGAATTGCTCACGCACCGGTCCGGCGAATTTGCGGCGTGCCCCAGAATTATTTCTCCGCTCGGCGGCACGGACTGGCTGGCATGCGGCACCGCCGCGATGGCGTTCGATCCTGTCTGCGGGGACGGCACCGCGCACGCGGTTCGCGAGGCGATTCTTGCCGCGGCAGCGATTCGCGCCGCAGCGGCCGACCGCGCCAACGCGGAAGCTATCGTGGCGCACTACAGCGCCCGGCTTACCGCGGGATTCATGCGGCATCTGCAACTGTGTCGCGAATTTTACCGAAGCGGCGGAACCGGCCCGTGGTGGACGCAGGAACTGGAAGCGCTCGAAACCGGGCTCGCGTGGTGTGAATCGGCCGCGCTCAGGCACGGTAAATTTCGATATCGGCTCGATGGGTTCGATCTCGTCGCGCTGTGAACGTCGAGCGATTTTTTCAAAGGCGGCGGTGACCGCCGCTATAATCGAGGCTCCGGATGCAGCGAACGGACACGATCGCGCAGTGGAAGTCATACGGACGGCTGTGGGTGTTTCTGCGCCCGTATACAGGACAGCTTGCGCTGGTCATCCTGATCAGCCTGCTTTCAACCGCACTTAGTCTTGCTCAGCCGTACATTTCCAAACTGCTGATCGATCAGGCGCTGCTGAAGCGCGACATGCACGCGCTGTGGACCGTTGCGCTGCTGA
This sequence comes from uncultured Acidobacteriia bacterium, assembly GCA_903828455.1. GTDB lineage: Bacteria > Acidobacteriota > Terriglobia > Bryobacterales > Bryobacteraceae > BOG-234. Next base: position 70,763 of record CAIKMJ010000041.1, on the reverse strand, counting down.
TGCTCTTCGCGGCAATTCTGGGCTTCGTTACGAGCATCGCGGCAACCTACCGCTACGCCAAAGTCTCGGCGGCGATGCTTTTCGACATGCGAGTCGCGCTCTTCCGCCATCTGCAAACGCTCTCGCCACGCTTTTACGCGCGCTTCCGGCTGGGCGACCTGATGTCGCGCCTGAACAGCGATGTCGGCGAAGTGCAGCGCGTATCGGCGGACACGCTGCTTTCGGTACTGAGCAACGTGATTTTTTTTGCCGGCAGTGTCACCATGATGGTCTGGCTGAACTGGCGGCTGTTCTTCGTCGGGGTGGTTCTGGTTCCGTTGTGCGTGGCGGCGTTTCTTCATTTCCAGCGGAAATTGACTCGCCTGACGCGGACGCTGCGCGAGCGGAGCGCGGATCTCGGCAGCCTCTTTGTCGAAACCATCCTCGGAATGCGGGTGGTTATTGCGCTGCGCGCCGGCGAACACGAGGCGAATCGATTCCGCGAGCGCAACGACGCGTTCGTAAAAACGATGCTCGATGTTCAGGTGGCGTCGTTCCTCACCGGCGCTGTACCCGGAACGATTCTGACCGTTGCCACCGCAGCCGTGTTTCTTTACGGCGGCTGGCTGATCATCGAAGACGAAATGACGATCGGCACGCTGGTGGCGTTCATGGCGTATCACATGCGGCTGTTGTCACCGCTGCAGGGGCTGATGGGCATGACGTCGGGCCTGGCCTCGGCGCGGGTGTCGCTGGGCAGAATCTTCGAGTTATTCGATACGCAGGCCGAAGTGCAGGAGGCTCCGGATGCGGCCCCGCTTCAGGAAGTTCGCGAGGCCATCCGACTGGACCATGTGTCACTGCGTTACGACCGCGCCGCGGTGTTGGACGATATCTCGCTGGAGATTCCCGCCGGCAGCTTCTGCGCGATCCTGGGACGGAGTGGAGCAGGCAAGTCCACGCTTGCCGACCTCGTGGCACGGAATCTCGATCCCGATGAGGGGCGCGTGCTGATCGACGGTAAGGACGCGCGTTCGTTACGGCTCGGGGATCTGCGGAAGCAGATCATGCTGCTCGATCAGACGCCGTATTTGTTCAATGCCAGCATTGCGGAAAACGTTGGCTTTGCATTTCCCGATGCGACGCAGGCGGCAATCGAAGACGCCGGGCGGGCGGCCGGCCTCGACGAACTGATCGCACGGCTTCCGCAGGGCTACGCGACACAGACCGGTGAGCGTGGTCTGGCATTATCGGCGGGCGAAAGGCAACGCATCGCGCTGGCGCGGGCACTGCTGCGACGGCCCAGCGTGCTGATTCTTGACGAGCCCACTTCGGCGCTCGACGCGGAAACCGAGAAGGCCATCGCGAGCGGATTGCGGACTGCGCTGCCCGGCGCGACGCTGATCGTCATCACGCATCGTCCGGCTCTGGCGGAGGTCGCAGACACGGTGATCACGATAGGCGCGGGCAAGGCGCAGATCGCAGAGGATAGCCGGGTCGTCACGGAGTCCGCAACGCCTTCCGCACAGGACAGGTAAGCGACAAGTCCTTTCCATCCGGCACTTTGACATCAGGAAATCGGATCTTGTCCGCGCCATTGGTATTGGTTATGCCGCCAATCAGTAAATAGAAGGCGAAAGAATGTGCTTCGCGATTGACGGCGATCAAAACACGGTGGCACACTCGTAAGTACACGAAGCAGTGATTCGCCGCCGCTCAGGCGAATTTCGGAATACCTCGTTTGCTCTCCGTCCCAGTCGGACGACTTTCACAACAGTTTTTTGGTACTTCGCACGCGGAATGCACCTGCGTTCCCGCACGTGTGCGGAGCGGACATTTTGAAAGCGGCTGAATACGGCAGAAGGAGTTCGTGTGAAGAGATCACCAGCCATTGGGTTAGCAATCGCGGCGCTGTGCCTCGCGCCACTGTCACAGGGGCAGCGCACCACCACCGGGAGCGGGAGCGCCCCTGCCGCAACGACCGAAGCGCCGGAAGTCGGCATACCGGTCACCGATCCCCTGGTTGTTTCGAAGTGCGGAACCTGTCACGTCAAAGACGCCAAAGGTAATCTCTCGCGCATTTCCTACGCGCGGACCACCCCGGAAGGCTGGGAAGAGGCCATCAAGCGAATGGTTCGGCTGAACGGCCTGAAGATCACGCCGGAAGAGGGCAAGAGGATCCTGAAGTATCTTGCCACCTATCACGGTCTGGCGCCGGAAGAGGCAAAGCCGGTGATGTATATGGCCGAACATCGGATGATCGATGAAACCAACATCCCGAACGACGCTGTGCGGACGGCATGCGCGGAATGCCACGCCTTCGGCCGGCCGCTGACATGGCGGCGTTCGAAAGACGACTGGCAATTGCTGGAAAACATGCACGTGGCCCTCTACGCGCAGGCAGAAACGCATTTCCGCCGGTCCACGCGGAATCCCGACGGCAGTGCCATCACCGTGGCGCCCGCGGCGGCCGGCGCGGCCCCGACTCCGGAGCCCGGCGTCGCAGCGCTCGATTTCCTCAGCAAGAACGCGCCGCTGCATACTCCCGAGTGGGCGGCGTGGCGCGCAAGACTGCGTGCGCCGAAGATCGCGGGCAAGTGGCTGGTCACGGCGACAGTCCCCGGTCACGGCATCTATTTCGGCGACATGTTGATCGAGCCGGCGGGGGCCGACGATGAATTCAAAACGACGGTCAAACTCAAGTCGGTGAAGGACGGCACCACAATTACCCGGACCGGCCAGGGGATTGTATACGCGGGGTACTCCTGGCGCGGCCGATCCAAGGGTGTGGCGACGCCGAAAGACCCGGACGATCTCACGCGCGAGGCACGCGAGACGATGTGGATTGCACCCGATCAGTCCTCCGCCGAAGGCCGATGGTATTGGGGCGACTATCAGGAGTTCGGCTTCGACGTGAAACTGGTGAGGGGCTCTTCCGAGCCAACCCTGTCGGGAGTGAGCATTTCATCCATCAAGGCCGGCTCCAAGGCCGTTCCGGTCAAATTATACGGAGACAGCATCCCGGCGCAACTGACTCCGGCGGATCTGGATTTCGGTTCGGGAGTGAAAGTCACCCGAATCGTCTCACACACTGCCAGTGAATTGGTTGCAGAGGTCGAAGTAGCAGCAGACGCCGTGAACGGACTGCGCGACGTCGAACTGCGACGCTCCACGCTTCCGAACGCGATCGCGGTTTACGACAAGGTCGACTACATCAAAGTCACTCCGGAAACAGCTCTGGCGCGGCTCGGAAGCGACGTGCATCCGAAAGGCTATCAGCAGTTCGAGGCGATTGGTTTCAACCGCGGGGCAGACGGCAAGATGAACACGGCTGACGATATCAATCTCGGGACGATCGAAGCCACCTGGTCGGTAGAGGAATTCTACTCGGTCTACGGAGACGATGACAAAGCCTTCGTCGGCCACCTGAGCGAAACCGCTTTGTTTACCCCTGCCTCCGACGGACCCAATCCGGAGCGTAAATTCAGCAGGAATAACTACGGCAATGTGTGGGTGGTTGCGACGGCAAAGAACGATAAGGATAAGTTCGGCAAACCGCTCACCGGCAAATCCTATCTGGTGGTTTCAGTGCCGACTTACATCAAGTGGGATCAACCCGAGGTGAATCCGTGACGGCCACGATTTCCGGAACGCGTACTTATCGACTCGGAGAGTTCCACCAGTTCGAGGGTGGCGGGCGGACCTTCGTTTACGTGGTCCACGCCGGGGCAATTTTCGAGCTGGACGAGGCAGCCGAAACATTGATCCGGCTGGCACGGAACGGCGGCACGGCGCACGAGAGCCTGGTTAACGATCTGACAACGAGCGGGCTGACGATCGCGGATGCAGAAGAGCTGGTGGAAGAGATGTACCACTCGCATCTGCTCGTCGATTCAGAATCCGCACCGGCGAGACTGGAAAACCCGCCCGCGGGCTTTCCGCTGCAGTCGATGGTCATGAATCTGACCAATCAGTGCAACCTGTCCTGCGAGTATTGCTACGAGTTTGGCGCTGACAAAGTCGCCACTCCCGAAGGCAAGCCGAAGTTCATGGATCTGGAGACGGCCAAAGCCTCCGTGGATTTCCTGATGCAGTCCGCAGTTTCGCGGAGTGCCGTGCAGATTACGTTTTTCGGCGGCGAGACGCTGATGAACTTCCCGCTGCTGAAACAGGTCGTAACCTACGCCAGCGAGCAGGCCGCTGCTCACGGAAAACGCATCGACTATAGTTTGACCACCAATGCGACGCTGCTGACCCCGGCCATTATCGACTTTCTCGCCGAGCATAAAATCGGAGTCACGGTCAGTATGGACGGCCCTCCGGACCTGCACGACAAGCTGCGGGTGTTTGCCAACGGCAAGGGGAGCTACGACATTATTGCGCCAAAAGTGAAATTGCTCATTGAAAAGCACCGCACCCGCGCCATCACGGCGCGCGTGACGATGACTTCAGGCGTCACCGACGTGGTGCGGATCTTCCGGCATCTGAAGCAGGACCTCGGCTTCCATGAAGTCGGATTTGCACCGGTCACAACTTCGCCCGACCGGCTCTATTCGATCGGCGAAAAAGGCATGGACGGAGTGCTCAATCAGTTTCACGCGCTTGCGGAGGAGTGGCTGGAGTACGCCCTGCGCGGCGAAATGCACGGCTTCTCAAATGTCAGCGAGACGATTGCCGAACTCGTGCAGGGGGTGAACAAGTCACATCCGTGCGGTGCAGGGCTCGGCCTCGTAGGAGTGGGGCCTTCCGGCGATATTGCTCCCTGCCATCGCTTTGTCGATTCCGACCAGCACGCCATGGGACATGTCTCCACCGGGATCGACGCGGCGAAACAGGCCGACTTTCTGGATCGGGGGCACGTGAATTCGAAATATGAGTGCAGCACCTGCTGGGCGCGGCCGCTCTGCGCCGGCGGGTGCCATCACGAAGCATTCGTGCGTTACGGCGACACAGGGCACGCGAACCTCCACTATTGCGACTGGATCCGCGACTGGACCGATACCTGCCTGAAGATATACGGCACGGTAAGCGCACTGAATCCGGGATTTCTCGAACAGTTTGCCGAAAGGAAGGCGCTATGAAACACCTGCGAGCGATCAATAAAAAGGCTCGTCGTATCGACGATCAGCTGGAATTGTCAAAAAGCAAAGATGACGTAATGGCATTGCAGACCGCGCAACGCCCTCATGTCCCCATGGGCTGCACCCTGTCATTTTCGCCAGGCTGGGAAGTAGATTCTTCCGGCGGAACCGCGGGTCTCTGCATGCCCGCCGAACGCGACATCTACGACTGCTACGTTACCTGCTTCTGGCCGGCGCAAGTACCGGATCACCTGAATAATTACCCCGATTGGGCCAGTAAGTGCGCGACGGCGACCAAAGACTGGCGCAATTTGGATCTGGTCTTCCCATAGACTGCACGCCGGTCGGTTGCGGCAGCAAGGGATCCTGCGACGCGGACGGCTTATCCCCGTCCGCATTAATATTCTGCACTCGGAGAAAGTGGCATCGCTTATGAAACTGACTGCTATCCGCATCGTGGGCACGATCGCCCTTGGACTCGCCTGGGTTTCCGCGCAGGGCGCGACCATCTTTATGGGTGCCTATCCCAGCTCTCTGCTGGTCTTCGATGAAGCGAAGGGCCAGATGATCGACAGAATTCCCCTCACGACGGGCCTGCCAACGAGCATGCGGCTCTCGCCGGACAAGAAGCTGATTTACGTCACGACGAACGATCACAGCGGCATTGAGGTCGTGGACGTTGCGACTCACAAGGTCGTCAATCACTTCACGCTAAATACCGCGACGAAGCGCTTCCGCTTCACGGGCGGCACACCCGATCCCTCCGGTAAGTATTTTTACGCAATGACGCAGGAGATCGATAAGCTGGCCGATCACTTTGAAATCGGAAAACAGAAGTACACGATTATCGATATTGAAGGGCAGAAGATAGCGAAAACCTTCGATCTGGCGAAAGAAGATGAATCGGCCACGACCGCATATGGGCGGAACGCGTTCGAGATTTCGAAAGACGGCAAGTACCTTTATCAGTTTCGGGACAAAGTAGTCGTACTCGACACGGCCGACTTTAAGGTTGTTGACCGCATCGATCTGTCGACGCCCGACCTTCCGGCGATGGAAAACATCACGTTTGGTGGACTGCTCGACAGCATCAGCGAACCCGGCGAGCATGTATCGCTGTTTAACTCTACCGACCCTTACATCCACAATAAGGTCTTTGGCATTGCGCACTTCGACATGGACTCCAGAAAAGTGGACTATTCCCCGATCGGTCCGGCGCCGGCGGCCATGACGGGGCTGCAGGTGACCCCCGACAAGAAGACTGCCTATACGGTCGTCTCAAACGGCACTCTGGGCAACAAGCGCTGTGAGTTCTGGCGATTCGATCTGGCGACCAACAAGATTGCGGATAAATCCGAGTTCTCGTGCAAATCCCGATTCAGCTTCGGGATGTCCAGCGACGGCAACAAGTTGTATATCTATGGTGCGAGTTTCCAGATTGAGGTGTACGACGCACAGACTTTCCAGCTCGAAAATACGTGGGATCTTGGCAATGATATTACCGGTGCAGGACTAGTGATCGTCCGGTAACTCAAGCTTAAGCACAATGCAGGCCTGCTCAATGAGAACAACGTCACAACGGCGGGCGTCCGGCGGGTTTACTCTGGCGCTGGTTCTGCTCACGGCGACGGCGCTTCCCGCGCAAACTGACGCAACCGCGGTCGCGGCGGGCCGCAAGGCTCTTGACTTGCTTCTTGCGGGGCGCTACGACGACTTTGGACAGGTCCTGACTGCTAACGCGAAAGAGAAGCTGACGCCGGACTTTCTGCGAACTACCGTGGACGCGGAAATTAAGGGATTTGGCAAAGCAGAACAAATCAGCGAGCCGGTCGTTCTGAAAACCGGGAATACGATCCTCGTCAGCTTTCCTGTAAAATTCTCTGCCAATACCGTCAACGTCCAGTTCTCGCTGAACGATCTTGGACACGTTGCCGGCATGTACTTCCGGCCCGCCAACTCACCGCTCCCCGCAACGTGGAAGCAGCCGCCTTACAGTCGGCCGGAGTCCTTCCATGAGCGTGAAATCATCTTAGGGGAAGATACGTGGAAACTGCCGGGCACACTAACAGCACCGGCGGGAAAAGGGCCCTTTCCGGCGGTTGTCCTGGTTCACGGCCCGGGGCCCAACGATCGCAACGAAGGACTGATGGCCACGCGAATGTTCGAAGACATTGCGGAAGGGCTCTCATCGCGCGGCTACGTCGTCATTCGTTATGACAAACGGACGAAAGTCTACGGCGAGCGGATGAGCGCACTTGCTTTTACCATCCAGCAGGAAACGGTCGAGGACGCTCTGAGGGCGATCGCTTTGGCGCGAAAGCAACCAGAAGTCGATCCGCGCCACGTTTACGTGCTGGGACACAGCCTTGGCGGCTATATTGCACCTCGAATAGCAGTTCAGGACGGAAAACTTGCGGGAATCATTCTGCTTGCCGGCAACACACGGCGGATCGAGGATATGAGCCTCGCACAGACGGAGTTCATGCTGCAAGCCAAGGGCGGCCCGACTCCGCAGGAACGCGAACGCTTCGAACACATGAAAGAAGAGGCCGCGCAGGTTAAGGCGCTTCAGCCGAAGAAAGATAATCCCGAGGTGCTGCTCGGACTTCCTGTCGAATATTTTCTGGATCTGAAGACGTACGAGCCCGTCGCTGAAGCGAAGCGTGCCGGCATTCCGATGCTGATCCTCCAGGGCGAGCGTGACTTTCAGGTCACGATGGACGACTTCAAAACGTGGAGGGCGGGACTCAGCGGCACGCGCTATGAATTCCGAACCTACCCCGGCCTGAATCATCTTTTCATTGCAGGCGAAGGTGCACCGTCGCCTGCTGAATACCGAAAACCAGGCAACGTAGCGGCGGAGGCGATCGGGGACATGGCGGGCTGGCTGGCCGCACATCGATGACGCGAATTGCAGAACGGCCGGTCGATCCATCATGACAAGAAGAGAACTACTTTCCTGCTCGGGCGCGATAGCCGCATCGGCGCTGCTGGGTAACAGAGCGGGTGCTGAGAGCGGGCAGACCGCGGCGGATTTTACGTTCACCGTTCGCGAAATGACTGTCGAACTTGGTCCAAAGCACATGGTCAAGACCACGGTGTACAACGACCAGGTTCCCGGCCCTCTCGTGCGGATGACGGAAGGCAAGCGCGTCACGGTCGACCTTGTCAACGAAACAGTTGAGCCGGAGATGCTCCACTGGCACGGATTCCACATACCGCCGGATGTCGATGGTGCGCACGAGGAAGGAACCCCGATGGTGATGGGTTATTCCAGACGGCGCTTCGAATTTACTCCCGGGCCCACAGGCACGCGCTGGTATCACACACACGCAATGGCGGGGCACAACCTCACTAAAGCTGGCTATTCAGGCCAGTTCGGCATGGCAATTATTGAACCGAAGAGCGACCCCGGCCGATACGACGTAGAAGTCCCCATCATCCTGCACGAGTGGGAGGGTTTCTTCTCCGCCGATATGGATATGGACGTGAACTACCGCACGTTTACCATCAACGGCAAAATGCTGGGCGCGGGCGAGCCAATTCGGGTGAAAGCTTCACACCAGGTTCTTTTCCGTGTGCTGAACGCAAGCGCAACAATGCAGCACCGCGTCGCGCTGAGCGGGCACACTTTCCGCGTGATCGCGCTGGACGGTAACGCGGTAGCATCGCCCCAAAGCGTTCCGGTTCTGGATCTGGCTCCGGGTGAGCGAGTCGACGCGATCGTGGAAATGAAGAACCCCGGTATTTGGGTGTTGGGCGAAGAAGATGAAAACCAACGCAACAGCGGCGCCGGGATCGTGGTTGAATACTCAGGCGCGCAGGGGAAGCCGAAGTGGCTCGCGCCGCCGAAACATACGTGGAACTATCTTTCCTTCGGCACGGATGCCGGGCACAGAACTGAGCCGGAAGTGGTGGTGCCATTGATCATTGAGCCCCGCTCGGATGGCAACTTATGGGCGATCAATGGCAAGTCGTATCCCAGGACCGATCCGTTCTATGTGCGCGCTGGTGAAATCAATCGGCTGGTATTCGACAACAGAAGTCACATGGGCCATCCGGTTCATCTGCACAGGCACACATTTGAATTAACGAACTACGCAGGGACGCCCACTTCCGGGGTATTCAAAGACGTGGTCGTGGTGCCGGCGATGAGCCGGGTTGAAGTGGATCTGAGGGCGGATCAACCCGGGCCGTCGCTTTTCCACTGCCACCAGCAATTTCACATGGATTTCGGCTTCATGGCCGTGATGCAGTACCGCACCTAGAGGCGGCGCAGCAACCGGAGCAAATCCGACTGCAGGCATGAGGAATGAACATGAGACTTCTGTATAAGCGATCGCTTTTGTGCGCCTTCTTCCCTGCGTTGGCTTGTCTCGCAGCAGACCCCACGGGCCAAATGGCTTCCTCAGCGCCTGACAGCAATCTACCCTTCGTCGTGGAAGCCAGCGGAAATGCTGCCGCTCAGTTCCCGGGCGCACCGCGACTCCAGTCATTTGCCTCAGCACAGTGGGACGGCAAGTGGATCTTTATTTCCGGCAGGGCAACTGGTTACCATGGCGTCGGCGGTGAGGAATCGGACTTCCTGCGTTCGGGTGCGAACGACAGAATCTGGGTTGTGGATCCGACGGGATCCGGGCCGGCAAGAACGTACAGCTTTCCTCTTGCGAACCTGCCTGACTCTTTAGGCCCGGTCAAAGACCAGTGGGCCTCCACCAACACACTCTTTGTGCAGGATGGCGACACGTTGTATCTTGCCGGAGGCTACGGACAGAACTCAAACGGTGAGTGGGTCACGTACCCGATCTTGTCCGCGGTCAATCTGCCGCTCCTTGTAGGCGGCCTCATGCAGGGCAGAGATCTTTTCTCAGCCTCCATCAGCTACACGGAAAGCCCGCTGGTCCAGTCAACGGGCGGCCAGTTATTAAAGCTCGACGACGGAAAGTTCTACCTCATCGGAGGGCACGTATTCACCGGCTCTTACCGCGCATTCGAAGCTACAGACGAAAAAGGATCGGCCACGGTCTCTCAGGTCTATCTTGGCGAGATTCGGAAGCTGGAGTTTCAGCGCGATCCAGACGGCCGGCTCGCCGTTCGTCTGATAGAAGCCTATAAGAATCCGGACTTCGCAAGACGCGACTTCAACGCCGGACAGATTATTCTGCCCGATGGACACACGCTTGGCGCCGCTGCTTACGGCGGCGTGTTCACGAGCGACCAGTTTGCCTTTACAAAGCCTATCTACTTCAGCGGCGCGGAAGCACCCCGGGCGGATTCAGCGTTCGACCAGAAAATGAGCGCATACACCTGCGCCACCCTACTACTGTTTGATCCGGACACCAGAACAATGATGACCACTTTTTTCGGTGGCATCAGCGGCTGGATGTGGAATCCCGACAGCCGCCGATTCAGTCAGGCGCCGAGCATCGGCAATAAGACATCGCCGGTCTATCTGGATGGGTTGCAGTGGACCGATCAGATCACCACTCTTCTGCGCTCCCCGACGGCGACAACCGAGATAGTACAGTCGAATCGTCTGCCCGCGAACATCGGAACGAATGCGGTGTTTCTTCCGGCACCGGAGCTGAAGCGATTCCGCGATGACGCCCCGATCTTCGACCTTCGACCGCTGCGCGGCAAGCGCGTGTTTGTAGGTTATCTGTACGGCGGCATTCGGGCTTACCCGCGCGAATTTCCTTATCTGGAAACTTCACGGGCGTACAACTCCGGCAATGTGCCGACGAAGACCAGCGATCTGATCGTTCCTGTGTACCTTACCGTTCCGGCGGCCAAGTGAGAGAGTTTCTCTGCAATGCGCGCTGGACATTTTCAGCACTGCGCGGCACATCCGCAGCGGCGCACTGTTCGCACGCGCGGGCGATAAAGCCAGTCATATTAGCAACCGCGAAACTGATTCCGTGTAAATTCCGCCGCGGCGGCACACCGGGCAAAGACCGCGGATAGCCGGATGTGATCCACACCGGAGAACTATCTACGCATTCCCATCTGTACTGATCGCGCGGCATCTCCCAGTCGAGTCCCACACCAAACACCCCAGGCAGGCTCCCGGGCAGACAGAGTTGACCATCTGAGTCACGAGCGGCCACCAGCAGGACTCCGCTCGACGCGGCCTTTTCCACCAGAACCGCAAATCGCGGCGCGTGGTCGGGGTTGAGCGTTCCCAAACTCAGATTGACAATGTCCAACCGCTCCCGGATCGCCCAGTCGATCGCGTTCAACAAACAGTCTATGGTTGTCCGCAGGGAAGAGTGGAAAACCTGGACCGCGTAGTATTCAGCTTCAGGAGCCTTCTCCTGAATGGCGGCCATGACGGCCGTGCCGTGGCCCAGCACGTCCGTATACGAATCGGCTTCAATCTCGCCGCCCGGCCGCACCGACAGTCCGCCGGCCACGCCCACGATGTGCGGATGCTTCGGATTGACGCCGCTGTCGATTACGGCGATCCGCACACCACGACCGGACCTCACAGGCCGAACCGAACTGATGCTCTCAGGAAACATACGCGGGATCGTCAGAAAACAAAACCGCGGCCGGCGCCGACCCAAAGGTCGCAACCGGCCGCTGCTTCACATTTTTGTTTGTACCGCGTCCGCCTACTTGCCCGCCAGTACAATCAAATTCGTCGTCGTGTCTTTATTCAGGTAAAGCAGTTTTGTGGACTGCAGAGTCTCTGCGTCAAAGAATTCAATCGTCGACCCTGCACCATAAAGGTAGATCATTTTCCCGTCGCTGCTCATACCAAACCGGAAGCTGATGCGCGGTGGCACCGGCACTTTTTTGATCACTTTCGCCGCCTCAATGTCCCAGACCCACCATTCAGATTCGCGGTTTGCGCCGGTGCGATTGATCATCAGCGAATAGCCAAGTTTATGGTCGGGCGTCAGAATAAAACCGTTCATCGGAAACGCCGGGCCGATGGCCCGATAATCCACCTTCCGCGTGTTCAGGTCTATCGTGCCAAGCCCCAGAGTCTCCTTATGAACAATCGGGTCGACAGCAGTGAAGACGGTAGTGACTTTGCCCGGCTCTTCGTTGGGATCGTCGCTGGCGGTTAATCGGTACGGAGAAGCCCCGGGGTATTCGGGCCGGGCGAGCGAAATCTTGTCTACCTGCTTCATCGTCGCCAGTTCGAAGACCACAATGTCGTCATCAAACACATAAAGGAGCTTTCCATCAGGCGACACTTTGTATGTAGCCGCAAACCCAAATCCTTCGTCGTAGCCCTTGGGGAACGGCATCGCCTTTGCGATCTTCTGCTCTTTCAGATCGATCCACACGAACTGCGGAGGGTCGGTCCGGTACTGATCGATTTCTTTTACGGTTAGCGAAATCGTGGCATATAGATATCGGCCCGCCGGATCCACCCCAAGGCCGGAGAAGGATCGTCCGCCTGCGCCGCGAGCCATGCGGGGCGAACTCCTGCCATCCGAGAGCGGGAAGCTGCTTATGACCTTGCGGGTCTCCAGATCGACAGTCTCGACCAGCATCGAAGTAGTAACGATGTGCAGCTTCGTCTGGTCGGCAGAGAGTACAGTTGTTCGCGGAATTCCGCCGAGCGGAATTTCGCCGACGATGTCTCCCGTACGCTCGTTGAGGATCAACAGTTTGTGATCGAGAGTACCGACATACATCAAGCCCTTCAGATTTGTGGGCGTGGCTGCGTTCGCCACTCCGGCACACAGAGCGGCAATCAACAGCGCCGCCGTAAGCCCGTAACGCAGAATCATCTTCGTCATAGCTTGCTCCTTGGTCGAATGCTCGTTAGGGGTAAATGACGTCCACGTTGCGCCAGTCATTGGCGGCGGAATTGCACTTGGTTGTCCAGTCCGGATTGTTGCTGACGTGATCCGGGACCTGAGCCGGCCAGGCGCAGCCCAGATAGCAGTCGAACAGATCCCGCTCTACCGGCGCACAGAGGCCGGCTGTCCCGCCGGACACGTCAACCTCCCAGCCGGGATTGAAGCTAAGCGTGCATCCCAGCGGATAATACACGCGTCCGTGTTTCTTGTTTTTTTGCAGCGCCTCAACGTCGCCGGTTTCGGCAACGCGGGCCTCCTCCAGTTTGCGCGCTTTTCTGTTAAATGCATGTAGTGAATTCATCTCGCACCTCATTCCGGTCGAATACTGTTTTTGATCGTTGACGTAGTGGCGACGCCGGCCCGAACACTAGTTGTCGTCGAAGCGTTCCAGAAAACGGGGATTCTTCACGCCGATTTCCCCGTAAATTCGCAAACACAAATCAATCCAGCCGCGAATCCGGTCACATGAAGTCAGATTTGAGGCATCTGACAAGCCGTGTTTGATGTATGACTCGTGATAGCAGCCGCCCGCGCACAGGCCCCGTACCCAACAGCTATGGCAGTCGGTCCGCGCACCGATGTGATGCTTTTCGAGAAACTCATGCCGAGCTTCGCGATCGATGCCCGTAGTGACATTTCCCATCTGAGCCACCGGCGAATCGACAAAACGGTGACACGCCGCAAATTCGCCCGTTGTGCCCACGCCCAGAAGGCCCAGCCCCGCTCCGCACGTATAGGCCTTGCTGATACCGAGATGCAGTTCCTTGAGCGTATCGGCGACGTTGGTGAAACAATGCCGTCCACCCTTGATGGCGTAATCCCGGTATTCCCACGCGAGTTCTTCGAACTCGAGCAGAACCTTATCCATCGAATGCCCGCCAATCTGATACAAACGATCAGGACTCGCCGTTACCGGCGCAAACCCGACGCCGTCGAAGCCCAATTCCTGCGTGAGATGATCATAGATCCGGCGGACCTGCCTGACCCCTTCGCTCAGGGTAACGCGTGCCCCGATCGCGTTCGTTCGGTGTCGCGCCAGTAACATTTTGATCTTCGGCGCGATGACGTCGTAACTACCCTTCCCGTTATGAAAGACGCGCATCCGGTCATGCAGTTCTTTATCACCGTCGATGCTGACAGTCACGCCGATGCGGTGTTCAGCGAGAAAATCAGCAATTTCCTCGGTAAGTAAGGTGGCATTAGTCGTCAGACTGAAGTCGACAGTCTTTCCAGCCGCTTTCGCCACTTTCGTCGCATAATCCACGCTGTCGCGCATCAGCGGGTAGTTCAGAAGCGTTTCCCCGCCAAAGAACGTAACGTGCAGGCTGTTGCGCCCGGCAGATTCCTTCACAAGCGTATCGATCGCAGCCTTAGCGATGGAATCGCTCATGAATTTCGGCTTGTCTTTGGTGGAAGCAATCTTGTCTTCGCTGTACTCGTAGCAATAACCGCAGGCAAGATTGCACTGATTGGTGGTATTCAGAACGATTCGCTGGATCGGGAACGACTTCTCCGGCACAGTCGGAAACGTCTTCTTTGGCGTACCCGACGAGAGCACATCGAAGTCGACCATATCGTCCAGGGTCGCCTCAATCTGCGCTTCTGAATACCCGCGGCGAAGCAATTCCATCGTAAGTTCTTCGCCCGATAGCGGACAGCTCTGCAGAAGATTGTAGATCTCCTGCGACAGTCCTTCCAGCCCGAAGATTGCTCCGCTCGGGATGAGGTACAGGAACTGCCGGCCGCCCGATTCAAACGCATGGTGCTCCGCCGGATGATACGCGGCGGAAAGCGCCTCGGTTGCCGTCACTGCGCCACCTCCGGCTGGTCGTACAACGTGTAATCCGGTACCGTGACAACCAGATACGACTTCGCCTTCAGCTCGCCGCCGTCCGGAGCTTTGTAGGTTGCTACGACCCAGACGTCTCCATAGTTATTAACGCCAAAGTTGTTCGCTTGCTTCTTACGCTGCGGGTTGGGCCCTTCCACGTTTGGCGTGAACAGGCCAGAATCGTCCAGCGAGCCCACGTATTTGACGTCATCGTCATCAGGCGTAGAAACGAATTCTTCCAGACCCCAGCGAACAGGCACCGGCCCCAGCGACACATCGTCGTCCGTGCCCGGTTTTCCGTCCGGTCCTGCTGCATAAGCAACGGCTTCGAACTGAGCGTACTCCTTGGGATATCGAACTCCGCCCAGCCGCGAAATCTGCGCATCCGGCTCAACTTCAACGTATGCGATCTTGTCGTAAACGGCCAGTGCTTCTTTCACCGAAACACGTCCGATGGACAGATCGTGCATGCCGACGGGAAGGCCCTTTGCAACCTCAACCTCAACAGTGGCGATCGCCGGCGTAACGCTTATTACTTTTGTTACGGCAACGCCCACGCCAAGGTCGATATCGGCTGGCTTCAGACTTGCCGGCAGACTGCCTCCATAGATTTTTACCGTACCCTTGGAGGGCGACTGCAGCGACGATACATCGGTACCAAGTACAGTTGGCTCTGCCCCGGCGCGAATCAGATGAACGTCGATGCCCAGTTCGCCAAAGCTGCTCCAGAACCAGCGTCCGTCCATGGTATTGCCGTCGCGGGAAATCATCATCGCCTCGCGCCATCCGGACGGAACCGCAGTCGATGTCAAAGCGTGCGATGCAGCATCCGCCGGGGGATTTGCCCTTCCGCGCCAGCTATAGCCCGTGTAGACGATACTCTTGCCCGCCGCCTTCACCGTCGTACCCGACAAGACGTAGCTATAAGTCACGCTTGTGTTGAACTGGTCGTCCGTCGTCCCCGGCGTGATGACAACGGACCCGTAAATTTTTCCTTTGCCGGGCTGTTCCCCGCTTAGCAACCACGTTCCTGCCAGCTTTTGCGGATGCATGGCAGCCCGCCAGGCTGTCCACTCGGGGGTCATGAGCGGCTGCGCGCTGGCCAGATAATCGAGCGCGATGTCGCCGGGCGCTTTCGCGTTGGACGGCGGATTGGTGGCGTGCGGATATTCCATCGAGATCCCGCCCGTCGCTGTCTCGTTGGGATGCGCCGGTGAATTTACATCAGCCACGGGTTTCGCGCGCTGTGGGCGGAAGGTCGTGGCCGAACCGGGGAACAGGCCGATGTGCATCTGAACCAGCTTTTCGTAATCGTCGCGCGTTCGGCGCTGCGAAAGTACGCGCCCGATGCTGTGGCAGTTATTGCAGGTCTTCTGGATAGCCGGGTTCGGCACATAGTCGTCCTGGTAACCGGTCGTGCGGTGCTCGATATCGAAGAACCCGGGTTTCATCTCTTCCGGAGCGAGACCGTTGTTATTGCTCAAATAGCGAACGATGTCGTGAAGCTCTGCCGGCGTAAGCTTTAATCCATTCAGGCGGATCATCCGTTTAATCGCCTGATCCCACACCTCCGGACTCGTCCGTATGTACGAAAGGCGCTTCATCATGCCACTGGAGTCTCTTTGGTGGCAACCGCCGCATTTTTGAATAGTTAGTGGATCGTTGATCGCGATTCCCGCCGTTGCCGTCCCCTGCGCCATAGCAGCGCCGGGGAGGACAATGACGGAAGCGGCGGCCAGCAGAAGAGCAACGTTGTTTTTTGCCCGCTGAATTCGCATGCTGGTAGTCCTTTGTCGAATCAAGGTTGACTATTGAGCGCCGGTATTCAGAAATTCAATCTGGCGCTCGCCATAAGTGACCGGGGGCCCGCGTTTTCCTGTGTTTGCACGTTGGTGAGGCTGCTGAATCCCGCGGTCCCAATGCTCAGATTGGAGGGCGATGCATAATTGGGATGGTTCAAGGCATTGGCCGCCGCCACTCCAAACTGCAGCTTCATGTGCTCCTTCAACTGGACGCTCTTGAATAAAGAAAGCGAAACCGCCTGTGTTCCCGGGCCAACCACGGAACCGACCGGAGAATCCCCGGCGCGACCAATGTTGTTGGCGGGTTTGACAAACGCCGCCGGATTGATCCAGCCGCTGATTCCCTGATTCGCCGGATAGAGCGGCACACCCGACACAATGTCGGCGCGGCCGGCACCCGAAGTGTTATTTGAATTATTCCCCGACGGATCGGCACCGGGTGCAACTACGGTCATAAACGGGCCGGTCTGGAACATAAGCACGCCCGATAACTGCCAGCCGCCAATTATCTGATCGATATAGGCTGGTGCCTTGTTGAACAGATAGCCTTTGCGCCCGAACGGTAACTCATAAAGGAAAGTGGAGAGAAAACGGCTCTTATGCGTGAAAGCGACATTACCGTAGTCGAGGCCGATGTTATATATGTCCGTCACCGTCCCTCCGGCCTGCGTACCGAATGCGGTGGGAGCATAACCCTGGGCGCCGGAAAGATTCTTAGCGTAGGTATAGTTCGTGGTGAACTGTAGTCCGTGGGAGAGTCGCTTATTCGCCGCAATTGTGACGGCGTTGTAGTTGCTGCGGGCTCCGGTGCTTTCCTGCGCGATGTACGCCCACAGCGGATAGGGAGAGCTTGCAGCCGCCTTGGCAAACCCAATCGTATTCGGCGCCACCTGAGCCAGGTTCTGCGTGAAGCCGAGATTTGTGCCATGGTTTCCGTCATAGGACACGCGCAGGCCAATGTTGTAGCCCAGATCCCGCTCCACAGTTAAGTTCCACTGCTGAACGTACGGATCTTTGTAATCGACGTCCGCGGACAACTGGAAGCTCTGTGTCCCGTTCTGCGCCAGATTCGCCGGGAACGGATAAGGCATCTGAAGCGTGGGAACATGATTCACCACTGAATTCGTGAACGAGCCGACGTCGCTCGCTTCCACAGCCCATCCGGCGCTGGTCAGAGTGCCCAGCATCGCCTCGATATATTTTCCGTAGCCGCCGCGCACAACTGTCTTGTCATTACCGAATGGCCGCCATGCGAAGCCGATACGCGGAGCAAAGCTGGTCAGGTCAGATCTGTGGAGCGTTTGCGGGATGCCCGCCTGTGATGCCGACAAAATCGGCGTCGGAGCAATCGAACCGGCGAACACTTTGTTGATCAGCGGCACTCCGGCGTCAGGAACAGCCACCGCGCCATGCACCGTGACTCCGTTGACTACGCTGGTGTAATCAGGGAGCAGAACTGCCATGTTGTTAAGAGCATCCGTGAAGGGCGGATGATACTCCCAGCGCAACCCGTAATTGAGCGTCAGGCGCGATGTCACTTTCCAGTCATCCTGGATGAATGTCGAGTAGTGAATCGAGTGTCCGTTCGAATCCGGAGAAGTCACCTCGCCGATGCCCGTCCTGTCCGGATATCCGAGAAGAAACGCTACGTACGGATTGAGCCCGGTCACCGAACCGTTGAACGTATAGGTACCCATGCGGTTGCTGGCAAACACATTGCTGAAATACGCTCCCAGCTTGCGGATGTCACCGCCGAATTTGATCGTGTGAGAGCCGCGCGTCCACGTCAGGTTATCGATCAACTGCTTTGTCTGCGACCTGCTGATGGAATTACAGGTGGCGTTGGTTGCCTGGAAGCCCGTGATCGTGAACGTCGGCGTGCAGTTTCCGCCTGGCGGATCCGGCACTGGAACGCCGATGGCCTTTACCAGGGCATCGGCATTCGCGCCGTTGCTGGTCAGCACCCGGTTATCTGTAATGCCCAGCCGCAGTTCGTTCACCAGTGTGGAGTTGATGATGAAGTTATGCGCAGCGGTGACGGAGAAGTCGCGTTCCGGCTGATGCAGGCCACCGGAGAGGATCGTCCCCGATGAGACCGGGGCGTTTGTAACGTCTTTGTACTTGTACGTGCCGCGCATGAAGAAGGTCTGTCGGGTGCTGATGTTCTGATCCAGCCGCAAATCGGCCTGATTGCTCGAAATCGGTGTCGGGAAATTGACCGCGTAGTTATTCGCCACGGCGGTCGGCAACCCGGCGTTCGGCAGCGGGAAAAGATTCGCCAGCGCTGCTTTCGCGATGGGCGAGATTTGGCTGTCCGGAATCTTATTCAAAGGGAACGGTGTCCCGTTCAGGTCGACACCGACGACGTAGCCGTTGAGATCGCCCGAGCGGAGCGCACGCGACGGAACGCTTTGAGTGATGAACTGCTGGCGCGGCAACTGGAGCCCTTCATAACTCATAAAGAAGAACGTTTTGTCCTTGCCGTTGTAAACGTGCGGGATAGTGACCGGGCCGCCCAGGAAGCCACCGTAATTGTTCATTTTCACCAGTGAAACCGTGGAGCTGAAGGTATTGCGGGAGTTGAGGTCCGAATTCTGAAAATTCTCAAAGACCCCGCCATGCAGGCTGTTGGACCCGCTTTTTGAGACGGTCGTGATGTCGCTGACGCCCCCATACTCCGCAGCGTTGTTGACCTCGCTGACCCGAATTTCGGCAATCGTGTTGAACGACGGGAAAAGTTCTGCGATTGGCGCTTCGCTTCGCACGCTCATCGTACTGATGCCGTCGATACTGATGGAGAGCATAGCTGGAATTGAACCCGCCACCGACATGTTGCCCGCGTTATCGGTCTGCACTCCGGCCTGCGTGGTCAGCGTTGAAATTGCGCTCGTGGAACCGAGTCCGCGCGAGGCCACGCCTACCGGCAGGTCCAGTAGTTCGCGACCACTTTTTGTTTCAGCGATGCTGGAGACGTCTGTAGTTACTACCGCTTCCGCGGATTCGCTGACATTGACCGACTGCGCCTGCCCTGCCACGGACAACGAGCCATCAATACGCATGGTCTGGCGCGACAACAAAGCGAGGCTCTTGAAAGTCGCAGGCTGAAAGCCTGGCGCCTGCATGACGATCTCATAACTTCCCGGCTCCAGATTGACAAGACTATAGTTACCTTCTTTGTCGGTCAGCGCTGATCGCTTTGCCGACGTTCCGCTGTTCGTGAGCGTGACAACACAATCCGCCACACGGCTCCCTGACGGGTCACTTACCGTGCCGACGAAGGATCCGAATGTGGACTGCGCCAGCCCTATAGCGGCGAACAACAGAGCGAGAATGACAAGTTTGATGCAAGAAACAGCCGTTGGCGCGGGTGAACCGGCGCCCTCCGAACGAAGGTATCCAGACACTTTGACTCTCCTTGTAGAAAATTTTGATTTCGGCAGCAGACAGAAACTGTGTGTCCGAACCGATTCAACTTCAACAGTGCAGGGTTAGTTTGGTGTCCTGACGGTGGACGGGGACTACGCGTGAGTACCTTGAGCTGACTCGCCTTCGTTGACGCAGCGAAGGCAGTTGTGTAGTCATCATTGTACCCGCGTTTGTCTTCCTGAAGTCAACGAATGCCTGATTGCAATATTGGATTCGTCAGATAGACAAAATGCATCACCTTTTGGCTGCCCTGGAGTCTGCTGCAGATTCATCACTTTTGCGCGTGCGCCGGCAGAAAATTCGGCTACACTGGAGCAGTTGGGCTGCTTCGTTTCGCGCCCCCACCTCGCCGTTCCCCGCCCCGTCGTCGCGCTGACTCCCGAAAATATTGACTTCCCGGCAATTGCCGCGCCCGGTCCGAAAGCCAATGGCGTTGAGACTTCTCCCACTGACGGCGATTTACAGGCTCGCAGGAGCGCTTTTTCTCCTGCTGTTGTGCGCAGTTGCGCTCGGTCAGACGACAGTAACTGCTCCCGAAGCAGGCATACCGGTTACAGACCCGCTCGTCGTTTCCAAATGCGGGACGTGTCATCCCCGGGACGAACGCGGGAACATGCAGCGCATCTCCTGGGCCCGAACCACACCCGAGGCCTGGCAGGATGTTCTGAAACAGATGGTCGTTCTGCACGGCCTTTCGCTCACACCGGCCGAGGCCCGACCTATCGTCCGGTATCTCAGCTCCCGCCACGGACTTTCCCCGGCAGAGGCGCGAACCGTGCTCTACGACGCCGAGCGGCGCTTCCTCAGGGAAACGACCATGATCGCCGATCCGGCTGTCAGCGCGTGCTCAAAATGCCACTACATCGCTCGCCCTCTATCGTGGCGGCGATCTCCCGCCGAGTGGAAGCGGTTCATCGACGCCCATGCGTCCGCCTATAAGTTCCGGCCGGGCGACGCGGCTGCGCCCTTTCTCGCGAATGTCGCCCCGCTGCACTCCGTTGACTTCGACAATTGGTATGCGCGATCCGGGGTGGCCGACGTGAGCGGACGTTGGCTCGTGACCGCTTCACTCCCCGGCCGCGGTCGCTATTACGGTGAGATCAGACTGGATCCGGCTGGCGACGGCGAGTTCGACACCTTCGTGAAGCTGACTTCCGTGGCCGATGGCTCGCAACTCCGACGCACCGGACACATCGCGGTATACGGCGACTCCGCCTGGCGCGGCCGCTCCTCCGGCAATCCATCCGCCCAGGACACGGACGCGACACCTGACAATCCCGCATGCGAAGCACGCGAAGTTATGTTGATCTCGCCAGATCGCGCAATTATCGAGGGTCGCTGGTTCTGGGGGCAGTACCAGGAATTTGGATTCGATGTCCAGTTGCGCCGTCCGCCGGGCGGCCCAATGCTTACACTGTTAGATCGACAGTCGCTGAAAGCTGGATCGCAGGGCGCGCGCGTCCGGCTCTTCGGCGACGGCTTCCCGGCCGCTCTGAATACAGGCGACCTTCAATTCGGCGCAGGGATCAACTTGCGATCGATTGTCTCCGTAACTTCGCAGCAGGTAACTGCCATGGTGGACGTCGACTCCGGCGCCTCACCGGGCAAACGCGACGTCGTTCTTTCCGGTTCTGTACTTCCGGGCGCACTTACTGTCTATGACCGCGTCGATTATGTGAAGGTGACACCAGATTCCGCCATGGCTTCTTTCAACGATCCCGCGCACCCTCGCGGATATCAGCCGTTTGAGGCCATCGGATACCAGCGCGGTCCGGACGGCAAGCTGCATACCGGCGACGATCTTGAACTCGGCCCGGTCGACGCCGCATGGGCGGTGGAAGTTTTTCATTCGCCGCCTGGCAGCAGCGCGGACTTCGTCGGCGCCATGACACCTGAAGGGCTGCTTGTACCTGCGGCCAGGAATCCCGGCAATAATTTCGACGTCTGGGTGATCGCCACCGCACGCAGCGAGGTGGATCTCAGCGGCAAACCGTTAGTCGGAAAGGCTTACGTCGTCGTAACGATCCCGACTTACTCAATGAACGGGCGTCAGTACGTACGCGATCTCGATCGCTGGGTCGATATCGGTCCCGCCCCCGCTTCTATTCCGGTCTTACGGGAGACTCCCCAATGAACGATGCACGCTCGGCATTACTCCTCGCGCTTCTCGCCGCCTGCGCCATTCTTATCTTCACGCCCCTTTCCGCCATCGCGCATCACGGCTGGGCGGATTTCGACGCCAGCTCGGAACTCACGCTTCACGGTGTTGTGGTCGATTTCCACTATGTCAATCCGCACAGTGTCGTCGAGTTCACCGCGACCGACGAAAAAGGACAGACGCGGCAATGGCAAGGCGAGTTCGGCAGCCCGAACGAACTGGCGCGCAAGGGCTGGTCACAGACTTCTCTCAACGCCGGCGACAAAATTACCATCACCGGGCATCCGGCGAAAAACGGCGTGCCCGCGCTTCACGTAAGCAGCATCACGCTGGCAAATGGCCAGGAGGTCAAACTGTATGGCGGCCGCTAGGCTGATATGGGCACACTGGCATGCTCGGCGCCTGCCGAAGGTCGCGCCCGGGGAACCCTGCCGCCTGGTCCTCGTGGCCGCGCTCGAGCTTCCTGTTCCGATTCTCAGCCTCCCGCTCGCACTGACGTCCTGAAGCCGGTATTTGTGCAGGACGGCTCCCGGGCACAAGCCCGAAGCCAGCGGCCGGACTACAATAGGGCGTCCTGTTGCCCAAATGAGCACCCGTGCGCCGCGCAATACCTTTCTGCCTTACTGCCTGCCTCTGCTGGGCGAAGAGGAAATCCAGGAAGTCGTCGATACTTTACGGTCTGGCTGGATCACCAGCGGTCCTAAAGTGAAGCGCTTCGAATCGGAATTCGCGGCCTGGCTGGGCGCCCGACACGCAGTCGCCGTCAGTTCCTGCACGGCCGGCCTGCAGATTGCGCTGGCTGCGCGCGGGATCGGCCCCGGTGACGAAGTCATCGTTCCGACCATGACGTTCTGCTCCACGGCCAACGTCGTTCTGCATCTGGGCGCAACGCCCGTCCTGGTCGACACAACCGATGATCTTCTGATCGACCTCGAGGCCGCCGAACGCGCCGTCACGTCGAAGACGCGGGCAATCATTCCGGTTCACTACGCCGGCCAGGCTTGCGATCTCGACGCAATCCATGAGTTCGCCGCTCGCCACGCGCTGCACATTGTGGAAGACGCCGCTCACGCCACGGGGACCGAGTATAAGGGCCGGCTCGTAGGTTCGGCCAGCGCCGCCGCGTCATTCAGCTTTTACGCCACCAAGAACCTTTCCACCGGCGAGGGCGGAATGATTGCGACGGATGACGAAGAGTTCGCCGAACGCTGCCGCTCACTCTCGCTGCACGGCATCAGCCGCGATGCCTGGACTCGATATACCAGTTCCGGCTCATGGCACTATCAGGTGATGGAAGCTGGCTTCAAAGCCAACATGACCGACCTTGAGGCCGCGATCGGCATCCATCAGCTCGCAAAGATCGGAGCGTTTACAGAGCGCCGCATCGCGATCGCCGATCGCTACGACGAAGCATTTGCCGACCTGACAGGCGTCGCCCTGCCGCGCCGTCTGCCATACGGGCGACACTGTTTCCATCTCTACCCGATTCAGCTTCAGCCCGGGGTGGCAAAAATCGGCCGCAACGAATTCATCGAAGGCCTGCGCGACCGGAACATCGGCACCAGCGTTCACTTCATTCCGCTGCATCGGCATCCGCTCTACAGCGGCCCGCGATTCGGCTACCGGCGCGAGCAGTTCCCGGTGAGCGACGCCATCTTTGAAGGTCTGGTGTCGCTGCCGCTCTATCCGAAAATGACCGAAGACGATGTTGCGGATGTGATTGCCGCCACACGTCGCTTGCTCAGCTGACGCCTTCGGCTTCCATCACCACGAATAACGACTGCCCGAACGGCGGCGGAACGCGCGCTTCAATCCGCGCCATCGGCGGCACAATGAATCGGTCGTAGAAGCGAATTTGCCCGGCCGATTGCGTTCCGCGCCGGAGCACACGGGCATTGAGCCACCAGCCGAAGAATCCGGCGCTGTTCATGTAGTGCATCTTTTCGATTCGCACCCCCGCGGCTGCAGCCAGCGAGTGAACGGAGCGGCGCGTGTATCGCCGGAAGTGGCCAAGCCTTCGATCGATGGGTCCGTACAGGCTGCGGAAAGCCGGCACAATCAGGACGATCTTTCCACGCGGCGCAAGAACGGACGCCATCGACTGCAGTGCCGCCACATCATCCTCAATGTGCTCCAGCACGTTGAGACAAACGCACGTGTCAGGCGCAAACCGACGCAGATCACGAAATTCCTGCGAACAGATATCGGCAACCACTGCTTCAAAATTCGGGCGCTTCGCAAAACGCGCTCTGACCCGGGCAACGCATTCCGGCTCTCCGTCGACAGCCACCACAAATTCGCGGTCCAGCAGGCAGGGAGTGAAGTTCCCCGCGCCGCAACCTGCCTCCACCACTCGCCGCCCGGCTTCGCGCAGCACAAGGCGGCCCTGCCACGCAAAGTAGTTCTTCGCGCCTGCCATGAGTTCCTGATCCGCGATGAGGTACGAGGTGTCTGCGTGAAGCATGATTGCTTTGTTCAGCGGCGCATCCGGCGTTGCGAACAAGAGGAGGGCAATAAAAAAGGCCCTGTCACCAGGGCCTTTGCGAAAACGAATGCGGCCTGCAGGAGGCCGCGAACGTTGTTACTTCTTTGCGGCAGCCTTCTTTGCAGGGGCTTTCTTGGCAGCAGCCTTCTTTGCAGGGGCCTTCTTTGCCGGAGCTTTTTTTGCCGCAGCTTTCTTGGCCGGAGCCTTCTTGGCCGGAGCTTTCTTCGCGGCTGCTTTCTTGGTTGCGTTCTTCATCGAGTGATTCTCCCAATTCAAAATTTGCGATTTATAAAATCGCAGCGTGATTAATTTATAAGTTCCACGCGTCCGAATGTCAAGAAAAAAATGTACTTGCGCCTCATCGTGCGCATCGCGCGGGCATGCATTTCGGACGACATCGCAGCGCTCCGCACCTCCATTCACGCCATCGCTTCCGGCCAATGAGCCAACTGTGTGCGGTTGCATCGCGGCGTTCCGCGGCACCGTCAACGACGAAACACACTTCGGGGCGCTATCCTCATCAAAGAA
Source organism: uncultured Acidobacteriia bacterium (assembly GCA_903828455.1). GTDB lineage: Bacteria > Acidobacteriota > Terriglobia > Bryobacterales > Bryobacteraceae > BOG-234. The sequence continues at coordinate 45,653 of CAIKMJ010000041.1, read as the reverse complement.
CCATTCAGAGAACCCCCCGCATGATCCTACCCGGAATTCTGCTTTCACTCGAGATGAGCGCGAAATACGACGTGGAACTCGTCAAGCGACTGCGGCGGCGCGAGACCGATGCGATGACAACGCTCTACGACCGCTTCGGCCGCCTCGCCTATTCGGTCGTGCTGTCGATCGTCCGCGACGGCGCAGTCGCCGAAGACCTGGTACAGGAAACTTTTCTGAGCGTTTGGAATCGCATCTCCGGCTTCGAGCCGGAACGCGGCGCGCTGGGCCCCTGGCTTCTGGCCATCGCCCGCAATCGCGCCGTCGACCATGTTCGCGCCGCTGCCGCACCGGCGAATCGCAGCTCGCGGGAACCGGACATTCGTGAACATCCGTCTCTGTTCGTCGATATGGAGCGCAATGCTCTCAATGCCGATCACTCGCGGCTCATCCGCGCCGCGCTCGAAAAACTGAACGACCAGCAACGTCAGGTGATCGGGCTGGCCTACTACGAAGGCCTGCCGCCAACAGGTATGGCCGAACGGACGGGCGAGCCTCTCAGCGACGTAAAGAGCCGCGTTCGGACTGCGCTGAAACTCCTGCGTGCAGAACTCGGGCAGGAGGTCACGGCGTGACCTGCGAAGAACTGAAGTCGGATTACACCAGCTTCGCGCTCGGCATCGCAGACGATCCGGAGCGAACGGAGATCCGCGCGCACCTCGAACGCAACTGCCCCGTCTGCACACCCGGCGTGACGAGCGCGATGGCCACTGTCACGGCCATGAGCGGTGCCGTGCAACTCGTCGATCCGCCGAAGCAACTGCGGCGGCGCGTGTCCGCTCTCGTGGAACCGGCCATGGTGAAAGGCACCGCGGCTCCTTCGCGTCCCACCGGGGCCTCGATTCTTCCGTGGGTAATCACCGCAATCGTCTCGGTTGTGCTGATCCTCGTGGCACGTCCGTCGCGCCGTCCAGCGTCCGATCTCGCGAAATACGAAGCAGCCGTGACGATCTTCAACGATCCCGCCACCCGCGATGTCACGTTCGGCGAATCCGATAAGCCATTGCGCGGACGCATCTTCGTCAACCCCGCTCGCGGCATCGTCCTCATCGCCACCGGAATGCCGAAGCTGAGCGCGGGTCGCACATTTGAGCTATGGCTCATCCCGGCCTCCGGAAAGCCCGTTGCCGCCGGAACGTTTGTCGCGCGAGAAGATTCCACCGTTGTCTACGTGCATCCGATTCCTTCCACCGGTGCATCGTCCGTTACCGTCACGGTAGAACCGGAAGGCGGCTCCGAGCAGCCCACAACGACGCCGTCTATCGTCGCGAAACTGTGAATTGCCACGCCTCCGCGGAATGCTGCGCGCCGCCGCCTGAGCAATGGCGATAATCTAAAGTCGTGGAACAACTCGACATCAGAGAAAAAGGCGGCATGCGCGGCGGCGAGCAGCAAACGTCGGACCGCCGCCTCTACGTGCAACTGCTTGCCTTCGGCGCCGCGGACGATACCAGCAACCTCGCCGAGGAACTGGAAGATTCGCCGCTCGAAGCAGTGCTCTACGAAGACGCCAACGATCCGCGCGGCGTCGGACTGCTCACCTGGAGCGACAACCCCGAATTCTTCGTTACAACGCTCCGTCCGTTCCTGCGCCGCAGCGCCTTTCACGCGCTGGCCTTCAAGCCGGAATACACGATGATGGGCCGCACCTACTCGATCGGCTACGAACCCGCCCTCACCGAATGGCTGCTCGACCGGCCGCGCCGCGTCGTGGCGGACAAAGAGTGGAAGTGGCACGTCTGGTATCCGCTGCGCCGCAAAGGTGAGTTCAATTCCCTGCCCCAGGAACAGCAGATGGCCATCCTGCGTGAACACGGTAAGATCGGCCACATGTTCGGCGAAGCCGGTTACGCCCACGACATGCGCCTGGCGAGCTTCGGCATGGACAAGAACGACAACGACTTTGTGATCGGCCTGATCGGCAAGGAACTCTATCCGCTGTCAGCCTGCATCCAGGCCATGCGGAAGACGCAGCAGACGTCGCACTACATGGAGAAGATGGGGCCGTTCTTTGTCGGCCACGCCGTCTGGCAGCGCTTCAATGAGGCCAGTATTGCCTGACGCGCACCTCGCCCGGCGCGAGGCAGTGCGCGGCGGGGGCTAACGCCGTTCGGCAAAAAACTTCTGCAGCAGCGTAGTCGCCTCCGCGCCGCAAACGCCCTCCACGATTTCGGCCCGGTGATTCAGCAGTTCGGAATCGGCGATCTGAAATTTACTGCGCACCCCGCCGAAACGCAGGTCTCGCGCGCCGAAAACGAGCGTTCGGATGCGCGCGGCCACCAGAGCTCCGGCGCACATCGGACAGGGTTCGAGCGTCGAATACAGCACTGCCTCGCCGAGCCGGTAACTTCCTGCGGTGAGAGCCGCCTGGCGCAGCGCCAGCATTTCGGCGTGTGCTGTCGGATCGAGCAGCTCAATCGGTGAATTACGCCCCTCCCCGATCGCCTCGCCGCCCAGCACCACCACCGCGCCCACCGGCACCTCGCCGGACGCCGCGGCCTCTGCCGCCAGTTCCAGCGCGCGGCGCATCCAGTATTCGTGTTGTCCGCGCCTCGCCGCGCTGGCCGGTTCGGTAGTCACGCCGTTGTGATTCGACATAGAATGGAGTTCAATCTTTCACTATGGCAGAACTCGAAATCCACCACGAGACGGGCGAAGACAACGACCCGTTCGGCAAAAAAATCGGCATACTCGCTTCCGTGCTGGCCGTCGTACTGGCCGTCGTCACTATCGTCTCGCACCGCGCCCACACGGACGCTGTGCTGTTCAAGTCAACGGCGAACGACAAGTGGTCTTACTACCAGTCGAAGCGCATCAAGTTCCACAACATCGAACTGGGCGAAGATCTGCTCAATGCACTTCCCAATCCCACGCCGCAGGCCGTAAAGATCCTGGAACGCTACGAAAAAGAGAAGGCTCGGTACACAAAAGAAGCCGAGGCCGCCCAGGAAGACGCGAAACAGACCGATGAGCGGGCCGAACATGTGGAGCAGCAGGCCCTGCGATTCGATTTCGGCGAAGGCCTGCTCGAAATCGGCCTGGTCTTGACTTCGCTCTACTTCATCGCGCGGTCAAAATTATTCCCCACGATCGGTGTCATCAGCGCACTGCTCGGAATTGCAGCGGCCATCTCCGGCTATCTGGTCTGAAGCTGCTGCGACCGCATCGCCTGACGCGGCGCGAGGCCGGCACTTTTTAAAACGGGAACCGCCGCGACAGAGGAGCCTTTTCCGCCGACTGCGCCGTCGCGCCAGCCTGAGACGGCGCCGCCGGCTGCCCGGTCGTGCTGAAATTTACTTCTTCGGCCCGGAAAACCAGCGGCCGGTCCAGGACCATCTCGATGGTGCTGCCCTTGGCCAGTACCGCGTCCGGCCCGCGAGTGGCGAGCACTCCGATCAGTCCGGCTGCGGCACCCGCGGCCGCGCCGATGCTGATCCCCTGTACGGCGTGCCCCGCGGCCGATCCCGCAATCGCGCCGATCGAAGCTCCCGAAACAGCGCCCACCCCGACCGTGCGCGCGTCACCGCCCTTGTTCGAATCGCTCTGGACGACGCCTTCCTTCTTATCCAAAACTTTTTCGCTGGCCGTTGAATCGATCGACCCCAGTCTCGACCGGAAGTCCCGCGTCACGCCGTTCGGCAGCGTGATGGAGTCGAACCGCACGTAGAGTTCACCCCTGCCTTTGATGCGTCCAGGCCGTTTGACCTCAGTGACCGTTCCGGCCACGTAACTGCCGGCCGGAATCACCACGTGGCCGTTGATCACCACGGGGAAGACGCTCTCGAGGTAGATCCTGTCGCCGGGGCTGGAATGCTTCGTACTGATGCTGTTAATAAGCCCCAGCGGAACCTTGGTGCCCGTTTCGATTGTGTAGCTCGCGGCATCGCTCTGGGCGGCGGCCGGCATGGAAGAAAGCGCCAGCGACAAAGCCAGCGGCAGCAGGATGCGGGATCGTGACGACATAAGAACTCCCTGTTTTATTGTAGAGTGCTTCCGCCCCTTCCCGGGTTTCGTCGTTTTCCTGTCCGTTATTGAGCCGGAAGCACGACTGCCGGAGGGCTCGACTGCGACCCGATGGTCACCTGGATGGCCGGATTGGACGGCACGGGCGCGGGGAGCCGCAGATTGATCTGATACAACCCGGCGAACCCGGGCGTTACGCCCGCATACAGGACGCTGCCCGCCGCCATCGCCACACCGTTCAGCCAGACCTGCAACTGCGGCGCGTACAGGAGGCTTGCGGCCGCCGCCGGCGGGGCATTAGGAGTCACGTCCGGCGACGTACGCCCCAGCCCCGCCGCGAACAACACAATCGCTTCGCCGGACGCGGCCGGAGCCGCCGTACTGATGAGCGTGCCATCGGCATGCACGGCGATCGCCTGATTGCCGTTCCATTCGAAGAATGCCGGGGATGTTGGCGCAAGCGCTATGGTCACGACCGGCCCCCGCACGCCCTGCCGCACCACCTGTACAGCTGCGCTTGCCGCCGTCACCTGATACGGCACCAGATAATTGATTTGCCCCGGCGATACATAGAACAGCCCGCACAGGATTCCGTTCACCGTCACGGTGACTCCATCGAGCGACGTCGGCAGCGCCCCGCCCGTCAGATCAGCTGACGTGATCGCGCGAGTGTCATACGCCAGATTGGATCCGTAAATCGTGGCAATGGTGTTTGGCGCCAGCGCCGCCGCCTGCTGTGTCGCTGCCTGAACGATCGACGCCGCCGTGTACGAGGGCGCTGTCGAGGGAACCGTCAAATCCGCCGGACCAGCCGCACGGGCGGACTGCCGCGCTCCTGCCGCCAGCAGAAACGCGAACCACACGCACCGGATTATAGGGGCTCGCCACATCGGACTGCCGGGACGAAATCCCGGACCCTATATTCTCCGGCCTTCCCGCCGCCATTGCTATACCCCCACGGCACGAGAGGGGATAGGCGGATCGAGGCCGAGCGCCTGCAGCGCCTTTTTTGTGATCGTGGTAACCGGCAGGTCGCCGAGCGCGCAAAGCGGCACCCAGCGGCCCTCCGCAATCCGCTCCGTTTTGGTATTCCGCCGCCGCGTGTGCCAAACGTTCACACGAAACCGGTCGTTCACGATCTGGTGCGTAAACGACTTCTGCGGTGCCCCGGCCAGTCCCGCCATGCGGCGCTTTTCCGGTAACTCCCAGAAACCCGCGAGCCGCGATTCGGTTTCGGCCCTTCGCACGAGAAACACTTCCCCGGCCTGCTGCAGGACCACCAGTTCCAGCGCAACCTCCCTCACCTCCGCCGCGCGCTTCTTCACCGGGAGTTCCCGCTCGATTCCCGCCGCGCGCCCCGCGCAGAACCTCGATACGGGGCATTCCGCGCACGCGGGGCTCCGCGGCACGCACACCGTCGCCCCGAGTTCCATCATGGCCTGATTGAAATCGCCAGGCCGGCGCCGATCGAGAAGCTGGTCAGCGAGTTCACCGAATCGCCGCCGCGTCCCGGGCGCCGACACCTCGCCCGGATCGGCTGCAACCCGGCTGATCACCCGCATGACGTTGCCATCCAGCACCGCATGCGGCAACCCAAGCGCAATGCTGGCCACCGCCGCGGCGGTGTACGGCCCCACGCCGGGCAGTCCGCGCAGTTGATCGAACGCATCGCGGTCCTGCGCGGCGGGAATGCCTTCGACGCTTAACTTCTTCGCCGCCTTGTGCAGATTCCTGGCCCGGCTGTAATATCCGAGGCCGCTCCACGCCGCCAGCACAGCGTTTTCTTCCGCCTCGGCCAGCGCCCGCAGTGTCGGGAACAACTGTAGAAATTTTTCAAAGTAAGGAATCGCTGCTTCCACGCGGGTCTGCTGCAGCATCGTTTCCGAAAGCCAGACGCGGTAGAAGTCATTCGACCGCCGCCACGGCAGATCCCTGCGCTGCTTCCCGTACCAGCCGAGCAGCGCACGCCGGAACCCGGCAACCTCCGCCGGCCCCGCGGCAGCAGCAGTGTCCGCGGTGTCCCGCGTCCTCAGAGCGCGGATTCTCCCGGGTGCAAAACCTCAATAAACTCGGCAATCACGCGGAATCGTGTACCGAATTCATCGCCGCTCAAATCAAAGGCATCGTACTCCGGGTTCAGCGGCTCCAGGCGAATCCGCTCGTGCTGCCAGCTGCCGTCGCCATCATCGTCCGCCCGGCTCGCGCTCTTCCGACTCGTGTAGCGCTTTACGGTGTAGCGGTTCGCCGCATCGGTCGCGCCGGTCTCCTCCACCAGCAGGCGCCGGCCCTGCCTCGATCCGGTCACGCCGGCCCGAAAAACGCACAGGCTCCCGTCGGGAATCAGCGGTTCCATCGATCGGCCCACCACGCGGGCCACAAACAGATCCTCGCCCAGTTTCCGGTTGCCCGGCTTTCCGCTCGCCGGGACCCGCACCCAGCCCTCCTCCGCCCCGTCCATTTCCTCGCCGAACTTCCCCGCCGCCGCCTGCAGCCGGTAAACCGGCAGGTGGGTCACAAAAGGCCGCACCTCCGTATCCACGTACTCATCGAAGAGACGATCCACCGTCTCCTTCGCCACCCCGGCGTAAGCGATCGCCGTCCTTTCGCCGATGCGCAGGAGATTCGAAAGCGATCCTTCCATCCACCCGAGCAGCGCCGCAGCCCCCATCTCGCGCGCCTTTGCCTGCAGGTCCGCGCCCAGTTCGTCCAGCACGTCGCGGGTCTGTTCTTCCGAATCGTCCGCGGCCGCGTCTTCCGATGCATCGCCGAAAACCTCCCGGCCCTCGCGCAGCCGCAGCGTCAGCTCATCGGTGGCTTCATCCGCCAGCAGGATGCCCCAGGGTCGGGGGGGCGCGCCAGGCAAGGCGACCTCCAGCAGCGACCAGGTGGCGCGTTTGGTCGCACGTGTTCCCGTTCCGATCGGAATCACCACCGCTGGCATAACCCTATCCTAATTCTTCCCGCGCCGATCCTGAATACCCCCCGCCGGAATACCCCACCCCTGAATGCCCCGGCCACGCGCCGCACCATAGCGGAACTCCCCTACGCAGGCAATCCCATGCGCGCCAGCAGTGCCGCATGCCTGGCGTCGCCCCGCAGCGGATCGAAGATCGGATTCGTCTGCAACCCCAGCAGGTTGGGATCCCGGTCCTCCACCGCACGGTCGAGATTGGCGAAAGCCATGGTCGCATCCCCCAGTGCCGTGTACACATACGCGATACTGACCGGCGAAATGTAATCCTCCGCCGCTCGCCTCTCGATGCGGCCCAGCAGCTCCAGCGCCTTTTCACGCTCTCCCGCCATCGCCAGCGTCATGGCCTCCAGAGAATCCACGAACTTCGTGTTCGCATCGGCCTCTCTCGCCCGCGCGAAACAGCCCAGCGCCGCGCCGGATTCTCCCGCCACCGCATAGACGTTGCCCATCATGGCGTGGGCCAGATAATACTGCGGATTCATCTCCAGCACTTTGCGGAACTGCGCGATGGCGTGCTCGTACTGCCTCTGCAAATAGAACAAAAATCCCAGATGCACCCGAAACAGGATCGACAACGGATCGAGCGACAGCGCCTGCTGCGTCTCCGCCACCGCCTCCGCCAGCCGCCCCACCGGCCGCAGATAGTAAAACGCGTAAACATCGCGCGACACCGGCGACGTGCCGTTCAGCTCGATCGACCGCACCAGTTCTCGCTCCGCCCCTGCCCAGTCCCAGTCGTACAACGCCTGAATCACGCCCAGCGTCGCATGCGCCTCGGCAACGCTCTCATCCAGCTCGATCGCCCGCCGCACCGCCGCCCGGGCCTTCGGCATCGCCTCGCGCGGCGCAACGAAGCCCAGAAAACCCTCCGAATACCAGCAGTACGCCAGCCCGTCATGCGCCAGCGCGTATTTCGGGTCCAGACGGATCGCCTCCTCAAACAGCCGCTTGCTCGCGTCCAGCCCCTCGCGCGTCATTTTGTACAGCTCGAAGCGCCCCTTCAGGTACAGGTCGTAGGCTTCCAGATTTTCCGTGTACCGCTTCACCAGCGGCACCGCCAGATGCGCCTGGTCGGCACTGGCAGCAGAATCGCCGCCCAGCTTCACCCGCAGCTTCGCCACAATCGCCTGCGAGATCTCGTCCTGAATTTCGAAAACGTCCGTCATCTCGCGGTCGAACCTTTCCGACCACAGATTGTCGCCTTCCGCCACACCGATCAGCTGCACGCTGATCCGCACCCGGTTGCCGCTCTTCCGCACGCTGCCCTCGAGAACGTTCGCCACTTTCAGCGTCTCGCCGATCTGCTTCACATCCTGCGCCGCGCCCCGGAACACAAATGCCGACGTCCTCGCCGTCACCCGCAGATTCTCCAGTTTCGTCAGCGCGTTGATGATCTCCTCCGCCAGCCCGTCGCTGAAGTACTCGTTTTCCTTGTCCGAGCTCATGTTCAGGAATGGCAGCACCGCGATGGAGGGCACCACCCGCCCGCCCGGCTTCTTCCACACTCCCGACAGGGAAAGCTGCATTACACCGGACCGGCTGGCGAAGTAGATCTGCTCCAGTGCCGCCTTCACTTCGCCCATCGACTGGAAGCGCTGCTCCGGATCCTTCTGCAGACAGCGGAATACAATCTCCTGCAACTCCCCCGGAACATCCTCCAGCGTCCCGACGAATTCGCGCGGCATGTCGCGCAGCACCGCCGTCAGCGTCGCCAGCCCGGACCCGCCGCGGAACGCCCGCTGGCCCGTAATCATTTCGTACAGCACCGACCCGTAGGAAAAAATGTCGCTCCGCCAGTCCACCCTCTGGCCCTGCGCCTGCTCCGGCGACATGAACGCCACCGTGCCGATAATCGCCCCCTCGGCGGTCTTCGGCCTCGCGTCCACGTGGATCGACATCGTCTGGTCGGTCGCGGCGATCGTCTCCTCCTGGTCGAATGCCCCGCCGTCGTCTCCCGCCAGCTTGGCGAGCCCGAAGTCGAGTACCTTCGCCAGACCTTCCGGCGTCACCATCACGTTGGCCGGTTTGAGGTCGCGGTGCACGATCCCCGCCGCATGCGCCGAATTCAGCGCATCGGCCATCTGCATCGCGTACTTGAGGCAGTCGATTACCGGCAGCCGGCCGGCCTCGATCAGATCCGCCAGCGTCCTGCCCCGGATGAACTCCATCACGATGCACTCCGCCTCGCTCCCCCCTGCGTTCTGCAGCGAAACAATATCGTGAATCGTGATGATGTTCGGATGATTGAGCGCCGAAGCCGCCCGCGCTTCCTGAATGAACCGTGCCCGCCGGTCGCTCAGTTCACCGCTTGCCCCGAGCAGGACTTTGATCGCCACGAACCGCCCGAGCATGCTGTCTTTGGCCTTGTACACCACACCCATCCCGCCTTCCCCGAGCTTCTCGAGGATTTCGTAATGCGAAATAGTGGTTCCGACCATTGAACTAAAAAGTGTGGCACACCCCCTGCTTCGGGGCTGCCGAACGGCCTCAGAATTCGAGGCGCAGCAGAATCTGGAACTGGCGGGCCGATTCGTTCAGCGGCGTGGTGGCCGGGAAGCCGGACGGCGCTCCCTGGCGTCCATACGTTTCGACGCCGAAGTTCGGATCGCTCAGCTGATTATCCGGATTGTTCAGGTTGGCGTGGTTCAGCACGTTGAACGCATCCGCCCGCACCGTCAGCCGGCTGCCTTCCGGAAGTTTCGGCAGGCTGAAGGTCCGCGAAAGCGACACGTCCACGTTGTAGAGACCCGGTCCGCGGAAAGCGTTGCGCCCGATGGTACCCACAATGCTCGGATCGTCCGGATTGGTAAATCCGTTGGCGTTCAGCACCAGGATGCCGCCCTTCGTCGGCTTCGGCGTCGTCAGAAATGCCGGACCCGTCAGGCTGGCCCGCTGATTTTCGATAAAGCTGCTGCCGAAATCCGGCACCCCGCCGTAACTGTTGCCCAGCACGCTGTACGCAAACCCGGTCCGGAACGCCGCGAGGAAGGACACCCGCCAGCCCCGTGTCAGCAACCGCTGGCCTTCCGACTGCCAGGTTCCCAGCAGAAACAAATTCTGCCTCTGATCGAAATCCGAATTGCCCTTGTCTCCCTGGCTGTTGAACTGCTGCGCGAAAGTGGCGCGCGGCGCCGTCGATGCGCTGTCGAGCGTCGTAAAGTTCAGGTCGAAAAAGTCGCCGGTCAGCGGATCGCTCTGGTTATCGATGGAATGGCTCCAGGTATACGAGCCCTGCAGTTGCAGGGTACGCAGCCGGTACTTCACCAGAGTCGTCAGCGCCGTGTAGCTCGAAAAGCCCTGGCTGGACCGCCAGTAGACGTCCGGCAGCGCTTCGTTCGGCCGCCCGTCGCCGATCAAAGTCGTAAACTGCCGGTTCACGATGTCCGTCGTCAGCAGTCGCCGTGCTTCCGCCGCCGTCCCGGTCACGGCAATCGTCAGATTATCCCCGACTTCCTTCTGCACGCCGAGAAAGAGGCTCTGCGAATACCCGTTGCGCAGACTCGGATCCATCAGGGTGAGGCCGGGAAACGGCGGATTCTGCGCCTGGTTCGCGTAGCTCGGCAATACCGTCGCAATCGGCGTCAGATAATTCACCGCACCCGCACCCGGCACCGTGTACAGCGGCAGCACGAGTCCGTTGCTTCGCACATTCTGCCAGAGGTTGTCGAACGGCCGGTCGTAGAAGATGCCGAATCCGCCGCGCAGCACCGTCCGCCCCTTGCCGGACGGATCCCAGGAAAATCCGGCCCGCGGCGCAAAGTTCATGCCGTCGGTACCGAAAATCTGTTGATTGCCCCCGCCCTGCGGCACCGCGAAGGTCGCCGAAGCCAGCCGCTCATTGAAATCGCCGCCCGCGCCCAGCGTCACCAGCGCATCTTTCACGCTCCCCGTGTTGCTCGGCGCGCCGAAGCGCTCGTAGCGCATCCCGAAATTCACCGTCAGCCGGGACGTCGCGCGCCAGCTGTCCTGCAGGAAGAAGAAACTCTGCGTGTACTGATAGCTGCGGTCGAACTGCGGCAGCGTCGGAATCGGATTGAAACGGTCGATCGTCGCCTGGAAATACTGCGGCCGGTCGAATGCAAAGCTCAGCACGCTCGGGAACGTATACAGCCCGTCCCGGCCCGCCGTCAGATAGCCGCTGTTGAAGCGGAGCAGCATGCCGGCGCCGCCCGTGATCACATGCTTGTTGCGGGTCCAGACCGTGCTGTACAGGGCTTCGAAAGATTTGTTGTGATTCCGGTACGCGTAAAACGCCGGGCTGCCCGGCAGCAGCGTCCCGTCCCCCGAAGCCAGTGTCGGCACTTCCGGGTGCGGCCGGTCCCACCACAGGTTGTCGTCCGAATAGCTCACCTTCGCTTCGCTCGTCACCCGCGGCGACCAGGTGTGCGTCCAGTTCACCATTCCGCCGGTCGTGTTCTGATACAGCGCGGAATTGAAGGCCGTATAGGGCGTCCAGATGAAATCCGGCTCATTCACGCGGGCCAGATTGAGGCGTCCCATCAGACGGTTGCGCCCATTGGTCGGCGTGTAGTCAAAACGCTCCAGCCCAACCAGCCGGTTCACCACCACCGGCGAAGCCACCGTATAGCTGGCCGTCAGCGCCCCGGTCGGCGAAACAATCGCCGGGCCGGGATACTGCTGCAGCAACTGGCGCGCAATGCGGGTCGCCGGCAGATTGAGCGCCGGAATAAAGTTGGTTGTCGGCAGCGTGTAGGTCTGCGGGTTCTGCGCGCTGTGGCTCATCAGCTTTTCGAGTGCGCTCGAAAAGAACAGCCGCTTCTTCAGAATCGGACCGCCCGCCTGATACCCGAACTGGTGCTCCTTTTCCGGTAGCCGCCCGTAGCCGACCAGATTGTCCGCAAAATCCGCGGCGTTCAGCGCGTCGTTCTTCAGATATTCGTAAAGCATCCCGTGATACCCCGGACCGCCCGCCCGCGTAATGGCGTTCGCCACGAAGCCCGCCGTGCGCCCGTATTCGGCCGAATAGTTGTTCGTCGATATCCGGTACTCCTGCACCGCCTCCGGCGCCACGGGGTTCAACGGTCCCGTGACCAGATAGTTGTTGTTTTCCACCCCGTCCAGAAAATAGTTCGATGCCGCGGGCCGCTGTCCCGCCACACTGACCCCAAGGCCACGGCCCGTTGCGCTGTCGGCCGTCACTCCCGGCAGGCTCACCAGCATCGAGTAAACATCGCGGCCCTGCAGCGGCAATTCGCCGATTTCCACCGGATCGATCACATAGGACGCAGACGTATCCAGCGTTCCCCGCTTCCCCGCCTGCCCCTCGAACGAACCGGACCGGCTGGTGTCCACGTCAGGCCCGTAGAACGTCACAATCGTCTTGCTGCCCGGCAGGAAGACGCTGCGGTACTGGCCCGCTTCCCAAACGTCGCTCAGCGGCCGAAGCTTAAAATCGATCTGGATGCGCCCGGCTACCGCCAGTTCCAGTTGCTGCAGTTCCTGCGTCTGGTACCCCGCCGCCGTGGCGCGAACCGAGTAGGTGCCCGGCGAAAGCAGCGGCAGAAAGAAATACCCCGCCGCATCGGCCTGGTATACGCCGGTCGCCGACAGCGTCTCGCTGGAAAAGCTTACGCTGGCCGCCGTCACCGGCCGGCCGGTCACCGAATTCACCAGACTGCCTGAAATCAGCCCCTGTGTCGTCTGGGCCCAGGCCGTTCCCGCCAATAGCCCCAACCATCCCATGGTTCCCAATACTGCGAGCCGGATTGCCCTCTGCATAGTCAATACTTAAAGTGTACTGTTGATTTCCTCGCGATAGTACGATGCAATTGAAGGAAATGAATAAGAACTGGAAACGATGGAGCATCGGGGCCGCCATCGCGGTGGCCTGTGTGGTGGTCACGTTGCTGCTCGGCAACATACGCTTCTTTCAGTTGCTCGAACTGAAGGCGCAGGATTCCCACTTCGTCCTGCGCGGCAAGGCCGAAACGAAAGACATTGTCCTGATCGGAATCGACGACAAGGCAATGAACAATTTCTCCGAGCCCATGCTCTTCTGGCAGCCCTACTACGCTGCCGCAATTAAAGGCGCGGCGGATGGCGGCGGCAAGACCATGGTGCTCGACGTTGCCTTCGGCGTCCCGGTGGCCAATTACGGCCGGCCGGACAACGATCCCATGCTGGCCGAAGCGTTTAACTACGCCGCCCCCACCATGCCGGTCGTCACCGCCTTCGTCGCCTCCTCCGCCGACCAGACCAATCCCGCCTTCGCCGTCCCCCTGAACATGATGTCGGCAGCCTTCGGCATGGCCGCCTACGCGAACCTCACAGCCGACGCGGACGATTTCGTGCGCCGCCAGGAACTGATCGAATCCCCCAAGCCGGGTGTCGACACCTCAATGCTCACCCGCAGCATGTCGATGCGCGCCGTGGAAAAGTTCACCGGCAAGGACGTGAACTTCCGCAACGGCCGGATGTACCTCGGCGACCGCGAAATTCCGGTCGACGACCAGCGCACCATGACCATCAACTACGCCGGACCGGCCGACACCTTCCCCCGCGTGTCCCTGTTCGACGTCGTACAGGCCGCCCGCGCCGGCAACAAGGCCCAACTCGAAAAGTGGTTCAAAGGCAAGGTCGTTCTGCTTGGCCCCGATAACATCGATGACCGTCACGCCACGCCCTTCTACACCGCCTTCACCGTGACCAACAAGTGGCGGACCCCGGGAGTCGAAATCCACGCCAACAGCATCCACACGCTGCTCACCGGCCAGTTCCTCAAACCAGTGCCCTTCTGGTTCCTCGCCACCGTAATGCTGTTCACGTCGATGATCACGGTTGCCATCGTGATGTCGCTCGCCGCCTCCCGGTCGGGACCGTGGTCGCTTCTGGTGCTGGCCGTCGGCGTCACCGCGACCCACCTTATGTTCCGCCAGGGCTGGCTCGTCTCGACCGTCAATCTGCTCCTGGTTTACCTGATGGCCGTCATCGGCGGCACCATCTACCGGTTCATCACGGCGGAAAAGAAGAGTTCGTTCTTCAAATCGGCCGTCGCGATCTTCGTCGGCAAGGAGGTGGCGCAGAGCCTCGACGTCTCGGAACAAATCTCCAAGACCGGCAAACGCCAGGTCGTGACCATCATGTTCTCCGACATCCGCGGATTCACCGCCTTCTGCGAATCCAAAGATCCGGCCGTCGTCGTCGACCTGCTCAACACCTATATGGGCACCATGTGCGAAATCATCGTGCGGCACGGCGGACACGTCAACAAGTTCATCGGCGACGGTATCCTCGCCGTGTTTTCTGATGACGACGACCATGCGAAACCCGGCGACCACGCCTACCGCGCCATCGCCTGCGCCGTGGAAATGGTGACCGCGCCCGGCGATTTTAAAACCGGAACCGGCATGCATTCCGGGGAAGTCGTTATCGGAAACGTCGGCTCTGCTGAGAAAATGGAATTTACGGTGCTGGGCGATACAGTAAATCTGGCGTCGCGCCTCGAAAGCCTGAACAAGGAAAATAAAACAAAATTGCTCATGAGCGGCTCGACGCATGAAATGCTGGGGGGGCGGATCGACACTTTCTACCTGGGTGCCGTCCCTGTGCGCGGCAAGACCGAACCGATGAAACTCTACACTGCCACCTCCCTGCTGACCGACGAAATCCGCGCCCATGCGGCCGAAAACGCGGCGGCCGAAAACGCGGCGGCCGAAGCCGCTGCCCTGCAGGCCGCCGGAAAATCCAAATGAAAACTGCTGACTACGCCCGATTCCGGAAATTTGCGGCGCTCGCCTGTCTCGGGCTCGCCGCCACGGCCGCGCTCTGCGCCGCGGAAACGAAAGAAGAGCCGGTCGGCCTGATTCTCTCGGCGACCGGCGGTAAGGTCCTGCGCGCCAATACCGAAACTCCCCTTGCCGCCCGCGCCGGCGACATCCTGTTCTCCGGCGACGCCCTCAAGGCCGCCGACTCCGCCGCAAACTTTCTCTACTGCCCCAGCAAGGCCAACCAGACCCTCGGCGCCGGCGGCGAAGTCGTCCTCGACCCGAAACAGCTTAAAGTAAAGAGCGGCAAGCTGGATGCGCCCAAGCCGGTCAACGCCTGCTTCCTCCCTCAGGTCGTTCGCGTGGCCGTGGCCAGCCAGCAGCATTACGGGGTCAGCATGACGCGCGGCCTCGCTAAACCGGAGGGCGACGTGATCGCCTTCGACGCCCTGCCCGCCGATGCGAAGGCTGAACTCGCGCAGTTCGAAGCCATCCTGAAGAACAGCCCCAACGACCTCGGAGCCCTGGTCCAGGAAGCCGCCATTTACGATCGCCGCAAGCTCGAAGCCAACGCCCTCGCCACCTACCGCAGGATCGCCACAAACTGGCAGGACGCCGTCTGGGTGCGCGGCCGGATCTTCGAACTGGAAGAATCGCTCGCGACCCAGGCCGCCATCAAAGCGGCTGAACTTTCGCCGGACGCCAAAACCTACGCGCTGATGATCGGCGTCTCGAAATACCAGAAGCTCCCCCAGGATCTCTGGCTGCAGTACGCCGATGCCGACGCCAAGGCGTTCGGCCAGCACCTCTCCAGCGTGCGCGGCGGCGGCGTTCCCGCCGACCAGATGCTGGTCCTGACCAATGAATTCGCCACCACCGCCGCCGTCCGCAACGCCTTCCAGACATTTCTGAAGAACCGCGCCGGCAAAAAGGACACCGTCTTCATCCTGCTCGCCGGACACGGCACCGTGGACAGCCGCGGCGCCTACGTCCTGACCTACGACAGCGACCCGCAGGATCTGTCCGCCACCGCAATCCCCATGGCGGAAATTCAGGCGCTCGTCGATGACGAACTTTCCAAAGTCGGCCGCGTGGTGCTGATGGCCGACATCTGCCGTTCGGCGGCCATCGGCAACATCAAGAGCGTTTCCATCGGCACCGCCGTGGAAAAGCTGGCGGAAGCGCAGGGCGAAATGCTCGGCCTCATGGCGGCGCGCCCGAAGGAACTGGCCATTGAGGGACCGCAGTTCGGCGGCGGTCACGGCGCCTTCACCTGGTCGCTGCTCGAAGGTCTGCAGGGCCTCGCGGCCAAGAACGGAGCCCAGCAGGTGACGGCCGGCGACATCATCGATTACGTGCGCGACGCCGTCCCCAAAGAGACCGCCAATAAACAGCACCCGCGCGACTTCGGCAGCATCGAAAACGCCACCCGGCTGTCCGACCTCAGCAAGCAGGGCATCAATCTCACCCGCTTCAAGACACTCTGGGATTCGCGAAACGGCGAGCCGCTCTACATCGCCGGCCCCCAGCAGGCCGCCGTCACGCCGCAGGCCACGCAGGATGTGGAGGCCTTCCGCGCCGCCGTCACCGCGCGCCGCCTGCTCCCCACAGACCAGGGCAGCGCCTGGGACCTGCTCGCCAAACTGCGCACCGAACTCTCGCCCGGGCTCCTGCTCATCGAAGAAAACGTCCTGCGCGTCGCGCTCGAAGATCAGGCCCAGCAGGTCCTGCTGCGCTACCTCGCCGGCGATCAGAACCCGCAGACGAAGGATGATTTCGACGGCGGTTCGCGCTTTATGGAAGCGGCGCTCCGCCTTACCCCGGAATCGCTCTATCTGGAAGGCCGCGACTCGTTCTTCAAAGGCCGCTCCATGCTGTTTGAAAAACAGTACGCCCCCGCCGCCAATCTTCTGGAGCAATCGGTCCGCACCGATCCCGGCGAAGCCTACGGCTACAACGCCCTCGGCATCGCTTACCTCGAACAGGCCGACTTCGCCAAGGCCATCCCGGCCTTCCGCGATGCCGCCCGGCGCGCGCCAAACTGGTCGTATCCGCTCCACAATCTGGCTCTGTCCTACGTGGAATCGGGCAACTCGGAAGGCGCCATCCGCAGCTACCAGGCGGCCATGAAGATCACGCCGCAGTTCAGCTATCTGCCCTACAATCTCGGCCTCATCTACCAGCGCATCAACCGGCGGCGCGAAGCCGAAACGGCCTACCGGCGGGCGATGTTCCTCGCTCCGGAGTCGCCGGAACCGTTAAACGCTCTCGGTTCCCTGAAGGCGTCGGAAGGCAAGAAACCGGAAGCCGAAAAGTTCTACCGCGACGCCCTGCAGAAAAATCCCAACCTGCTGGCGGCCCGCCACAACCTCGCGCTTTTGCTGGCCAGCGAAAAAGGCCGTCAGGCGGAGGCGATTGCGGCCTGGCGGCAGAACCTCTCCATCGAACCGAATCATCTGGCGTCGCGTTTGAGCCTCGGCGAGACCTTAACCGCCACCGGCGATACCACCGGAGCCATTGAACAATACAGCACCGTTCTCGCCCAAAAGCCGGAGTACGTTGCGGCGAGGGTGGCACTTGCGGGATTGTATGTAAAGGCCAACCAGCCGGATTCGGCCGCGGAACTGCTGCGGGTCGCGGTAAAGCAGGACGGACAAAATGCGTCGCTCTGGGAACAGCTTGGCGACGCCGAAAAGATGAGAAATCATCCGGACGAAGCGCGCGAAGCTTATACCAGCGCTCTCAAACTCCAGGTCGGGAAAGGCGACCGGAAGCGGATTCAGTCTAAAATGGCCTTCTAATGGATGGTGCTCAGCTCAGGCTCAAATTCTGGGGCGTTCGTGGATCCACGCCGACCCCGCAGATAGAAAATCTCAAGTTCGGCGGCAACACCGCCTGCGTGGAGGTTCGGACCGCCGCCAACGAATGCATCATTCTGGACGGAGGCAGCGGACTCCGCGCGCTCGGCCAGACCCTGCTGCAGGAATCGGCCGGCGAACCGATCAACACGCGGATCTTCCTGACCCACTTCCACTGGGATCACATTCAGGGAATTCCCTTCTTCTCGCCGATGTATCTGCCGCGGAACCATGTCCAGTTCTACTCCGGTTCCACCGGCCGGCCGCTGCAGGAAACACTCGAAGGGCAGATGTCGAAGCCCTACTTCCCCATCGATTTCGGCCAGGTGGCCGCGAAACGGGATTTCCAGCAGATCGAAAACGGCGGCTGCATTAAAGCGGATGGCGATGTCTACATCCGCCCCTTCCCGCTGAATCACCCGCAGGGCGCATCCGGCTACCGGATCGAATGCAACGGCGTCGTGATTGTTTACGCCACCGACTACGAGCACGGCATCCCGGAATACGACAACATCCTGCTCGAATATTCGCAGAATGCCGACATTCTCATCTGCGATGCCCAGTACACCCCCGCCGAATACGAAACCCACAAGGGCTGGGGCCACAGCACCTGGGAAAACGCCGTCTTCGTGGCGCGCGAAGCCAAAGCGGATCATCTGATCCTCTTCCACCACGACCCCAACCACGACGATCAGGCCATGATGCGCATCGCACAAAACGCCCGCATCCAGTTTGAGAACACCACCGCGGCCTGGGAAGGCTTCGTCGCGGCGCTGTAATCGTCCTGCGCCCGGAGCGACAATAAGTTCATGCAGGAACTGGACTCGCTCGATCACGTCGCCGTGTCCGTCACAGACATCGCCGCGGCGGTGGACTGGTACACCAGCAATTTTCGCTGTGAAGTGAAGTATCAGGATCCCACCTGGGCCTACCTCGCGTTCGCCAACATCCGGCTCGCTCTGGTGGTGCCACACCAGCATCCGCCGCACCTTGCGCTGGTAAGCCCCGACGCGGCAAAATTCGGCCCCCTGACCATTCACCGCGACGGTACCCAGTCGGTTTATGTGAAGGATCCATCCGGCAATGCCGTGGAGATTCTGGATCAGGCTTCCATGGGAAACGCCCCCAAATAGGCGAGAGAGCTTGCCATGAACCGAACAACCGCCTGGATGATCGGCTTTCTGCTTTCAGGTCTCGCGCTGACCGGCGCCGCGCAGACCGAATCCCCCGATCACGCCCACATGGACCATAGCCAGATGGACCACAACCAGATGCACTCCGCCGCAGCCGACCCCGGAGTCGCCGCCGGCGGCCACATGGACCGGCATTTCGAAAATGCCGACGAGTGGGCCAAAGAGTTCGACGATCCCGGACGCGATCAATGGCAGAAGCCGGATCAGGTGATCGCCGCTCTGGGCCTGAAGCACGGCCAGTCCGTCGCCGACCTCGGCGCGGGCACCGGATACTTCACCGTTCGTCTGGCCAAATCGGCCGCGGCTCCGAAGGTCTTCGCCGCCGATATTGAACCTTCCATGGTCGATCACCTGCGGCGTCGCGCCGCCGGGGAAGGGCTGAAGAATGTCGTCGCCGTGCAGGCCACTGCAGAGTCGGCCAACCTGCCCCAGCCGGTGGATTGGATCCTCATCGTCGATACCTACCACCACATCGCGAATCGCCCGGCTTATTTCGCGCGGCTGGCGGCGTCGCTGAAGCCAAACGGCCGCATCGCCATCATCGACTGGCGGCATGGCGGACCAATGGGCCCGCCCGAAGACTTCCGCTTCAGCCCGGAACAGCTCGACGGCGAAATGAAGCAGGCCGGTTTCACCGCGGTCGCCCGGCACGACTTTCTGCCGAATCAGATGTTTCTGGTTTACGGCAGGGCCAAGCGCAGGTAGCTAAGCGCAGGTAGCTAAGCGCAGGTAACTAAGCGCAGGTAACTAAGCGCAGGCAACTAAGCTCAGGCAACTAAGCTCAGGCAGCAAACCGCAGGCAACTACGCCGCGCGTTCTTCCCGCGCCAGCACACTGTTATTGCGCCCGAAGAAGAAGTAGATTGCCAGCCCGATCGCCAGCCACACGAAGAACCGTATCCACGTTTCCAGCGGCAGTGCCAGCATCAGCACCAGACACATCACGATCGAGAGAATCGGCAGCAGCGGACACCACGGCACGCGGAAGCCGCGCGGGCGGTCCGGTTGCGTCTTCCGCAGCACCAGCACACCCGCGGAAACCACAATGAACGCGAACAGCGTCCCGATATTGGAAAGATCGGCGAACGTTCCAATGTCCCAGATGCCCGCCGGGATGCCGACAAACAGCCCCGCGATCCACGTGCTCACGTGCGGCGTCCGGAAGCGCTTATGCACTTTCGAAAAGACCTTCGGCAGCAGCCCGTCGCGCGACATCGCAAACCAGATGCGCGCCTGTCCGTACTGAAACACCATCAGCGACGAAATCATCCCCACCAGGGCGCCCACGTTCACCCAGCCGCGGATCCGGTTCATCCCCAGCGCCTTCAGCGCATCGGCAACGGGCGCCGCCGAGCCGAGCGTCTTCCAGTTGGCAATGCCGGTCAGCACCAGCGCCACCGCGATATAAAGCGCCGCGCAGACCAGCAGCGTCGCGATGATCCCCACCGGCATATCGCGCTGCGGGTTACGGCACTCCTCGGCAGCCGTCGACACGGAATCGAAGCCAATATAGGTGAAGAAGACGATGGCGGCTCCCGTCAGCATCCCTGAGAAACCGTGTGGCAGGAACGGATGCCAGTTCGCCGTGTTGACCGCATGCCCGGCGCCGATGACGAAGATCAGGATCGCCGCGATCTTGATCAGCACCATCGTATTGTTCGCCGCGGCGCTTTCCCGGATGCCGCGCGCCAGCACCCACGTGAGCAGCAGCAGAATCACGAGCGCCGACAGATTAAACACGCTGCCGGTCGCCACGCCGTCCACGACCGCCGGATTGGCAATCGCCTTCGGCAGATGGATGTGGAACACGCCGTCCAGCAGGTCGTTGAAATAGGCCGAAAAGCCCACCGCCACGGCCATGTTGGAAACGGCATATTCGAGGATGAGGTCCCAGCCGATGATCCACGCAATGATTTCGCCCAGCGTCGCGTAAGCGTACGTGTAGGCGCTGCCCGCAATGGGGATCATCGCCGCCAGTTCCGCATAACAGAGCGCCGCGAAACTGCACACGAACGCCGTTACCAGAAACGACAGCGAAATACCCGGCCCCGCGCCCTGCCGCCCAATGGTGGATACGGCATTGCCGCCGTTCAGCAGCAGATCGAGGATCGGCGCGTTGAGGACCGAATGGAACTGTAAATTTTGCCCGGCCGCCGCCGTGCCGGTCAGGATGAAGATACCGGAGCCGATGACGGCTCCGATACCTAAAGCGGTAAGGCTCCACGGACCCAGCGTCTTGTGCAACCGCCGGTCCGGATGATCGGACGCGGCGATGAGCGCATCGATACTGTGGGTTCGAAAGAGCCCCCGCATCAGCCTCTCGGCGGATTAACGCTTACGCGTGCTCTGGCCGCGCGCCGCGCGCTTGACTTTCTTTTTCATGGAGCCGCGAGCCACGCCCGCCGCGCGCTTGGCCGCCGGGGCCGCCTTCTTGCGCGCCGCCCGCTTCAGTTGCTTGCGCTCTTCTGTGCTTTCAACGTTCTTGGTATTCATCTTGTAAAGTCAGGCCTTTTTGAGCCCTGCGTATTTCTCCACTAATTTTTTCATCCCGTGGCGCTGGAAAACGACGACAACCTTCGCGTCATCACCCTCACCCTCACGCCGGACAATTGTTCCGGTGCCGTATTTGGGATGCTCTACTACTGTACCTGTTCGGGATGCTTGCCTCGCCGGAGGGGGTGCTTTGGGCAGTACCGTACGTGGCGCGGCAGGCGGAATCATCGACTGCGGACGTGCCGTCGGAACCGCCGCGGGACGCACCGGAGCCGCTGTCGCAGCGGGCCGGATCGGCGCAGGATTTGCCGGCGCATCGCCAAACAAACCACCCTGCCGCAAACCACCCTGCCGCAAACCACCCGGGGCAATTCCGCCGGCCGGCTTTGCAACAGCCGGCGTCTCCCACGGCGGAGTATCGTCCGCCGGCGTACGCGAAATCGCTGCCGGCCGCTGTTGCAGCGGTGACTGCAGCGGTGACTGCGCCGGCGACTGCGCCGGGCGGATCGGCGTCGGCG
Source organism: uncultured Acidobacteriia bacterium (assembly GCA_903828455.1). Classification (GTDB taxonomy): domain Bacteria; phylum Acidobacteriota; class Terriglobia; order Bryobacterales; family Bryobacteraceae; genus BOG-234. The sequence continues at coordinate 23,892 of CAIKMJ010000041.1, read as the reverse complement.
CGGGTCTCAATTGCGCCGGCCTCGATTGCGACGGAAAACTCACCGGTGTCCGCTGCCCTGTTGAAATGCCGCGGTCCCGGAAGTACTGTTGCACGTTCTCCACCGAATTGTACGTTTTGCCCGTGTAGAGATTCTTCCGGGAGTCCTGACGAACCTGCCAGCGCTCGGCGGTCAGATCCACCTGCGGCGTGTCGTCGTCATCCTGCACTCCCATGGTGAGCACCAGGTTCGATGGAATCTCCTTCAGAAACCGCGACTGGATCGTCCGCTCCTGTTCGCCGCCGCCAAAGCGCCTCCGGTATTTCGCCCAGCTGATCACCAGACGCTTCTCGGCGCGCGTCATCCCCACGTAGCACAGGCGCCGCTCTTCTTCCATCGCCGCTTCATTCAGCAGCGACCGGCTGTGCGGGAAAAGCCCTTCCTCAAGCCCGGCCAAAAACACCACGGGGAATTCCAGTCCCTTGGCGTTGTGGATCGTCATCAGCGTGACCTGCGCCGTCTGATCGAGCGCATCGGAATCCGCCACCAGCGCCGCGTGATCCAGAAAGTCAGTCACCGTCTCGCCGCGCTCCACCGCTTCGGCCGCGGCGTTCATGAGTTCGTTCAGATTCTCCACGCGCGCTTCCGCCTCGGGAGTATTCTCCTGCTCCAGCATCCGGCGATAACCGGTCCGTTCTTCGATGAACGCCAGCGCCTCGTTCAGCGGCTTCGTCTTCACAGCCTCGGCCAGCTCTTCGATCATGTTGCGAAATGCTGACATGGCGGCATGCGCGCGCGTGCCGAATTCGTTGGTCTCCAGCATGCGCCCGATGGCTTCCCACAGGCCCATGCCGTTTTCCACCGCGAACTTTTCCGCCTGCTCCACCGTCGTCTTGCCGATCCCGCGCGCCGGCACGTTGATGATGCGGTTCAGGCTGATGGAATCGGTCTGCGACTGCGCCAGCTTCAGATACGCCACAATGTCCTTCACTTCGGCGCGCTGATAGTAGCTGAAGCCCCCGACCACGTTGTACGCCCGGTTGTAGCGCCGGAACGCCTCTTCCATCTGCCGCGACTGCGAATTGGTCCGGTACAGCACCGCGACCTTGCGCTCCGGATACTGGCGCAGAATCTTCTCCGTCGTATCGGCGATGAACAGCGCCTCGTTCTCCGCATCGTGCGCCGCGTAGACCGTCAGCATGTCGCCTTCGTCGGCTTCCGTCCAGAGCCACTTGCCCTTGCGCTCCAGGTTGTTCGCCACCACCGCGCTGGCGCCTTCCAGAATGTTCTTCGTCGAGCGGTAATTCTGCTCCAGGCGAATCGTTTTAGCCTTCGGAAAGTCTTTCTCGAAATCGAGAATATTGCGAATATCGGCGCCGCGCCAGCTGTAGATCGACTGATCCTCATCGCCCACCACGCAGACGTTATCGTGATGCTGCGAAAGCAGCCGCATCAGTTCATACTGGCTGTGGTTGGTGTCCTGATACTCGTCGATCATGATGTAGCCGAGCCGCCGGTTCCACATGTCGCGCGTCGACTGGTCGTGATACAGCAGCCGCACGCTTTCGAGCAGCAGATCGTCGAAATCCAGCGCGTTGGCCTGACGCAGCGCCTTCTCGTACTCGCTGTAGATGACGGCAATCTTCGTCATCTTCGGATCGGTCGATTCGTTCTGCAGCTCCTGCGGCGACTTCTTCTGGCTCTTCGCGTTACTGATCTGCGAGAGCGTCGCCCGGTACGGCATCGTCTTCTCGTCCAGCCCCAGATGCTTGTACGCAGCCTTCACAATAGCGAGCTGATCGTCCGCGTCGTAGATCGAAAACTGCCGCGTGAAGCCGGGCCGGATCGCCGCCAGCCCGTCGCCGTCGCGCCGCAGCAGCCGCACGCAAAACGAATGGAAGGTCGAAACCAGCGGCGGGCTCGACATCGGAAAGTCCTGCAACAGGCTCGCCACGCGGGCGCGCATCTCTTCCGCCGCCTTGTTCGTAAACGTCACCGCCAGCACGGCGGAGGGCGGCACGTGCTTCGTCGCAATCAGATGCGCAATACGCTGCGTGATGACGCGCGTCTTTCCCGAACCCGCGCCGGCCAGAATGAGCACCGGGCCTTCGGTGGTTTCGACTGCTTCACGTTGTTGGGGATTCAGACCCGCGAGAAAATCCACTACCCGCTATTTTCGCACCCGCGCCGCCTCACGCGGCATCACATACCAAACGCACGCACCGAAGGAACATACTGAAGAAATGGCCTGGACTTCCGTCGCCACGCTCGACGAACTGCCCGCGGGACGCCTCCTCGAAGTGGAACACCGCGGCGAGCTTTACGCCGTTTGCAATTTCGATGGCGAGATTCGCGCAACCTCCGGCCGCTGCCCGCACCACGGCGGACCGCTCGGCCAGGGCGCACTCGACGGCGCGCTGATCACCTGCCCGTGGCACATGTGGCAATTCGATTCCGCCACCGGCGCCTGCGCGTTCAATCCGGATCTGCGGATTCCCGTGTACTCAGTCCGAGTCGAATCCGGCGAAATCCTGGTGGACCTGCCACATGCCTGAGCTGATTTATGCCTGAATTGCCCGAAGTCGAAACCGTCGTCCGCACGCTGCGCCCCGCCCTCGTTGGCCGGCGCATCCTGAATGCCGAGTTCAGCCAGTCGCGCGTCCTGATCGGCTCGGCGGCAATGACAGCCGGCGCGCTGGCTGGCCGGCGCGTTGTATCTATCGAACGCCGCGGCAAGTTCATCGCGATCAGGCTCGACGCCGGCTATCTGGTCGTCCACCTCGGCATGACGGGCAAACTGCTGGTCTCGGGCGAAATCACCAAACACACGCACGCCATCTTCACGCTGGACCGCGGCACGCTGCTCTACACCGACCCGCGCCAGTTCGGCCGCATCGAGTACGGCGCCGAACTGCCCGCCCGCGTCGCGGCGCTCGGCCCGGAACCGCTCGAAGTCACGCTCGGGGAATTCGCCCGCCGCCTCAAAGAGCGCCGCTCGCCCATCAAGGCCGTCCTGCTCAACCAGGCCGTCGTGCGCGGCGTCGGCAACATCTATGCCGATGAAGCGCTGTTCCGCGCCGGTGTGCGCCCGAGAAGCCTCGCCGCATCGCTGACCAATGACCGCATCGCGCGCGTTCATGCGGCCATGCAGGAAGTCCTCGCCGAAGCCATCGCGGCCAAAGGTTCCTCCGTTTCCGACTACGTGGATGCCGAAGGCAATCGCGGCAGTTTCCAGAACGCGCATCGCGTCTACCGCCGCACCGCCGAGCCGTGCATCCGGTGCGGTACGCCCATCAAACGGATCCTCGTGGCCCAGCGCGGCACCCATTATTGCCCGACCTGCCAGCGCTGAACGCTCTAAACTGAAAGCATCGCCATGCGCCGGCTGCTTATTCTTCTGCCGCTCTTCGCTATGTCGCTTCTGGCGGCGAACTCAAAGCTGTATATGAAGGACGGCGATTTCCAGATCGTCCGCGAATACACCGTCGAGGGCGACCGCGTCCGTTACTACAGCATCGAGCGCAGCGACTGGGAGGAAATCCCCGCCGAACTCGTCGACCTGAAGCGCACAGAAGCCGAAGCCGCCGCCCGCGCCGCGGCGCAGCAGAAGCAGGCCGCCGCCATCGACGAAGAAGATCAGGCCGCCCGCGAGCAGCGCGCCGAAATCCGCAAAATACCCGTGGATCCCGGCGTCTATCGCATCGAAAACGGCCAGTTGCGCATTTTCAAACTGGCCGACTGGAAGGTCCACACTTCGAAAGGCCGTCAGGCGCTCAAGATGCTGACGCCCGTCGGACCGATCCTGACCGGCAAGAGCACCATCGAAATCGATGGCGAACACTCGCCGGAAGTCATTCGCGAGGATCGCCCCGAGTTCTACCTGCAACTGGCGCAGATCGAAAGCTTCGCCATCGTGAAACTCACACCGCAGAAGGATGTGCGCGTCGTCGAACGCCTCACCACGCTTCCCGGCAACATCGAGACCGAAGAAGAACGTGACGCCGTCGAAATCTTTTCGCGCCAGATGACGGAGAACGGCCTCTACAAGATCTGGCCGCAGGAACCGCTGAAGCCGGGCGACTACGCCGTCATCGAATACATCGAAGGCAAGCTGAACCATCGCATCTGGGATTTCCGCATTCAGTAACCCGGCATTCACGGTTCGATGCGAAACTCGTATCAATGAGCTCAGACCGCCGCAAACCGGTGCGCGTGCGCCGCATCGATGAATGCCAGTCCGTCCACGAAATCTTTGAACACTGCCTGCCCGCGTTCGGCGGCGCCATCCTGCGCCGCGTCTATACGATTCTCGACCGCGCCATGTCGGCCGGCTGCCCCATCACCATGTCGATCGCCGGCCCCGTCACGGTCTCCGGCCAGCATCAGGCATGGCTGATTCCGCTGCTCGAAACCGGCTACGTCGCCTACATCAGCACCACCGACGCCGTCTGCTATCACGACGGCCACCGCAGCCTCAACGAGCACAGCGTCGACCCCATTTACGAAGTCCCCATCTTCGGCGACGACGGCCAGTTGCGCGATGAAGGCGTCATCCGCGTCACCGACATGGGCTTCGACGAAGCCGTGCTGCTCGATCAGGACAAGTTCCTGGCCGCCATGCTGACGCGCCCCGAATTTCAGAAGAAGATGACCGGCACCGAACTGCGCTACAAGCTGGGCGCGCACTACGCCGCCCAGGAAAAGGCCGTTGGCGTGCAACCCGGCCTGCTTTCCACCTGCCAGCGGCTCGGTATTCCGGTCTTCGTCGGCGCCCCTTCGGATGGCAGCGTCTTCCTCAACTCCATGAAGCTCTGGGCCATGAAGCAGGCCGGTCTGATTCCGGACTATTCGTTCGATCTCGACCTGCACGCCGAAGTCTTCGAAGCCTGCGCTTACCATTACTGGGGCCTGTTCGAAAGCGACGCCCGCGCCATCGCCACGCTCATTTTGGGCGGCGGCGTGCCGAAGAACTTCAATCTCCAGCCCGAGCCCGCGCTCGGCCAGGTACTCGGCCTGCCGGACGTGCGCGGCTACGAATTCGACGTCCAGATCACTACGGCGCCGGTCACCGACGGCTCACTCTCTTCCTGCCCGCCGGCCGAAGCCGTGACCTGGGGCAAGGTCGATAAAGACACCTACCAGCAGTCCACCGAAAGCCTGCCAGCCGACTATTCGATGATGATGCCGTTCATCGTCAAAGCGCTGCTGGAAAAGCACGGCCCGCGAGCGCCGTTCCGCCTTTACGAACAGCGCGACCGCCTGGTGGAAAATCTGCGCGGCGCGGTGCGCGAAAATCGCGACTGGCTCATGGAATCGCTGCGTTACCCGCTGACTGCGGCCTGATCGCGGCCTGACCCGGGCTCCCGGCCCCCTGCCGCGGGTGCAATCATAAGAACACTGCGCTCCACCATGCCCGGCCGCACGCCATGACACAGATCGACTGGATCGTCCTCTTCGCGTGGCTGGTCTTCATCGTGAGCTACGGGATGTGGCGCGGACGCGGCTCCGGCACCTCGGCCAGTTTCATGCTGGCCGGCCGCACCATGCCGTGGTACGCCATGGGCCTCTCCATCATGGCCACCCAGGCCGGCGCCATCTCGTTCATCTCCACAACCGGCCAGGCCTACGCGGACGGCATGCGTTTCGCCCAGTTCTACTTCGGCCTGCCCGTCGCCATGGTCCTCATCGCCGTGACGGCGGCGCCCATCTTCCATCGCGCCGGTGTTTTCACGGCTTACGAATACCTGGAGCGCCGCTTCGATGCCCGCACGCGCGCGCTGGTCAGCGTGATCTTCCTGCTGCAGCGCGGCCTCGCGGCGGGGGTGGCGCTCTACGCTCCTGCCGTGGTGCTCTCGGCCGTACTCGGCTGGCCGGAGCGGCTCACCACCATCCTGATGGGCTCGCTCATGATCCTCTACACAGCCAGCGGCGGCATCAAAGCCGTCACCTGGGCCGACGTGCAGCAGATGAAAGTGCTGTTCGCCGCCCTCATCCTCGCGCTGGGCATCGCGCTGTATCTGCTGCCGCCCGGCGTGGGCATCTCCGGCGCGCTCACCGTAGCCGGAGCGGCGGGCCGCCTCAATGCCGTCACCACGCACTTCGACTGGCATGACCGCTACAACATCTGGAGCGGCCTCATCGGCGGCATGTTCCTCGCGCTGGCCTACTTTGGCACCGACCAGAGCCAGGTCCAGCGCTACCTCACCGGCAAGTCAGTTGCCGAAAGCCGCCTCAGCCTGATGTTCATCGCCCTCACCAAGGTCCCGATGCAGCTGTTCATCCTCTTCATCGGCACCATGGTGTTCGCGTTTTTCACGTTCAACGAGCCGCCGATTCTGTTTCAGCCCACAGCGCTGCAGCGAGCCGGGCAGTCAGCGCAGTTCCCCGCCCTCATGGAGCGCTATCACGCCGCCTTCGAAAAACGCAGCACGGCCGCCGCCGCTTTAATCGCCGCGAGCCACGGAGACCGCGCCGCCTCCGAGCGCTACCGCGGCGCGCAGACTGCCTTTGAACAAACGCGCGCGGAAGCCGCACGAATGGCCGGCGGCGCCAACGACACCAACTACATCTTCCTTTGGTTCGTCACCCATTACCTGCCCGTCGGCGTTGTCGGACTGGTGGTCGCGGTGATCTTCTCCGCCGGCATGTCTTCCATCTCCGGCGAGATCAACTCGCTCGCCACCGTCACCGTCATCGATATCTACAAGCGGCACATTTCGCGCGATGCACCCGACCGCCGCTACGTCCTCGCTTCACGCCTCGCGACCGTCTTCTGGGGCTGCTATGCGATCGCCTTCGCCGGCTTCGGCGGCCACTTCGGCGCGCTGATCGAAACAGTCAATATCGTCGGCTCTTTGTTTTACGGCAGCATGCTGGGCGTCTTCGTGCTGGCCTTTACGTGTCCCGGCGCAAGTGCCCGGGGCGCGTTCTGGGGTGTAATCGCGGGCGAGGCGGCCATCTTTTCCGTCGCCCTGTTCAGTAACGTCTCGTATCTCTGGTACAACGTGGTGGGCGGCGTGGTCGTCGTCGCAACGGGACTGGCTATTTCGGTGCTGAGCCCGCCGGATTCGTCGCCGGCCGCTTAGTCTTTGCCGGGCGCTCGGGAAAGTTCTTCGCCAGGTAGTCCACCACAACCGGCACCTCGGCGGGCGACAACTGCGCACCGTCTGTCACCATCTCGTCCACCACCGCCTGCCAGCGCGCCTTCGACGCTGCCGCGGCGGTCACAACATCCACCGAATGGCAGACCACACAGCGGCTCGCCACAATGGCCTGTGCTTTGCCCGGCGGCAAGGCCTGAGCGGCAGCGAGCGAGATCCAGAGTGCGGCAGCAGGCATGTCAGAAACGAATATCCACCACCTGCCGCGACAAAAACCGCGACACGTCGATCGTGAAGCTCCCGGCCGTGCCTGCCAGCGCCGTGCGAACCATCTCGCTCATTTCGACCGGCGTATACGCCCTGCGCACCGACAACTTGCCGTCCGCCGCGGCCTCTTTGCCAAGCAGCGGCGCAATGCAAAGGCTGAACGCAGCGAGCGGAAACGGATGGCGGATCAGATCGTGAATCAGAAATCGGCGGCAGGAGCGGCCCGCGTTGCGGATGAGCGCGATGTTCTCTTCCGGAGTCAGATGATGCGCCATCAGCGTTGTAACGGCGGCATCCGCCTCGGGCAGCGGCTCGGTGATCGCGTTGGCCCGCACCACGGGAATTTCAGCCATTGGCCAGGGCTTGAGATCCACACCCAGCACTTCCACGTTCATTCGTCGCCGCAGATAGTCCAGCAATGCTCCCGAACCGCAGCCGATATCGATCACACTGCGCACGGCGGGATCTGACTGACGAAGAAAGCGCTCGATCGTCGGAAACGTGCCGAGCACTTTATTCACGAAGATCAGGTCGCGATGGAAGGTTTCCAGCACGGGTCCATCGACCCCGGGCGAATCCATCAGCTCGGGTTCGAAAGACCGTTTCACGTGCTCCTGCCTGTTGCCGCGGCTAACGGCCGCGGCGAGGTTTGAAAGACTGGAAAAACTAAAGGGCTTTGGCGAGTTCGGTCGCGAAGGCGCTCTTCGGTTCGGCTTCCCGCTTTTTCGCGGGACGACGTTCCGTACGCGCGGCAGCACCGGCGCCGACAGAGCCGGCCGTACGCTGCGCACCGGCAGGAACCGGTCCGCGGGGAGCTGCGCCCTTCGAAGGCTGAGCCGGGTTTGCCCGCAGGATTTTGTCCTCGAGTGGAGCACGGTCGAAGCGGCGAATGATCGCCTGCATCTCGTCTCCGGTTGGGGCTTCCACGAAGGCGAATCCTTTGGATTCCTGCGTCTCGTGGTTCCGAATTACTTTGACAGAATCCGCGACCAGATCTTCCGCTGTAAGCCATTGTTTAATGTCATCGGCGGTGACCCAGACAGGCAAGTTGCCCAGAAAGACAGTAAAGCTCATTCCTTTTGCTATGTTTACTCCCCGGTTGGATTTTTTGTTGGTGGCTGTGCAAGAGGAGGGAACCCAATCTCTTGACTGCCTGATGATAACAGACCGATTTGCGTGGTGCAATGTTACGTCCCTCCGTTTACTTTCCGCAGATTTTTACGCGTGCGCAAACACCCGTAACGGCGGGCGTTTCGCACGCCCTCCGCGACTGCAGAGTACACCGGCCGCCGCGTTTCGCCCGTTCCACCCGCACGAACGAAATCGCCAAAAGATTGATGCAGATTGGCTTAGCGCCGCGAAAAATATTTTGCGGCCGCGTGACCGCAATTCCTGCCGTTGCCAAAGCCGGCGGCAACCCATCGCTGGCGTCCATTCCACGTTTTCGTCTTCTGCGCCGGCTGCCCGTCAGGGCTCGAATCGGGCCGGCCGGCAAAACCGGCAAGTTCGGAAAAGCTGCTAAGATCGGGGCATCCATGAAGATCTGGCTCGCAGCGGCGTCCATCGTGGCAGCCGGGGCGCTCATCGCCTTAGGCCAAAACACCGGCATCCCGCAGGATCTGAGCCAGCCTGCAGGCGAGGCCTGGCAATGCCCCATGGATCACGACGTGCGCGCGAATAAACCCGGCGTCTGCTCGCGCTGCGGAATGAAACTGGTGGCGGGCATCCCGGCGCCGGTCGAATTTCCCGTCGATTTCGCCGTTCTGCCCCGGCCCCTCCGCCCCGGCCAGCCCGCGCAGTTACGTTTCGCCATCCGCGATCCGGAAAACAGCCGTCCCGTTTCCCATTTCGAAGTGGTGCACGAAAAGCTGTTCCACCTGTTCGTCATCAGCCAGGACCTGGAGTTCTTCGTTCACGATCATCCCGAATTTCAGCCCGACGGAACATTCCGCTACCAGACGCAGTTTCCCCGCAGCGGCCTCTTTCGCGTCCTCACTGACTTTTATCCCGAAGGCGCCACCCCGCAACTCGTCGCCAAAACCGTGATCGTGCCCGGCGCTCCGCAGCACACACCAGTTCTGGCGCGCGACTACAGCACCAAGGCAGCGGAAAACCTTCATGTCTCCCTCACCACCCAGCCCGCGCAGCCCATCGCCGGGACGAAAACGATGCTGTTCTTCCACCTCGAACCGGCCGACGGCCTCGAGAAGTTGCTGGGCGCCTGGGGCCACATGCTGGCCGGAAGCGACGATCTGATCGACATGATCCACACCCATCCCTTCCTTGCCGATGGCGGGCCGGAAATGCAGTTCAACGTCTATTTCCCGAGGCCGCGCACCTACCGGGTCTGGGTGCAGTTCCAGCGCCAGGGCGTGGTCAACACTGCCAGCTTCGACGTCCCCGTAAAAGACCTCGAATAAGCGGCCCTACTTCGCGGCCCTTCTTGCTTTCGCCGGCAAGAGCTGGACGCCGGCTCCGGCGCCAACTCCGTGGATCCACGTACCTGCGGGCAATGCCAGCGGCTTGCGCAAAAGAAACGGATGGTCGAACTCCCTGCGATAGTTCTCCAGCCAAAGCAGCGGCTCCACCGAGCCATCCGGCAACTCTGCCGTAATCTGGTACGACGCTCCCGCCGGCACCGACTTCGGCCAGAGCCCGTCCAGCAACAACGGCTTCGCAAGCCGCAACTCGCCGCTTACCAGGACCTCCCCCGCTCCATGCCGGAGCGAGCCGAAAGCCGCTTTTGTGGAAGCTGGTGATGGCACTTTCGGGAGATCCTTCTCATCGCCCTCCGGCGCTCCGCCCTCTTCCCAATCGACCACCAGTTCCAGTTGTTCTGGTGTGAGCGCCACATCGTTGCGGAAATCGCCGAAGCCTTTGACCGCTCCCCACGGCGGCATGCGGCGGCGCAGCACTTCCTCGCCAATCGCCTTGGCCCACGGCCTCGCCTCTTCCCACGTCGTGAGTGCAAAAGCCGTGCCGCCCTTCCGGTGACAGGAGATGCAGTGGTCCTGGAACAGCCGCACAATCTCGCGGTCGAAGGTGACTTTTGTCGTGATGACATCGTGCCCCGAAACCGGCGCGGCGAGCGCACCGCAAAGAGCGCCCACCACGAGCGCGTGCACGGCGCGACGTAATTTTATGGGGGCGGCAAGCATGGGCAAATATTGGTTCGCGAAACCGATCCGGATACGATTCTACAGCCGCTGCGACTGTCGGGGCCGGGTTTCGTCATACGCTTAGTCAAACGCTTCAATAAACGCTTCACCAGGCGCACCCCTTGTAACGGTCGCAGTCTTAACATAATCTATACAAAGCTCAAATAGGGTGTATGTAGACGGAATTTGCCGGGAGCAGACATCCGTCCTCGTCTTGAGTCATTAAGGAGCAAGCAATGTTTTCTGTTCTGAGTCGCGTTAGTCTGGCCTGCGCCATCGCAACGCTGGCCGCCGGGACCGCGGGCGCGGCGACCGTCACGTTTAACAAAGACGTTCTGCCAATCTTCCAGAACCGCTGCCAGAGTTGCCACCGGCCCGGCGAAGTCGCGCCCATGTCGCTGGTGGCCTATGAATCGGCACGGCCCTGGGCCAAGGCCATCAAGGCCGCCGTCGTCGCGCGCAAGATGCCGCCATGGTTTGCCGATGAAGGCAGCCGCCATTTCACCAACGATCAGAAGCTCTCCGATGCCGAAATCCGGACCATTACGGCCTGGGTCGACGGCGGCGCGCTGGAAGGCGACCGCAAGGATGCGCCTCCGCCGCGGCACTTCGAAGACGGATGGAATCTCAAGCCCGACATGGTCGTCGAAATGCCGAATTCATTCCACCTGCCGGCGAAGGCGACAATCGAATACCAGTTCATGCTGGTGAAGGTCAATTTCCCCGAAGATGTCTGGATCAGCGCCGCTGAAATGCGTCCCGGCGACGCACGCGTCGTGCATCACGGCGAAGTCTGGGTCCGCCCCCCGGGCTCGAAGTGGATGGCCGACGCCATTCCTGGCAAGGCCTATTCGCAGTCCCAGATGCGCAAGGAAGCAGAGGACTCTGAAGTCATCGGCAAGTACAATCCCGGCCTCGGCGCGCAGAATTTCGTGATCGGGGACTCGGCGAAGTTCATCCCCAAAGGCTCCGACCTCATCTTCGAACTGCATTACACGACGATGGGCAAGGAAACCGACGACCGCACCAAGGTCGGCTTCGTATTCGCGAAGGGCGAGCATAAGACACGCTACGCCATGTCCTACGGACCGCAGGGGCGCAACCTGGTGATCGCACCGGGTGATCCGAATGCCGAAGTCATCTCCGAACTCACCATGGCGCAGGAGGCCAGGCTGGTTTACGTGCAGCCCCACATGCACGTGCGCGGCAAAGACTACGAACTCCGCCTGTACTATCCGACCGGCGAAGTCCAGACCGTCATCAAAGGACCGTTCGACTTCAATTGGCAGCTGGGTTACGATCTCGCCGAACCGCTCGTCCTGCCGAAGGGCACTCGCCTCGTCGGGATCTCGCATTTCGATAATTCGCCCAATAACCCCAACAACCCGGACGCCACCCAGAAGGTCAAATGGGGACCGCAGAACTGGGATGAAATGAGCAACTGCTTCATGGGCTTTGTCTTCGATTCGAAGTACAAACCTCAGGAGCTTTCGTTCTACTCCGGCCCGAGCCTTCTGCCGGCAGATGCGCCGGGACCGACCATGTCAGCCCTCAAAGTGCCCGGCAAGAAATAGTACGCCACACGGCAAAATCAGCCTGAACGCAACAAACCCGGCGGAGCCGAAAGCCTCCCGCCGGGTTTGTTGTTTATGCCTGCCTGTTATTCCCGCCGGCCGGATTCGCGACCAGCCGCTGGCGCGCCTCGTTACGGCACAAAAATATCCAGATCGCGGGCGACCATCATCGGGCCGCTGTAGTTCTGCCGGATCTCGCGCATCATATCGTCCTGCGAACCGTCCCCATGCCGGATCCAGTGTGTGACGATCAGCGTTTTGGGATGCGCCTTGGCGGCGATCTTGCCCAGCTCCACCGAACTCGTGTGACCCGCCGGACCGTTCGGATTCCCAACCATGTGCTTCACCGGCTGGCCCGGATCGAAGATCGGTCCCTCGCCCGTTTCCGATTCGTGAATCAGCACGTCGCAGCCGTTGCACGCCTCCGCAACCGCGTCCACCGGCCCCGTGTCGCCCGAAACCACAATCGACTTGCCGCCCGCGTCGAACCGGTACCCGAATGCGTCCCAGCCCGCGCCATGACGCACCGCAAACGCTTTCACCTGGACGTTCTGATCTTCATAAATCGGCCCCGGATGGATCTCATGCGCTTCCAGCTTGATGCCGTTCTTATCGAGAGCATTCGAGCGAACCCGGATATCTTCCTTGTACGCCGCCAGCGTGCCTTCCCCGAGGTTCTTGACGCCGGTCGGCCCGTACAACTGCAGCGGCAGTTTCCGGCCCGACAGCCACGGGATCAGCACCAGATCCGCCATGCCAAGCGTGTGATCGCTGTGCAGATGCGTCAGAAACGCGATCTGCAGCGCATCGACGCGCAGGTCGGCAACACCGGCCCCCAGATTGTACACAGCCGCCGCCTGACGAACCAGGCTCGATCCCACGTCCACCAGATACGGCTTGCCATTCACGATGATGGCGAGCGACATCCCCTGGCGCGCCGGATCGGCCACCGCAACGCCGGTGCCAAGGAAAACGATCTTCGTTGGATTGGCGGCAGCGGCCGGCGCAGGAGCCGGCGCAGGCCCCTGCGCCGGCAAAATGACGGATAAAACGGTGACCGCGCCCGCGGCGAGAACCACTGACTTCATTCTGATTTTCATAGCAAACGTATCCTCAGAAAAATTATTCGACACCGAACGCCAGCAGTACGTTCCCGGGTATCACGCCGCCATGGTGCGAGTAGCCGGAATTCGTAAACACCATGCCACCGGCAATGGCCGCGCCGCCGCCGCTCATGGAGCCGCCCTTTGCCGCCACTCCGTTCACTGTGGAGAACTCCCGCACCGTGTCGAAGTCCCAGATGATCTTGCCGTCCGCCGTGGAGTAGCCGCGCATGTGGCCGTCATTCGAACCGGAAAACACCACGCCGGGAATGACGCTCACAGCCGCCGTCTGGCTGGGATTGCAAGGCTTCCGGTCCCCGCAGGATGGCGCCGGCGTGCCCCATATCCTGCGTCCCGTGAGCAGGTCCAGCGCCCAGATGCCGCCGCCCTGTTTCGCCTCGTGCCCCGCCGCGGTGTCCAGCGCCACATACATCTTTTCGTTGTCGGCTGCCGGCCCCCAGATCACGCCCTCATCGAAGCCGCCATGCCCCAGCGGCTGATCCCAGATCACCTTGCCTTCCGCATCGGGATCGAAGCCATGCGCCACGCCCGACTTCTGACCCGCGACCAGCATCCGCCGCCCGCCCGGGAGGTTGACCAGCACCGGCGAGGAGCCGTAGTCGAAGTCCGGCGCATCGAGCACCGGGCAGTTCGCATGGTTCTGCGATCTGGCGAGGCAGCTTCCGTTCCACACATCGCCCGCGGTAGATTGGCGCGCCCACAGGATCTTGCCCGTCTTCATATCGAACGCAACAATCGCGTCCGTAGTCCTGGCCACCGGCTGCGAGTAGTTGTTGCCTGTTCCCGCATAAATGCGCTTGAGCTTCGGATCAACCGTGGGAGACGACCAGATGCCGCCGCCGGCCGGGCCGTACATCTGCGTTCCCTCGGGATTCTTCCCGATGGGGTGCGGCGCTTCCGCAATCGTGTACGTCTTCCAGCGCTGCTTCCCCGTCCTGGCGTCGACGGCTGCGATGCCGCCCCGCGCGGTGCAGCATTCATACTTCGGATTGCCCGGCTGCGACTCCTCGCGCGAGGCGATCGGCACATACAGCGTCCCTTCATAAAGCGTGGGCGAGCCCGTCACGCGAGTGATCGGATGGTCATCCACCCGCACCTGCCACAGCTGCTTTCCTGTCCTCGCATTCACGGCGTACACGTTGGTTTCGAGATCGCCAAAGAATACGGCCAGTTCCCCGCCCGGGCCTTTGCCAATGGTGACCGCGCCACGCACACCAGCTTTGGCTTCGAACATCCAGTGGATGCAGCCCGTGCCGGCATCCAGCGAGTAAACATTGCCTGCCACGCTTCCGACGTAGAGCCGGCCGCCCACCACCACCGGCTGCGAACTTGCCGTACTTTCGCCGGGAAAGCCGAACGCCCACTTCAGCTTCAGCCGCGGCACGCTGTCCGCCGATAGCCCTGCACCGGCGGCGTCCTGAAAACGGCTGTTCGAGCCGGTCACACCCCATCCGTTCCACGCCGGTCCCGCCAGCGAATTCTGGAACGGGCCAACGGAATCGCCGCAGTAGGCGGTCGCCGGTATGGGACTCGGAGGCAGCGAGCTGAACTTCTTCTCCGCCAGATACTCGGCAAGGAGGCGCTTTTCGGCTGTGGCCAACTGAGAAGCCTGCCGCGCCATGGCGCCTTTGTCGAGAGCCGTGAAGATCTGTTCGGGCGACATCTGCCGCAACGTCGCGCGGTTCGGCCCGCGGCTGTCCGGCCCCGCATCGTGGCAGGAGGCGCAGTTGCTGCCGAACACCTCGGCGGCAAGCTTAGCGGCGTCCTGCGCGTATAGACTGGCCGACGCCGAACATATGGCCAGCATGGCCTTCAGCAGGGACGGGAGACGGAATTTCATGCTTTTGCACTCTTTCTGCAGGGTGGCGAAGAGGAATTCAGTGCGATTCTAACAGACCCCGCGCCTGCGTTTATCTTCGAAACGACAATCGCCCCCGGCATGCAGCGAGCCGGTTGACTCGCTTACACCCGGAGGCGATCGCGCTGCTTCATTGCGTCCCGGTTACCCCAGGACCTTCACACTAGAACGTCAGTTTCAGAGCGAGCTGAATCTGCCGCGAACTGGTGTTTGTATTGGTGATCTGACCAGCCGTGGGGCTCGCCGTGCCACCGCCGTTCGGCAACTGCGTGAAGACGGCGGTCTGCTGCGGCAGACCGAAGTTCGGGTGGTTGAGGATGTTGAAGATCTCGGCACGGAACTGCAGCGCTGCAAGTTCCGAAATCTTCCGGACTTTCATCGTCTTCGCCATCGAATAATCGAGGTTCGTGATGCCGGGTCCAATGAGAGTGTCGCGGCCGAGGTTGCCAAAGGTGCCAACGGTCGGGACGCCGAACGCCGCCATGTTGATCCAGTGGCTCGGATCGCCGGTGACCGGGTTCGGGCTGAAACCGGGCAGCAGGTTCGGACGTTCGCCATTCGCCTGCTGTGTGCCGGCCTGGTCGAATCCGAGATACACGGTGAACGGATTACCGGAGACCGCGCTGAAAATGCCGCTCAGCTGCCAGCTGCCGGCAATCGCATCGGCGATCCGGTTGCTCAGCCCCGGCGTCGTGTAGACGCTGCTGAGACGGAACGCATGCGTGCGATCGAACGACGACCGTCCATACTCGGAGCGGATGTCATACGGGTTCTGCGGGAACGGGTTGCTGCCCGAACCCTGACCGGACTGGTTGTCGGAAGCCGACCCGTAATCGAGCGACTTCGAGAACGTGTACGACGCCTGCAACTGCAGCCGGTTGGTGAGACGGCGGTTCAGGCTGGTCTGGAGCGAGTTGTAGTTGGAGCTTCCCCACGTCTGACGAGTCAGAATGAAGCCGAGGTTCGGATTCAGGCGGGGATTCGCCGTGATCTTGCCGTTGACCAGCGTTCCCAGAACAGTCTGGCCGGCTGCGTTAACCGTCGGAACCGGCGGATTGGTATCCCGCTGATCCGTCAGATGCACGCCGCGCGAACCGATGTAACCGGCCGAGAAGGTCATCCCGCGGCCGAGGTCACGCTGAATGTTCATGTTGTACTGCATCACGTACGGCGTGGTGGCAGCCTGATAGTCGACCAGCGAGTTGTAGGTCGGAGTCGAAGCCGCCGCTGCCGTCGAGAACGCAACCGGGTACACCGGATTCTGCTGATTGGAAAGCGTGTACGGGAGCGAACGGAAGTAACCGGGCGAGTACTGCTTCGCCGTGATCACGTCGTAGAACATGCCGAAACCGCCGCGAACGGAGGTCCGGTGATCGCCGAAAACGTCCCAGGCGAAACCGAAGCGCGGCGCCCAGTTGTTCTTCGACGGATTGCGCACGAACGCGTTCGGTACCGTCTGCAGAGCGCCGGAAGGATTGTTCACCAGGTTGGTCAGCTTGTTGAGCCGCTCGTAAGGATTGGCGGACCAGTCGTAGCGCAAACCGATGTTCAGCGTCAGGCGCGGCAGCACCTTCCATTCATCCTGGATGTAAGGGGTGACGAACAGCTCGCGCATATCGCGCGTGGTGTCGTCGAAGCCGGGCTTGGGAGCCTGCAGCTGAGCGGCAGTTCCCTGCATGAACAGCAGCAGGCTGTTGAACGTCCACGCGCCGCCGTTGCCGGCCGAAACGCCGGTGTTGTCCTGCGTCCGATCGACGTTTGCGCCGAACCGGATGTTGTGAGCACCGCGCGACCAGATCACGTCGTCGCCAAACACAAAGTGATTTACGAACAGCCGGAACGGGTCGTCCTGCACCGGACCCAGCTGGCTCAGTCCGTTTACCAGAACGCGGCCATCGGGGCGGCCCGGGAAGTAGCTGAGCGCCGGGATGGAATTCGGCAGCAGCGACTGCTCGGTGGGCCGGAGGAAGCTGGTCCGCGCCAGGTTGACGATGTTGGGAGAGACGAGGCGCTTCCACTCCACGGTGGCGAACTGATTGAGCGTCTTGTCGCTCTGCGGATAAAGCGGAATCGGTGAAGTTGCGACCGGCAGCTTCACGTTCGCCGAGTCCATGATGTAGCGGGCGAAGATCGAATCCTTTGCCGAGATGTTGTGATCGAGGCGCACCACCAGATAAGATTCGTTGGCGATCGAATTCGCCACCGTCTGGAAGGTTCCGAGACCGCCGCCGAGCAGCGTGGTCGCGGTCGGGTAAAGAGCCATCGTGGACTGAACATTCGGCGCTACGCCAACATAGGCAAGCCCCGTGGCCGAATTGCAGGCAGCGGTCGGAGCCGTTGCGCAGGGCAGATAGCCCAGCTTGGCGTTGGCGTCCGGAACGTTCGCGATCGCAGTCTGGCCCTGATGCTGACGGAAGGCTTCAAAGTTCGCGAAGAAGAACGTCTTGTCCTTCTTGATCGGACCGCCGGCGCTGGCGCCGAACTGGTTCCGTTCGAACTCGGGAACGCGGGCATAGTTTTCGCCGGTTCTGCGGAAGTTGTCGAAGAAGTTGCGCGCGTCGAACTGGCTGTTGCGGAGGAATTCGTACAGCGAACCGTGAAGTGCGTTCGTGCCCGACTTGGAAACCGCATTCACCACGGCGCCGCTGCCGCCGAACTGCGCGCTGTACGTATTGGTCAGCGTCTGGAATTCAGCGATCGCCTCGATGCCGAGCGTGGCGCCCGTTGCGCCGGAACCCGTACCGTGGCCGAAGTACGTCAGAAGATTCGTATTGTCGATGAGGAACGCCTGACCCTGGGGACGAGCGCCGCCGATGGAATAGTTGTCCTGCACGCCGAACAGCGTCTTTCCGCTCGGGGGCAGCACCTGAACGCCCGGAGCCAGCGAAAGCAACTGATCGAAGTTGCGGCCGTTGAGGGGCAGTTCGCGCATCTGCGTGGGCTCCACCAGGTTGGCAACGGCGGCCGAAGTGGTGTCGACCTGCGAAGCCTGCGCGTCGACGGTCACCGTCTGCTGCGCCTGTCCAACCGGCAGCGTGAGATCGATGACGGCTTCACTGCCAACCGAGAGAGTGATTCCCTTCCGAACAACCGTCTGGAAGCCGGACTGCGAGGCCTGGACCTCATAGTTACCAATCTGCAGTTCGGGCACGCGGTAGCGGCCCTGCCCGTCCGTCGTGACCGGGTGCGCAATTCCGGTATCGACATTCTTAATAGAAACGCTGGCGCCGGAAACAGCTGCGCCGGATGCATCAGTCACGGAGCCGACTACCACAGCGGTCGAAGTTTGCGCATTCAGACCGGCGGTTGCCAGCAGCATCGCGACTGCCGAGACAAACAGACACACGTAGGAACGTAAATTTCGTTTTTGCATTTTCCCCTTGATGATTTCCGCCGGGAGAACTTTTCCTCAGCGTGAAGCGTGGCCATTTTATCGGAGCAAACTGAAAAAATACTGAATTCGTCCGACTGGAGCGCGTCCCGGAAGTGCCTTTATGGACGTGAATCGCTTCCGCGATTTCACGGCAGACTTTTCATCATTATTAATGCCCGCAGATCGGTCAGCAGTTACACCGAATCGCGAACTCGCGCTCGCGGCCGACTAAAGACTCACCCTCCGCTTTATGCGCCTGAATGTGCTGGAGCACGATGCTCATGCCGCCGTTGCGATAGAGCTCGTCCACCTCGTTCTCCCATGCGCGACTTCCGTCGGCCGACCACTGAAACGGCAGCGTCTTCATCTCCCAGCGGGCGGGATCGAACGTTGGTGCAAGTTGCAGCGCCGCGCGCAGGATGTCGCGCTGCTGCGCGGCCTCGCCAGGCTTGCCCGCCGGGCAGCCGAGCGGAAAGTCGAGAAAGCAGGCGCGGGGCGGCTTCATTTCCTGTCCGGATTCCCAGAGAACATTGATGGTCAGCGTGGGCAGACCGCGCGCCTCCAGTGCGCGGGCAATTACGGCCGTGGCGCGGTGGCAGGCGGGGCAGAACGGAAACAGCATAACGAGGTCGACACCCTGGGCATCGTAAATCTGTTTGATGGCAGGGACCGTCTGTCCCACCAGTTCGGTGAAACGCTGAATCGAGCCGACCATCGAAACCGACGTGTGGGCGAAGCGGCCGATGATGCCTTCCGCCTCGAGTTCCTTCAGTCGTTCGAGCGGAAAGGCGACGTTGGGATCTTCCACGGCCCACTTCCGCACCCTGGTCTGGTGCGAAATGACGAGCTTCGACGCGGGCGTGTCACTCGGGACGAGCCGAAACGAAATGTCTTCGGTCTCGCCAAGCGGCGGATCTTCGGGCAACTGCGCGCCGCAACTGCCAAACAGGCCGATGGTCGACTCGGCGATCGGCTTCCGGAGCGGCGCGAGCACCGGCGGATCGAAAACCGGGCGGTTCTCAAATTCGCGCCCGGTCAGTTCGGTGAAGAGCCTGGAGTAGCTATATGGCATGGACGGTGAACCGAATCGTTACTGCCGCAGGCCGCCGAACTGCACGCCGAGACCGTCGGGATCGACGATCTGCAGGCTGGTGTTCACGTCGCCCTGCACGATCTTCAGACCGCGGCGATCGATCTCCGCCTTGAAGGATTCCTTCTCTTTATCCCAGTTGGTGATCGTGTAGGCGATGTGATCGACCCGCGGCGGCGTTTGGCGCGTCCGGACCACCAGAATGTTGTCGCCGAACGACAGACGGCACTGCGTTTTGCCGTCGTCCTCGGACACTTTCATGCCGAACAGGCCGGCGTAGAAATCGCGCGTCCGGGCGTAATCCGCCACCTGGTAGGACACGTGGTTGATGTTGTTGGCGGGGATGATCTTCCCTTCCGCCGCGGCGGCCGGGATGGCGGTTGCCGCGGCGCCGGCCGTCGCCGCGAGCGCCAGAGTCTGAATGAGCTGCCTCCGGGTGAGCGCTCCCCGTTCGAAGTCTTGCAGTAACTCGGCTATGATTCGTTCCACAGGTTTCTTCTCCTTTTGGTCAACTCATCTGGACCGCTCATTATGTTACTCCCGAAAGGGCCAAATGTCTTGCGGCGACAGGCTGCCGCGCACGCTGCTGCTGCGTCGTCAGAATCACGACAGCAAGATCACGGCGCGGCGGCGGGCACAGCGCGGAAGACGACAATCTGATCGGAAGTGCGAGTGACGGTTTGGGTGTAAGCTGGCCCCGTCGCGGTGAACGAAGTCGCGTGAGTCGCCAGGGCGCGATTCGCATTGAAGTTCGCAGTCGGCACCGCCAAAGCGGCCGCGGAACCGGTGCCTGAGATGCCGCTGAAATCGTACTCGTAGAGATTGTAGGTAACGCCGGCGGTGAGGCCGCCGATGGTTGCTTCGAGGGTCAGAGGACTCATCCAGTTCGACGGCGGATCGTTGGTGCAGCTGTCTCCGGTGAGACTGGTTCCGATCATGCTGTTTTCGTACTGCCACGCGGCAACGGGATCCTTCGGATTCGGCGCTCCGCCGCTGGCTGTGGCGGCAGCGATGCTGAGCCGGACAGGCAGCAGGAACGGGCCGCCGGCGGACTTGTCGATGGCGCCGCCGATGGAAAAGGCGTAGTTGTGGCCGGTGATGAGGGCGGCGCCTTTGGCACCGTCCGCGCCGGTCTGGGTGCGGGTTGGATACATGCCCGGAATGAGGATCGAATACGCCGGAGCCGAGCGGCCTTTGGCCGCGGCGCGGGTCAGCGGCAGAGAGCTGAACTTGTAGCCGAAAACGTAGGGAGTGCAGCCCTTCATATCCGAACCGGCGCCGAAGGGAATGGCGGGATTGTCTTTCCGCAGTTTGCCATCGACCAGATTGTAGACGCCGTGGTCGTCGAAGTAGAGAACATCGTCGTCGTAATAGGTGGAGTCGGCGGGCGAATGGTTGGTGCCGATCTTCATGACGGTGACTTCGTGATCGTACTGGTCTTCATTGCCGTACTTGTAGAACATCGCAATGGTGACCTGACGGCCGGCGATCATCTCGCTCTTGATCCAGGACATGTAGTCCTTATAGCCGGCGATGCCGACATTGGGGGCGTGGAAGCCGGTGGTGTACGGATACGTGGAGCCGGCGAGGCGGGAGTTGGCGAGGCAGGCCGCGGCACTTGCGTAGGTGGCCGGGCCGGTGACACCGGTGCCGGGATCTTCGATGAGCAACTGGGCGTTGTAGTTGGCGTGATTCCTGTGCGCTCCGCACCAGCCGCCGGGGCCGGACTGCGACAGACCCGTGCCGCAGACGAGGCGGGCGTTGAACTGCGACATCCACTGGCCGCTGCTCATGCCGCCCTGCATCATGGAGACTTCGCCGCAGTAGCCGTTGTTGTTCTCCCACTGATAAAAGGGGACCACGGGCTGCGACGGGTAGATGTAAGACGCGGTGGCCGGAGCGGTAGTGCCATCGACCAGGGTCTGCGAGCAGCCCGGCGCGGCTGCCCGTACGGAGTGGATCGAGACGACCTGGGCGGCAACAAGCAATGCAGGAACGATGCGCAGTGCAGAAACGATGCGTGGATTGAACAGTGCCATTGCGAATTAGTCGTATTTAAAGTTCACAATCAGAT
This sequence comes from uncultured Acidobacteriia bacterium, assembly GCA_903828455.1. Classification (GTDB taxonomy): domain Bacteria; phylum Acidobacteriota; class Terriglobia; order Bryobacterales; family Bryobacteraceae; genus BOG-234. The sequence continues at coordinate 2,295 of CAIKMJ010000041.1, read as the reverse complement.
GCGCCTGATTGGAGGTTCCGTTGCCCCAGATGCGGTTCCCCATGGCGGGCTCGAAGGGCTCGGGGTTTTTGACCACGATGTCGAAGCGGCCGGCGGTCCTGAGCTGTTCGGCATCGAGCATGATGTGGATCTCGGTGGGGCTGACGGCCTCGAAGCGAACGGGCTTGCCGTCAAACAGGACCTGCGAACGCCTGACGAAGTTGAAGCCGGTGATGGTGATGGTTGAGGCGGCGCCCTGCGTCACCATGTACGGCGCGATGGTTTCGATGGCAGGCTGCGGGGAGTTGGCGGGGTCGGTAACCGGCGCCGTGCGGCCGGTGGCGACGGCGCCATTGCCGCCGCTGCCGCCGCGGAGGGCGTTCTTCACGGCCGCGGTCCAGGGGAGTCCTTCAACGGTGGGGCTGTAGGAACCGACCATATTGAAAGGGCTGCGATACCAGGAGTGATAGCCGAGTTCGACGACGCCGCCGTTCAGGATGACGGTGTTGATCTTGTCGAGATTGCGAATGTCCTGCAGCGGGTCGGCGTCGACGACGATGACATCGGCGAGTTTGCCGGCCTCGACGGTGCCGAGGATCTTCTGCTTGCCGATCAGTTCGGCGGCCCAGCGGGTGGATCCCTGAATGATCTGCATGTTGCCGATGCCGGCTTCGGCGAGGATCTGCATTTCGTGATGGAGGTCGAGTCCCGGCGCCTTGCCTTCATTGGTGTTGCCGGAGACGACGACGCGCCCGCCGGCATCGATGAGCATCTTATGGAAGCGCAGGGCGTTCTGGAAGCCCTTCATGCGGCGTTCGCGAACGGCTCCGGTCTCGGCGCGGCCACCGCCGTTGCCGAGCGCGGTGTTCACGGCGTAGGCGGGATAGTAGGCGAGCAGACCCGGTTCGGTGAGCAGCTTGCGGTTTTCGGGGGCGAACTGCGGCCAGTCTTTGGGATAGCCGGGGAAGTTGATCATGAAGGTGGGGACGAGGGCGGTGTGGTGCTCCACGAGAACCTTCACGAGGGCGGCGGCTTTGGCGTCGTCCATTTCGGCATAGCGATCGAGTTCGCTGCGGTCGTCGCGGGTGGGCCATTTGGAGGGGTCCTGCGTTACGGCAAGGCCGATGCCGGCGGAGTGGGGAATGTTGACGGAGCCAAGCAGGGCGGCGTCGCCGGGCAGCAGGATGGGGCCGTAGGCGCGGGTGAAGACGGGGGTGTTGGTCTTGCGGGCTTCATCGAAGCCGGCGCGGTAGAAGTCCATGGGCAGGCCGCCGTCGTAAAAGATGATGTAGTCGGCGCCGGCGGCAACGCGGAGGCGGACGGCGGCGCGGGTCTCTTCAACGGTTTTGGGAACCCAGGTGGGCGTGAGGGGACTTTCGAGGCCGGTCCAGTTCGACCAGACGCCGGCATTGGAGGAGCTGATGCGGGAGATGCCGGTGAAGCCGCGGGGGGCGACGAGTTTGCCGTGCATGACGGCGTCGCGATAGGGGACGGAGGTTTCGCCGCCGGTGCCGACGTCGATGGTGGAAGTGACGCCGTGGTTGAGTTGCGGTTCGGCGAAGTACCAGCTGTTGGAGACCTGCGAATCCCAGAGGCCGGGGAGAATGAACTTGCCATCGGCCTTGATGATTTTGGCGTTGGGCGGATAGGTGGCCTGGCCCTTGCGCGAAACGGCGGCGATGCGGTTGCCCTGGATGACGACGACGGAATCGGGCACGGGCGCGCCGCCGTTGCCGTCGATGAGAGTGCCGCCTTCAATCACGATGGCCGCGGGGGCCGGCGTCTGGCCGGGAACGCTCACGGCGAAGAGAACGATGAGAAGCAGAATTGCGAAACAGATCGAGAGGCGAAGGGCCTTTTTCATGGGTGATCTCCTGTCCGTGAAGCGCATCCTGCGTGGCCGCAGCAGGATAAACCAACCGATTATATCGATGTTGCGATCGGAGGACGCATCGGACAGGCTGACTCGGCGTTTGCAGAGGCAGGGCGTTTGCACAGACACACTGGTGGCGTGCCCGGGAATCAGGCGGCCGGACTGGAGGGCGAATCGGGGGTCAGGCGGCTTGCTTTTGACCTCCGAACGGGGGATGCGGCGGGGTGGCGGGGCGCGAATCGGGCGACGGGGCCGGGTTCGGGGTGGCCGGGTGGTGGTAGTGGGCCGCGTTGTGCGCTGCGGAGGGTGCGGGCTGGGTTGGGCGGTCCTGTGTTTTCAACTGGTTCTGGGGTTCTTTGGTATTTTCGGGTGCGATTTGGCTGTTTGGCGTATCGGCATCGGGTGAATCTTCGTCCGGTTCGGGATAGCGCGATTGAAGGTCG
>CAIKMJ010000040.1 GCA_903828455.1 uncultured Acidobacteriia bacterium | reverse complement strand
GCTTTGCCTTCGACCGAGACGGGCCCGGTGGAGCGTTGGGCGTTGGCGCGGTTGGCGGCGAGACGGGCGTCGGAGAGAGGGAGTTTCGGCATCGTAAAAAGAATCCTTTCGGACAAAGGAGTAGCATGCCGGAGGGGGGATGGGGCCGAGGGGGACGGCTAAGTGGTTGAGGGGATGGGGAGAAAAAAGTGGCGCGGGGTGTGACTACGCGGGCTTGGGTTTGCGGCGGCGGGCGAGGAAGATGCCGAGGGAGAGTTTGCGCTTCTGGTGATGGGGGATGAAGCGGGCGCGGGTTTGGGTGATTTCGACTTCGGGTCTATTGATCGGCGGCGGAGGCGAGCGATTCCAGCTCCACTGTTGCCATTCGTCTGAGAGCTTCGATCCCGTTCTGTGCCGTGTACCAGATGAGTGATTCGTCCACGACTTCGTATTCGTGCCGGTAGACATTGCCAGAGGCTGAGATGGCAGTCCAATCAATTTCGGGGTAGCGGGCCTTCAGTTCGGGAGGCAGTTTCCGGGTGGCTTCCGAGACGATTTCCAATGCGCGAATGACGGCGTAGACGGTTTTGGTATCTGCAACAAAACCGGCATAGGCGAGACCGCGGGTAAATTCCCCGATCAGGTCGATATTTTCGAGGATATCGCGGAGCCTTTGGGCGGGATTCTTCGATGGCATCTTTATTTACAAAGCTCCGCGCTTAGACTTACCAAGCTCCGCGCTTAGACTTACCAAGCTCCGCGCTTAAAACGCTCCGCTCCTAAAAGGCGTCGACGGCGTCGTGAAGAATGTTGTCCCGGAGCAAGGGCTTGAGGGTTGAACGGTTCACGACGTCGGCGGAATTACCAAGGAGTTCAGCTATGTACAGCTTGAGCCGGGAGTATTCAAAAAGACCGATTGGGCGCTCGCGGTCCAGATCCACCAGGACGTCGACGTCGCTGTCGTCGCGGGAATCGCCCCGGGCGACGGATCCGAAGATCGAGGCGTGACGCACGCCCAAAGCCCGCAGCTCGGCTTCATGCTCGCGCAGGGTTTGGAGAACGCGCTGAAGTGCCGGGTTCATTGCTGTGACGAGTCTAGCAAAATCCGGCCGGCTTGCTTCAGGCGAGGAGCCTGTAAACGGTGCGCGGGAAGGATGATGCGCCGGTTCGAAGGAAAAGTGCGATGGATAAGTGCGATGGATAAGCGCCATGGATAAGAGGATGTCTAACGGGCGGTGCGGAGGCGATCCGGCCAAACATGTGATGGCGCAGACGTATGCGCCGTTTCGAGGCGAGGGGAAGGGGGAGAAGGACCGGAGCGGCGGTGCTCAGGCGGGCTTGGGTTTGCGGCGGCGGGCGAGGAAGATGCCGAGGGAGAGGCCGAGGAGAGCGCCGAGGGCGAGTTTGCGCTTCTGGTGATGGGGGATGAAGCGGGCGCGGGTTTGGGTGATTTCCACCTCGTCATCGGAACTGAATTCGGAGGCGATGCGCTCTACCGGGATGGCGGATTCGGGGCGGGCGGCTTCGCGACATCGAAAGAGGGACTTTGGGAAAGTACCGGTGCGAAGGGGCTGGACGAGATTGCGGAAGAGATCAGACATGACTGCGTCACCTGCCGGGGATAGTGCACGTGAGGGGCCGAAGGTGGCGCGGGCGGGTGGACGGCGGCCACGATAGAATAGTCCGATGGCCGAAGGTCAAACGACGGAGCCGCCGATTGCGGCAAGCCCTGGGGTGGCGAGCTTTGAAAAGTCGCTCGAGGAGCTGGAAAAAGTGGTGAAGGAGCTGGAGGCGGGCGATTTGGCGCTGGACCGCGCAATGGAGCTGTTTTCGCGCGGCATGGAGTTGAGCGAGTCGTGCCGGAAACAGCTGGAAGAGGCGGAGACGCGCGTGGAGATGATGGTGCGGAAGGACGGCGAGTACAAGGCCGAGCCGCTGCCGCCGGCCAGATAGGTTGGGCGGGCGAATCGGGTATTGGCGCACAAGTTCTTCTCCGACACAAAATTCACCGAAGCAAAATTCACCGAAACAATTTTCACCCATAAAATATTCACCCATACATTCATGACATTGAAGGAATTTCTGGCCGCGCGGATTGCGGCAATCGACGCGGCGCTGGACCGGCTGACACCGCCGGAGACGGCGCATCCGGCAACCATACACAAGGCGATGCGGTACAGCCTGTTTGCGGGGGGGAAGCGGATTCGTCCGATATTGTGCCTGCAGGCGGCGGAGGCGGTGGGCGGAGCTTCGGCGCCGGGGGGCGGGATGGGCGGCGATGCGGCGGGGGCGATGGAGGCGGGGTGCGCGCTGGAGATGATCCACACGTATTCGCTGATCCACGACGATCTGCCGGCGCTGGATAACGACGATTACCGGCGGGGCAAGCTGACCAATCACAAAGTGTTCGGCGAGGCGATGGCGATTCTGGCGGGCGACGCGCTGTTCACGCTGGCGATGCAGACGCTGGTGAAGATTGAAGGCCTCGGGGCGGAGCGGAAGCTGGCGCTGCTGGAGGAGCTTTCGTTCGGCAGCGGGACGGTGGACGGGATGATCGGCGGGCAGGTGACGGATATTGAAGGCGAGAAGCAGGAGCCGACGGCGGAGCTGCTGGAGCGGATCCACCGGGCGAAGACGGGCGCGCTGCTGAAGGCGAGTGTGCGGATGGGGGCGATCTGCGGCGGGGCGGATGCGGCGCAGATGGCGGCGATGACGCAGTACGGCGAGGCGGTGGGGCTGGCGTTCCAGATTGTGGATGACGTGCTGGACGTGGAACAGTCGAGCGCGGAGCTGGGCAAGACGGCGGGCAAGGATGCGGCGCAGGGGAAGATCACGTTCCCGGCGGTGTACGGGCTGGAGGCTTCGCACCGGATGGCGGCGGAGGAGTGCGCGCGGGCGCATGCGGCGCTGGAGATGTTCGGCGAGCGGGCGCAGCGGCTGCATGAGATTGCGGATTTGATTGTGAAGCGGAAGTCGTAGGCGACGTTTTCAGCGCCAGTTTTCAGTAAACATTTTTCAGCAAACTTTATTCAGCGAACAGTTTTCAGAAGACAGAGAGAGGCCGGCGGGGATGAAAGAGCGACTGGACCGGAGGCTGGTGGATGGCGGTCTGGCGGAGTCGCGCGAGAAGGCGCAGGCGCTGATCATGGCGGGCGAGGTGCTGGTGGACGGGCAGAAGGCCGCGAAATCGGGGCAGCTGGTGGGGGAGGATGCGCGGATCGAGGTGACGGCGCGCCCGAAGTACGTGAGCCGGGGCGGGCTGAAGCTGGAGGGGGCGATTGCGGAGTTCGGGATCGAGCCGGCGGGGAAGGTGTGCGCGGATTTTGGCTCCTCGACGGGGGGCTTTACGGATTGCCTGCTGCAGGCGGGGGCGGCGCGGGTGCATGCGATCGATGTGGGGACGGCGCAGCTGGACTGGAAGCTCAGGAGCGACGGGCGGGTGGCGGTGCATGAGAATCTGCATGGCCGCGATGTGACGCGCGGGACGCTGGGCGAGGAAGTGGATCTGGTGGTGTGCGACCTGAGCTTTATCTCGGCGACGCAGATATTGCCGGCGATGCTGGGAGTGCTGAAGCCGGGCGGCGAATTAGTCATACTGGTGAAGCCGCAGTTCGAGGTGGGGCGCGGGCAGGTGGGCAAGGGCGGGATCGTGCGCGATCCGGAGCTGCACAGGATGGCCTGCGATAAAGTGCGGGCGGCGGCGGAAGAGGCGGGAGTGGGCGGGATTCGGATGATGGAGAGTCCGATTACGGGCGCGGAGGGGAACAGGGAGTTCCTGCTGTATGGGCATCGTTAAAACGGTTGGAGTGTTTGCCAAGCCGCATTCGCCGCAGGCCGGAAGCATTGTGCCGAAGCTGCTGAAGTGGCTGGAGCTGCGCGGCATTGAGGCGCGGCTGGATCACGAAGCGGCGCAGTACATGGGGATGCTGGTGGGGCTGGACCGCGCGCACCTGGCGGAGGGGTGCGATCTGGCGGTGGTGCTGGGGGGGGACGGCACGCTGCTGTCGGCGGCGCGGGCGGTGGGAAGGCGGGGGATTCCGCTGCTGGCGGTGAATCTGGGCGGGCTGGGGTTCCTGACGTCGATTGCGATGGAGGAGCTGTTCCCTGCGCTGGAACGGGCGCTGAGCGGGGAGCACGAGTATACGCGGCGGAAGATGCTGCGGGTGACGCTGGTGCGCGAGGGCGCGAAGGTGGCGGAGTATCTGGCGCTGAACGATGTGGTGATTGCGAAGTCGGCGATCGCGCGCATTGTGGATCTGGAGGCGTGGGCGGGGGAGAGTTTTGTGTGCGCGTACAAGGCGGACGGGCTGATTGTGACGACGCCGACGGGGTCGACCGCATATTCGCTGTCGGCGGGAGGGCCGATTATGTATCCGACGGTGAATGCGATCTGCCTGACGCCGATTTGTCCGCACACGCTGACGAACCGGCCGCTGATTGTGCCGAGCGAGATGGGGATTCGGGTGGTGAGCCGGGCGACGGACGAGGCGGCGTTTCTGACGGTGGACGGGCAGATCGGGAGTCCGCTGGAGGGCGGGGATGCGGTGGAGTGCACGGTGACGGACTTCGATGTGATGCTGATCCGGCCGCCGGGGCAGACGTTCTTCGATGTGCTGCGGGAGAAGCTGAAGTGGGGCGAGAGGTAAGATTCCAGCGGCATTTCGCATGATACGCTCGTAATAACAACCTCATGGCATCGCAAACGGAAATACAGCAGGCGCACGGCGAGAGTGTGCCGGTGGGCAAGTGGATCGGGCCGGTGGTGGCCGGGTGGATTCTGCCGGGCGGCGGGCATTTTGTGCAGAAGAAAACGGGGCGCGGGGCGCTGTTGTTCGGCTCGGTGACGCTGATGTTTCTGTTCGGGCTGTTCATGCGCGGGACGATGTTCACGCCGGAGAAGGGCGATGCGCTGACGACGGTGATCAACTACGGCGGGTTTGTGGCGGACCTGGCGAACGGCGCGCTGTACATTGCGGCGGCGATGTTTGGGTATTCGCAGCCCGATATGGCGGGGGCGGTACACGATTACGGCACCAAGTTCATTGCCACGGCGGGGCTGCTGAATATACTGGCGATGGTGGACGCGTACGAGATCGCGACGGGGAAAAAAGACTAACATGCCGAAGATCAATCTTTCGCACTTCGAAGCCGCGTTTTTGTTTTCGCTGTTCACGAGCGTGGTGATGGGGATTGTGTCGAAGAAGACCGACATCGAACGGCGGGACTACGGGGCGTACTGCTTTGCGTGTTTCCTGGCGGCGCTGGTGGGCATCGGCTGGGTGATGAAGCTCGGCCACGGGTAGGCGGCGGCTGCGCCGGGACGGCCGCGGCTTGTCATATAGCGGCTTGGCATGCGGCGACTCGTCATTGCGCGACTTGTAATTGCGCGACTTATAATCAGGCTTCGGAGGAGTGACATGCGAAGCCTGAGATTCATCACAGCCATCACAATACTGAGCGCGGCAATTCCGACCGCGGCGCTGGCCGATTTGTCGGGTACAGTGACGCTGCCGGTGAGCCAGACGGTGAACCTTGAGACCGGGGTAACGGCGTACACGGGCGGCGACCTGCTGTGGAACGGCGTTGTGCTTTCACCGCAGCCGGGCGCCGCGATCACCAACGTGGGGACGGGCGGGCAGGCGGCATTCAGCGCGCTGACGGCCGCGACGATCAGCGTGCTGCCCTACAGCGCGACGCCGATTCAGGCAGTGTTTCTGACGGTGAACGACGTGTTCGCGGTGAAGAATACGGCGGGGCATTTTGTGGCGGTGCTGGTGACGGCAGTGAGCGGGACGACGCTGACGCTGCAGTACACCGCGTTCGGGGCTTCGGGGACGGCGGGGCCGGTCATTTCGCAGGTGCTGAATAATTTCGGGCTGGTGCAGGCGGGCTTTCCCAACTACGGGATTGCGCCGGGGACGCTGTTCATCATCAAGGGCACGGGGCTGGCGACGGCGGGTTCGCAGGCGGTGCTGCAATCGAGTTCGGGCAGCGGTTTGCCGCTGACGCTGAACGGGGCATCGGTGAAGGTTTCGGTGAACGGAGTCATTACGACGCCGGCCTTTTACTATGCGATTCCGACGCAGCTTGCGCTGGTGATGCCGTCGAATACGCCGGTGGGGGCGGGCACGGTTACGGTGACCAACAATGCGCAGAACAGTCTGGCGTTTCCGGTGTCGATTGTTTCGAGCGCGATGGGTTTCGACGCGTATTACGGGACGGGCAGCGGGCTGGGGGTGGCGACGGACGCGGTTACGGGCGCGCTGTACGACTACGGGAATTCGATACCGCCGGGGACGACGGTGACGATGTGGGGGTCGGGGCTGGGGGCGGATGCGGCGCGGGACAGGCAGTATGCGCCGGCGGTATTTGCGATTAACGGGCTGGCGCATGTTTACGTGGGCGGGGTGGATGCGCCGATTTACTACCAGGGGGCGTCGGGATTTCCCGGGGTGAATCAGGTGGATGTGACGATACCGGTGAATGCGCCGAAGGGGTGCAATGTGTCGGTGGTGGGGGTGACGGCGGCGGGGGTGCCGACGAACTTTGTGACGCTGCCGATCGGGACGGGGCCGTGCGCGGACCCGCTGTTCGGGCTGAGCGGCAGCCAGACGCAGGCGCTGGCGGGGCAGGCGACGGTGAAGACGGGCGTGGTGAGCGTGAGCCATTCGATTCAGCCGGCGACGGGGGGCGGGACGCAGACGGTGGACGTGGCGTTTGCCGGGTTCCAGAGCGCGACGGGGGCGGCGTACGGCGCGGCGGGCTCCGGCGTTTCCTCGGGCGGTTGTATGGTGACGCAGACGGTGGCGGGAACGGGAGGCGGGTCGGCGGCGGGAGGGCTGGACGCGGGAGCGAGCATTGCGGTGACGGGGCCGGGGGTGCCGGCGAGCGCGACGCTGACGGCGGCGAACGGATTGTATTTGGCGCAGCTGCTGCCGGGCTTCCTGAATTCGGCGGGAGGCAGCTACACGTTCACGGGAAGCGGGGGGAAGGACGTGGGGGCGTTCACGGCGACGGTGGGGTATCCGACGCCGGTGCTGCAGTGGACGAATCAGAGCGCGGGGGCGGCGGTCACGCGGTCGGCGGGAGTGCAGGTGACGTGGAACGGGGGAGCGGCGGGGTCGTTCGTGAGCGTGATCGGGACGTCGACGGGGCTGGTGAACGGGCAGAGCGTGACGGGGACGTTCCAGTGCATCACGCCGGCGAGCGCGATTCAGCTGACGGTGCCGGCGTACATTACGGCGGCGATGCCGGCGGGGACGGGGACGCTGGTGGTGAACAACTATGCACCGTATCAGACGTTCACGGCACCGGGGCTGGATTTCGGGGTGGCGACATCGTACGTTTCGTACCTGGTGAATTCGAAGTACAACTGAAGCCGCGCTGGCGGAAGTACGGGGCGGCGGACTGGCTGGCGGGCAGGAACCGGCGCTGGCCGGCAAACGGGCACTGAGTTGCAACCACCTGTTTGAACGGGCCGATGTGAACATCCGGCGCGAAGGTGATTCGACCCGATACCGACGGCGCGGGCAACCTTTTCCCGCACGCAACGTCCGTATGGACGGGAGGTAGCGATGAAAAGACTTCAAACAGTGTTTCTGGCGGCCGCCCTTGGCGGAATGTGGTGCAGCGCCGTGTGGGCGCAGCAGGTTCCGGCGGTGCCAACGTATAACGCGCAACAACTGGAGACGCTGGTGGCGCGGATTGCGCTGTATCCGGATCCGCTGCTGGCGCAGACTTTGACGGCTGCAACGTTTTACAGCGAGATTCCGGATGCCGACGGGTGGGCGCGGGCGCACGCGTATTTGTCGGGCGATCAGCTGGCCGGCGCGATCCGGGAAGATAATTTGCCGTGGGATCCGAGCGTGCAGGCGCTGCTGCCGTTTCCGGGCGTGCTGGATCTGATGGCCGGCGACATGGCGTGGACGCAGCAACTGGGCGACGCGGTGCTGGCCGACCGGGCCAGCGTGATGGACGCGATTCAGGATCAGCGGCAGAAGGCTTATTCGTACGGCTATCTGCGGACCGGGCCGCAGTACCGCGTGCTGACGCCGGCGGCGGGGGAGATCGACATCCTGCCGGTGGATCCGAATCTGCTGTACGTGCCGTATTACGATCCGTTCGTGGTGTTTTACCGGCCGAGACCGGGGTTCTTTATCGGCGGGGCGATCACGTTCGGGCCGCGCATCTTCATCGGCTCGTTCCTGCCGTGGGGATGGGGCGGAATCAGCTTCGGGTGGCGGGCGCACAGCATCGTCATCGGCGGCCGGCCGTGGGAGCGGACGTGGGTGAACCGCGGGGTGTATGTGCATCCGTACGAGGGGCTGCGGCCGAACCCGTCGCGGCAGATCGCGCGGCCGGGAGTTCCGACTCCGGTACCGGCGCCGGCGCCGCGGATGGAACGGCATGAACTGCGGCAATACACTCCGGCACCGCGAAATGCCGCACCGGCTGCTCCGCAGCGCGGCGGCAGCACGGGCGGACGTGAACAGCACCGTTAAAGAATCGACAGCAAAACAAAAAAGGCTGCTCCCTTACGGGGCAGCCTTTTTCGTTGGAACGGGAAACGCCGGGGCGTTTTTGGCGCTGTGCGTTCTTAGAGCTGGTTCAGTTCGATCGAGGTGAAGAAGTACTTCAGCTCGTCGGCCGCGGTTTCCGGCGCATCCGAACCATGGATGGAGTTGCGTTCGATGCTTTCCGCGTACAGCTTGCGGATGGTGCCATCGGCGGCGTTGGCGGGATTGGTTGCGCCCATGACTTCGCGCAGCTTCTTCACCGCATCTTCGCGTTCGAGAGCCATGACGATGACCGGACCTTCGGTCATGAACTTCACGAGGCTGCCGAAGAAGGGCCGTTCGCGATGGACGGCGTAGAAGCCTTCCGCCTGCGACTGGCTGAGGCGCGTCATACGCAGCGCCACGATGCGGAAGCCTTCGCCTTCGAGGTGAGCAAGAATTTTGCCCGCCTTGCCGGTGGCAACAGCGTCGGGTTTGACGATGGAAAACGTCTTCTGAAGGTCGCTCATTTTTACTTTTTGGCTCCCATGAGTCTGGCGATGTTTTCGCCGATCTGAGCGGGGGATTCGCAGACTGTGATGCCGGCGTCCTGCATGGCCCTGATCTTGTCGGAAGCAGCGCCGGAACCGCCGGAGATGATGGCGCCGGCGTGGCCCATACGGCGGCCGGGAGGCGCGGTCTGACCGGCGATGAAGCCGACGACCGGTTTCTTCACATGCTCCTTCACGTAGGCCGCGGCGCGCTCTTCGGCGTCGCCGCCGATTTCGCCGATCATGACGATGGCGTGCGTGTCGGGATCCTCATTGAAGAGGCGCATGGCGTCGGTGTGGGTGGTGCCGATGATGGGGTCGCCGCCGATGCCGATGCAGGTGGACTGGCCGATGCCGAGTTTGGTGAGCTGACCGACGGCTTCGTAGGTCAGGGTGCCGGAGCGCGAAACGACGCCGACGTTGCCCTTGAGGTGAATGTGGCCGGGCATGATGCCGATCTTGCACTGGCCGGGCGAGATGATGCCGGGGCAGTTGGGACCGATCAGGCGCGAGGTCTTCGTTTTGAGGAAGGCCCAGGCTTTCACCATGTCGTTCTGCGGGATGCCTTCGGTGATGCAGACGATGAGGGGGATGCCGGCATCGGCCGCTTCCATGATCGAGTCTGCCGCGAAGGGCGGGGGGACGAAGATCACGGTGGCGTTGGCGCCGGTTTCCTTCACTGCCTGAGCGACGGTGTTGAAGACGGGGCGATCGAGATGGGTGGAGCCGCCCTTGCCGGGGGTCACGCCGCCGACGACGGTGGTGCCGTAGGCGATGGCCTGTTCGGCATGAAAGGTTCCTTCTTTGCCCGTGAAGCCCTGCACGAGCAGACGCGTATTTTTATCGACGAGTACGCTCACTGCTTACCTCCTGCCAGCGCGACAACTTTTTCGGCCGCATCCTTCATGCCGTCGGCGACGGTGAAGTTGAAGCCGGATTCTGCGAGGACCTTGCGGCCGAGATCGACGTTGGTGCCTTCCATGCGGATGACGATGGGGAGGCTGATGCCAAGGTCGCGGGCGGCGGCAACGACGCCGGTGGCGAGGGTATCGCAGCGGAGAATGCCGCCGAAGATGTTGATGAGCACGGCCTTGACGGCGGGATCGGAGAGCAGAATGCGGAAGGCATTCTTGATCTGTTCGGCGTTGGCGCCGCCGCCGACGTCGAGGAAGTTGGCGGGGCTGCCGCCGGCGTACTTAATGATGTCCATGGTGCCCATGGCGAGGCCGGCGCCGTTGACCATGCAGGCGATGTTGCCATCGAGCTTGATGTAGTTGAGGCCGAACTTGGAGGCTTCGACTTCGAGCGGATCTTCTTCGTTGAGATCGCGGAATTCGAGGACGTCCTTGTGGCGGAACATGGCGTTGTCGTCGAAGTTCATTTTCGCGTCGAGAGCGAAGACGCGGTTGTCCTTCGTGAGCATGAAGGGGTTGATTTCGGCGAGCGAGGCATCCATTTCGATGCAGCACTTCGAGAGGGCCATCATGGCCTGCACGGCGCCGTTGATGGCGGGGGCGGGGATGCCGATGCCGAAGGCGAGCTTGCGCGCCTGGTAGGGCTGCAGGCCGAGGCCGGGATCGACGAATTCCTTGAGGATGGCTTCGGGGGTTTTGGCGGCAACCTCTTCGATTTCCATGCCGCCGGCAGCGGACGCCATGAAGGTGATCCTGCCCGCCGCGCGATCGAGCACGAGGCCGAGGTAGAGTTCCTTATCGATGGGCAGGGTCTCTTCAATGAGCAGGCGCTGCACGAGGCGGCCTTCGGGGCCGGTCTGGTGCGTGACCAGCGTCATGCCGAGGATTTTTTCGGCGATGACGGCGGCTTCGGCCGCATCCTTCGCGACTTTGACGCCGCCACCTTTCCCGCGGCCGCCCGCGTGAATCTGCGCCTTCACAACGACACTCCCGCCGATGTTCTTCGCAGCCGCCTCAGCTTCGGCGACGGTAAACGCCACCTCCCCGCGAGGCACGGGGACTTTGTATTTGGCCAGAATTGACTTGGCCTGGTACTCGTGAATTTTCATTTGGAACTGGTTGCTACTATGCTTGGAATTGCGCCTTGAAAAAGCGAGAGCGCGCGAAGTTTCAAAGATCAACTTTATCATGCCCTCCCCGACCATCCTCGACTTCGTCCACGCCGCGGCGGGGGGGCGCACGCTGACGGAGGGCGAGGCGCAGTCGGCAATGGAGGCGCTGCTGGCGGGGGAATCGACGCCGGTGCTGACGGCGGCGCTGCTGACGGCGCTGCGGGTGCGGGGCGAAACGGTGGAAGAGCTGGCGGGATTCGCGCGGGCGATGAGGGCGGCGGCGGTGACGGTGCCGATCGGAGAAGAGTCGCGGCCGCTGCTCGATACGTGCGGCACGGGCGGCGACGGGATGCAGACGTTCAACATCTCGACGGTGGCGGCGCTGGTGATTGCGGGCGCCGGGGTGCGGGTGGCCAAGCACGGGAACCGTTCGATTTCGAGCCGGTGCGGGAGCGCGGATGTGCTGGAGGCGCTGGGCGTGCGGGCGGCGGCGGAGCCGGAACTGGCGGCGCGGTGCGTGCGGGAGGCGGGGATCGGATTCTTCTTCGCGCCGGCGTATCACGGGGCGACGAAGCATGTGCAGCCGGTGCGGGTGGAACTGAAGATGAAGACGGTGTTCAATTTCCTGGGGCCGCTGACGAATCCGGCGCGGGCGGAGATTCAGGTGGCGGGGACGTGGTCGGAAGCGGCGGCGGAGAAGATTGCGGGGGCGCTGGCGCGGCTGGGGTCGCACAGGGCGTTTGTGGTGAACGGATCGGACGGGCTGGACGAGCTGACGCTGACGGGAGCGTCGACGGTGTTCGGGGTGCGGAACGGAGCGGTGGAGCGGCTGGAAGTGACGCCGGAGGATTTCGGGCTGCGGAGGGCGCGGGGCGAGGCGCTGAAGGGCGGCGACGCGAAGGAGAACGCGGCGATTGCGGAGGCGGTGCTGAGCGGCGAGCGCGGGGCGCAGAGGGACATTGTGGTGATGAACGCGGGGCTGGCGCTGGTGGCGGCGGAGAAGGCGTCGGGGTTCCGGGAGGGCGTGCGGCTGGCGGAGGAGTCGATCGACACGGGCGCGGCGCGGGCGCGGCTGGATGCGCTGCGGCGGCTGGCAAAGATTTAAGCTGGCAGGGGTTTCAGCGGCCGGGTTTCGTTTCAGCGGGTTCGCCTGTATTCACGTATACTGGCCCGCATGGCTGCCGAAGAGGAAGTATCGCCGCAGGTGAAGGCAGGGCGGCAGCGGGTGGATTCGATCGATCTGCTGCGGGGCCTGGTGATGGTGATCATGGCGCTCGACCACGTGCGCGATTACTTTCACGCGGACGCGCAGTTGTTTTCGCCGGACGATCTGACGCGGACGAATGCGCTGCTGTTCTTCACGCGGTGGATCACGCATTTCTGCGCGCCGGTGTTTATGTTCCTGGCGGGCGTGAGCGTGCATTTCTTCGCGCCGCGGCGCGGGAGCCGAGCGGTGGTGTCGCGGTTTCTGATCACGCGCGGGCTGTGGCTGATTGTGCTGGATGCGACGGCGGTGAACGTTGCCGAGTCGTTTAATTTTTCCTTTCGGTTTACGCTGCTGCAGGTGCTGTGGGCGATGGGATGGTCGATGATCGCGCTGGCGGGGCTGATTTGGCTGCCAAGGCGGGCGGTGCTGGGGATTGCGCTGGCGATGATCGGGCTGCACAACCTGTTTGACGGCGTGGCGGTGGAGTCGGCGGGCATGGCGGGATGGCTGTGGAAGCTGCTGCATGTGCCGACGATGGTGCGGAACGGCGACGCGATGATTCTGTTCCTGTATCCGCTGGTGCCGTGGATCGGCGTGATGGCGGCGGGCTATTGTTTCGGGCCGGTGATGCAGATGGAGCCGGCGCAGAGGCGGCGGATGCTGTGGCGGATGGGCGGGGCGGCGACGGCGGCGTTCTTCGTGATTCGCGCGGTGAATGTTTATGGCGACGCGCGGCACTGGGCGGTGCAGGGCAGCGTGGCGATGACGGCGGCGTCGTTCTTCAATGTGACGAAGTATCCGCCGTCGCTGCTCTACCTGCTGATGACGCTGGGGCCGGCGATGCTGATGCTGGCGGCGCTCGATTCGGTGCGGGTGGGGCCGGAGAATTTCTTCCGCGTGTTTGGCCGGGTGCCGATGTTCTACTACCTGGCGCACTTCTACGCGCTGCATGCGGCGGCGGTGGTGGTGGGCGGATTTTACTACGGCAAGTGGGGCTTTCTGTTTCAGTTTCCGGCGGCGGGGCTGGGAATTCCGACGCCGGATTTCCCGAAAGATTACGGCTATAGCCTGGGCGTGGTCTACGCGGTCTGGCTGGTGCTGGTGGTGGCGCTGTACTTCCCGTGCCGCTGGTACATGAACTTCAAGAACCGCAATCATGCGGCGTGGCTGAGCTACCTGTAGAGGCAGTTTGCCGTCGCGGGGGAAGCGTGCGCGCGCGCGGCGCGGCTAGATGGCGCGGCTGGGCTGAATGGTAGCGTGGCGGCGGAAGATATCGGGCAGATTCTGGGCGAAGACCGAACGGGCGACAACCATGTCGCAACCCGATTGCTGGGCCTTCAGCTTGAGTTCGGTCTGGACGTGCGAGACGAAGCCGATGGTGCTGATGCGCCTGGTTTCGGGGTTGCTCTTGATGGCCTGGATGAGACCGATGGGGTCGGCGGCGTCGCAATTGAGATCGAGGACGACGACGGAGGGTTTTTCGCGGATCTTCTCCAGCGCGACGTCGTGATCGCGGACGATCTCAACGGTCATACCGAATCTCTTTGCTGTATCCATTACCTTGGCCGAGAAGAAGAGATCGGTCATCACGGCAAGGACCTTTTTGGCCTGTGCGGACATTGCTTGTCAGGGGAAATCAAATGGTAGCGCGGGGGGTGGCGGCGATGCAAGAGTCGGGGTGGCGGGGTGCGGGTGGCGGGGTGCGGCTAGCGGAGCGCGGGCGGCGGAATGCGGGCGGCAGAGCGCGGGTGGCGGACGGGGGCGATGGCGCCAAACTTATGCTAAAGTTTTCACCTATGAGAAAACTGCTCATCCTCACACTGTGGCTGGCCGTTCTGGCTACGCCCGGCTTTTCACAGACTGGCACTGTCCAGAGCAATCCCGCACAAAGCAATCCCGCACAGGCAAAGGCCGCCGCGGGGCCCGCGTGCGACGGGACGCTGGCCATGGTCCGGGTATCGGAAATCAAACCCGGCGGCACGATGAAAGGGTTCCTCGCCGCGGTGGCCGCGCACAAGGCGTGGTACAGGGCGAACGGGATCACCGATAACGAAATCTTCGCGGCGCGGGTTCTGGTGAAAGACGAAAAGACGGGCGTGTGGGCGAATTCGGAAAAGCAGGTGTTGACCTATCACCTGAACACTCCGGATCCGGCGCGGACGCCGAAGCGCGGAGACGAAGCGTGGAAAGCGTACGTGAAGATGTATCAGGATAATTCGGAAATAAAGAGCGAGTACCTGACCTGCATGCCGAAACAGAAGTAAAGTTTCGCGGCAGTCAGGAGGCGAAAAAACAAAAGGGGCGGGACCGTTGGGTGGCGGTCCCGCCCCGATTTTTTTCGGCGGCCCGAAGTGCGTTTAACCGGACGGGCTTTGAGTGAAAGCTACTTGCCGAAGATGACTTTCGTGGTGGAACCGCCGAGATCGATTTCGCCGATGGTGTTGACGCCGTTCTTATCGACGCCGCGGACGACGGTGCCATCGAACTTTTTCTCGTTCTGCTCGACGGTAACGGGAACGGTGAACGACTTCGACGTATCGGTGTTGGTGATAACGGCCTGGCCGCCATCCACCTTCACTTTGTACTGACCCGGCTTGAGCTGCGTGGTTCCCGCCTGGATGGGGATGCTGACGGTGAAGTCATAGGATTTGACTCCGGCTACCGCGATGCCCAGCGTCGAAAGACTCAGCGCGCCAAATAAGATAAATGATTTTGCATTCATGCCTGTAAAATTCCTCACACCGGTAAAGACGACCGGAGCGATGAACGGTTACGGATCGGGATGTAAGGAAGTGTCAAACGAAGCGGGCGCGGGGAAGCGATATTTCACAGAACGGTCACACAATCGGCACGCATCCGTAAATCTGCGGTGCCAGACTCGGGCCATGCGATGCGGATGGCGTGCTTCGACCCGCAGCGGGAGCGGCGCCGCGGGATGAGACATCGCCGCGTAGCATTTTTCACGGACAGTTTCCACGAAGTGAACGGAGTGGCGCTGACCAGCCGCGAGTATGTAAACTTCGCGCGGCGGCAGGGCATACCGGTGTTTTCGGTGCATGCGGGGCCGGAGACGCGGGTGACGCGCGAGGGTTCGATCACGACGTTCGAATTCCGGCGCGGGCCGGTGCGGTGGAATCTGGAACACGATCTGGCGGTGGACTTCATGGCGTGGCGTCATAACGCACAGCTGATGGCGGCGCTGCGGGAGTTCGGGCCGGAACTGATCCACATTACGGGACCGGGCGATGCGGGCATCCTCGGGGCGGTGGCGGCGTGGCGATGCAAGGTGCCGCTGGCGGCGTCGTGGCACACCAACGTTCACGAGTACGCGGGCCGGAGGCTGATTCGCACGCTGGGCTTTCTGCATGCGCCGGGCCGCCGGAAGGCCGGCAAAGCGACGGAAGCGGCGACGCTGGAGATGACGGCGAAACTGTACAGCTATGCGAAGGTGATTTACGCGCCGAATCCGGAGCTGGTGCAGATGCTGCGGGAGAAGACGCGGCGGCCGGTACACGGGATGAGCCGCGGGATCGACACGGTGCTGTTCGATCCGGCGAAGCGCGCGCGCGGCGATGAGGCGTTCGTGATCGGCTACGTGGGGCGGCTCAGCACGGAGAAGAATGTGCGGATGCTGGCGGCGATCGAAGAAAAGCTGCGGCGGGCGGGGGTTGGCGATTACCGCTTCCTCATCATTGGCGAAGGGGCGGAGCGGAACTGGCTGCGCTCAACGATGAAGAGCGCGGAGTTGCCGGGCGTGAAGCGGGGCGAGGAGCTGGCGCGGGCGTTTGCGTCGATGGATGTTTTCGTGTTTCCTTCGTTCACCGATACGTTTGGCAATGTGGTGGTGGAAGCGATGGCGTCGGGCGTGCCGCCGATTGTGGCTTCGGGCGGCGGGCCGAAGTTTTTGTTCGAACACGAGACGGAGGGGCTGGTGGCGGGCGATGCGGAGGAGTTCGCGGCGGCGATCCTCACGCTGTACCGGGACCGGGGCCGGCTCGCGGGGATGCGGCAGGCGGCGCGGCGGGCGGCGGAGAAGCGGTCCTGGGATGCGGTGTTCACCGCGGTCCACGAAGGCTACGACGACGTGTGGGCGGGCAGCGCGGGCAGCTGAGCGGAAGCGGGCCGGGCGGTTGCCGGATTGGTGGCTTTCGGTTTGGTGGCTTTCGGTTTAGTGGCTTTCGGTTTAGTGACCTTCGCTGACGTAGTTGCGGTTCCACTCGGGGATGACGACAACGACATCGCCCTTTGCGTTGTTCTTCAGGACGGCCTGACAGCCGAGGCGGGAGTGCAGCTGATAGTCGGCGGCCTGCTCGACGCGATCCATTTCGTCGTCTTCCATTTCGGAGAGATTGAGGGCGCCTTCCTTCACGACGACATGGCAGGTGGTGCAGGCGCAACTGCCGCCGCAGGCATGCTCGAGATGGAAGCCGTGGTTCATGGCGATATCGAGCAGCGAGCCGGGCTTGCCGTGCCCTTTATAAGGGAGCGTTGCGAGATCGACATCGAAGGATTCGCCGGCGGGGAGGAAGGTCACTTTGGGCACCTTCCAAGTATAGCGGACAGCCTTCCGAACCCCTGTATTCACGGGCCTTTGGCGCGGGTGGTGAAAAACGCGGCAAAGCGGTGAGATTTTCTCCGCCTGCGGCCACTAAACATCGTGGGATGAGAGGCGCCAGGGATGAGAGGTGCCTGGTATGAGAGGCGACGGGATGAGAGGCGACGGGAGCGTTCGATGCGGATACGAATCACCGGACTGCTGGCACTGGCCGCGCTGAGCCGGGCCTTCGCGCAACAGCCGGGGCCGGCGTACGAGAAGCTGGCGCGGGCGTACAGCGCGCTGGCGGCGCGGGGCTACGATGAGGCGATCGCGCTGTTCCGCGATGCGGCGGCGCTCGAGCCGCGGCGGGCCGACATCCGCAAGAACCTGGCCTACACGCTGCTGAAGACCGGCGAGACGGACGCGGCGCGGGAAGAGTTCGGCGAGGCGATGCGGATCGAGCCGGGCGACGACCATGTGGCGCTGGAGTACGCGTTCCTTTGCTACGAAGCGCGCGAGGAGGCGCCGGCCCGCAAGGCGGAGGCGCGGCGGATTTTTGCACGCATCCGCGAGGCGGCGGCGGGCGAGACACAGGCGACGGCCGCGCAGGCATTTCGCAATGTGGATGCGCCGCTCGAAAGCGGCATTGCGCGCGGGCAGCAGGTGCTGGCGGGTTCCGCGCCGAGCTTCAGCGCTTACTACGAGCTGGCGCAGCTGGCCGAGCAGCGCGATGAGCGGGAGCTGGCGGCGTCGAGCTACAAGGCGGCGTTCCGGCTGCTGCCGGAGCGGAAGTCCGTGCTGCTGGAACTGGCGCGGGTGGAGAAGGCGCGGGGCAATGCGGAGGGGTGGATGGCGGCGCTGGTGGCGGCATCGCGGGGCGGCGAGCCGCGGGCGGCGGAACTGGCGCGCGAACAACTGCCGGAGCGATATCCGTACGTGTACGAATTCCGGCAGGCGCTGGAGCTGGATCCGAAGAGCGCGGAGCTGCACCGGGAGCTGGCTTATCTGCTGCTCAGCATGTCGGAGCAGGCGCAGGCGACGCGCGGCGAGGCGGAAGAGGAGTTTCGCGCGATTGTGACGAGTTCGCCGGAGGATTATCTGGCGGCCGCGCAGCTTGGGCTGTTGTACCTGGCGGATCGCGACGAAGCGCAGGCGATGCCTTATCTGAAAGCCGTGCTGGAGCATGGCGACGCGGCGACGGCGAATCGCGCGCGCATGGCGCTGAAGCTGCCGCTGGTGCTCGAAGAGCGGAAGCCGGAGGCCGAGCCACTGGACCCGCGGATGCTGGCCGACCGCAGCTACGACGCGGGCTTTCTCAAAGACGCGCGCCGCTATTACCTGGCCGCGCACGAGCAGAATCCGGTGGACAGTTCGGTGCTGCTGAAGCTGGGGTGGACGAATAACATGCTGCACGACGACGCGGCGGCGATGCGCTGGTTCGGCCTGGCGCGCGCCAGTTCCGATGCGGCGATTGCGGCGGAGGCGGCGAAGGCGTACGAGAGTCTGCGGCCGGGCGTGGAGTTGTTCCGGACGACGGTCTGGCTGGCGCCGTCGTTTTCGACGCGCTGGCACGATACGTTCGGCTACGGGCAGGCGAAGACGGAGATCCGGCTGAAGACGGCGAAGGTGCGGCCCTACGTGACGGTGCGGTTCGTGGGCGATGCGCGCGTGGAGACCAGCGGCGCGATGCCGCAGGCGCTGTCGGAGAGTTCGTTCATCTTCGGCGCCGGGCTGGCGACGGCGCAGTGGCACGGGGCGATGGCGTGGGGCGAGGCGGGAACGGCGGTGAGTTATCTGAATGGCGCGGGGCAGAGGGATTTTCGCGGCGGCGTTTCGTATGCCCACACGCATGGCGCGTCGATGGCGGCCGGGCGCGGGGGATGGTTTATCGAGACGCTGGCCGACAGCGTGTTTGTGAGCCGCTTCGACAACGATCTGCTGAATTACACGCAGAGCCGTACGGGCGTTACATCGACGCTCGGCGGGGTGAAGGCGCAGGTGTTCTGGTCGAACAACCTGACGTTCGATGCGCGGCGGCAGTACTGGGCGAATTTCGCGGAGACGGGGCCGGGCGTTCGGGTGCATCCGCCGGGGACGCCGGCGGCGACGACGGTGACGGTGAGTCTGATCCGCGGGGTGTACCTGGTGAATGCGGGGAATCCGCGGGGGCCGAACTACAACGATTTGCGGATTGGAGTCTGGTATGCGTTTACGCGCTAGGGCGGCGGCGGCGCTGTTTGGCGGGGTGCTGTGTTGCGCGGCGGCGTGCCGGGGCGGGACGTTCGCGATAGTGGGCGCGCAGCCGGGGGCGTGGCCGGGCATTCTGGGTTCGGTGGGTCATATAGCGGGGCCGGCGGCGGAGGCGGAGATTTTCGTGGCGCTGCCGGGAACGCCGGACGCGGCCGATTGGCACGCGAAGGTGCGGGGCGGCGCGACGCTGATTGTGGAAGGCTCCTCGCCGCTGGCTGCAAGCTTTGGATTCCGGGCGGGAGCGGAGGCGGTGCCGGTCATCCACGTGGTGGATACGCATAACGAACAGCTGCCGGTGATCTGGAGCAAGGCGGTGAACATTCCGCGATACGAGGTTCCGGCGGGGGCGCGGCTGTTCGCAAGAGACCGGTGGACGGGGGCGCCGCTGGTGGCGGGGATGAAGGCGGGGGCGGGGGCTGTGTTGTGGGTGGCGGTGAGTCCGGGTCCATCGGGCTACGAGCGGTTCCCCTATCTGATGCAGGCGCTGGGGGATTTGGGGGTGACGCCGCAGTTTCGGTCGTCGCGGCTGTGGGCGTTTTTCGATTATTCGTACCGGACGCGGGCGGATGTGGAGTATCTGGCGGAACGGTGGCGCAGGGCGGGGATCAGCGCGCTGCATGTGGCGTCGTGGCATTTCTACGATCGGGACGCGGCGCGGGACGAGTATCTGACGCGGCTGATTGAGGCGGCGCACCGTCATGGCGTGCTGGTTTACGCGTGGGTGGAACTGCCGCACGTGAGCGAGAAGTTCTGGAACGACCATCCGGAGTGGCGGGAGAGAACGGCGGTGCTGCAGGATGCGCAGCTCGACTGGCGGAAGCTGATGAATCTGCAGAATCCGGAGTGCGCGGCGGCGGTGCGGCAGGGTCTGAAGGCGATGGCGGAGCGTTTCGACTGGGACGGCGTGAATCTGGCCGAGCTGTATTTCGAATCGCTGGAGGGGGCGGGCAATCCGGCGCGCTTCACGCCGATGAACGACGATGTGCGCGCCGGGTTCCGGCGGCAGAGCGGCTGGGATCCGCTGGAGATCTGGCACGGGCGGAGCGATGCGGCGTCGCTGCGGGCGTTTCTGGACTACAGGGCGGAGGCGGCGCGCCGCATGCAGGAAGAGTGGCTGCAGACGGTGGAGAGCTTCCGCGCGTTCCGGCCGGATCTGGACGTGGTGCTGACGCATGTGGACGACCGGTTCGATGCGGGGATGAAAGATGCGATCGGAGCGGATGCGGCGCGGGTGCTGCCGTTGCTGGGGAGCCACTCGTTCTCGTTCTTAATCGAAGATCCGGCGACGGTGTGGAACCTCGGGCCGCAGAGGTATCCGGAGATTGCGAAACGGTATGCGCCGCTGACGGGGCACGGGGAGAAGCTGGCGATCGACATCAACATTGTGGAGCGCTACCAGGACGTGTATCCGACCAAGCAGCAGACGGGTACGGAGCTGTTCGAACTGGTGCATCTGGCGTCGGAGGCGTTCCCGCGGGTGGCGCTGTATTTCGAGAACAGCATTCTGAAGCCGGATCTGGAGCTGCTGGCGGCGGCGTCGGCGGTGGTGACGAAGTTTACGGCGGGGAAGGGGCGGACGACGGTGGAGTCGCCGGCGGGCGTTGAGCTGCGGTGGAACGGGGCGGGGGCGCTGGTGGACGGCAAGCCGTGGCCGGCGCAGGCGGCGGGAATCGTGCGGCTGCCGGCTGGCACGCACCAGGTGGAAAGCGCGCCGAAGCGGGAGGGCATCGTGCTGGCGGATTTGAACGCGACGCTGCGGTCGGCCGCGGCGGCGGGGCGAGGGATGGTGTTCGAATACGCGAGCGAGAGCCGGGCGATTGCGCGGTTCGACCGCAGGCCGGCGCGGCTCGAAGTGGACGGCGCGGCGATGGCGGTGAGCTGCGGCGAAGCGGGCGAATGCGCGGTGCTGCTGCCGCGCGGCGAGCACAGCGTGGCGGCCAACTGAAGGCGCTGCGCGGTGCCCGCCGGCGGGGCGCGGGAAACTACTTCAGTTTGTCGGCAAATTTGGCGAGGGCGGCGTTGGCGCAGACGGCGTCTTTGTCGCCGCCCGGAGCGCCGCTGACGGCGATGGCTCCGATGGTGGCGTCGCCGACTTTAATCGGGATGCCGCCGTAGTTGTTGACGGTGCCGGCGATGACGGTGGGGGGCGCGGTCTGGCCGGCGGGAACGGGGGTGGTGGGTCCGCTCGGGCGGTTGAAGAGGAGGGCGGAGTAGGCTTTCATCTCGGCCATCTTGGTGGTGGAGGCGGCGGCGCCATCGGCACGCAGGAGGAATTTGGGGGCGTTCATGGCGTCGACCACCAGAGCGGTGACGGCGTAGCCGGCGGCCTTGCAGTTGGCGACGGCGTCGACGGCGATGGCCTGGGCGACTTCGGCGGTGAGGATGCGCGACTGCGGGAGCTGGGCAAAGGCGCTGGAGGAGAGGGCGACGAAGACGGCGGGAAGTGCGGCGAATTTTGCGAGTTTCATGGTGTTTCCTTGTGTGGTGTCCTTAGTGTTGTCTTTGCGTAGCTGGAGAATCGTTCATCATTCTATGCGGAACGTGCCTCCGGCGCAGCCCCGGGGGGGCGGGCGTTTGGCGGGCCGGGACTAAAGTTTTGGCCGGGAATCGCCGATCCGTTGCATGACTACAGCGATGAAAAGCATTCTCGTAGTGGACGACAATGCGGTGAATCGCGCGCTGGTGTCCACCTACATCAAGCGCGAAGGCTACCGCGTGATCCAGGCGGCGGACGGCATGTGCGCCGTGGAAATGGCGATCGCCGAAAAGCCGGATCTGATCCTGATGGATCTGGACATGCCGGAGATGGACGGGTGGGAAGCGGCGCGGCGGATCCGATCGGAATCGGGCCTTTCGAAGATTCCGATCGTGGCGTTGACCGGATTCAAAGGACAGAAGAATATTACCGATGCCGTTTCGGCCGGCTTCAGCGGATATGAGACGAAACCGATATTGTTCTCGCGCCTCGCGGAACGGGTGAATGGGTTTCTCGGATCTCCGCAGCCGGGAACGAACGCAGAGGAAACGAGCGCCGAGGGCCGGGATGCCGGGACTGGGCAGTCCGGCAGCGAAGCGGCAAGCGGCGACGCGAGAAGCAGCGAAGCGGCAAGCGGCGAAGAGGGACGCGGCGACGAGGGAAGAGGCGAAGCGGCAAGCGGCGAAGAGGGAAGCAGCGGCAGTCCGGCAGCGAGCGATGCCGGCAGCGCGCCGGAGTTGACCGAGCAAGCGGCGGAAACGCCGGAGGCGGCGGGCAGCGGGCAGGAGGTGACAGAACAAACGCCTACAGAAAAAGCACCCGAAGTCGCAGTCACCGGAGCAGGTTAAGGCGCGAAACAGTCCGGCTGCCGAGCGACCGCGGCGGCATCCGAATCCTCCGGTGCGTTCGCGCCGGAAGGTTTAAGATGAGAGCTGCATGGAAATATCGGTGACGTCTACGCCGACGGGCTCCGGATCGGCCGCAACCGTGGAAGCGGTACCGGGTGGCTGGCGAGGCCGACTGCGATCCGACTGGTACCTGGTGTTGTTGCTGGCCGTTTGTTTGGGGCGGATGTGGATCATGCCGCTGCCGAGCAGTTTCTGGCTGGATGAAGCCGCGACGGTGATGCTGGCGCAGCATCCCGACGACCCGTCGTTCAACGTGGCGCCGCAGCTTTCGGCCACGATCTACAACTACGCGCCGCAGGCCATCCACCGGATGGTTGGAGATTCGGAGATCGCCTACCGGCTGCCCTCGCTGTTGCTGGCGGCGATGGCGCTGTGGTTTACGGCCCGCATCGCGGCGCGCCTCATTGCGCCGGAAGCGGCGTGGTTTGCGGTGTTCGGCTGCCTTTGCATCGCGGATTTCAATTTCTACGCGGGCGACGCGCGCCCGTATGCGCTGGGGATCTTCATCGCGACGGCCAGCATGTGGCTGCTGCTCCGGTGGATCGATTCGGGCGAGTGGCTCGACGCCGGGCTGTTCTGGCTGATGGCGGCGCTGCTGTGGCGCGTGCACCTGGCGTTCTGGGCGTTCTACCCGGTTTACCTGCTGTGCGGCCTTTTGAGGATGGCGCGCAGGGAACGCCGGGCAACGTGGACGCAGGCGCTGGTGCTGCTGGCCGTCACGTCGGCGTCACTGATCCCGGTGGCGATCCGGGCACTGGGGCTTTTCCGAAATGCCGAGACGCATATTGTGGCCCGCGTGGTTGGACTGCACTACTTCGGCACGTCGCTGGCGTGGGAGGAGGTTGCCGGAGTGGGCGCGGTGGCGGTGGTGGCGAGCCTGTTGTACCGGTTGGAGAGGGCGCGGTCGGCGCCGTTCAACTCGCTGGGGGTGGTGGCGGTTTGGTGGCTCGCGATGCCGGTGCTGGTATTTGGGGCGTCGCGGGTGACGGGGACAGGCATGTTCCTGGTGAGGTACGTGTCCCCCGCCCTGCCCGGAGCCGCGCTGGCGGCGACGGCACTGGCGGCCGCATTCCTGCCCGCGCGATTGTGGAAGCCTGCCGCCGCGGCACTGGCGCTCGCGGCGCTGGCCGTGGCGGGACACTGGGAGGCGGTGTGGCCGAATCATGCCCAGTTTGAAGACTGGCGCGGCATGGCAACCCTGGCCGATCTGGCGGCGACGCGGCCGGATACGCCGGTCGTGGTGCCGTCCGGTTTCGCCGAAGCCATCCGCCCCAACTGGACGCCGGACTACAAGGTGCCCGGGTTTCTCTACAGCCAGCTTTACGTCTACCCCGTGAGGGGCCGGATTATTCCGTTCCCGTTCAGCACGTTGCCGGAGGACCAAACCTACATGAAACAACTGGCGGCCGATACGCTGACGCGCGGCGACCGGTTTATTCTGTTCGGCGGCGGGGAAAATGCCAACGTCTGGCTGAAGTTCCTGCTCGGCCTGCCGGAACTGGCGGGCTGGCACATGAACTACCGGGTTTCGGGAGGGCTGCTGGTGGCGGTCTTCGACCGGTCGGGCGTGGCGGGACTCGGCGACACGGCGTTCCAGTAGGGAGCGCGGGCCACCGCCTGCGCGCAGCGGCCGAGACTGGCGGGCAGCGACGCAATTCCGGAACCGGCTTTGCTTCGCTGGGTTGCTGCTGGCTGGGTTGCTTCTGGCTGGGCTTGTCCTGGCTGGGCTGTTGCGGGCTGGGCTGTTGCGGGCTGGGCTGTTGCGGGCTGGGCTGTTGCGGGCTGGGCTGTTGCGGGCGAGGCTGTCGCGGGCGGGGCTGTCGCGGGCGGAGCTGCTGCGGGCGCGGCATTCTCTGGCGCGGCGTTTTCGGGCCGGACTGCTGCGGAAGCGGCTGGTGCTGAAGCAAATGCGCCGGGAGCGGCTTCCGGGAGGATAAAGGTAAAACCGCCGTCGACCCAAAGGAAGGGGCAGGTTTGCGGGCCGAGCATTTTTCGGATTTTCCCCAGGATTTCCGGCCACTGCGGCTGGGGATAGACGGACAGAGCCTCGCCGAGCCTTTCTGCTCCGCCCGCAACGCTGTTCGGCAGCGGTTGAGGCGTAGGCTCCGGCGGCCTTTGGGCAGGCAGGAGGGCGAACCGGCGCAGCCCCGAGTCGCCCTCCGCGCCGCCGGCCCGTTCGAGATCGGGCGGTTCGGTGGCCAGCGGGGGAAAGAGTTGCTCGGGTGCGGCGTTGCGGGGGAGCGCCTCGCGCAGCGTCTGCAGCAGGACTCCGGCGGCCACCACGAGCACCGCCACGCCCAGCCTCCTGCGATTCCCCTTTCCAGGCCGCTTCCGCAACACGCGGTCATCGTTACCGCTGCCGGCACCGGCGGCGCTGTGGAGCGCAGGGCAGGGCGCGATTGCTGCTGCGAGGCGTTTCCCCGCCCTCCCCGCGCGGGCGGGGCGCAGGACGGATTCAGTGCCGTTGCCGGCGCCGGTCTGCATGTCTTGTTGAAGACTTATCGGACCGGCGGGTGAGGCTTAGAGCAAAAATTGAGCCAGCGGAACGCCTTAGCGCAGATTTTCGACAGCGTCGGCGCAGTTCGACAGCGCCGAGGCAAGCGAATCCTTCGTCACCGATCCGCTGCCGTAAATGAGAGCCGGATGTCCCTGATTCCACAACAGGGCGCACTGCCGGTTGCTCTGGTAGACGGCGTGGAGAACGGTTTCCGGTTTGACGCCGGGAAAGGCCTGCAGGGCGTAATCCAGACGGTCGAGCGCGCCGGAAAAATCGGGGTGTCCGCTGGCGGCGGGCGGCGGAGGACGGCCCGGTGTCGAAGTGCGCGCGCGGCGCAGCGCGGCAACGTTCGGCGCGCCGGCTGCCGCCCCGGCGGCACCAGTGCCCCGCGCCACCCGAATCTCCGCTGCGGCCCCGGCCGGGCTGGCGGGAGAACCGGAAGACGGCCCGCCTGCGACCTGCGCGGCGCTGAGCTGCGATCCAGGAACGGGTGACACACTGCCGGGCGACACACTGCCCGGTGACACACCGCCCGGTGACACACTGCCGTTTGAGACACTGCCCTCGGAAACGTTGTCCGTTGCCCCGCTGCCTCCGGACGACGAACCGGCCGTCACCGCCGCTGTTGCCGCTTCCCTGCCCGCCGGGACCCAGGCCTTCTGATACCAGGCGATTGCGCCCGCGACTATGGCACCGCCCGTCGCCACGGCGAGCATCGCCGTGAGCCAGCCGCGCCGGCTCCAGAAACCGCGATTCAGCCGCGTCTGTGACTGAACCGACGCCAGTTCGGCCGCCAGTTCCTCCACCCGGTGCGACGCCTTGCGCTGTTCCGTCTCGCGGATGTGCCGAAGCCGCGCCATCTGCTTCTCAGTCTGCTGCAGGTTTGCCCGCAACGTGGCAATCTCGGCGGACTGGGTGGCGATGTTCTGACGAAACTCTCTCGGCGGGGCGGCGGCGTACTGGCTCTTTTTCTGATCCAGTTCGCTCTGCGCGCTGGCGAGTTGGCCGCGTGTCTGGTTGAGCTGATTTTCCAGCTCCGCCGACGCCTGGATGGCCTGGAGCATGGCCCGACGCTGCTCTTCCAGCATGTGGCGGAGTCGCGCGAGTTCGCGCTCGGCTTCTTTTTCGGCCTTTTCGTGCTCGGCTTTTTCGTGCTCGGCGTGCTCGTGCTCGGCGTGCTCGTGCTCGGCGTGCGCGTGCTCGGCGTGCGCGTGGCCGGCTTTGCCGGAGTCGCCCGCTCGCGCCTCATCGCTCTTGCCCAACAGGCCGAGCAGGGGCAGGATGTTGTCGTGTTTCCGGGGATCGTGCGCGGGGGGCCCGGCGGGCGACGCCGGCGATGCAGCCGACTCGGCGCCGGGCGTGACGCCGGGCGTGGCGGGGAGCAAGGCGTCGGGCGATTGATCGGGCGATTGATCGGGCGATTTATCGAGCAAAGATTCAGACACGGGTTCGACGAGAGTCAGCCGCTTTTCCCGAGACCTGTGCCGGGCGGCGGCGCGCTGCCTTTCCACGTGTCTGATCGGCCGGTTGGCCGAAAAACTTCAGCCCCTCTTCAAGGAAATCGCGCCGCGTTCGGTGGAAACGGAGATTCGCGGGCCGTTGCCGCTGCGCCCGAGCAGCGTCTTCCGCCGCCCCTCGGTGCGTGTCCCGAGGCCGCCGCCGAAGCCGTTGTCGATGTCCCCCTGGGCGGTGGTGGCGTTGAGGTCGAACGGGGCGGCGGCGGGCAGGGTTAGCTCGATATCGCCATTGCCGGTCTTCGCCTCGATCCGCGCAAGGGGCGCGCGGGTTGCGGTAATTTCAAGGTCGCCGCGGTTTACGCTGAGTTCGAGCGAGCCGGAGACGTCCACCGCGTGAACGTCGCGCGAAGTGGTCTGGAAGTAAACGGGGCCGGCGACGTTGTTGAGATGCAGGTCGCCGAGGTCGAGCGTGACGCTGCCCGGCACGGCTTCGGCGCGCAGTTCGGTGCGGGAGGATTTAAACCGCAGCGCGGCGGCGAGGGCGCGAAATTCCAGAGAGCCCGAGTATTCGCCTTCGATCGTCACCGGCCCGGCGACGGTGATCAGTTCGAGGTCGCTTCCCCTGCCCTGCATGAAGAGGGCGCCCTTCACGTCGGAGGCATGGAGCAGGCCGCCGCGCGAACCGGTGATCCGCACGTCCCCGCCGATGTGGTTCAGGCGGACATCGCCGCGGCCGGCGGCGACGCTGACGGGCCCGTCCAGATCGTCCACCGAAAATTCGCCCGACCGGGCGCGCGATTCGACGGCGACGCCCTTGGGAGCGACGACCTGCAGGTCGGCGGAGAACTGGGCGGAATCGGGGATGGGCAGAACGGGAATGGCTGGGGCAGCGGCGCGGATAAAGAGGGTGTCGCCTTCGCGGTCCATGCGGAGGGAGAAGCGGCGGTCGGCCAGGTCGGCGGCGCCGCGGCTCAGGGCGCGAATGGTCTTGCGGCCGGTGGCGCGGACGTCGCCGCTCGCTTCCTCGCCGCGGATTGCCAGGTTGCCGCGCAGACCGTCGAACACGATGCGCTTCACGCCGGTGGCGTTGCTGGTGAGGTTGACGTCGTAATCCCAGTCGTTGCCGAACATGGCGAAGCGCGGGGCGTCGAGGCGCGATGTGTTCCAGCTCACGCGGCGGCCGAACACGGCGAGGCAGACGACGGCGATGGCGATCCACCAGCAGGCCCGGCCGAAGCCACCGGGCCGGGGACCTGGCGGCTGGCCGCGTCCGGCGCGGAACAGCGCTTCGACGAGGCCGAGCAGACCGGCGGCGATGAGCAGGATCGGCCAGTAGCGGGCCAGCAGGGCAAGCGGCAGAAGTTCGGGGCGAAAGTTGTGCAGCAGAAACGCCGTGCCGAGGAGGATGAGGAGAAGCGGTCCGCCGATGCTGCGCTGCCTCACCGGGGGGCTCCCGTGTCATGCGCTCCCGTGTCATGCGCTCCCGTGTCATGCGCTCCCGTGTCATGCCACGCGGGCGGCGGGGGCGGCGGAGGTGGTGGAGGAGGCGGCGGTGGAGGCGGCGGGTAATGGGGATGGCGATCCCAGCGTCGGCGCCGGCCCCCGCCGCCGAGACGCAGCAGCCCGAGCACGATCAGCAGCACCGGCCAGGTCTGGTGAAAACTAAATTCCGTGAAATGATCGAGAGCAAACAGCACGCCCACGGTGATCATGATCACCGGACCGGTGATGGAGCGCATGAGGCACTGGCTTTGTTCGTTCATCGTCCGGCCTCCCGGCGGCCACGTTCGGCGCTGAGCCGTTCGAACAGCAGGTAAAAGCCCAGGGCGATGAGAGCGACGGGCCAGTAGCGGCCCAGTTCATCGAAGCTGAGAATCCCGGTGGTGTCGAGCAGTAAGAGCGTGCCGACGCCGATGAGAATCAGCGGCCCGCCCGGCAGGCGCGAGGGCGCGCGTCCGCCGGCGGCGGGACTGCCGAAATCGAAGCCGGAGAATTCCTCGACCGGCAAGCCGCGCCGCCGGTTCCGCGCCGTGTGATACGCCTCAAAAGCCATATAGAAAATCCAGACTGCGATGCCGATTCCGCTCACGGTTTCGAGCGGCCCGTGCGAGGTGTCGGCAATGCTGACAAGCAAGCCGAAAATGACCGCGTGAATCAGCCCCTTGGCGTACTGGCCGTTGTAGATGGCCCCGACGCCGGGAATGAAGCCGAGCGCGAAGGCCAGCGCCGGATTCGGGCCGTGATCGGGCGGCGGCGGCCAGGTTTGCGCAGAGGGCCCGGCGGGAGCGGCGGCTGGACCGGTTCCGCCAGAGTCAGGGGGCGCGCCCGCGCAGGGCGAACCGTGGGCGCCGAGGGGCGGCAGAAAGCTGACGGGCGGGATGGACGAGGGCTCAGGCTCGGGGGCGGCCGGCAGATGTTCGTCGCAAAAAATGGAGCCGAGGGCGGGCCGGCGGCACTGTTCGCACAGGGGCCTGCCGCACTCGCGGCAGTAGGCGGCGGCGGCGGCTTCCGGGTGTGTGGCGCAGTTCATGGCCGGCCCCTTTCGGAAGCCGGCAGATCGGCCGTAGCCTCTTCTTCGCCCTGCCACTGGAGCCGCCAGTCTTCGAGCTGCGTCCGAACCTCATACACCAGCCGCATACTCTCGTAGCCGTGCAGCGCGCGATCCACAATGCGGTTCGTGCGGTTGTCGAGCGCATTCCACACGCGGGCCGGCGACAGATCGGCCTGCAGAGGCGCGGCGTTCTGCCGCGGGTCGCCGTGCAGCAGCGGACCCAGCAGCAGAATCGCCACGGACATGGCGGCGAGCAGGACGCCCATCACCACGCGCGGCTGCAGGACCGGGGCGAAGGTACGGTTGATCCATCCGCGTACGCCGCCGCTGCGGAGTTTCAAAGTCCAGCTGCCGGTGGTTGCCGCCAGGATCTGCGCGCAGAGCACCGGCGGGGGGTCGGCCTCGGCCACGCGCTCCATCAGCGCCAGAGCCGCTTCGGCATCTTCGGCGAGCATGGCGCACTCCGGGCAGCTGTCGCGATGGCGCAGCAGGGCGTCGCGCTCCCCGGCGGCGAGCGTGCCGTCGAGGTAATCGGCCAGCAGGATCCCGAATTGTGCGCAGTTCAGCAAGTCGCTCACCGGTACTTCTTCAGAAGGCGGCCCAGTTCGGCGCGCCCGCGGTTGAGCCGCGATTTCACCGTGCCTTCGGGAATCGCCAGCACGCCGGCGATTTCCTTATAATCCATTTCCTGCAGATCGCGGAGGATGACCGTCTCCCGCAGTTCGGGCGTGAGGCGGCTCAGCGCCGACTGGAGGATTTCGCTCGCCTCGCGGCCCGCCAGCATGGCTTCGGGGCGGCTGGTGGAACGGAAGCCTTCGTCGAAGCGCGGCGTTTCCTGTTCGATGGACTCGGTGATGCGCTCGTTGCGGGTCCGCCGGTAGTGATCGATCAGCAGATTGCGGGTCAGACGCGTGAGCCAGGTGACGAACGAACCTTCGTCGGAACGGAAGCTTCCGAGGGCGCGGAAGACGCGGAGGAAGACTTCCTGCGTGAGGTCCTGGGCCTCCGATTCGCGGCCGGTGAAGCGGTAGCAGAGCCCGTAGACCCGGCGCGTGTGGGTCCGGACCAGTTCCTCCCACGCCGCGTCGTCGCCGCTGAGACACCGCCCGACGATTGTGCTGTCGACGTCCAGTTCGCCCCCCGGCCTCTGCCCGAAAGCCCGGTGCCCGGATTGCTCCCGGCCCCAGACCGCCGCTAACGCCCCAATAGCCATTCTGTACAGTCCTTCCAGTGATTAGGACGAGGCATTCTCATGATAGGTTCATTTTTTTGGCGGCGCCAGAATGCGGCGCGATCTGGTAGTTTAGGTTCTGGTCCGGGCCGCCGGGACTGGGTTTACTGAAATCAGGTTTGTTGAAATCAGGTTTATTCAAATCAGGCCTGGCGCGGAAACTTTCGCGGCGGACGCGGAAGCCGGGGCTCGATCCAAAAAAGGAGTCAAGATCTCACACAAGGTCAAAGTCGGCCTCGCGGCAACCGGACTGGTGGTTGTGGCAGGCTGGGCGGCGTTCGCCCACGACGGGCACCATTTCGACGTGGGCGCGTTTTGGGAAGCCTTCGCCCGGCTCGACGCGTGGTGGCTCGGCGCGGCGCTGTTTTTCGCGTATGCGACTTATGTAGTTCGGGCGTACCGGTGGGCGATCCTGCTGCGTCCGCTGCGGCCGCACGCGCGGATCTGGCCGCTGATTACGGCGAACATGATCGGCTTTACGGCGGTGATTGCGCTGGGCCGCGCCGGTGAGTTCGTGCGCCCGTATCTGATTGCCAGCAGGGAAGATGTGCCGCTGGCGTCGCAGATTGCGGCGTGGGTGGTGGAGCGGCTCTACGACGTTCTGGTGGCGATGGCCGCCTTCGGATTCGCGCTGTTCTGGCTGCAGAGTTCGGGCTTCGAGGGGCGGCCCGGGCTGAGCGCCGGGCTGACGTGGGCGCTGCATGTGGGCGGGTTCGCGATCGGGCTGCTTTCGGCGGGCTGCCTCGGAGTGCTGTTGGCGATGAATTACCGGGGCGAGCAGATCCAGAGCTGGGTGCTGCGCACGCTGCGGTTTCTTTCGGCGCACCATCTGAGCCGGGTGGAAAAGTCGATCGGGTCGTTTCTCGAAAGCGTGCAGCGGACGAAGAGCCAGTCGGCGACGGCGCGGCTGATCGGGTACTCGATTCTGGAATGGCTGATCATCGCCGCCTGTTATGCTTGTGTTTTGCGGGCGTTTGGCGGCGTGGTGCCGATTTCGCTCGCCAACGTATTGATTTTGATGGGATTCGTCTCGTTCGGCTCGGTGGTGCAACTGCCCGGCGTGGGCGGCGGGACACAGGTTGTGGCGATGCTGGTACTGACCGAAATATTTTCGCTGCCCGTGGAACTGGCGACCAGCCTGGCGCTCACGATCTGGGTGATGCTTTTCCTGTCGGTGGCTCCGGCCGGGGCGCTGCTGGCGGTTCACGAGGGGCTGAGCTGGGCGCGGCTGCGCGAGGCCGAGGCGCAGTCCGGGGGAGGCGCATGATCTGCCCGTTCTGCGGCCACCTCGAAGACCGCGTCATCGATTCGAGGGAGAGCCGCGAGGGCGATTCGATCCGGCGCCGGCGGCAGTGCGTGGCGTGCGAAAAGCGGTTTACCACGTACGAGCGCATCGACGAAATCCCTTACATGGTGATCAAGAAGGACGGACGGCGGGAGAAGTTCGACCGCCAGAAGGTCCTCGGGGGACTGCTGCGGGCCTGTGAAAAGCGGCCGGTGAGCAACGGCAAGCTTTCGGAGATGGTGAACCGGGTGGAGGCGCTGGTGACCGATTCGCCGGACCGCGAGATTGCCACGACCGAGATCGGCGAAATGCTGATGGACGGGCTGAAGGGCCTCGATAAGATCGCCTACGTGCGGTTTGCTTCGGTGTACCGCAATTTTCAGGACGAGCAGGAGTTTCTGAAGGAACTGCGCGACCTGAGCAAGCCGGCCTGAGCCGATCAGTTGCCGCGGCGAATTCCCGCCGCCAGATACCAGACGATTCCGAAATTGACGAGCGTCACCGCCAGCTTCACGAGCGTGAAGTGGAGGGAAAGCTCGAAGGCTTCCACCGGGATGAAGAGGCCGGTGCTGATGAGCGCCATGTACTCGGCCCAGTGGCGGCGGCCGAGCAAACCTACGCCTTCGGTGAGAAAGATGGCCGAGTAGAGGAACGACCCCACGCTGAACTCCCTGAGCTGTTTCGGGGTGACGTTGAAGATGCGCACCAGCAGGCTGTGGATCAGGCGGTTGTCGGGATCGACACGCAGCAAACGGACCCAGTGCTCGGCCGCGGCGGCGACGTCCTTGTGGAGAAGGCTCAGCAGGCCGAAGGCGAGGAGCAGGAGCGCTGCGCCCTTGGCCAGTTTGAACAGTCCGATGGCGATCAGCCAGCGGCCGCCGTGGCCGGCGTGTGTGCGTCGGGCTGCCGCGCGCCTCGCCATGGGCGTATCAGCGGGTGAGCCGCGCACGGGCGGCGCGAACGACCTGCCCGGCCTCGGCCGCGGTGTGCGCGGTGGCGGTAATGTGGCCCATCTTGCGGCCGGCGCGCGGGGCGAGCTTGCCGTAGAGGTGGAGCTTCACTTCGGGGACGGAACAGGCCGCGGCCCAGTCGGGCTCGCCACCCGCCCAGAGATCGCCGAGCAGATTCGCCATCGCCGCCGGGCGGAACATTTCGGCGCTGCCGAGCGGGAGGCCGCAGACCGAGCGCAGTTGCTGTTCGAACTGGCTGGTGACGCAGGCATCGATGGTGAGATGGCCGGAGTTGTGCGGGCGCGGGGCCAGTTCGTTCACCAGCAACTGGCGGTTGCGGGTGAGGAAGAACTCGACGCACATGACGCCGGTGACGTCGAGCGCTTCGAGGATGCCGCGCGCGATTTCCCGCGCGGCTTTGGCGACGTCGGCGCCGAAGGGCTGAGGAGCGTAGCAGACATCGAGAATGCCGCCCACGTGGTGGTTGCACGAGGGCTCGTAGAACACGCAGACGCCGCGCGGATCGCGCACCGCGACGACGGAAAGCTCGGCCTCGAAATCGACAATGGCTTCGAGGACGGCTTCCTGACGGCCCATGGCTTCCCATGCGGATTTCGTTTCGGCGGCGGAGTTGACGCGGTACTGGCCTTTGCCGTCGTAGCCGAAGCCGGCCGTCTTGAGGATTGCCGGGCCGAATTGCGGCGCCACGCGGGCGATATCTTCCTCGCCGCGGATAGGTTCGAAGCGCGTGACCGGAAAGCCGTTGTCGCGCAGCCAGGATTTTTCGCGCAGACGATGCTGCGTGACGTGCAGGACGTTGCCGGCCGGCCGCACGAGGGCATGTTCCGCGGCGGCCGCGGCCGTTGCCGCAGGCACATTTTCGAACTCGAAGGTGACGACGTCGACGGCCGCGGCGAA
Source organism: uncultured Acidobacteriia bacterium (assembly GCA_903828455.1). Taxonomy (GTDB): domain Bacteria; phylum Acidobacteriota; class Terriglobia; order Bryobacterales; family Bryobacteraceae; genus BOG-234. The sequence goes on along the minus strand of CAIKMJ010000040.1, from coordinate 37,693 downwards.
CTGGCGCACGCGGTCGAGGTCTTCGTAGGGGGCGTCGATCTCGACGTCGGCAATCTGTCCGGTGGGCGAATCGCGATCCGGCGAATACGTATGGACGCGGTAACCCATGCGGCGCGCGGCGATGGCGAACATGCGCCCGAGCTGGCCGCTGCCGAGCACGCCGATGATCGAACCCGGGAGAATGACGGAATCGGGGCGGACGGGCTTCAATCGAGTTCGTCCAGCATGACTTTGCGTTTTTGTTCTTCGCGGAAGGCCTTCAGCCTGGCGCGCAGAGGGGCACGTTTGCCGGCCAGTATGGAAACGGCCAGCAGGGCGGCGTTTTTGGCGCCCGCGGTCCCGATGGCCAGCGTCGCCACGGGCACGCCGGCGGGCATCTGGACGATGGAGAGCAGCGAATCGAGGCCCTTGAGCGCGCGGCTTTCGATGGGCACGCCGAGCACGGGCAGCGTGGTGTGGGCGGCGGTCATGCCGGGCAGATGAGCTGCGCCGCCGGCGCCGGCGACGATGACCTGAATGCCGCGGCCTTCGGCGGCGGCGGCGAATTCGGCCATGAGTTCGGGGGTGCGATGGGCGGAGACGACGCGGCACTCGTGGGGCACGCCGAATTCGGTCAGCATTTCGCTCGCCGCACGCATGGTCTCCCAGTCCGACTTGCTGCCCATGATGACGGAGACCAGCGGCGGAGCGGGGGGAGCGGGTTTTTTAGCGGCCTTACGCGAGTTTGAATCCCTGGTTGCCATGGTGAGTGTGGAGCGGTTCCATATCTACAGTATCGAATCCGGCGGCGGCTTTCGGGTACCGTCCGGCAGCGGAGAAAAGGGATGCGGCGCGATGGCGTCGCGGGATGCAACGACTGCGGGTGCTTTGCCGCGTTCGGCCCGCAGCCGGCGGGAAGGTTCAATATATCATCGCGACGATTGCAGGCCCGGCGCGCAGCGCTGCGAAAGCAGGGTGCGGTAACCTCAAAGCGTGGCGGACGAAGAAGCACGTTCCAGCGAAAGAAGCACGGCGGCGGGGCTCGGCGCGTCGCGAATTGAGGCGCTGAGCGACGGCGTTTTCGCCATCGCGATGACGCTGCTGATCTTTAACCTGAAAGTGCCGGAACTCCCGCCGGGGGCCCCGGCGGCGGCGCTGCTCAGCGGGGTGCTCGACCTTTGGCCGCAGACCGCCGTATTCGCGCTCAGCTTTATCACCGCGGGGGCGCTTTGGGTGGCGCACCGGGGGCAGTATCACTATATTCGCGGCACCAACAGGCAACTGCTCTGGATCAACATCATCTTCCTGTTGTTTGTGAGCATCATTCCGTTCGTGACGGCGCTGGTGGGACGGTATCCGACGTATTCGTTCACGGTGGTGATCTACGGCCTGAACATGGTGGTGACTTTGCTCGTGCTGCTCTGGCACTGGCTGTACGCCACGAAGAATCACCGGCTGACCAGTCCGGCGCTGAGCGATGCGGTGGTACACCTGCAGGCGCGGCGCATCATCATCGGCACGGTGATTTACGTGGTGGCGATGGCGATTGCGGTGTGGCAACCGGCGATCAGCATGGCGTGCTACTCGATTGTTCCGCTCGCCTATGCGCTGCCGGGCGGTGTGGACCGCCACTGGCTGGGGCACCACCGGCACCGGAATCCGGCACAGCCGCACCAATAGCCCGGCTGCGGCTAAACTCGTTGCATGCGGAAGCCGACGTTCGATCCCGGGCTGACCCAGCAATACAGCGGCGACCTGCGCCGCGTCATCAATCCCGACGGCAGTTTCAACGTGCAGCGCAAGGGCACGGACTGGCGGGATGTGAACGCGTACCTGTATCTGATCAGCATGTCGTGGACGCGATTCTTTGCGACCATCGTGGCGTTCTATTGCATCGTCAACTCTGTTTTCGCCGCCGCGTATTATGCGGCAGGGCCGGATGCGCTGAAGGGCGGCACGGCCGGCGCCGCGGCGACGACGCGCTTTCTCGAATGCTTCTTCTTCAGTTCCCAGACCCTGACGACGGTGGGGTTCGGCGCGGTTGCTCCGCACAGCGGCGCGGCCAATCTGATTGCGGCGGCGGAGGCGCTGACGGGGCTGCTGGGGTTTGCCGTCGCGACCGGGCTACTGTTTGGACGCGTCTCGCGACCTTCGGCGCGAATCGGTTTCAGCGAACACGCGATTGTCGCGCCCTATCAGGACGGCGCGAGCCTGCAGTTCCGCATGGTCAACCGGCGCGCCAATACGCTGATCGAACCGGCGGTGACGCTGATGCTGATGACGGTGGACCGTTCGGGCGCGGAACACCGGCGCGATTTCCGGATTCTGCATCTGGAGCGCGACAGGGTGATGCTGTTTCCGCTGACGTGGACGGTGGTGCACCCGATCGACGCGGAGAGCCCGCTTTACGGCAAGACGGCGCGGGATCTGGAAGAACTGCAGGCCGAACTGATGGTGCTGGTCAAAGCGTTTGACGAGACGTTCGGACAGACCGTTCACCAGCGCTTTTCGTACCGCTACAGCGAGATTGTCTGGGGCCGCCGCTTCACGCCGGCCTTTCAGGTGGACCACGCCGGCGGCATGGAGGTTCACGTGAACCGGATCAGCGCACATACCGAAGCTCAGTTGTGAGTGCTCAGTTGTGAGTGCTCAGTTACAAGAGCTCAGTTATGAGAGCTCAGTTATAAGAGCGCCGTCATAGCGCCTGTTGCAACGTGCCAGCCAGTTCGTCCGGCGTGAGCGGCAGCGGATTGGCCTTCATGCTGCTGGCGCGCGTGGCCCTGGCGACCAGATCGCCGACATGCTCCGGGGCGATCCCGTAAGCGCGGAGCGGCGGAATGCCGAGTTCACCGGCCAGATCGCGCAGCCACCCGACGGCATCTTCGGCGGCGGCGCCGGGCGACCCGGTGAGCAGACGCGCGATTTCGGTGTAGCGCGCAAGCGACTCGCTTTCGGGGGCACGCTCGCGCAGCGCGCGGATGTTGGCTTCCACGCCGAAGGGCAACAGCGCGGCGCAGACGGCGCCGTGGGGAGCATCGAACATGCCGCCGATGGGAGCGGCGAAGCCGTGGACGACGCCGAGGCCGGCGTTGGCGAGCGCGAGTCCGCCGAACAGGCTGGCGCGGCACATGGCTTCACGCGCGGGGAGGCCGCCGCCGCTGCGACAGGCGGTGCGAAGATTGCCGGCTACGGCGCGCATGCCGGCGAGGCAGAGAGCATCCGTCATGGGGTTGGCGCGCGTGCAGACGTAGGGTTCAATGACCTGCGTGAGGGCATCGAGACCCGTGCTTGCGGTAACGGCGGGGGGCAGGCCGAGCGTGAGGCCGGGATCGACGATCGCCACGCGCGGCAGCATCAGCGGGCTGCGCAGACTGACTTTGACGCTGTGTTCCGGCGAGCCGAGCACGGCGTTGCGGGTGACTTCCGAACCGGTGCCGGCGGTGGTGGGGACGGCGATGAAAGGGAATGGCGCGCGTTCGAGGGGCAGGCCGCGGCCGATGACTTCCACGTAATTGAGCGGATCGCCGTCATTGGCCGCCAGAGCGGCGATGGCCTTGCCTGCATCGATGGCGCTGCCGCCGCCGATGGCGACGACCACATCGCACGAGGCGGCACGAAAGGCGGCGGCGGCATCGCGCATCATCCCGATGGTGGGTTCTTTGGCGACGCGATACACGGCAGCGGCGAAGGCGCCGAGGCTGCCGCGAGGCGACCGGCCGGTGACGAGAAAGGCACGGCGGCCGAACGAGGCCACGAGGGCTTCGAGGCCGGCCGAAGTTCCGGCGCCGAACAGGATGCGGCCGGCGGTGGCGAATTCGAACGGCGCAACCGGCGACACTACCAGCCGCCGTCCGCCGGGAAGACGGCCGCGTACTTCACGCTGGTGCGGGGCTCGGCCATCATGCCGGCGACGGCATCGCGCCAGGCGGCGTAGTGGGCGGTTTCCTTGTGGCGGGCCGGGGCGCCGGCGTCGCGGTAGACTTCCGTGAGTACAAAGCGGGCGGGGTCATCGGCCTGCTGCAACACATCGAAGCGGGCGATGCCGGGCTCGCCGACGCTGTGGCGGGCGTTCTCAACAGAGGCGGCGCGAAAGGCCTCGATGCACTCCGGCCTGACCAGCACGTGGACGTGAACGATGAGCATATATTTCCATGATCGTTCAGCGGCTCGTATTTGTAACAGCGCGGGCCCGCTACAATCTGGAATCAGATGACCACACTACGGGACGACAGTGTTTGCGACTCGATTCTGATCCGGGTTCGCTTCCTCGAGCCGCGCAGCCGGCGCCACTGGGGAACGATGACCGCGCACGGGGCAATCTGTCATCTGACGGACTGGTTCCGCGCGTCGCTGGGAGAGAAGCCGGTGACGCCGGCAACGGGAATCCTGCAGCAAACGGTGGTCAAGTGGTTCGCGCTGCATTCGCCGTTGCCGTGGCCGCACGGCATTCCGTCGCGGCCGGAACTGGCGCAGGGCGAGGGCGGAACATCGCCGGAAGAGTTTGAGGCGGACCGTTCGGCGCTGATCCGGTCGATCTATGATTTTCGCAAAGCGGAAGAGTACCTCAGCAAGGCGAAGCATCCGATCTTCGGCAGGATGACGTACCTGGAGTGGCAGCGCTGGGGATACCTGCATCTCGACCATCATCTGAGGCAGTTCGGAGCCTGAATCTGGGCGCGTACGCTGCATTTCGATACCGTGATTACCGGCTGCTGCTGAGCGGCATGATTCTCAGCCAGTTCGGGGCGCAGATGCTCTCTGTTGCGGTGAGCTGGGATCTGTACGAACAGACGAAGTCGGCGGTGGTGCTGGGCACCGTGGGGTTTGCGCAGGTGGCGCCGTTCCTGATGTTCGCGCTGTTTGCGGGGCAGGCGGTGGACCGCGGCGACCGGCGGCGGATTCTGATCCTGACGCAGATTGTGTTCGTGGCGGCGTCGTCGCTGCTGATGGCGGGCTTCCATTCGGTGGGGCCGATTTACACGTGCCTGTTCCTGATGGCGGCGGCGCGGGCGTTTCAGTGGCCGGCGCGGCAGGCGACGCTGCCGCATCTGGTGCCGCCGGAGGTGCTCAACAACGCGATCACGTGGAGCAGCAGTTCGAACGAGATTGCGGCGGTGAGCGGGCCGGCGATTGCGGGGCTGCTGATTGCGTGGAGGGGCGCGCACGTGGTTTATATCCTGCAGACGGTTTGCGCGATCCTGACGGTGCTGTGCTTTCTCGGGATGCGGTACCGGTCCGAGCCGAATCCGCATCCGGAGCCGCGGACGATGAAGTCGCTGCTCGAAGGGATGCACTTCGTGCGCGAGAACAAGCTGATTCTTTCGGCGATTACGCTCGATCTGTTCGGGGTGCTGTTCGGCGGCGCGGTGGCGCTGCTGCCGATTTACGCGGTGGAGATTCTGCACGTGGGAGCGGCGGGGCTGGGGTGGCTGCGGGCGGCGCCGTCGGTGGGCGCGGTCTCGATGGCGGTGATCACGGCGCACCGGCCGAAGGTTCACGCGGCGGGGAGGACACTGCTGCTGGCGGTGGCCGGCTTCGGGGCGGCGACGATCGTGTTCGGGATTTCACGTTCGTTCTGGCTGTCGATGGCGATGCTGCTGCTGGTGGGCGCGTTCGACAACGTGAGCGTGGTGCTGCGGCAGTCGCTGACGCAGATGCAGACGCCGGACCGGCTGAAGGGGCGGGTGTTTGCGGTGAACAGCATCTTCATCAGCAGCTCGAATCAGCTGGGCGCGGTGGAGTCGGGCTGGACGGCGGCGTGGTTCGGGGCCGTCGCGAGCGTGGTGGGCGGCGGGGTGGCGACGCTGGCCGTGGTGGCTGTGTGCGCGGGGATGTGGCCGCAGTTGCGGAAGTGGCGGCAGTAGGGGCGGGCTAGCTGTCGGAGCCGCCGCCGTCGAAGCTTCCGCCATCATCGAAACTGCCACCGTCGTCGCCCGAAGAGCTGTCGTCGCCGCCGAAGAAGCCGCTGCCGGAATTGCCGCGTTCGTCGTCGATATCGGGACTGATGTTGTCGTCGCTGCCGGCGGCCGCCGCGGCGAAGCGGGAATCGCCGCCGCCGGTGACGCCTTCCTCGCCGTAGTAGTTATTGACGATGGTTTCGCCGCCGCCTCCGCCGAAGAAGCCGCCTCCGCCTCCACCAAAGAAACCGCCGCCGCGATGGCCGAAGATGGACGCGAGGCTGTCGAAGGCGATCTCACCGGCGACGACTCCGGCCGCGGCGCTGGCGGCGCTGCGCAGGAAGCCGCCGATGCCGCTGCCAATGCCGGCGGCGGGTTGCGGAGCGTAAGCCGGCTGGGCGTAATTCTGTTGGGCGTATTGCGGCTGGTATGCGGCCTGCTGGACGCGGTTGTCGCGGCCCCAGTCGGAGGGCGGCGGCGTGGCAGGCAGGAAGCTGCCGCGGGCCGGGGCGGACTGGGCGGCGAGTTGCTGCTGGAGTTCGGCGACCTGGGCTTTGAGATGATCGAGCGCCATTTCCTGAAGCAGGACGGTCTGGGTGAGGATGTACAACCCGTCGGGGCGGGCGCCGATGGTGCGGCGGATGAGATCGTCGGCGTCGCGGTCGACCTGCTGGACGGGGGCGTTGCGGACGCGTTCGGCGAGGCCGGAGATCAGCTGCTGTTCCTGTTCGTTCATGGTTCTCTCTCTCCCTATGGTACGAGAATGCGGGCGCATCCGTTCCATCCGGCGATGGGCGGGCGAGCCGGGGCATTCGCTTATATTGGGTTCATAACCTCCAAATGAAAACTGCGTTTCTTTTTCCCGGACAAGGCTCACAGACAACGGGCATGGGCAAGTCGCTGGCCGAGACTTTTCCGGCCGCCAAACAATGTTTCGAAGCCGCCGATGACGCGCTGGGATTCGCGCTTTCGAAGCTCTGTTTCGAAGGGCCGGACGAGGAACTGAAGAAGACGGAGAACACGCAGCCGGCGCTGCTGGCCGTTTCCATTGCTGCGCACACCGTGCTGAAGGGGCTGGTGGGCGAGCCGGATTTCGTGGCCGGGCACAGCGTGGGCGAATATGCGGCGCTGGTGGCGGCGGGCGCGCTGGACTTCGGCGATGCGCTGCGGCTGGTGCGGCGGCGCGGCCGGTTCATGCAGGAGGCGACGCCGCTCGGGGTGGGCGCGATGGCGGCGATCCTGAAGATGCCGGAAAGCGCGCTGGCCGGTGTGCTGGCGGAGGCGGCACAGGGCGAAGTGGTGACGGCGGCGAATATGAACTCGCCGGAGCAGGTGGTGATTGCCGGACACAAGGGCGCGGTGGAGCGGGCGATCGAGCTGGCCAAGGCGGCCGGAGCGAAGCGCGCGGTGCTGCTGCAGGTGAGCGCGCCGTTCCATTGCCCGCTGATGAAGCCGGCGCAGGAGTGGCTGCGGGCGGACCTGGAAGCGACGGTGTTCACGGACCTGACGATTCCGCTGGTGAATAACTGGCAGGCGCGGGAGATCCACAAGGGCAGCGAGGCGCGCGAGGGGCTGCTGCAGCAGATCCCGAGTCCGGTGCGGTGGAGCGAATCGATGCAGCTGCTGGCGTCAAAGGGCGTGGAGCGGTGGTTCGAAGTGGGCCAGGGGGCGGTGCTGACGGGGCTGATCCGGACGATTGTGCCGGGGGCGAAGGGGATTGCGTTCGGCGAGGCGAAGGACGTGGAGAAGCTGACGGCTTCTGCATGACGGACGAGAGACAGGCGCTGATCGAGCTGCTGGCGGGCCGTTCGGAGGAGATGGAACTGGACCGGGCGGCGCTGGAGCTGGCGCGGGTGGAGTATCCGGAGCTGGATGCGGAGCGGGCGATCGGCGAACTGGATCGTCACGCGCTGGCGATTGCGGACCGGGCGGAGGATCTCTCCGACGGGCAGTGCTTCGTGGAGACGGCGAACGAGTACCTGTTCAGCGCGCATCTGTTCAGCACGGGCGGCTTCCGGGGGAATCAGGAAGACTACTACGATCCGGCGAACAGCTGCCTGAACCGCGTACTGGAGACGGGGTTCGGGATTCCGATCACGCTTTCGCTGCTGTATATGGAGATCGCGCGGCGGCTGGCGAAGCCGGTGAGCGGCGTGGGGCTGCCGGGGCATTTCGTGGTGCGGTACGAGGACGAGGAGTACCGGGCGGTGATCGATCCGTTTCATGCCGGGGCGCTGCTGGACGAGGCGGGCTGCTGCCGGGTGGCCGGAGTGGAGTCGCTGGAGCCGTGGATGATGGCGCCGGTCAGCAAGCAGCAGGTGATGGTGCGGATGGTGAATAATCTGCGCGGCATTTACTTTTCGCGGAAGGACGGGGCGAAGGCGCTGGCGGTGCTGGATCTGCTGGTGGCGGCGAATCCGGAGAGCGCCGAAGAGCATAAACAGCGCGGCGTGGCACTGCTGCAGCTGCGGCGGATCGACGAAGCGCGGGCGGCGTTCGTGCGGTATCTGAATCTGGCGCCGGGGGCGACGGACCGCGAGGACATTGAAGAGCAGCTGCGCAATATCGCGTTCTGGATTGCATCGCGAAATTAGGCCCTGAAACAAAACGGCGGGACGCCACACATAGTGGGTGAAGGCGGCGCTGTGACGAACGGAGGCACGGCAGCAGCTGGTTAACCCCGAACAGGGGAGAGGGCCGATCACGAGCGGCCAACTTTGAGGCGTCCGGCAGCGGGGAGAGCTGCTCGGGCGCCTTTTTTTTGGCGGGGGCGAATTTGATGCGGCCGTCTTCGATGCCGGGAACGGACGCGCGGAGCGTGCCTTGCGGCGGGGAGAAGTAGAATACAGAATCCGCGGTCGCGGCGCGTTTGTACTTTTCGGGCAGGAGGCTTAGAGTGTCATCTCAATCCATTCCAAAAGCATTTCGGCGGCTGGCGGTCGCGACGGGAATTTTTGCGTTGCTGTTGTGGAGCGACCACGCCGCGCTGCACGGTCCGGCTGCGGCCGGAGAGCGGCGGCTGGCGGCTTATGGCGCCGAGGCGGTGACGATCGACCGCGCGGTGAGGGATTACCGGTCGCTCGATCAGGTGGAGTGGAAGAGCGTGCCGGGCTCGCTGAGCCAGACGGCGATGATCTTCGGCGATCCGGCGAAGGCGGGGATGTACGTTCAGCTGTTGCGGCGCGCGCCGAACGACTGGAGCGAGCCGCATACGCATCCGAATGACAGCTACATCACGGTGGTGTCGGGGACAATGCTGATCGGCACCGGGACGAAGCTCGATAAGAAAAACACGGTGGCGCTGGGGCCGGGCAGCATGATCCACGATATTGCCGGGCAGGCGCATTACGACGGCACGGGGCCGGAGGGCGCGGTCATCGAAATGATGGGGATGGGCCCGACGGCGCGCATCCCGGTGAAACAGTAAAGCGGCTGGCGCAGCAGTAAAGCGGTGCCGCTCAGGCGAGCGTTTGCTTCCTCAAATCAGCGGCAATCGGCATCCCCGAGGGGTGGGTGCGAGGATGCAGCACCTGGCGGTCGAGGAAGAAGTCGGTGAGGCCGGCGCAGGCCTCGGCGAAGGTGGGGTCGACATCGAAGGCGTGAATCGCGCCGTCGAAGGTATGCAGTTCGGAGGGGACTTTGGCGGCGCGAAGTGTCTGCAGGAGGCGCTGGCTGTTTGCGGGCTCGACGGTGGTGTCGGCGAGGCCGTGGAACAGAACGGTGGGCGGGTAGCCTTCGCGGATGCGGGACAGGGGGCTGGCGTTTTTCAGGGCCTCGGCATCGCTGCCGGGGGGCATGAGCTGGGCGGCGGCCTTCTCCAGATTCGTTGCCGGGTAGAAGGCGACGCAGGCGGCGAGGCCGAGGTCGGGCTGGCCGGCGGCGAAGAGGGCGATGTGACCGCCGGCGGAGTAGCCGACGAGGGCGATGCGGTTGGGGTCGATGCCGAGGGAATCGGCGTGGCTGCGCACCCAGCGGATGTGGGTGACGGCGTCATCGATCTGAGACGGCCACTTCGCGACGCCGGCGAGGCGGTACTGCGCGGTGACGGAGACGTAGCCGCGGCCGGTGATCTGCGTAACGCGGTTGGCGAGCAGCTCTTTGTTGCCTCCGACAAAGCCGCCGCCGTGAAAGTGGATGAGGGCCATGCGCTTCTCGGTGCCGGCGGGCGGACGGTAGATGTCGCAATGCAGATCGGTATCGCCGGCTTTGCCGACGACGACATTTTTTTCGACCTTGATGCCCGTTGCGGCGGAGCCAGCGGCGGAGACAGCAGCGGACTGCGGGGCGAACGCAAAGGCGCGGCTGGCGTGGACGGCCGCGGCGGCGCCGCCGATCCCGAGAAATGTCCGGCGGAGAAGCGAAGAGCTGTCAGGCATAGGCGGATTCTATAACGTTTGCGCGCGTGGCGCAGAAGATCGGTTGTGGCTGGCAGGGCGTGTGGCAGAAGCGAAGGTGACGGCCGGCGCGGACAGGTAGTTATGCGAGTCTGGTGGCATGCACCTTGAACTACTTGCCGGACAATCGGCGGCGGTGAAGATTCATGTGGCGACGGTGGTGCCGTCGTTCTTTCTGGGGACATGGCTGCTCGTGGCATCGAAGAAAGGGAGCCGCGCGCACCGGGCGGCGGGGTTCGTGTATCTGACGCTGATGACGGTGACGGCGACGGCGGCGATCTTCGTGCAGTCGCTGCGGCCGGGGCATTTCACGTGGATCCACTTGTTTATTCCGCTGACGTACTTCGGTGTGTTCGGGGCGATCCGGACGATTCGCGAAGGAGACATCAAAGGGCATCAGCGGGCGATGTGGGGGCTGTACATTGGCGCGCTGGTGATTGCGGGGGCGCTGACGTTTTATCCGGGGCGGCTGATGTGGCAGATGTTCGTGCAGTGAGGCGTTCGATACTATATCGGGCATGAACGGAAGGCGAGTGGTGTGGAGCCGGGCGGCGCTGCTGCTGACGGTGATGATCGTGATCGCGGGACTGCTGTTCCCGCCGGGGGCGAGCGCGCATAACGTTTCGAAGCGCGACGCGAGTTTCGTACAGTCGACGACGGGGGCGGCGGTGGCTCCGTTTCTGTATCTGGGGGCGAAGCATATGGTCACCGGCTACGACCATCTGGCGTTTCTGGTGGGTGTGATTTTCTTCCTCTACAGGATGAAAGACATTGTGGCGTACGTGAGTCTGTTCACGCTGGGGCATAGTATTACGCTGCTGGCGGGAGTGCTGGGCGGGATCCACGCGAATTCGAATGTGATCGACGCGATTATCGGGCTGTCGGTGGTGTACAAGGCGTTCGACAACATGGACGGGTTTAAGCGGATGCTGGGATTCACGCCGAACACGAAGATCGCGGTGCTGATATTCGGACTGTTCCATGGGTTCGGGCTGGCGACGAAGCTGCAGGAGCTTGAGCTGGCGAAGAACGGATTGGTGACGAATATCGTGAGCTTCAACGTGGGCGTGGAGATCGGGCAGGTGATGGCGCTGACGGTAGTGCTGCTGGCGCTGAGCTACTGGCGGACGAAGAGCGGATTTTATAAGTACGCGTTCGCGACCAATACCGTGCTGATGACGGTGGGGTTCGTGCTGGTGGGTTATCAGGTGACCGGATACTTTGTGGGGGCTGCGTAAAAAATGGCCACGGGACAAAACATGCAACCGGGACAGGGGCCTTCGGGCGCGAAGATTTTCAAAGCGACGCTGATTGCGCTGCTGGCGGCGGGAGTGATTCTGCTGGTGGCGGTGCTGCCGGCCGAGTATGGGATCGATCCGCTGAAGACGGGCAAGCTGCTGGGGCTGACGGGAATTGCGCAGTCGGAACCGACGGCGGTGGGCGTGGCGATTCCGGCGCAGGCGGGAATTTACACGCCGCACGACAAGATCTACAAGGTGGATTCGGAGGATCTGAATCTGGCGCCGGGCGAAGGGGTGGAGTGGAAGTACCACATGCAGAAGGGCGCGGTGATGGTGTACGGCTGGAATGCGAACGGGCTGCTGCGGTATGAGTTCCACGGCGAGCCGGATGTGAAGCCGAAGCCGAAGTACTACGAAAGCTACCTGCTCGACAACAAGGTGGGGACAGACCACATGTACGGGTCGTTCACGGCGCCGACGACGGGCGTTCACGGCTGGTTCTGGCAGAACAAGACGAAGAAGGTGGTCACGTTCCACCTGGTGACGGCCGGTTTTTACGATGCGGCGAAGATGTTCGCGGACGATCCGAAGGGCGAGGACATGCCGATCGAGGACGCGAAGTAGGGCGGTTCAGACGAGAACCGCTTTAAGCTAAAACCGCTTTAAGCTAAAACCACCATCGGATGATAGACGTGCGGCAGGGCGATTTTGCCGATTGCCGCGAGGCGTCCATCGGGGCCAATGGCTTTCACATGCTCGGAGCCGGCGTTGACGCGGAAGGGTGAGACGGCGAAGTCGCGGCCCTGGCGGATCTGCGCGAGCGTGGTGTCGTCGACGTAGACGGCGGGGAAGTCGGGGAGAAGATCGCTGCCGGCGAGAAGAGCATCGGCGAGGCGGCCTTCATCCTTCAACAACTGCAGTTCTTCCAAAGTGCGGGCCTGGGCGAGGCGAAAGGGGCCGGATGCGGTGCGCTCCAGTTCTTCGATGTGGGCGCCGCAGCCGAGCGACTGGCCGAGCTGGTGGGCGATGGTGCGGACGTAGGTTCCGGCCGAGCAGCGGACGCGGAGGCGCGCACGGCAGCCATCGATGCCGAGCAGCGACAGTTCGTAGATGGTGACTTTCACCGGCGCCAGTTCGACGGGGATGTTTTTGCGCGCAAGTTTGTACGCGGGGACGCCGCCGATTTTTTTTGCGGAGACGGGCGGAGGCGTTTGGAGGATTTCGCCGCGCATGGGGGCGAGGCAGGCTTCGATGTGGTCGGCGAGGAGGGCGGGTTCGACGGGATCGCCGACTGGTTCGCCATCGGCATCGTAGGTCGAGGTAGCGAAGCCGAAGCGGACGACGGCATCGTAGGCTTTATCGGCTTTATCGAAGAACTGCGCGAGGCGCGTGGCCTGGCCGATCATGACGGGGAGGACGCCGGTGGCGAGAGGGTCGAGCGTGCCGAGATGGCCGACGCGGCGGGTGCCGGCGATGCCGCGCATTTTGTTGACGACGTCGTGCGACGTCCAGGTGCGCGGCTTATTGACTACGATAATTCCGTCCAGATTCACTTCTGCCTTTCCGGTGCGTTGATTGGGGACTGCGATCAGGACGCCGGAGAGTTCCGGCGAGCGAGACATATATATCCCAGAGTAAGGTCTCGCTTTGTGTCGAGGCGATCGGGCAGCGGGGCGAGCAGCGCGGCGGGCCGAGGAGGAGGGCGGCGAAGGGGAACAGGAGCCACTTCCGGCAGGCGGCGGTTGCGATTGACGACGGTGACGGAGGGGGAGCCGGGGATCGTCACGCTATGTTAACTCGCTTAACACATAACTCGCTTAACAGCAACAACTTGCCCAACAAGTGTTGTACCATAAGCGAAAAGGAGGAATGGCGTTGTACGGAATCGGCGCGCAGCTGCGTGAGGAAAGACTCAGGCGGAAACTTGCGCTCGACGATATCGCACGAGAGACGCGCATTTCCTCCCGCTATCTGCAGGCGATCGAAGCGGAAGATTACGCAAAGCTGCCGGGGCTGGTGTTCACGCGGAACTTCGTCAGGCAGTACGCGAAGCTGCTGGAGATAGATGCAGAGCAGCTGCTGAATCAGATGCCGAAGCTGGATGAATCGATGGTGCCGCTGCCCGATCCGCCGGCACGCGTGAGAAGACGGCAATGGCATCTGCGCAGCAATCCGGCGTTCGCCTCGGCTGCGTGGCTGGCGGTGCTGATGGTTGCGGGCGTGGCCGCTTATTATCACTTCAACGGATTTCCGTGGGTTCGGGAAAAGCTGCCGGAGATGTGGCGCACGACGCAGGCAGCAGCGGTGGCGACGCATCAGGCGGCGGAAGTGAAGAGCGTGGCGGCGGCTCCGCAGTTGCCAGCAGGTGCCGGGGCGGCGGAGCAGAGCGCGGCAGCGCAGCAGAACACGGCGGTTCCGGCAGCACCGGTGGTGATGGCTGATGCCGCAGTTCCGCCGGCGGCGCCGCAGACTGCGATCGCCGCGCCGGATCCGGCGGCGGCGAGCCGGCCGGTGCAGGTGGTGGTGAAGGCACATGCGGCATCGTGGCTGCAGGTGACGGCGGACGGCAAGCCGGCCTACACGGGCACACTGCGGCCGAATGAGACGAAGACGATCTCGGCGGACGGAGCGGTTCGCGTGCTGACGGGCAATGCGGGCGGCGTGACGATTTCGCTGAACGGACGGATGCTCGATCCACTGGGCGAGGATGGACAGGTGCGCTCGGTGCGGCTGACGGTGGATGGTCCGGAGTTTCCGGCAGCAAAGACGGAAGCGCCGGCGGCGGATCCGCTGTAAAAGCGAGTCAGGCAGCGGGCGGGGTTTCGGAGGCGCCCGAGGTACGAGCCGCGCGGACGGCGGCGCGTTCACGACGGCGGAGCAGACGGGCTTCGCGGCGGTCGGCAAGCAGGGCGCGGCGGCGGTCGCGTTCGGCATCGAGAAGTTCACGGCGGGAACGCTGCTTCACGCGGATATCGATCTTGCGCCAGAATTTGCGGAAGTAAGAAATCGCCGACCAGATCGAGAAAAAAACAACAACGTACAGCGACCAGGTGGCCCACTGCAGGAACGCCGGGTGGTGGATGGAAAGCACAAGCAGGGAAATCGCCACAACCTGGAAGAATGTCTTGGTCTTGCCAAGTTCGTTGGCGCTGATGGTGTAGCCTTCGGCGGCGGCAATGGCGCGCAGGCCGGAGACGGCGAATTCGCGGCCGATGATGAGCACGACCAGCCAGCTGGCAACGACGCGTTCTTCAACGAGGGCAATGAGGGCGGCGGAGACGAGGAGCTTATCGGCAATGGGGTCCATGAGGGTGCCAATAGTGGTGACCTGGCCCCAGCGGCGGGCGAGGTAGCCGTCGAGAAGATCGGTGGTGGCGGCGACCCAGAAGATGAGCAGGGCGATGAGGTCGTTGGTGATGAGGAGACCGTTCCAATGGAGGGCAATGCGCTCCTCGACGAGGACGGCGACGATGAGGGGGATGAAGAAGATGCGGACGAGAGTGAGGGAGTTGGGCAGATTCATCGATCTACTCCAATTGTGGAAATCAGGAAAAGAAACGGGCGCGCTGACAGAAAATTACATTGACGTGAATTTTCGTTTGAATTAACGGTCAAGACGTTTAATTCTAATTGCTTAGACGGACTGCTGCGTTTCGGTTCAAAGTGAGCCAAGCTGAATCGGCGCAATGGTTTCCGGAGTGTCATGGGCAATTCTACACAGATTTTTCCACAGGCAAACCGGGGGTTCGAATAAGATAGCGCCGGAGGCGGCGGCGGAGAGATTCGGGCGCGTCGACCTCCATTTCGCATAAGTTTCCATCATAATCCTCGGCGAGGACTTTGCCACATTGATGCAACAAAGCGATGGAGGCGCCGTCGCGGAGAGGGATGCGGAAGCGGACCTTTTCGACGGCGTCGAAGGGGACGGCCTGATCGATGAGGCGGAAGAGATCGGGGAGTCCGGCGCCGGTGAGTCCGCTGACGAGGACGGCGGGAGTGAGGGGGCTTTGGCCGGCTTCGCCGAGGAGGCGGGGGCCGAGGATGCCGGCGTCGCGTTCTTCGGGAGGAAGACAATCGGCCTTGTTGAGGACGAGGATTTGGGGGGTGCCGGAGGCGCCGATTTCGGAGAGCACGCGGAAGACTTCGGCGACGTGGCGCGGGGCGCGGTCGGAGGAGACGTCGACGACGTGGAGGATGAGGGCGGCGTCGGCGACCTCTTCGAGAGTGGCGCGGAAGGCTTCGATGAGCGTGGTGGGGAGGTTGCGGATGAAGCCGACGGTGTCGCTGAGGATGACGCGGCGGTTGGAGGGCAGAGCGATGGCGCGCAGGGTGGGGTCGAGCGTGGCGAACATTTTGGCGTCGGCGAGGACGCCGGCGGAGGTGAGGCGGTTGAAGAGCGTTGACTTGCCTGCGTTGGTGTAGCCGGCGAGAGAGACGGTGGGGACGGGGACGGCGTCGCGGCGGCGGCGATGGAGGGCGCGGCCGGAGCGGACGTGTTCGAGTTCCTGTTCGAGCTTTTTGATTTTTACGGCGATGCGGCGGCGGTCGGTTTCAAGCTTGGTTTCGCCGGGGCCGCGGGTGCCGATGCCGCCGCCGAGCCGGGAGAGCGATTTGCCCTGCCCGGTGAGGCGCGGCAGGATGTATTTGAGCTGGGCGAGCTCGACCTGGAGGCGGCCTTCGGCGGTGCGGGCGCGGGAGGCGAAAATGTCGAGGATGAGCTGGGTGCGGTCGATGACTTTGACGCCGGTGGCGGCTTCGAGATTGCGCTGCTGGGTGGGGGTGAGGTCGTGATCGAAGATGATGACGTCGGCGTGGGCGGCGTCGGTGAGTTCCTTGAGCTCCTGGACTTTGCCGTGGCCGATGAGAGTGGCGGCTTCGGCGTCGGGGCGGACCTGAAAGAGCTGAGCGGCGATTTCGGCGCCGGCGGAGACGGCAAGTTCGGCGAGTTCCTGAAAGGACTCGGTGGCCGAGGAAGACGCTGCGCCGCGGCGGCGTTCGAAACCGGCGAGGATGGCCCGTTCGGGCGTGTGTTCAAGCGATATCGTGAGGAGGAGCTCCGCTGGATATAGTTTATCGGAGCGCCGCGAGGCACGGCACTCCGAAAGCAATCAATGCAGCGATCCGGTTATTCGCCGCTGCCGACAGCGACAGCAACCGGTCCGGGGGCCCCGCTGTGCGCAGGCGCGTGCACGGGGTGAGCGCTGCGCAAGGTGACGACGGTGGAAATCGCGTGCTTGAAAATCAGCTGTTCCTGATTGTTGGTTTCGAGCACCAGCGAATATTTGTCAAAGCTTCGGATGCGGCCGGAAAGCTTCACGCCGCTCAGAAGATAAATTGTGACAACACCTTTTTCCTTGCGCGCATTGTTTAAAAAGCTGTCTTGTATATTTTGCGCCGGTTTGTCCATAGCTTCGTTCCAGGGTCCGTAATTAGGGTTGCAAGCAGATCGGAGGCGGACCGATAGCATTGTAACGCAAAAGTAGTACCTTTTGTGATAAGAAATACGTTGTTCCCGGGTGAAAGTTCAAGAGGGGATCGTATACTCCTGAGGTATATGGCAGTGTACGGACGGTTTGAACAGGACGGAGAGACGGCGTGGGGCGAGCTGGAAGACGGCTGGGTGATGGAGATCCGGGACATCTTCGGCCTCCGGCAGCGGACGGGACGCGATTTCGCGGTGGGGGCGGTAAAGATGTTGCCGCCGTGCGAACCCTCGAAGGTGCTGGCGGTGGGGCAGAATTATGCCAGCCACCTGCAGGGGCGGCCGGTGCCGACGGTTCCGCCGATCTTTTATAAGCCGGTGAGCTGCATTGTGGGGACGGAAGCGGAGATTGTGCTGCCGCCGGATGCGACGGACGCGCACTACGAGGGCGAGCTGGTGGTGATGGTGGGCAAGCGGCTGCGGAATGCGTCGAAGGAGGAAGCGGCGGAGGCTGTGTTCGGGCTGACGTGCGGCAACGACGTAAGCGAGCGCGTTTGGCAGAAGGGCAAGGGGCCGGACGGGGCGGGCAAGGACGTGCAGTGGTGGCGCGCGAAGGGCTGCGACACTTTCGGGCCGGTGGGGCCGTGGGTGGTGACGGGGCTGAATCCGGATAACCTGCGGCTGGATACCCGGGTGAACGGCGAGACCGTGCAGTGCGGGCGGACGAGCGAGCTGATCTTCAGCGTGGCGGAAGTGCTGGCGTTTGCGAGCCGCTACGTGACGCTCGAACCGGGCGACATTTTGTACACCGGGACGCCGGGAGTGACGAAGGCGATGAAGCCGGGGGACGTGGTGGAGGTGGAGATCGAAGGGATCGGAGTCCTGCGGAACCGGGTGGTGGCGGGGTAGATCCGGCGGGATTGCGGCTCGGGCGCAACGGAGAGGCGACGGGGTCGGCGAGAGCGCGGGATGAGCTACGCACACACGGTCGGTTCGGTCACGCATCGCTTTGACGATCTGAAGACGCTGCTGGCGCGGGCGACGCCGCGGCGGTCCGGCGATGAACTGGCCGGGGTGGCGGCGCGGACGGCGAAAGAACGCGTGGCGGCGCAGATGGCGCTGGCCGATTTGCCGCTGGGGGAGTTCCGCCGGGAACTGCTTGTTCCTTACGAAACCGATGAAGTGACGCGGCTGATTGTCGATGAACTCGACGGCGCGGCGCTGGCGAATGTGGCGCATTTCACGGTGGGGGAGTTCCGCGACTGGCTGCTCGGCGAACAGGCGACACCGGCTGCGCTGGCGGAACTCGCGCCCGGGCTGATGCCGGAGATGGCAGCGGCGGTGAGCAAGATCATGCGGGTGCAGGATCTGATCGCGGTGGCGGCGAAGATCCGGGTGGTGACGCGCTTCCGCACGACGGTGGGGCTGGCGGGGCGGCTTTCGACGCGGCTGCAACCGAATCATCCGACGGACGATCCGGCGGGCATTGCGGCGAGTATTCTCGACGGGCTGCTGCTGGAGAGCGGCGATGCGGTGATCGGGATCAATCCGGCATCGGACAGCGTGGAGAGCGTGGTGACGCTGCTGCGGATGATCGACCGGGTGAGGACGACGCTGCGGATTCCGGCGCAGAGTTGCGTGCTGGCGCATGTGACGACGCAGATGGAAGCGATGCGGCGGGGCGCTCCGGTGGACCTGGTGTTCCAGTCGATTGCGGGGACTGAGGCGGCGAATGCGTCGTTCGGGGTGAACCTCGGGATGCTGGAGGAGGCGTGGCAGGCGGCGCGTGACCTGAAGCGCGGGGCGCCGGGCGACGAAGGCGGCAACAACATCATGTACTTCGAGACCGGCCAGGGGAGCGCGCTTTCGGCGAACGCGCATCACGGGATGGATCAGCAGACGTGCGAGGCGCGGGCGTACGGGGTGGCGCGGCATTTCCGGCCGATGCTGGTGAACACGGTAGTGGGGTTCATCGGGCCGGAATATTTGTACGACGGCAAGCAGATTATGCGGGCGGGCCTCGAAGATCACTTCTGCGGCAAGCTGCTGGGGCTGCCGATGGGGTGCGACATCTGCTACACGAATCACGCGGAAGCGGATCAGGACGATATGGACGCGCTGCTCACGCTGCTCGGCACGGCGGGCGTGAACTTCATTATGGGCGTGCCGGGCGCGGACGACGTCATGCTGAACTACCAGAGCACGTCCTTCCACGATGCGCTGTATGTGCGGGGGCTGCTGGGGCTGCGTCCGGCGCCGGAGTTCGAGGCGTGGCTGGAGCGGCACAGGCCGGAACTGCCGCGGGCGGTGAGTCTGCTGGCAAGCGGAGGAAATGCGGAGGAGTTGTTCCGTGCTTGAGCTGAGGCGGTTCACTCCGGCGCGCGTGGGGCTGGAGCGCGCGGGGAACGCCATCGGGACGCGCGAGTTGCTGGCGTTCCAGCTGGCGCATGCGCGGGCTCGCGACGCGGTGCACGGGCCATTCGATACCGGCGCGCTGGCGACGGAGATTGAAGCGGCGGGGATGCAGACGCTGGCGGTGGCGAGCGCGGCGCGGGACCGTCCGGAGTATCTGCGGCGGCCTGACCTGGGGCGGCGGCTCGACGGAGCATCGAGAAGGGCCGTGGGCGAGACGGGTGGCCCGTGGGATGTCGTGTTCGTGGTGGCCGACGGACTTTCGCCGCTCGCGGTGCAGACGCAGGCAGCGGCGCTGTTGCGTGCGGTGGCGGAGCGGCTGGACCGCGCGGAGTGGCGCATCGGGCCGGTGGCGATCGCGTCGCAGGGACGGGTGGCGCTGGGAGATGAAATTGGCGAGGCGATGGGGGCGGCGCTGACGGTGATGCTGGTCGGGGAGCGGCCCGGACTCAGCGCGGCGGACAGCATGGGGGTGTATCTGACATGGTCGCCGCGGGCGGGACGGACGGATGCGGAGCGGAACTGCATCTCGAATATCCGGGCGGAGGGCTTGTCGACGGGTGCGGCGTGTGAGCTGCTGGTGTTCCTGATGCGGGAGTCGCGAAGGCGGTGCCTGTCGGGGGTGGCGCTGAAGGCGGGGGCCGTGCCAGGTATAATTCGGGAACCGTGACATCTTCTTCTTCTGAACGCACTGGCGGCGTCTCCACGCTGCTTTTTGGCCTCACGATTCTGCTGAGCGCATTCCTTCTCTTCCAGGTGCAGCCGCTGATTGCGAAGCTGATTCTGCCGTGGTTCGGCGGTTCGGCGGCGGTGTGGACCACGTGCATGCTGTTCTTCCAGCTGGCGCTGCTGGGCGGATACGCTTATGCGCACTGGCTGATCGATCATCCGGGGAAGCGGCAGACGTTTATTCACGTGGGCCTGATGGTGCTGAGCCTTGCGGCGCTGCCGATTCTGCCATCGGCATGGTGGAAGCCGGCGCCGGGGGCGGATCCGCTGTGGCCGATTCTGGGGCTGCTGACGGCGACGGTGGGGCTGCCGTATTTTCTGTTGTCGTCGACGAGCCCGCTGCTGCAGTCGTGGTACTCGCGGTCGACGGGCGGGGCGATGCCGTACCGGTTCTTCGCGCTGTCGAATATCGGGTCCATGGTGGGGCTGCTGAGCTATCCGATCTTCGTGGAGCCGTGGCTGCGGAATCAGGAGCAGGCGTGGATGTGGTCGGGCGGATATGTGCTGTTCGTGGCGGTTTGCGCGACGGTGGCGCTGACGTCGCGGAGCACGCGCGTGGCGGCCGAACAGCAGGCGAAGAGCGAAGACAGCGGGCCGGCTCCGCGCATGAGCGACAGGCTGCTGTGGATGGCGCTGGCGGCGTGTCCTTCAGCGCTGCTGCTGGCGATGACGAATCATCTGACGCAGAACATTGCGCCGATTCCGTTCCTGTGGGTGTTGCCGCTGGTGCTGTATTTGCTGAGCTTCATTCTCTGCTTCGACAGCGATAAGTGGTACCGGCGCGGCCTGTTCGGCACGGCGGCGGGGATTGCGCTGGCGTGGATGGCGTTCGAAATGGTGGAGGTGCGGATCGGCAACATCCGGATGGCAGTGGCGTTTTTCAGCGCCGTGATGTTTATCCTCTTCATGGTTTGCCATGGCGAACTGGCGCGCAGGAAGCCGGCGCCGAAACATCTGACGGGCTTCTTCCTGATGGTGTCGCTCGGCGGCGCGATCGGCGGACTGCTGATCGGGCTGGCGGCGCCGCATCTGTTCAACGCGCTGTACGATCTGCCGCTGGTGGTGACGCTGACGTCGGTGCTGCTGCTGGGCCTGTTGTGGAAGGGCCAGAACCGGGGCGGGACGCCGGCATCGAAGGAATCGGCAAAAGATAACCGGATGACGGGAGTGGTGGCGGCGCTGCTGCTGGGATTCGTGGGGATCCGCGAAATCGCGGCGATGAAGTTCGGCGCGCCGAAGTTCCTTTCGACCACTTACGACACGATGTGTCTGTTCGGGCTGGCGGGCGCGGCGGCGGCGTATCTGATCACGCGGACGAGGGCGTCTTTCGACCGGCGGCTGCTGGCGTTTGTGGCCGGGGCGGCGGTTGCGACCTCAGTGACGACAGCGCTGGTGCGCGACGAGTGGCAGCGGGATGCCGATGCGCGGGTGATGGTGCGCAATTTTTACGGCGCGCTGAAGGTCTACGACACGCAGGCCGAAACCAAGGGCGCGGTGCGGATCCTGAAGCACGGCACGATCGATCACGGCGAGCAGTTCCTCGACATGCGCTACCGGCGCGAGGCCACGGCGTACTTCACGCATCATTCGGGCGTGGGCGTGGCGATGCTGGCGGTGGATAAGCTGGGGCCGAAGAAGGTGGGAGTGATCGGGCTGGGCGCGGGGACGCTGGCGGCATACGGGCGCGGCGGCGACACGATGCGGTTTTACGACATCAATCCGCTGGTGAAGCAGGTGGCGGAGAGTCAGTTCTACTTCCTGCGGGATTGTCCGGCGGCGAATGAAGTGGTGCTGGGCGATGCGCGGCTGGTGCTGGAGCAGGAGCCGTCGAATCAGTACGACGTGCTGGTGGTGGACGCGTTTTCGGGCGATGCGATTCCGGTGCATCTGCTGACGGCAGAAGCATGGAAGCTGTACTGGAAGCATCTGAAGCCGGACGGAGTGCTGGTGGTACACGTTTCCAACCGCTATCTGCGGCTGGCGCCGGTGGTGGCGCTGGGCGCGGAGGCGAACGGCAAGACGGCGCGCCTTGTGGTGAACGGCGAAGAAGACGAGGAAGAAGAAGCGATGTCGGACTGGGTGATCGTGACCAGCCGCGCGGGCTTCTTCGATCAGCCGGGCGTGGCGGCGGCAGTGACGCAGATCAAGCCGATTGCGGGGCTGAAGCCGTGGACCGACGATTACAGCAATCTGTATAAGATCCTGCGGTAGGCGAGTTACTCTTTGCGCTTTTTCAGCGCGACGGCATTCATGCAGTAGCGGAGGCCGCCGGGCGGAGGGCCGTCGGGGAAGACGTGGCCGAGGTGCGCGTCGCAGGTGTTGCAGACGGTTTCGACGCGCGTCATGCCGTAGCTGGTGTCGACGTTATAGGCGATGGCGTTGTCGGCAACGGGCTGCGTGAAGGACGGCCAGCCGGTGCCGGAATCGAACTTCTGCGAGGCATCGAAGAGCAGGGTGTCGCAGCAGAGGCACGAGTAGAGGCCGGGCTCGAAGAGTTCGCACATAGGCGAACTGAAGGGGCGCTCGGTGCCGGCCTGGCGGGTGACGCGGTACTGTTCGGGCGTCAGCTGGCTGCGCCATTCGGCGTCGGTGCGCACGACTTTCGTTGCGGGCGCGGGGTTGCCGGTTTTGGCGGTGCGCAGGATGTCATTCCACGTGAGCATGCGGGCGTTCCTCGGAAAGTTCCTTCTTCAGAAAGTAATTTAGCGCGGTCCGGATGACGGCGATGGCGCCGAGCTTGCCAATCTGATCCCAGCTGGGGGCGACGGCGGTGGAGAGGATGTCGGCGCCGAGCTGGAGTTCGAGGGCGAGCGCGAGATAGCGGGCGAAGCAGAGGCGGGTGGCGCCGAAGAGGTCGCCGTGCGGATTGCCGCGGGAGCCGCGCAGGCCGGCAAAAAACGTGAGGGCGGTGGCGAGGATGCCGGCGGCGATGACGGCTGCGCCGGTGACTTCGACAATGAGACGAAGCCAAAGGACGGCGTTGGCGACGGCCAGTTCGGCGGCGGCGAGCGTGGGGTCGGTGGGCATCCGGTGACGGTGAACTCAGGTTAGCGCAAGAATGGGAGTGGTGCGGCGCGAGGGGGATTGGTGAGGCGCGAGGGGGATTGGTGAGGATCGACAAGTGGCTGTGGGCGGCGCGGTTCTTCAAGACGCGGTCGATGGCGGCGAAGGCATGCGAGATGGGGCGCATCGAATCGGGCGGGCAGACTGCGAAACCGGCGCGCGAGGTGCGGGTGGGCGATACGCTGCGAGTGAAGAACGACGCGGCGGAGTTCGTGGTGGAAGTGCTGGGGCTGAGCGAGATGCGCGGGCCGGCGGCGGTGGCGCAGGGGTTGTATCGCGAGACCGAAGCGAGCCGCGCGGCGCGGGCGGCGGCGGCGGAGATGAAGAAGTCAGCGGCGACCTTCGATTTTCTGCATGAGGGCCGGCCGTCGAAGCGCGACCGGCGGGAGATCGACCGGCTGCGGGGGCGGATTCACCCGTTCAACGGATAGATCATCGAAACTTCGCGCGTTCGTAACCGGATGTTGCGGGGGATGAACCTATGCTGGGCGTAAGTGCGAGGGCTCAGACAATTCGCGGCGGGCACGTTCGCGTTCCTCGTCATGGCTTGCTGCGGCTGCGCGCAGGAACCGGAAGCGGGTGCGCCGCTGGCGGTCGGCAGCGCGACAAGCAGCGCAGACGCGGCAAACAGCGCTTCGAACACGCCGGGGACGCCGAATACGGCGGTGTCGCAGCCGCCCGACAAACACATGTTCGGGATTCTGCCGAATTACCGGACGGCGGATCCGACGCAGGCGTTTCGCGCACTGAGTCCGCTCGAAAAGTTCACGATCGCGGAGCACGATTCATTCGATCCGCCCGGGTACTTCATCGCCGGATGGTACACGATGATTTATCAGCTGCAAAACCCGAATCCGGAGTTCGGCCAGGGGATGAAGGGTTACGCCCACCGTTATGCGACGACGTATGCGGACCAGATGGCGGGCAACATCATGACGGAAGGGGCGATGCCGAGTCTGCTGCACGAAGATCCGCGCTACTTCCGGCGCGGCTACGGCAGCGTGCCGGTGCGGGTGGCGTGGGCGCTGTCGCGCATACTGGTGACGCGGACGGATCGCGATAAGTACCGGTTCAACTACTCGGAGTTTCTGGGCAACGCGGTGAGCGCGAGCATTGCAAACGCGTACTACCCGCGCAACCGAACGCCGGGCGATAACGTGCAGCGCCTCGAAGTGCAGCTGATGTCGGATTCGATTTCAAACTGCCTGAAAGAGTTCTGGCCGGATATCAAGAAGGCCCTGCATCCGGGGTCGATGCGGCGGCATACGGCGCACGATCGGTAACGTCGGGGCAGCCCGCCGTACACTGAGTCTTGCCCCGCTATTGCGACATCAGCCTGCCGGTGCCGCTCGACCAGGCGTTCACCTATTCCCTGCCCCTCACGCTGCAGCACCGCGTGCGCGCGGGCATGCGCATGCTGGTGCCCTTCGGCACGCGCAAGATGGTGGGCGTGGTGCTGCGGGTTCACGACGATGCGCCAGAGCCCGGCGGCGGAACGCCCACGATCAAAGAAGCGTTGCGGGTACTCGATACCGAGCCTGTGCTGGGCGACGAGCTGATCGCGCTCGGCCGGTGGATCGCCGGCTATTATTGCGCGCCTCTCGGCGAGGTGCTGCGGGGGATGACGCCGCTCGCGCATGAGAACAAGCAGGGTAAGGTCTATTCGCTGACGGACGCCGGGCGGGATGCATCGCGGCAGCTTTCCATGGTGCAGGAAGCCGGCGACACGCTGAATGAAGTAATCCAGATGCTGGCGGCGCGACCGCTCACGGCGGCTTATCTGAAGAAGAAACTGCCGCTGGCCGATAAGGCGATCAAATCGCTGGAGCGCAAGGGCTGGATCGCGGTGGAGGAAGTGGATCGGGATCGCGATCCGATGCGCGCGCCGGCGGCGAAGCTGCGTGTGGAAGCGACGGACAAAGAGGCCGAGGGGAAATTGCCGAAGCCGGAGCGCGAGTTGCTGGCATATCTGGCGCTGCATCCGGGCTCGCACAATCTGGGCGAGATCGAAGAGCTGGTGAAGAATGCCGGCACGGCGGCGCGCAGCCTGGGGCGCAAGGGACTGCTGCGGCTGACGCCGGAGCGCGTCGAAATTCGCAGCGCGCCGATTCGCGCGCCGCACGATCTGAATGTGACGCAGAGGAATGCGTACGATCTGATCGCGGCCGGAATCGCGTCGCAGAAGTTCTGCACGTTTTTGCTGCACGGGGTGACGGGGTCGGGCAAGACCGAGGTGTATCTGAACGCGATGCAGCGGACGCTCGAAGCCGGGCGCAGCGCGCTGATGCTGGTGCCGGAGATTGCGCTGACGCCGGCGGTGGCCGGGCAGTTCTACGCGCGGTTCGGCGATAAGGTGGCGATCCTGCATTCGGCCTTCAGCGATTCCGAGCGCGCGGACCAGTGGCGGCGGATACGCGCGGGCGAGGCGCGGGTGGTGGTGGCGACGCGGTCCGGGGTGTTCGCTCCGGTGCGGGACCTGGGGCTGATTGTGGTGGACGAAGAGCACGACGCCAGCTACAAGCAGGAAGAGACGCCGCGCTATCACGGGCGGGACGTGGCGATCGTCAGGGCGCAGGCGGCGGGGGCGTGCGTGGTGCTGGGGTCGGCAACGCCGAGCCTTGAGAGCCGTTTCAACGCGGAGAACGGCAAGTACACCCTGCTGGAACTGCCGGACCGGATTGCGGAGCGGCCCATGCCGAAGGTGGAAGTGGTGGATATGCGCGAGGAGTTTCTGGAGACGCGCAAGCATGCGATCTTTTCGCGCGCGCTGCTGGGGGCGATTCGCGACCGCCTGGCCAACAACGAACAGGCGATGGTGCTGCTGAACCGGCGCGGGTATTCGACGTTCGTGGCGTGCCGGTCCTGCGGCGAGCGCGTGCAGTGCCGGAACTGTTCGGTAACGATGACGTTCCACCGGCGCGACCGGCGGTTGCTGTGCCATTACTGCGGGTATGCGGAGAAGCCGCCGTCGGTGTGCCCGAAGTGCGGGAGCGAGCATGTGCAGTTCATGGGGTCGGGGTCGGAGCGGGTGGAGGATGAACTGCACGCGGAATTTCCGGAGGCGAGGGTTGCACGCCTCGACAGGGACACGGTATCGGGCAAGCGGCAGTTTGAGGACATCCTGAATAATTTTCGGGAGCGGAACTTCGACATTCTGGTGGGCACGCAGATGATTGCCAAGGGGCACGATATTCCGAACGTGACGCTGGTGGGCGTTGTGTCGGCGGACGTGGGGATCGGGATGCCGGACTTCCGGGCGGCGGAACGGACGTTTCAGATCCTGACGCAGGTGGCGGGGCGGGCGGGGCGCGGCGAGTTGCCGGGCGTGGTGTACATGCAGACGATCAATCCGGATCATTACGCGATTCGCCTCGCGGCACTGCAGGACTATGCGGGGTTCTTCGAAAAGGAACTGCAGTTCCGCAGGTTCATGAAGTACCCGCCGTTTGCTGCGATGGCGAATGTACTGGTGCGGGCGGCGAAGCAGGAGGATGCGCTGCGGATGTCGGCGGAACTGGGGCATCATCTGACGCCGGCGCCGGAGAATATGCGGATCATGGGCCCGGCGGAGGCTCCGGTACAGCGGTTGAAGGCGGAGTTCCGCTATCAGATGCTGATTAAGGCCGGGAGCCGGAAGGCGCTGAACGCGGTGCTGCGGCGGGCGCAGGAGTTTGCGCGGGAACAGAAGTGGAGCGCGACGGCGCTGGTGATCGACGTAGATCCGCTGACGCTGCTTTAGCGCTTCCGGGCAGAGGCGCGCGGCGCGGAGTAAGCTGGTGAGGAATGAATATTGAGGTTCTTCTCACCGAGGCGGAGATTGCCGATGAGTTTGCCGAGTCGCTCGAGGCGCGCGATCTGCCGGAGAAATTCTTTTACTGGCAACCGGCGTCGGTAAAGGCGTGGCAGGAGATTGAGCGGACGTCGCACGAGAGTCTGGTGCCGACGTGGGCCGCGCTGGCGGGGCGGGCGGCAGACCTGGTGAAGGGATTTGCGGGCCGGGTCCCGGTGATCAGCTTCGGAGCGGGAGACGGGTCTAAGGACCGGGCGATTTTAAAGTCGTTGCTGGCGGCGGGCCGCGAGGTGAAGTATTTCCCTGTGGACGCGAGCCAGAACATGCTGGAGATGGCCTGCGCGGCGGCGGAAGATGAAGACTGCGACGTGCTGGGGATCAAGGCCGATATATCCAGCCCGATGCATCTGATGCTGGCGGCCGATGTGAGCGAGGCGCCGCGGCTGTTCCTGATGGTGGGCAACACGCTGGGCGGGTTCGATCCGCTGGATCAGATCCGGCACGTGGCGGGGTGTCTGCACGCGGGCGATATTCTGCTGGTAGACGGGCAGATTTACGAACAGGAGACCGAGTACCCCACGGCGCAGCACGAAAACTGGGTCTTTTCGCCACTGGCCAGCGTCGGGATCACGCCGGAAGACGGCGGGATGAAGTTCGCCGAAACTGCGGACGATCGCTGGGAAGGGCTCTATTTGCTGACGCGGCGTTTTCAGACGGCGCGCGATTTAAGCATCCGGTCAATGGGGCGGCAGATTCAGATAGCGCGCGGGGAACGGATCGTGATGAACTTCCGGTTCCGGTTCACGCGGGAAGGTTTTCATTCGCTGCTGACGCGTCACGCCAGGCTGAAGATTGTGGCGGAGATTCCGAGCGCGGACGGACGTTACGTAACGGCCGTTTGCACGAAGTAGCGCATCGCGGAAGCGGCACAAAGGCCGCCGAACAAAAAAAGAGCGGCGGGAGTGCTGCTCCCGCCGCTCGAGTTACCAGTCCGGGCCCGGCTTGTCTGATTCGCCGGACGCCCGAACCGGTTAGTTGACGACCAGCGTAAAGGTGGTCGTACCGGTGCCGGCTGCCGCTGCGTTGGACGGAGCCGTGCCGTCGGTCGCCGTTACCGTCACGGGGTACGAGCCGGCGACCGCGCCGGAGGTAACCGCGACGGTTCCGGAGTTGATGGTGACCCATCCGAGCGCGAGCGTTGTGGCATCGAGCGAATAGGTCACCGTGCCCGTATTGCCCGTGGCGGAGACGGTGGTGACGTTGCTGGCGCTGCCGTGAGTGGCGGCGACCACCGACGTATGGGTGACCGCCAGAGCCTCCACAACGCTGAAGCTGATGCTGCCGGTCAGCGGCGTACCGCTGGTGGAATCGGTCGCCTGGACGGTGACGTTGTACGTACCGGCCGGAGTTGCCGCCGTGGTGCCGAGAACACCAGAACTGCTGACCGTCATGCCGGTGGGCACGGAGCCAGGAGCCGTGATGGCGTAGCTGTAGGGATACACGCCGCTGGTGGCGTTGACGGTGGTCAGCGAGGCGCTGGCCGTGCCGAACGTCGCATGGTAAGGCGCGGTGCCGGTGCTGGTCATATAGAGGCCGCCGGCCACGGTCAGCGTGAACGTGGTGGTACCGGTGACCGGAACGTTGGCCGAGTCGGTGGCGGTAACAGTCACGGTGTAGGAACCGGCGGTATTGGCGGCGGGCACGCCGCTGATGGCGCCGGTAGAGGCGTTCAGCGTCAGTCCGGACGGGAGCAGTCCGCTGGTCACGGCGTAGCGGTAGGGGCTGGTGCCTTCAGTCGCCGCCACCGAGTTGTTCGAACTGCCCCAGGTCACGCCGACGGTCCCGGTGAGACCGGCTCCGCTCGGCGGCGCCACTTTGAGCCGCGGAGCGACCCAGATGCTGACGCCCGACTGGCTGGACTTCGAGTTCGACGTGACGACGACCGGAAGTTGCACCGGCGCGGTGATAGTCGAAACAGCCGCGCCCGCCGTATTGGTAAACGGACCCGCGCCGCTGCCGGGGAGCGTGACGTTGAGCTGGTAGAGGCCGGCTACCGCGCTCGGCACCCAGCCGGCGTAGGTCACGGTTCCAGCGACGCCGCCGATGGTCACGGACGGCAGATCGGGATCGGGGTTGCTGCTGACGGTTTGCAGGATGCACGGAGCCATGCGTCCGGTGTTCAGTACCGAGGAGAGCAGCAGGGTCCCATCGAGCGAGGCCAGCGAGTTCCCCGTCTGGGTGTTAAACGAAGAGAGGAACGAAGCGGGCGAGACGCAGTCGGTGGGCCATACGCCGCCGCCGGTGCTGCCGTTGCTCGCCGTGCTGTCCGGCACGCCGAGACCGGTCATGTAGATCTGGATCGTGTCGGAATCGGCGGCTGTGGAGCGCATGCCGCCCGGGTTGGTGTTGCCGATCAGATTGTAGCTCAGATCGAGCGCCGCGCCACTCCCCTGGCCGTCCGCGCCGATGGTAAAGATACCAGGGTCGGTAGCCGCAACGTTAACCGTGAACGGAGCGCTGCTGTGAAGCGTGGCCCCGGAACCGTAGCCGAAATTCACCACGATGTTGACCTGATTGCCGATCTGGGCGGCAACGCCGCTCGGCACCAGCAGGTTGATCTGGCCGTTGGTGGCAAACAGAAGCGGCGCGGTGCCAAGCGATACCGGCGTGCTGGCCGTGGTCTGGAACGTGACGCTGACCGCGCGCTGCGTCGCGCCAGCGGCGTCCGGACTGAGCGAGGTGGGATAGCTCAGCAGCACCGGGTCCGGCGATCCGGTGAGCACCTGACTGCTGGAGCATCCGGTGCCGCCCGACGAGCAGAAGTTCGCGCCGAAGATGCTGATCATGTCGTACGGCGCAATGGTCGGCACCGTGGGCGGCGTCACCTGAATCAGCGAAGACGCGCTCGTTACCGCCTGAATGATCGGATTGGAGCCGATCGAGAGCGTGGCCTGTCCGGTCGGAATGCTGCAGGTGCCGTTCACCGGATTGCAGACGCCGATGATAACGTTGCCGCCCGTGCCGGAGGGAGAGAACGGCAGGTTCGCGTCGGCCGTCGCAGGCACCGTGAAGGTCAGGATCATGTTCGAAGGATTGACGATGGTGCTCGAAATATTCGTATCGGTAATCAGCGAGCCGTTGCTCACGATGCCGACCTTCGTCCGCTGCGTGGGATCGGTTCCGGTAACAAAGCCGGTGCCGGTCAGCGCGACGGTAAAGGTTCCCGACGATGCCGTGGGCAAGGACGCAGGACTGAGGCCCGTGACCGTGGAGCCAGGCGACAGCACGTTGACGCTGAACGTCACCACGATGGTGGACGCCGGACTTCCCCAGGTGAGAGACAGCGTTCCGGTCAACTGGGTCCCGGGCTGCGCGGCGGCGAAGACCAGAGGATTGAAGGACACGTTGATCGGAGTGCCGAAGCTGTAGGCAAGGCCATTCTGCTGGCCGGCGGCAATCGTTGGCTGGAGCGTCCCGCCCGTGGTCGCGGTGTACGCGATCGGGGTGTCGGTAGAAATTGCGGTTACCGTGGGCGTGGGCAATGCCTGGCCAACGGTCCAGTTCATGCTGACCACGTTTCCGCCTTCAATCGAGAGCTTCGGACTGCTGTTGGTGATGAAGAGGCTGATGGGTACCGCGAGCGCCCCGTAGCCGGAAACATTCAGCCGCACGGACGTACTGTAGGTGCCGGGAGCAAGAGTATCCGCCACCGTCGTATTGCTGAAACGGATGCTCTTCGGCACAGTGCCGGTGACCGCATCGACGGTCAGCCAGATGGGCAAGCTGGACGTATCGACCGAGAAGAACGGAGCCGGCGTCACGCCTGGCGCGGTCACGTTCACCTGCGCGTAAGCGGCGGCGCCCGATCCTTTGACGTAGCTGATGGAAGCCGGACTCGGCGTGGCGACCAGCACCGACGGCGGAACTACCTGCAGCGATACCGTAATGAGTTTATCCGGCGCCGGCGAATTCAGCAGATGGATCGTCGTTGTGTTGGTGGTGCCGCTGGCAAATCCCCCGCAGCCGGATGCCGCCACCGCGGTGAACGTCACGGCCGAAGCGGTGGCCGTGCCGCCGGTGGTCGGCGTCACAGTCAACCAGGCCGCTGCCGGATTGGTTGTCGTGTCCACCGTAAAGGGAGTACCGCCGGTCGCCGCCGATGTCACCGAAAGCGTCTGCGCGGGCCCGGGTGTATAGGTGTTGCCGCTCTTTACGCACGAGACGGTCAGCGCCGACGGGGAAACCGTCAGTCCCGAGGCCGCGGCGACCAGCGTCGTGTTGACCGTAATGGTGACGTCCGCGGTGCTGCCGCCGGTATTGAAGTGAAATGTGGGGCTGGCGCCGTTGCTCACACCGACGCAGCCGGCCGCAAGACTAACTGTATAAACGATGCCCGCGGTCGAGTTGGACGCGGTCAGCGTCTGACTCGAAGGCGCGGTGACCACAACGCCGCCGGTAAGAGAACCGACCGACACGGCAAGAGTATTGCTGCCGGTCAGCGCCGTCGCGGGTTTAATCGTGAGGCTGGCGGTGCCGGGACCGGCGACCGTGCTGCACGTCAGAGCAACCGAGGTGGAACTGGCCGTCAGCAGGTTAGTGGCATGGAGTGTGCCGGAGCCTGCCGTTAAAGCGATCAAAACGGGGAAGAGACTCGCGGCGTATCGTCGTAATCGTGAAAAGTCCATAAGGGACCGTCCTTAATTCGGAAGATTATTGACGACAGCGCCAGGAAAGCGGCGGGGAACTCTGTCGCTGTCTGGCTTATCGACGGAAGCCGCGGTTACTTTAGCCGCATGATTGGGGAATCCGGAATCCGGCGAAAAATGTAACGGCAAAAAATATGGCAGCGCTAAAGGATTCCCGCATCCTGACCGATAAATGTTCGTGCAGACGCACGGGCCGCACAAGCCTCTGCACGCAGGGAGCGAAGCCGCCGGCAGCTGTTGCGCATAGCCGGACTCGTCCCGACGCATCCGGGAGGCCGGAGCCTGGAGAACCGACGCTTGCAAGATCAGGATCAGGAAGTCATTCGCGAATTTCTCGTCGAGAGTCACGAAAACCTGTCGCGGCTCGACGAGGAGATTGTCGAGCTGGAAAAGCATCCGAAGGACGAAGCGCTGCTGGCGAGCATCTTCCGGACGATTCACACGATTAAAGGAACGTGCGGCTTCCTCGCGTTTACGACGCTCGAAAGGATTACGCATCGCGCCGAGAGCCTGCTCAGCCAGTTGCGCGACGGCCGGCGCGAACTGACGCCCGCGCTGGTGTCGCTGATTCTGGAAACAGTGGACGCAACCCGAAAGGTTCTGGCGTCAATTGAACGGAGCGGAGAAGAAGGGACGGAGCAGTTCGAGGAACTCGCCGCCCGGCTCGGCGCCGCTTCCCAGATGACACCGGAAGCGGCGGAGACCGGGCTGGAGGC
This sequence comes from uncultured Acidobacteriia bacterium, assembly GCA_903828455.1. GTDB lineage: Bacteria > Acidobacteriota > Terriglobia > Bryobacterales > Bryobacteraceae > BOG-234. The sequence continues at coordinate 5,344 of CAIKMJ010000040.1, read as the reverse complement.
CCCGCCGACTATCACTGCCGAATCCGGAGCCGCGAGGCACGGGGCGGAACGGGGCACGACCGACCGAGCCACAGCCACCGACCGAGCCACAAACGAAAGTGCCGGGACCGAATCGTCCGGAAAAAACGTGACGACAGCGAAGGCCCTGGAGGAAGCCGCCTCCGAGGCTGCGGTGCCACCGAATTGCGCCGCATTGCCGGAAAGCAGACCAGCCGAACCAAAAACCGACGAGCCCGCGCACCCGGACGCCCGGAAGCCGGAGGACGAGGTCGCGAAATCTTCGGCTGCCGCCGATGCCAATATCCGGGTTGCGGTCGGGTTGCTCGACAAGCTGATGGATCTGGTTGGCGAGCTGGTACTGACCAGAAATCAGATCCTCCAGTTCAACTCGGAACGGGAGGACGCAGCCCTCAACGCAACGGCGCAGCGGCTGAATCTGATCACGAGCGAACTGCAGGAAGGCGTGATGAAGACGCGGATGCAGCCGATCGGGATGGTCTGGAACAAGCTGCCGCGCGTGGTTCGCGACATCGCGGTGGCGCTCGGCAAGCAGATCCGGCTGGAGATGGACGGCACCGCGACCGAACTGGACCGGACCATCATCGAGGCGATCAAGGATCCTTTGGTGCACCTGGTGCGGAACAGCTGCGATCACGGGATCGAAACTCCGGAAGCGCGGATCCGCGCCGGCAAGGCACCGCAGGGCAAGCTGATGCTGCGGGCCTATCACGAGGGCGGACAGGTCAACATCGAAATCGGCGACGACGGGGCCGGTATCGAAGTGGCCCGGGTGAAAAGGAAGGCCATCGAAAAGGGGATTCTGCGCCCGGAGCAGGCGGAAAAGCTGAGCGATCGCGAAGCACTGAATCTGATCTTCCAGCCAGGGTTCTCAACGGCGCAGGCCGTCACCAATATTTCAGGCCGAGGCGTTGGCCTCGATGTGGTCAAATCACACATCGAAAGAATCGGCGGCGTGGTCGATGTCTTCACGCAACCGGGCGAGGGCACCACGATAAAGCTCAAGATCCCGCTGACGCTCGCCATTATTCCCGGCCTTGTAATCACAAGCGGAGGCGAACGCTTCGTGATCCCGCAGGTCAGTCTGCTGGAGCTGATCCGGCTGGAAGGCGATTCGTCGGATAAGCATATTGAGCAGGTGCACGGGACCCCGGTTCTGCGGCGGCGAGGCAGCCTCTTGCCCATCGCGTCTCTGAACGAAGTACTGAAATTGTCGGAAGGGCAGGGCGCCGGTCTCGGAGCCTCGGGCTGGAATCGTTCAGGCGTGCTCCAGGAAGCCGTAAATATCGTGGTGCTCCAGGCCGAGGACCGGCAGTTCGGGCTGGTGGTGGACGGCATCAACGACACGCAGGAAATCGTAGTCAAACCGCTGGGCAAGCAACTGAAGGGCTTGTCTGTTTACGCCGGGGCAACGATCATGGGAGACGGCCGGGTGGCGCTCATTCTCGATGTACTGGGGATTGGCCAGCGTTCGGGCGTTCTGGTTGAATCGAGAGAGCAAACGAGGGCAGTGGCCGGGGAAAAGACAAACCCGGAAGAGGAGCAGCAGCGGCTGTTGCTGTTCCGCGCCGGCTCTTTTGAGCGAATTGCCGTGCCGCTCTCGCTCGTGGCGCGCCTCGAGGAATTCCCGCGCCGCCTGATCGAACAGGCGGGCGGATGCAAAGTGGTTCAATACCGGAGCCGCATCCTGCCGCTGGTGCCGCTGCGCGACGTTCTGGAGCCCGGCACGGCGGACCCGGATGAAATTGCAGATCCCCTTCAGGTGGTCGTGTTCAGCGATGGCGGCCGCAGCGTAGGGGTCGTCGTAGATCAGATCCTGGATGTCGCCGAGCAGACCGTCAGCGTACGTCAGAAATCGGTCCGTGAGGGCCTGCTTGGCTCGGCCGTGGTGGGCAACCGCGTCACGGATTTCCTCGACCTGAACCATGTACTCCGCGCGGCCTCGCGCGGCTGGTTTGAGGGTTCGGGGGAACCGGGTCACGGCCGCAAGGTACTCGTTGCCGAGGGTTCGGCATTTTCCCGCGGCCTGATTCGCAGCGGCCTCGACATGGCTGGCTATCGGGTTCTGGAAGCCGCCAGCCTGGATGACGCGCTGCGCAACCTCGAACAGGAGAAGATCGACCTCGTCGTTGCATCGCTCGATTTACCGCCATCCGGGAGCGCCGCGCTGATCACAGCGATGCGCGTGCGACCGGAGTGGCAGGCGATCCCGGTCCTCGCGCTGGCCGATTCCGCTGAACATTTGCGGCTTCGCGGCGAAGAGAGAAGCCGCGTCGGAGACTGCCAGGTGAAGTTCGACTGCGAAGCGATGCTGGCATCGCTGGCGCGACTTGCTTCCGCGGTGGCGTCGGGACGAGAAAGCTCCGGCCAGGAAGATTCCGGGCCAAGCAGTTCCGGAGACCAGCCGTCGCGGATTGCTGTCGAAACAGAGAGCAGACCGTCATGGGCGTAAGCGCTGATCAGCGAAAGGAGTAAGACAGGATGAACGCAACCGATCAATCCGCCATGCATGCTTCGGCAGCGGCTCCGGACGAAACGCAAAACAGCGGCCAGTTTTCCACGTTCTTCGTCGCGGATCTCTTTTTTGGCGTCGATGTACTCCGTGTCCAGGAAGTCCTGCGCTATCAGCAAATGACCCGCGTGCCGCAGGCACCGGAGGTCATTGAAGGCCTGATTAACCTGCGGGGCCAGATCGTAGCGGCCATCGACATGCGGCGCCGCCTGCGGCTGCCGCGGCGTGCCGGTGACAGGACGCCCATGAATATGGTGCTGCGCAGCGACGGCGGCGCGGTGAGTCTGCTCGTGGATGAAATCGGCGACGTACTGGATGTGGATGCCTCATCTTTCGAAAGAGCGCCGCGGAATCTGAACCCGGTGGCGCGCGAACTGGTGCGTGGCGTTTACAAACTGAAGGACCGCCTGCTGCTCGTGCTCGATGCGGAGCGGGCCGTCGATTTTGCGTCGACGTAAACGGCGGCGGGCGGCGCACGGCTGTTACTGTGCCGCAATCCCGACCGGGAGTGCACTGCAGGCGACGGATGAGCTCGAAATCGATAACCCGGAATTCAAACAGACAGAGGAAAGAAACGATGACCAACGCTAAAAAAATCAGTGACGCGGGCACCAAGGGCCGACGGAGCAACGGCAGCAGCTCGGCGGTGGCGGACGGGGCACAGGAAGTTCGGCCCGCCGCAGCGCGTTCGCGCGCAGCCCATGTCGACGTCTCCTGGCCGCAGCCCGGCGCTGCTGATTCGCTGGTGCGCCGTTATGGCATAGACGAGCAGAGTCTGGAATTGCGTCGGCAGTTTGTGCGGCTGGACGATGAAGACCAGGCACTTCTGGAAGAAATGGCGGCGTGGGCGCAGGAGGCGGCGCCCGACATAGCCCGCGAGTTTTATGACTGGCAGTTTGCATTTCCCCCGACGCGCCGCTTTTTCGACTCGCTTGCCACTGAACGCGGAATGCCGCTGTCGGCGCTGCGCAAACATCTTGAAGCGGCCCAGACCGGTTATGTCATCGAGGTATTTGCCGGCGCATCAGTGGGCTGGGATCTGCGTTATTTCGAAAAACGCCTGCAGGTTGGCTCCGTCCATGACCGGATCGACCTGCCGTTTAAGTGGTACGTGGGGTCGTATCCGGAATTCCAGCGCATAATTGCTGAGCGCCTCCGCGTGGATGTCGGTGATGAGGAAAAGATACGCAGAATCGAAACCGCAGTGAGCCGGGTCTTCAATCTGGATCTCCAGGCCATCGGAGACGGATTTATGCTGAATACTCTCGAGCGGATGCTGGGCGCGGCAGGAATCCGCTTTGAAGACGTCTGCGCCCCCGGGGACCGGGCCGAACAGGTCGGAACGCTCAAACGGGTTATCAACGGACAACTGGACGCGTTTATCGCCGGCATGAAACAAATGGCCGACGAACATGACAAAGGTGAGACTGACGTCACTATCCTGCCGGAGAAATTCCGGGGCGCTTTTGCCACGATGGCGCAGGGGGTGAACGACATGGTGGCCGGACACATTTCGGTGACAAAAAAAGCCATGTCCTGCGTGGCCGAATTCGGCAATGGCAACTTTGAGGCTTCACTTGAAAAATTCCCGGGCAAAAAGGCCTTCATCAACGAAACCATCGAGAAGGTGCGTACAAACCTGAAGGCGCTGATGGCCGATACAGAACTGCTCGTGCGGGCCGCCGAAGAGGGCCGACTTTCAACGCGCGCCGACGCATCGCGGCATCCAGGTGATTTCGGCCGCATAGTCGACGGCATCAACAAGACACTGGAGACGATCGTCGGCCCGTTAAAGATTACCGCGCAGAACGCGACGACGCTGGCATCGTCATCCGAAGAACTTACCGCGGTCAGCCAGCAAATGGCCGGCAATGCGGAGGAGACCGCCACACAGGCAAATGTGGTCTCGGCGGCGTCAGAGCAGGTATCGAGGAATGTTGCATCGGTGGCGTCGGCCTCCGAGGAAATGCAGGCCTCGATTCGTGAGATTTCGAAAAATGCCAACGAATCCGCTCGTGTCGCAAAAAACGCGGTCAGCGTAGCCTCTACTACCAATGAGACGGTGAAAAAGCTGGGCGAATCCAGTCAGGAAATCGGCAACGTGATCAAGGTCATTACGTCGATCGCGCAACAGACCAATTTGCTGGCACTCAACGCGACGATTGAGGCCGCGCGGGCGGGAGAAGCGGGCAAAGGCTTCGCCGTCGTGGCCAATGAGGTCAAAGAGCTCGCCAAACAGACGGCCCGGGCGACCGAAGAGATCGGGCAGAAGATCGAAGCTATTCAGGGCGACACGAAAGGAGCAGTGAAGGCCATTGAAGAGATCGGCTCAATTATTAATCAGATCAACGATATCTCAAACAGCATCGCCTCGGCCGTAGAAGAGCAGACGGTCACGACCAACGAAATCGGACGCAGTGTGTCGGAAGCAGCCAAAGGGGTCAGCGACATCGCGCGGAACATCGGCGGCGTTGCCACGGCGGCCAAAGACACAACCAGAGGCGCCGACGACACCCAGAAGGCCTCGCGTGAACTGAGCCAGATGGCGTCGCAGCTGCAGATGGCTATATCGAAGTTCTCCTTCTGAAGGCAGGCGTCAGACGATCGCGCGTCCTCACGGCGTCGCAAAACGCAGGGAACAAATGTTGACTGAACAATCGAAATGCAAATCAGAAAGAAACTCAGGTGAATGATGGCCAAAGCGCTGGTGGTGGATGATTCCCGGGCAGTTCGCATGATCCTCGCCCGAATCCTACGGGAACTCGGCTATGAAGTATGCGAGGCGGGCAACGGGCGCGAGGCACTGGAAGTTAT
>CAIKMJ010000039.1 GCA_903828455.1 uncultured Acidobacteriia bacterium | reverse complement strand
GGCCAGGTTGCCGATCTCGTCCCGCCGCGTCAGCTGAGATCGAGATCGGAGATCGCCGTGGCCGAACCGATCAGGAAGATGACGCGATGGCCGAGGTCCTGAAAGTGCTTCATCTTGCGCAGCAGCACGGTGTGGCCGAGGTGGAGATCGGGCGCGGTGGGATCGAAACCGGCCTTGACGCGCAGCGGTTTCCCCTGCTTTTCGCGCAGCAGGATGCGTTCGCGCAGATCTTCTTCGCGGATGATCTCGGCGAGACCTTTTCGCAGATAAGTGAGTTGTTCGTCGACGGGCAGTGCCACTGAGGTCAATTGTAACGGGGCGGGTCCGCGAATCGCGTGGCCGGGGGCCCGCGCGCTGTGTTATCCCTATTAAATGGCTGACGAACTGGATCTGCGTGTTCTGCCGGCGGCGACGAGGGATTTTCTCAGTATTTCGCTCGGCGCGGCATGGAAAAGCTTCGGGGCGGCGACGAAGCCTCTGCAAAGTCTGCCGGCCGTGTACGACACGGCCAAACAACTCGTCACCATTCCCGACGATGCCGAGGGAGGCCTGCGGCAGAAGGCCGAGGCGCTCGCCGGCGTCTGGATGGACAAGGGCATGACGCTGCTCAACGACTGCAAAGTGGCAGGCGAAAAATTCACCGAAGGCAAATAGCGCCGCAGCGGAAAATGCCTTCGCGACCGTCGCAATTCACATTGAAAAGGGCCTGCTCTGAATGAAAGAAACGATCCGCAAGATCGAAGCCTTTTCGGGACTCGATGAAAAGCTGCTCAGCAAGATTGCCGCGACGGCGATCACCTGCTCGTACGGGGCGGATGAAACGATCATCCGCGAGGGCGAGGTCGGGATCGGGATGTATTTCATCCTGCGGGGGCGCGTCGGGGTGTTCCGAAATTACTCCGGAAGCGACGTGAGGCTGGGGGAGATTGGCGCCAATGAGTTTGTGGCCGAGATGGCGCTCATCGACGAGAAGCCCCGTTCGGCGAGCGTGGTGACGCTGGAAGAGACCGAGTGCGTGCTCTTCACGCGCGACACGGTCCGTCATCTGCTGGAAAAATATCCTTCTCTCTCCATTCGGCTGGTGCGCGTGATGGCCGAGCGGTTGCGGGCGGCGCAGGATCAGCCGCGAACGGCGGCGGCCCAGCCGGCGGCGGTGGCTGCGTCCGGCGCTTCGGGCGCTTCGGGCGAGGATACGGCGGCAGCGGATGCGCAGGCCGCGAGCATGAAAAACGCCATCGAAAAAAAGATGCTGGATATGTTTGAAATGCTCTACACGGCGAAGGCGTTCACGCGGTTTTCCGTTGCGATCCTCGGCTGCCCGGTGGAAGGCAGCGGGGCGGACGCGCTGGAGGTGATCCGGGTGGGCGATGTGAAGGCGGTGCTGCTGCCCGCGTCCGGGCCGGTGGAACTGGAGATCGGCGCATACGGAGCCGGGCAGTTCCAGCTGCATGTTTTTCACCCCGCGATGTTCGGCGACAGCGGGCCGCGGGCGCTGCGCTTCGCGCCCGAGCCGATTCAGCCGGACGATCGCTTCACACTGTCGCTGCCCGACGCGGTGCTGACCCGGCATGCGCGTCCGGACGCATCGGGCGGTCAGGTGCTGCCGGTTGCGGAGGCTCTTGCATGAAGCTTGCATTCCCTACCCGACGCGCGGTTTCGCGCACGCTGGCCTGCGATCCGCTGCTGGCATGGGACATACTTTCCGATTACGCGGCGTGGCCCGAGTGGCTGCCGCTGGTTACGCAGGCCACCGAGCGGGCGCGTGAAAAGAACTTCGCGCTGGCCGAGGTCGAGCTGGCGCCGTTTCCCGGCCGCAAGGTCACGATCGAATGCGCGCACGCGCCGGGCACGCGCGTGCTGGCGAAATCGACGATCGGTCAGGATCCGGAATTTATTCTGGACTGGACGGTGGCGCCGGAGGGTGCGGGGCAGTGCCGCGTGACGGTGAAGTGCACGTGGGTTCACACGCCGGCCAACGTGAAAGCCGCGATGGGAGCGGTAGATCCGAACGCGTGGCTGAACGGGCTGGCGGCGCAGGTGGCGTCCTACGCGGCCGACGTCAATACGGGCCCGACCGATCCGGCGATTCTGCTGGAAATTCATGAGACCGAGAGCGGGCTGGTCTGCTGGTATCGCGGCCGGAAATACGCTATGACGGAGGCGTCCTAAGCCATGGTGAAGAATACGGTCATTGTGAAGGGCGACCGGGCGGCCACATATCAGATCCTGACCGACTTTTCGAAGTACCTCGAATGGTATCCGGAGTGCGAAAAGTGCGCGGTCATCAGCGTGAACGGCACGGCGACCGACGTCGATATGGTGCTGGGCGGCATGAAGGTGGCGCGCATGGTGCTGCGCTACGACTGCCAGCCGGACGCGGTGACCTACAACATGGTCAGCTCGCCGGATCTGAAGGGCTTCACCGGCAGCTACCGGATCAGCGACAACCCCGACGGAACGCACACGGTGGCGATGGAAGTGGAACTCACCGCCAGCGCGCCGAAGTTCGTCACCGACCGGATGATGAAGAGTTCGCTCGAAAAGCAGGCGAAACAGCTGCAGGACCGGAATGCGAGATTCGCCGGCGCGGGCGGCGCCAGGCCTGCCGCGGCGGCGGGAGCGGCGAGTTCCGCCGCGGCCCCGGCCGTTGCCGCGACAGCGGGCGGAACACAACCGGCGGTGCGGGCGAAGCGTCCCCGCTGTCTGCTGCGCGTGCGCAAGACGGGCGAGGGCGTGAGCATCTGGTACGCCGGGGCGGATTACCGCAAGACACCGTAGGGCGCGGCGGAGTGCCGTCAGAGTACCTTGATGCCGTAGCGCTTCAGGCTTGCGTCCACCGTCATGACCGGCATCTTCTCGGCGCGCGCCTGTGCCACCAGCAGCCGGTCGAACGGGTCGCGGTGCAGCGGTGGCAAAGTCTCCAGTTCCGCAAAATGCGCGGGGCGGATCGCCAGCGTGCCGATGCGGTTCTTCTCCAGTTGCTTGAAAATGTAGGGCGCTGCCGGCGCCGGCAGCGGCAGTCTGCCGAGACCCGACTTGATCAGCATCTCCCAGATGCCGCCCACACTGAGCCAGAGTTCGCTCGCGCCGTCCTGCCAGAGCGCGCGATGTTTCTTCGGGAGCCTGGGACTATCGGTGATCGCCCACAGGAAGACGTGCGTATCGACCAGCAGCTTCATTTTTCGAATTCGCCGAGGAGGCGATCCGCGAGCGGGGCGTCGAAATCGTCCGGCACCACAAAGTCGCCTTTAGCCGAGCCCAGCTTACGGCTCACCGGCGCGCCGTCTACCGGCACCAGCCTCACGAGCCGCTTACCGGATTTCATGATGATGATTTCGTCACCCGCCATGGCCTGTTCCAGAAGCCGCGAGAGGTGCGTCTTCGCCTGATGCACGTTCACGTCGAGAACCATGACTATATTTTAGACTAAGTCTGAATCAGAGTTGCTGATTGCCGCGCCCCGGGCTGGCTGCCACTCACAGCCACTGGCGAATTATTCGGCCCGCCCTTTCGCCGTCAAAAGAAAGCACGTCATGAATTCGTCTGCCGGCACTTCGACCGATGGCACTCCCTCGGACTTGCAATTTTACGAATCGCCGAAGCAGTTCTGCCCGCTCCATGGCTCCTGATTTCATCGCCGGACGGCGCAAGTATTCAGGCGTCGCTAAACTCAAATCTTGCCCCTGGCTCTCGACACTCCGCTGACCTACCTCAAAGGCGTTGGCCCCGCGCGCGCGGCCATCCTTGCGGCCAAGGGACTGGAGACGATCGAAGATCTGCTTTACTACTTCCCGTTTCGCTACGAGGACCGCTCCAACCTCAAGCCCATTTCGAAGCTGGCGCCGGGCGAACTGGCCACCGTGATCTGCGAGGTTCGCTCCGCGAAAGTGGCCGGCTTCCGCCGCCGCGCGCTGGGCCTGTTCGAAGCTGAATTCACCGATTCCTCCGGCGCCACATTGCTCGGCAAATGGTTCCACGGGGCGTGGCTGGCCGACCGCCTCACGCCCGGCGCGCGCGTGGCGCTGTTCGGCAAGATCGAACTGGACAGCTACCGCGGCGAGTTGCTGATGATGCATCCGGAAACGGAACTGCTCAGCGGCGATGACGAAGACGGCGACAACTCGCTCCACACCGGGCGCATCGTGCCCGTGTATGAAGCCGCCGGCAAAATCAGCCCGCGGACGCTGCGGACGCTGCTGGCGCGCGCCGTCGACGAGATGCCGGAACTGGACGATCAACTGCCGAAGGAGATCGTCCACCGCCTGAAATTTCCCTCGCTCACCGATGCCATTCGGGGCGCGCACTTCCCGCCCGCGGGAACGCCCATCCACATCCTGAACGAATTCCGTTCGCCCGCGCAGTTCCGGCTGATTTTCGAAGAGTTCTTCTGGCTCGAATGCGGCCTCGAAATCAAGCGGCGCAAAGCCCGCGAGATGCCCGGCATCGGCTTCCAGCTCACCGATCGGGTACGCGAGCAGATCAAGAAACTGCTGCCGTTCAAGCCGACCGGCGCGCAGAAGCGCGTGCTGGGCGAGATCGCGGCGGATATGGCGCATCCGAGCCCCATGCACCGTCTGCTGCAGGGCGATGTGGGTTCGGGCAAGACGATCGTCGCGGCGGAAGCGGCGGTCATCGCGATTGAGAACGGCTACCAGGTGGCCCTGCTCGCTCCGACGGAAATTCTCGCCACGCAGCATTACTTCTCGCTGAAACCGCTGCTGCAGAAACTCGGTGTGCCGGTGGCCCTGCTGACCGGCTCCACGCCGGCACGCGAGAAGGCGAAGCTGAAAGACATGCTGCGGGCGGGGATGGTTCCGGTTTCGATCGGCACGCATGCGCTGATCGAAAAGGACGTGGAATTTCAAAAGCTCGGCCTCGTGATCATCGATGAGCAGCATCGCTTCGGCGTGATGCAGCGACTGGGCCTCGTGCAGAAAGGCGTTGCGCCCGATGTGCTTGTGATGACCGCCACGCCGATTCCGCGCACGCTCGCGATGACGCTGTATGGCGACCTCGATGTTTCGGTGATCGACGAGATGCCGCCGGGACGGAAGAAGATCGTCACTCGGCACTTCACGGCCGATCAGGTGGAACTGGCCTACAGCGCGGTGAAGCGCGAGATCGATCTGGGGCGGCAGGCGTATGTGGTGTATCCGGTCATTGAGGAATCGGAGACGCAGGCGATGAAAGCGGCGCAGCAGATGTACGAGCATCTTTCGCGCGAAGTCTTTCCCGATGTCGCGGTGGGACTGCTGCACGGGCGGCTCGGCGCGGCGGAAAAAGAAGCCGCGATGGAAGCATTCAAGAGCGGCCGCACGAAGATTCTGGTTTCGACGACGGTGATTGAAGTCGGCGTCGATGTGCCGAACGCCACGGTGATGGTGGTGGAGCAGGCCGAGCGCTTCGGGCTGTCGCAGCTGCATCAGTTGCGCGGGCGCGTGGGCCGCGGCGGCGAGCAGAGCTACTGCCTGCTGATCACCGAAAAGCTGAACGACACGGGCAAGGAGCGGATTCGCGCGCTGGTGGAATCGCAGGACGGCTTCGTGATTGCCGAAATGGATCTGAAGCTGCGCGGCCCGGGCGAGTTTTTCGGGACGAAGCAATCGGGACTGCCGTCGCTGAAGCTGGCCAATATTCTGCGCGACCCCGATATTCTGGCGCACGCGCGCAATGAGGCGCGGGCCTTCGTGGAGCACCCGCCGTCGCACGCCGACTTTGCCGCCGCCGTGGCCTACATCCGGGGCCACTGGCAGAGACGATACGGTTTGGTACAGGTGTAACTATGCGCGTGATTGCCGGAGAGTTCCGTTCGAGAAAACTGCAGTCGATGCCCGGCACGGAGGTGCGGCCGACGCCGGACCGGCTGCGGGAGACGCTGTTCAACATTCTGGCGGCGGAGATGCCGGGCGCGGTGTTTGTGGACGCGTATGCGGGCACGGGGTCGGTCGGGATCGAAGCGCTGAGCCGGGGCGCGCGGCATGTGATCTTCATCGAGAAGGACCGGGCGACGGCGGATCTGATCAAGTCGAACCTGTCTTCGCTGCGGGCGCTGTCGCGGGCGCGCGTGATTTGCGGCAGCGGGGCGATTCACCTGAGCGGAATCGCGGCCGACATTGTGTTTATCGACCCGCCGTATCCGAAGGAAAAGGAATACGCGGCGGCGATGCATGCGCTGGAGAGGAATCCGCCGCGGCTGGTGATCGCGCAGCACTCCATACGTTTCGCGCTGGAGGAAGCATACGGCCCGCTGCGCCGCACCCGTTACCTCAGGCAAAGCGACAACGCGCTGAGCTTCTATAAGCCGCGTTCGGAGACAGCACAGGCGGAGACACCACGGGCGGAGACGACCCAGGCGGAGACGACCCAGGTGGAGACGACCCAGGCGGAGACGCCCGCGGATTAGTGCGGCGTGCCGCCGCCGACGGGCGGGCTGGGAACTATGCCCCCGCCCCCGATTGGCGCGCTCGGCACGATGCCGCCGGGAGCAGTCGGCGCAGTCGAGGTAGCGCCGGTAGAGCCGGGAGCTGTGGGCAGACCGGGCTGCCCGGTCACAGCCGGGTAGGCGGGATTGGAGCCCTGATCGCCGGGCGACGGCTGCGTCGCCGGGTAGTTGACCGGCGGAACGGGCGGAAGACCGGGTGCGAATCCCGGACTGACCGCGGGCTGCGGAGCAGCCGGCACGCCGGTTTGCGGGAACACATTGCCGGGCTGCGGCGCAACAGTTCCCTGTGGAACATAGCTGCTCACGGGCGGCGGGGGACTCGCCGGAGCAGGCGTGCCGGCGGCGCCAGGCGTTGCGTTCGGCGTCGAGGTCGGCGCGCCTCCGCCGCCCAAGCCCTGGCGGCTCTTGTCCTGCGTCACGTCATAGACGAATTCCCACTCGTTATACGCCGTGCGGTCGCGATAGATCTTGATGCCTTCGCGCTCGCGTTTGCTGGCGACACCGGCGAGGCCGCCACCGATGGTCTGGCCCTGCGTCGGCGCCGCGACCGAACCGGCAGCAACCGACCCACCGAGGCCGGCCGTCGCCGCACCCTGCGCCGGGAGAGCATTGCCGAACTGGTCTACGGGCGCGGCGCCGGTTGGCGGGCCCAGTGTCGTACCGCCTGCCTGGTTGAATGGGTTGGCCCGGGGCGTGGTGAGGATCTGATTGATCAGGTTCGAAGCCGCCGAGCCTGCCTGCACCGGCGCCTGGCCATAGTTCTGCTGCTGCGCGCCGGACGGGAACTGAATTCCAGGCGGCAAGCCGAACTGGCCGGCAGCGGCCGGCGGCTGCCCGTTTGCCACCGCCTGACCGGGCTGGCCCGCAGCCTGGCCCGGCGCATTGTAGCCATTCGGGATGCCGGACGCGCCGTTCGGAATCGCCGCCGGAACACCGCTCGGCACACCATTGGGAATGCCGTTCGGAATGCCGTTCTGCAGCCCGCTGGTGGCGCCGTTCGGAATGCCGCCGGAGACGTACTGGAGGTTGCCCGGTTCGGTCCCCTGCATGACTCCGGTCGGCGTGCCGCCGGGCGCGCCGCCCGCGTCGCCAGGCCGATGCCGCGCGGCGAGGTTGCCGCCCTGCGCGTTCGGATCGGCCGTGGTGCCGCCGATCTGCTGCAGTTCGGTGATAAAGTTCTGCGGGCCCGACTGGTCGCCGGACTTCTTCTTGTTGTAAACCAGCGAATCGGTAAAGACGCCGCCCGGGCCCACGTGAATCAGACGCCACTCGTCTTTGCCCGTCATCGGGTCTTTGAAGCGGCGGCGCAGGTAGCGCTGGCCGGCGGTCTTATCGAGTGCGTCGAGGTCGGGAGGGAAGCGGTTGTTCTTGCGGACGTAGAGGGTGATGGCGCGCTGGTACTGCTCGCCGCGATCGATCAGCAGCTGTTCCTGCAGCCGCTGCGCTTCAAAGGCCACCGAAGGCAGTTCGTTGTAGAGCATGATGGCCACCGCCGCCGCCATCACGTACACGAGCAGCAGCGCGTAGCCGGATTCGGAACCGCGCAGCCGCCGCTGCCTCGTCATGCCGGCGCGCCTTCTTCGAGCTTGAGCGTCTGCGTGCTTTTAAACTGCGTGTCTTCCACCTCGATGGTATTGACCCCGATGCGCACCACGCGGTAGCGGCCCTTCTTCACCACGTCGTTTTCTCCGGCGATGATAATGTCGTCGCCATCGAGCAGAAACGCCTGTTTGCGGCCGTCCTTCTTCGACACTTTGAAGCCGTAATATTTGAACGTCATCGGCGGCGCCTGGGGAGCAGGCGGCGGGCCGGAAGCGACGGGCGGCGCCGGAGCCGCGGCCGGCGGCCGGGTGATCGGTATCGTCGGCGGATTCTTCGGCAGCTCGACCGGCTTGGGCGGCGCCTGCGCGGAGCCGTACTGGAAGACGTTGCGCGACGCGCCGGCGAGTTCCACGCTCTGCACCCTGGCCAGCAGATCGAGCCGCAGATTGGGGTCGATGGTCGCCGGATCCGGCTTGTCTTCCGGACGCGCGTAGCCCTGGCGTGGCTTGAATTCCGATACGGCGCTGCTCTTCTGCTCGCGCCGCCGCGAAGGCGAACCGGCGCTGTCCGGCGAAAGCGGCAGCGGACCCGGGGCGACCGGCGTCTGCGCTGCCATCCGAGTTGCCGGCGCTGCCGACGGGCTGACCGCGGCGCGCGGCGCGGGAACATCCGCGTCGCCCTGAAAGACGTTGATGTACAGGATGACCGCGGCCACCGCGAGCAGCGCGCAGAGGATCGCGACTTTTTTCGGTTCAGCGCCTAAGGTCATAGCCCGCCCGTATCGTCCTTGATAAAAGCGTTCAGCTTCAGGTTCACGCTCAGGACATCGCCCTTCGGCTGCGGCGTGGCCTGCATGCTTTCGATGATGAGGAAGCGCGGCGAACGGTCGAGCGCGTTGACGAACTTCACCAGCTGCGCGTAGCCGCCTTCGAAGTTGATCGAGACGGTCATCATGGAGAGATCGTCGGAGCCTTCAATGGGGTCGAGCGGCGCGATGGTCCACTCCTCGGCCTTCATGCCCGCGTTCTTCGCCATGTCGGTAATCTCGCTGATGATGGCGGAGTACGTGTGCCGGCGCGTGGTGAAGTAGCTGGCGAGAAAGGTATCGCCGTCCGACTTGCCTTTGCCAATATTGGACGAAAGGAGCCGGCTGCGCATGAGCCGCGTCTGATCGGTCTGCAGCCGCGCGCGGGCGGCGGCCAGCTGCTGATCGAGCGCTTCGGGGGAGGCGCCGAAAAGGTTGAAGGCGATGGCGGCGACGGCGAGGTTGGCGGCGAGCAGCAGGCCAAGCGCGGCGCGCACGAGGAAGCGCGGTTCTTTCCAGGCTTCGCCTCTCAGCCAGGCATCGCCTTTCAGCCAGGCGTCGCCCTTCAGCAATGCGTCGCCCTTTGCCAGTGAAATGCCGCGCAGATTAAAGCTTTTGAGCATAATTCACCGATAAGCGATAGCGATAAAATGCGTCCGTCTGGGTGGGCGGCGTGATGCCGCTCACCGCGGTGGAGCCGAAAACATCCGAGCCTTCGAGTTTGGCGATGAAGGCGATGACCGGCTCGGGCGTGTCGGCCGCCACGGTCATGTCGAGGAACAGCTCGTTGCGCGCATTCACCTGCGGGCGAACCGCCACGAGGCGTACGTTGGGCGGCAGAACCGATTCAAGGTCGGCAAAGATGCGCGTCCAGCTGATGGACTTGCGGGCGATCAGCGCATTCAGCAGCACGTTGCGGTCGAGCACGGCGCTGTAGCCGGGCAGGCGCATCTGCGCGTCCAGTTTGGTCTGCTCCTGGCGAATCCTGACCAGCTGCGCATTGATGCGCGTCAGAGCCAGTTGCGTGTCCGCCGTCTGCCGCCGCTCGGTGACCGAGAGCGAGATGAGCACGCCGAGCGTGACCAGCAGCAGCAGCGCAGCGAAGGCGGAGCCGATGAGCACGGGGCGGTCCCGGCGAAACGGCTGGCTCGAAAGATTGACCGGAACTCTCACGCGGCCACCTTCTGCCCGGCTGCGGCTTTACCGGCTGCGGCTCTACCGGCGGCGGGCGCCAGCGACCGCAGGTAACCGGCGAGGCCCGGCCACTCCTCGTCCACCGGCAGGGCGGGCAGGTCCAGTTCAACAGAGAGGCGCGTGGCGGCGTTTGCGGCGTCATCTCCAAAACCCGCCAGATAGAGGCTCGCGGGGCGCACTCCGCTCTGATCTTCAATAAATGCCAGCGTGGAATATATGTCGGCGGAAATCTCCTCCAGCGGATCGGCGGACTCGGTCAGTTCCAGCGTTCGCGCGATGCGGACGATTCCCTCATTCACCGCCACCACGGTCAGCACGCCGGGCGCGCGGCGGGCGACGACGTACGATCCGGCGTCCGGCAACAGATCGAGCAGCGCGAGCGAGGAGACCGTCACGAGGCCCGGCAGCAGTCCGGCGGCGCGAAACGCAGCTTCGTAGTGTGCCACGATTTCCATCGGCGCCAGCGCCACCAGCACGTGCTTGCCGTCCTGCGGGAAGTACGACAGCGCCGCTTCATCCACGTCGAACGGCACGCTCTTGCGCAGCCGGAAATTCAGCAGGGAGCGGCGTTCTTCTTCCTTTTCCGGCAGGCTGTCGAAATCGAGCACGGAAACCCGCACCGCGTGATCGGGCAGAATGATCGCGGCTCTGCGTCCCTTTTTCCCGGCCGGCAGAAGCCGGCGCACGGCATCGGCAAAAGCGGCGGGGCTGAGCACATTTTCTTTCACCGGCGAGGGCTCCAGCACTCCCGGCGCGAGCGGCACCTGCTGCGGCGACGCCGGCGGCCGCGTGCGCGACATCGCGATGCCGTCCGCCGCAATCTCGAAGACGAACTCCGGCGGCGGGTCTTTGAAGATGCCGAGTATGGAATCGAGCGCGCTCATTCGGTTCCTCTATTCAATGAACGTCACCTTGTTGATTTCCTTCAGCGTGGTAATGCCCTGCCGCACTTTTTCCACGGCCGATTCGCGCAGGAACGTCATCCCTTCTTCCCGTGCGAGGCGTTTAATTTCCGAAGTGGGCCGCCGGTCCAGAATCAGCTCCCGGATCCGGTCGCTCAGATCCAGCAGTTCGTGGATCGCGGTGCGGCCACGAAAGCCCGTGCCTCCGCATTCAAAACAGCCGGTGCCTTCCATCAGCTCCAGCCGCCGCCACTCATCGGGATTGAGCCCGCTTTCCACAAACAGGGAATCCGGATACCGCACCGGCTTCCGGCAGTGCTCGCAATTGACGCGCACAAGGCGCTGCGCGAGGATGCAGTTCAGCGCCGAGACGAAGTTATACGCTTCGACGCCGATATTCAGGAAGCGCCCCAGCACGTCGACCACATTGTTGGCGTGGACCGTGGTGAATACCAGATGCCCGGTCAGCGCCGAGTTGATGGCGATCTGCGCCGTCTCCTGATCGCGGATTTCGCCAACCATGATCTTGTCCGGATCGTGCCGCAGAATCGACCGCAGACCGCGCGCAAACGTCAGGCCCTTCTTCTCGTTCACCGGAATCTGCGTGATGCCCTTCAGCTGATACTCCACCGGGTCTTCGATGGTGATGATCTTGTCTTCGTCGTTCTTGATCTCGCTCAGCGCGGCGTAGAGCGTGGTGGTCTTGCCGGAGCCGGTGGGGCCGGTCACCAGCACCATCCCGTAGGGTTCGGCGATGTAGCGGCGGAACTTGGTGAGATCGGATTCGCTGAAGCCCACCACGTCGAGCGAGAGCTTGGCGAACTTTTCGCTCATCGACTCTTTATCGAGCACGCGCAGAACGGCGTCTTCGCCGTAGATGGTCGGCATGATCGAGACGCGGAAATCGATGAGCCGGTTTTTGTAGCGCACGCGGAAACGGCCGTCCTGCGGGACGCGGCGCTCGGCGATATCGAGCTCGCTCATGATCTTGATGCGCGAAATGATGGTGGAGTGCCAGTCGCGCGCAATGGGCGGCATAGCGTAATGCAGGACGCCGTCGATCCGGTACTTGATGACCACTTCCTGATCGCGCGATTCGATGTGGATGTCCGACGCACGGCGTTCGAGCGCGTTGAAGATGGTGGTATCGACCAGCTTGATGACCGGCGCGATGTCGCTGTCTACCGCGGCGAGCCGGTCGATGGAGAGCGTTTCGTCGGGATTGTCTTCATCGCCAACCACATCGAGCGCGAAGCCTTCGGTGACCTCTTCGAGAACGCGCTGCGACTGTTCGGTCTTCTTCAGCAGGTCGGAGATCTGCGACGGCGTGGCGACCTTGACGCGCAGCTTCTTGTGCAGCAGCAGGCTGAGTTCGTCGATGGTGTT
>CAIKMJ010000038.1 GCA_903828455.1 uncultured Acidobacteriia bacterium | reverse complement strand
GCGGACTCGAGAGCTGCGTAAGCTGCCTGCTCTTCGGGCGTGCGCAGGACGACCTGGCCGGTCAGGCCGTGCTTATACGCGTTGAGACTTGCGGTGCGTTTGCCGGCCGCGGTGCGCGGGCCGGTGCTCTTTTGTGAATTCGCCCGGTTTGAATTCGCCCGGTTTGCATTCGCCTGGTTGGCTGTGTGTTGTTTTGGAGTAGCCATGCGCCCCAGCTATAGCAGCAGCGGAGGGGGATGGGGCGGCGGGCGGGATCGAAACCGTTGATGGCGCGGGGAATATAAATTTCGGAGGCTTGTGATTCTCCCGCGGCGAGGCGTTGGTCGGGCTGTCCGGCTGAAGCAGGGAACGACGTTGTTGTGCAGCGGCGCGTGTGTTATCCTGCCCTCGCATTGGGAGCTATCCATGAGTAAAGTGAAAACCTTGGCGAGTAAGATGAGAACCTCGGCGATGCTGCTGGGATTCGGCGTTTCGCTGGCGTGCGGGCTGTCGCAGGCGCAGGTCCAGAGGCCTGGAGAATATCCGCGGGGCGAGAAGCCTTCTCCAAAGATGAGTTTCTTTGTGACGAGCGAGCCGATCGGCAACGGCGGGAATCTGGGCGGACTGGCCGGGGCTGACGCGCATTGCCAGAAGCTGGCGACGGCGGCCGGCGCCGGGGATCACACGTGGCACGCTTATCTGAGCACGCAGGAGCGGCCGGGACAAGCGGCGGTGAACGCGCGCGACCGCATCGGCAAGGGCCCCTGGTACAACTACCGAGGCGAGATGATCGCGCAGGATCTGGCGCATCTGCACGGCGACACGATGGAACTGGCGCATCAGGGGAACAATCTGAACAAGCTCACGGGGTTGACGGAAAAGGGCCAGATTGTGCCGGGCCTGTATGATTATTCCGATCCGCGCGACAGCGACTGGGAGTACGCGAAGACGACGCGGTTTTCGACGCGCCACGAAATGCTGACCGGCACGCAACCGGATGGCACGGCTTTCACCGACGGGCTCGACCACACCTGCGACAACTGGACCAGCACCGCGACGCCGGCACAGGAAGTAGCAAACGGCCGGCTGAATGCGAACGACGGAAGGCCGAACGCGCAGATCGGATTTCCCGATCGCAATGGCGGCGGGAGCGGTTCCTGGAATTCGGCGCACGGAACGCGCGGCTGCGCCCAGGCGGACCTGCCGAAGAGCCACGGGATCGGCATGTTTTATTGTTTCGAGGTGAACTAGGATGGCGGAGAACCGCATGACCAAGCCACGTACTCACGTTTTTGTTCTTTGTGCCCTGATGCTGGCCGCTTGTCCGCTGCCGGGTCAACAGACGCCGGCGAATACGCAGGGCGTGACGCCATCGCCGGGGAGCCCGACGCCGACGCAGGCGCGCATGACGTTTTTCGTTACGAGCGTCGGGATGGGTAAGGGCGGCAACCTGGGCGGACTGGCGGGCGCGGACGCGCATTGCCAGAGGCTGGCGGCGGCGGTGGGCGCGGGCGCCCACACGTGGCACGCGTATCTGAGCACGCAGGCGCGGCCGGGACAGCCGGCGGTGAATGCGCGCGACCGGATCGGCAAGGGGCCGTGGTTCAACTGGTCTTTCGCGCAGCTGGGGGCGCCGCAGAATGCGATTATTTCGGCGGACCTGGCCGAACTGCACGGAGACACGCTCGTGCAGGCGCAGCGCGGCAGCAATCTGTTCAAACTGTCGGCCCGCAACGAGCATGGAGAAGTGATTCACGGGATTGGCGATCCGGCGCCGGTGCAGCACGAGATTCTGACGGGCTCGAACTGGGACGGGCGCGCGTACACGGACAAGGCCGACCATACGTGCAACAACTGGACCAGCAGTTCGACCGGTTCGGCGCAGGTGGGGCATTCGGACCGGATTGGCAATGGCTCGTCGTGGAATTCGTCGAACGCCACAAAGGGTTGCAGCCAGGAGGCGCTGGAGAGCGCCGGGGGCTCGGGCCTTTTCTACTGTTTCGCGATTAACTAACATTCGTATCCGGCCCCGGCGGCGGGGCGGGTTCCGAAGGGCGCGCGCTTCCGCCTGAGTGAAGCGGCACAGCCTGGAGCGACAGTTTTGGGTGGCGGGGCGCATTGCAGGGCAATTGCGCGCTGGAAGGGCCGCGCCGGGATTGGAACGCCGCGTGCTTGGGTTATTGCGTCCTCGGAGAAGAAAGGAAGGACGCAATGAGGAAGCACAAGTCGATGTTTTGGATTGGCACTCCGGCGCTCCTGTTTGCAGGTTTCCTGATCACTTCGTCTCCCGTTCGGGCAGCCGAAGCGGCGGATTCCGAGCAGATCAACAAGATGCTGTCGGACGCCAAAACGATGGCGTTTCAGCTGAAGGAAGACGCTGAAACGATGGAGAGCTTTACGCGGATGGACACGAGCTGGCAAAGCCACGCCATCGCGATCAACCAGATCAAGGACCGCGTCAATGCGCTGGCGAAGCAGGTGACGAAGATGAAGGCCGCGGAAGGCACAGCGGCACCGTGGCAGAAGACGGCCATCGACCGGATGACCCCGTATATCGATGAACTGACCGGCTACACGATGGCGGTCATCGAGCACGTGAACCACGAAGTGAAGCATACGCCGGCTGAGTACAAGGACTATCTGGAAGCGAACGCGGATTATGCGTCGGATTTATCGGCGATGATCAGCGAATTCGTGGATTACGGCAGAGCGAAGCAGCGGACGGAAACGCTGGGTTCGAAGCTCGAAGTGTCCGTGAAGTGATTCGCGCGAAGTAAGGTGAGTAAAGCAAGTTGAGTAAAGCAAGTCCAGTAAAGTAAGTCCCGAAAAGTAAGCCGGGAGCAGGATCCCTGAAAAGGGAGGGGCGATGGTGGAGAGATCCGCCGTCGCCCTTTTTTTTGCGCGCGAAGCGTTGCGTGCCTATGATGAAGGCGATGAGATTCGCGAAGGTGGTTTTGCTGGCTGCGCTGGGGGCGACGGCCGTTGCGGCGCAGGATGCGACGTTCCGGGCGGGAGTGTCGCTGGTGCGCGTGGACGCGGAGGCGGTGGATGCGGCGGGTCGCGTGGTGGCGGGGCTGAGCCGGGACGATTTCCGGGTGCTGGATCAGGGGCAGGCGGTGACGCTGACGGGGTTCAGCTTCGAGGTGGAGCCGCTGGATCTGATTCTGCTGTTCGATATGGCGGGGAGCATGAAGGGCAAGGTTCACGAGATTGTGCGGGCGGTGGAACTGGGGTTCCATGAACTGCGCAAGGGCGACCGGGTGGCGGTGATGATTTACAACACGCGGGCGCAGGAGGTGCAGCGGTTCACGGAGAATCTGGAGGAGGTGAACGAGGCGATTCTGCTGCGGGTGCTGACGCAGAGGTTCGCGGGAGGGTCGCAGGTGGAGAGGCCGGCGGAGGATGCGGCGGAGCGGTTCCGCGGGGAGCCGGCGACGCATCGGAAGCGGGCGGTGCTGGTGATCACCGATAAACCGGGAGGCGCGGCGGCGAATGCGGGAGTGACGGCGGCGGTGCGGCAGTTGTGGGGACAGAATGCGGTGCTGAGCGAACTGGTGGTGGCGGGCGGGGGCGCGACGCGGATGGAAGCGGGCGGGAATGCGCTGGTGGACGCGACGGGCGGGGCGGTGATTACGGCGGGGGTGCCGGGGGAGGCGTTCCAGCAGTCGGTGCATTATTTGCGGAGCGGGTACACGCTGTATTATTCGCCGGCGGACGGGGGAGCGAGCGGGGAGCGGAAGGTGCAGGCGGGGCTGACGGAAGAGGCGGCGAAGAAGTGGCCG
Source organism: uncultured Acidobacteriia bacterium (assembly GCA_903828455.1). Taxonomy (GTDB): domain Bacteria; phylum Acidobacteriota; class Terriglobia; order Bryobacterales; family Bryobacteraceae; genus BOG-234. The sequence continues at coordinate 4,305 of CAIKMJ010000038.1, read as the reverse complement.
GGGGTGAAGGTGCGGGCGAGGACGGGGTATCTGGGGCAGTAGGGGGGCGGATTTTAATTCCAGTAGTTGCGGTCGAGGCTGCGGTACTGGATGGCTTCGGCGACGTGTTTGGCGGTGACGGATTCGGAGCGGTCGAGGTCGGCGACGGTGCGGGCGACTTTGAGGATGCGGTCGTGGGCGCGGGCGGAGAGGGACATGCGGCGCATGGCGAGTTCGAGGGTGCGTTCGCCGGAATCGTCGAGGGCACAGAGTTTGCGGACGGAGGCGGAGGGCATGCGGGCGTTGACGGTGCCGCGGGAGAGCTGGAGGTCGCGGGCGCGGGAGATGCGGGCGCGCATGTCGGCGGAGGATTCGGTGGCTTCGTGGGCGCGGAGTTCGCGGAAGGGGACGGCGGGGACTTCGATCTGAATATCGATGCGGTCGAGGAGCGGGCCGGAGATTTTTCCTAAATAGCGCTGGATGATGGCGGGGGTGCAGCGGCACTCGCGGGTGGAATCGCCGTGGAAGCCGCAGGGGCAAGGGTTCATGGCGGCGACGAGCATGAAGGCGGCGGGGAAGGTGAGCGTCATGCTGGAGCGGGCGATGGTGACGGTACGGTCTTCGAGCGGCTGGCGGAGGATTTCGAGGACGTTGCGGGGGAATTCGGGGAATTCATCGAGAAAGAGCAGGCCGTGGTGGGCGAGGGAGACTTCGCCGGGGCGGGGGGAGCTGGCGCCGCCGCCGAGCAGGCCGGCATCGGAGATGGTGTGGTGCGGGGCGCGGAAGGGGCGGGAGGTGAGGAGTCCGGCGCCGGGCGGGAGCATGCCGGCGATGCTGTGGATGCGGGTGGTTTCGATGGCTTCCTCAAAAGAAAGAGGCGGGAGGATGCCGGCGAGGCGGCGGGCGAGCATGGTTTTGCCGGAGCCGGGCGGGCCGATCATGAGGACGTTGTGGGCTCCAGCGGCGGCGACCTGGAGGGCGCGTTTGGCGGTGGTTTGGCCGCGGACGTCGCGGAAGTCGGGGAGGACGGAGGCGGGGTCGGCGGGCAGGGCCGGGGGCGGGACGGGGGTGGCGGGAGTGAAGAGGGCGGGGTTGGAGAGAAGCTCGACGACTTCGGCGAGGTGACGGACGCCGAAGACGCGGATGCCTTCGACGACGGCGGCTTCGGCGGCGTTTTCGGCGGGGAGGATGAGGGTTTGGATCTGGCGGTCGCGGGCGCAGACGGCGACGGAGAGGGCGCCGCGGACGGGGCGGATGGCGCCATCGAGGGAGAGTTCGCCGACGGAGAGGTGGGCGTCGAAGGCGGGGACGGTGCCCATGGCGCCGAGGATGGCGAGGGCCATGGGGAGGTCGAAGCCGGCGCCTTCCTTGCGGACGTGGGCGGGGGCGAGGTTGACGGTGACGGCCTGGTTGGGGTAGCCGTAGCCGGAGTTCATGAGGGCGGATTTGATGCGCTCGCGGGATTCGCGGACGGCGGTGTCGGGCATGCCGACGAGCATGAAGTCGCGGGCCATGCCGGAGCGGAAGAGGTCGACTTCGACGTCAACGAGGTGGGCGTCGATGCCGAAGACGGCGGCGCTGCGGGTTTTGAAGAGGGGCATGGGAGAGAAGTAGTGCGGGGGCGGGCGGGAATTCTCGGGGAAAAGCGGGGCGATCCCTGCTATACTCACGCTTGGATGGCATTGTCCTTCCTCGCGCATTTGCGCCAGCTTCGCCGCAGTTCCTTCCTTTGTTTCCCCATGTCTGTGCAAAATCTGTTTTTTCAAAACGCCTGATGCTGTATTGCGCCAAGGAGGTTTCGTCTAAACAACCATGAAAACGACAGTTCTGGTCAGCCGCGGTATTGAGAATCTGTTCGGCACACGGGATGAAAATCTGCGTCTGCTGGAGACGGGTCTGCAGGTCCATACGGCGCTCAACAGCGATGCGCTGGAGATCGAGGGCGAACCGGAGGCGGTATCGCGCGCCGAGGGGATTGTGCAGGATTACTTTGCGCTGGTGCGCGAGGGAGCGGTGTTTAAGAACGGCGACCTGAACAGTCTGCTGCGGGTGGTGACGGCGGATCCGGAAGTGACGCTGCGCAGCCTGTTCAACAGCGGGCGGCAGAGGAGCTTCGGCAAGAAGACGCTGGCGCCGAAGACGGTGACGCAGCGGCGGTATCTGGAAGCGATTGAGCGCAACGATCTGGTGTTCGGAATCGGGCCGGCGGGCACGGGCAAGACGTATCTGGCGGTGGCGATGGCGGTGCAGGCGCTGATTACGAAGAAAGTCAGCCGCATTATTCTGACGCGGCCGGCGGTGGAGGCGGGCGAGCGGCTCGGGTTCCTGCCGGGCAGTTTGCAGGAGAAGATCGATCCGTATCTGCGGCCGCTCTATGATGCGCTGTACGACATGCTGGAGTCCGACAAAGTGGAGAAGCTGCTGGAGAGGGCGTCGATTGAAGTGGCTCCGCTGGCGTTTATGCGCGGGCGGACGCTGAATGACAGCTTCATTATTCTGGACGAGGCGCAGAACAGCACGTCGGAACAGATGAAGATGGTGCTGACGCGGCAGGGCTTCAATTCGAAGATGGTGGTGACGGGGGACCTGACGCAGATCGATCTGCCGGCGGGGAGGAAGTCGGGCCTGCTGGACGCGGCGGAGATTCTGCGGGGAGTGGAAGGGATTTCGTTCGTGCAGTTCGACGAGCGGGACGTGGTGCGGCACAGCCTGGTGCAGCGGATTGTGCGCGCGTACGAGAAGTACAACGAAGGGATTGCGGGCAAGCAGCTTTCGCTGCGGCTTTCGGGCGCGATTCCGGTGGAGGCCGCGGTGGAACCGGTGCCACAGACCGAAGGTTCGCAGGCGGCAGTTGCGGCGCCGATCGTGATGGCGACGGAAGTTCCGGCCGGGGCACCGGCGCAGGCCTGAGCGGCCCGTGATGGAACAAGAACCACTGATCACGTGGCGGCGGAAGCCGGCCGGTGTGGACCTGGCGGGCCTCGAGGAGTTCGCGGGCGTGCTGCTGAAGCGCGTGGCGCGAGGGCGCGAGTTTCACTGCCGGATCACGAACGACACGGAGATGGCGTCGCTCAACGAGCAGTTTCGCGGCAAGGCGGGGACGACGGACGTGTTGTCGTTTCCATGGAATGACGTTTCGCCGGACGGGGGCGAGCGGCTCGGCGATATTGCGATTTCGCTGCAGAAGGCGCGGGCGCAGGCGCGTGAGTTCGGGCACGCGGTGGAAGAAGAGATCCGGATCCTGCTGCTGCACGGAGTTTTGCATCTGACGGGATACGATCACGAGAGCGATGACGGCGAAATGCGGCGGGCCGAACAGCGCTGGCGGAAGAAGCTGGGGCTGGCGACGGGGCTGATTGCGAGGGCCGGCGAGTGGAAATAGTCGCCATCGTTGTACTGATGGCGGCGCTGGCACTGTTCACCACCATCGAGACGCTGTATCTGGAAGGCATGCGGCTGCGGGCGCGCGATCTGCCTTCGCTGCAGTATTTCAAGGCGGAGCTGGAAACGCGGCTGAAGGTGCGTTCGGAAGAAGGCGCGCTGACGTTCGCGCTGTGGAAGGACCTGTGCCTGGTGCTGCTGGCGATCGTCGCGGTGGCGCAGGTGAATGACGGGGCGGCGACGACCTGGGTCACGCTGCTGGAAAGCGCGGGGGCGGCGTGGCTGCTGACGGTGCTGGCGGCGTGGATGATACCGCAGCTGCTGTACCGGCGGACAACGGGCCACTGGGTGACGCCGCTGATGCCGGCGCTGCTGGGCGCGGTGCTGCTGATGCGTCCGCTGGTGCTGGGGCTGAGCTTCCTGCACTCGCTGGCCGATATTGCGGGAGCCGAGAAGACGGACGAAGATTCGACGCCGGCGGAGAATATCGACGCGCTGATTTCGGCGGGCACGGAAGAAGGGCTGATTGAGGAAGACGACCGGAAGCTGATCCAGTCGGTAGTGGAGTTCGGCGATAAAGTGGTGCGCGAAGTGATGACGGCGCGGCCGAACATGGTGACCATTCAGGCAGACCAGACGCTGCAGGCGCTGCATCAGCTGGTGGTGACGGAACAGTATTCGCGGATTCCGGTGTGGCAGGCTTCGATCGACGACGTGATCGGGTTCGTGCATGTGCGCGATATGTTCGAAGTGGCCGAGAGCCAGCGGGCCGTGCGCAAAGTGCGGGAGCTGATGCGGCCGGTGCGTTATGTGCCGGAGACGAAGCCGGTGAGCGATCTGCTGCGGGAGATGCAGCAGGAGAACGCGCACATGGTGATTGTGGTGGATGAGTACGGCAATACGGCGGGACTGGCAACGCTGGAAGATCTGGTGGAAGTGATTCTG
>CAIKMJ010000037.1 GCA_903828455.1 uncultured Acidobacteriia bacterium | reverse complement strand
CGTGCGAAAACAACGCCCAGCCCGCGCCCTACCCCTTCAGATCGCGAAACGCCTCTTCGATTTCCCGCCGCGCATCCGCCGAAACCGGCACAAACGGCAGCCGTGGCGGGCCCCCGTAGTAGCCGTTCAGATCCATCGCGTACTTCAGCCCTGCCACCCCGTAAACATCGGTCACCAGACTGCCGGGATGCGTAATCCGCGCCTGCCAGTCCACGCCCGCTTCCTCCTCGCGCGTCCGGAAGGCCTCCCAGACGGCGATCGTCGCATACGGCGCCGCGCTCGCAAACGGCAGCACCGCCCCGCTCGCCCCGGCTTTCAGCGACTCCCACACCTGGCTCTCCAGCCCGGCCAGCACCGCGAACTCCTTCCGCACCAGCGACCGCAGATGCGTCACCCGCGTCGCCGACCAGCCCGCCTCAATGATGCCCGCAATATTCGGATGCTGCGACAACTCCGCCACCGTTTCCGCGCCCAGATCCACGCTCGTAATCAGCGGCGCATTGTGCAGAATCACCGGCACCGGCGACTGGTCCGCCAGCGCGCGGTAGAACAGCGCCTGCGTCTCCGGGCCCGACATCATGTTGCGGTATTCGTGCGGCACCACGCACACCACGGCGTCGGCTCCCGCCTCGGCCGCCCGGCGCGCCAGCTTACCGGCCACGTGAACGCCGTCGCAGGAAACATCGAGAATCATCGTGCGCTCGGCCGGCGTCGCTTCCCGCGCCACCCGCAGCAGCTCGATCTTCTCGTCCGGCTCCAGCAGCGGCCCTTCGCCCGCCAGCGTTCCCACCACGAAACCGGCCAGCGACGTCCGGCTCCACTTGTCGAAGTTATGCTGGACTTTTACCCGCCATACCTGGCCGCTGTGGTCAAATGGCGTTGCAGCCGCCGCGTACATGCCCTGAAGTTTCATATAACTCTCTATGTTCTCAATCGACCTTAACTGCGGGCAACCCGAAAAAGATATTCTGATCGCCGATCTGTTCGAAGCCGGCTCCACCGGCGTCATCGAACTGGCCGACACCGACACCACCGCCACGCTCCGCGCCTTCTTTCAGGATGCCAGCGAGGCCGAAATTCTCGCCCGCTTCGGCGGCACGCCCACGCCCGCCGATAACCGCGACTGGGTCGCCTTCGCGCGCGAGCATCTGCAGCCCATGCTCATCGGCGAGCGCATCTTCGTCTGCCCCGAATGGCGCGGCGACCCCACGCCCGAAGGCCGCATCCGCATCGAAGTCAACGCCGGACTCGCCTTCGGCACCGGCGCTCATGAAACCACCCGGCTCTGCCTCGAGGCCATCGAACGCAATCTCCGCCCCGGCATGGCCGTGGCCGATGTCGGCACCGGTTCCGGCATCCTCGCCGAAGCGGCCATCAAGCTGGGCGCCGGTTCGGTCGTCGCCTGCGATAACGATCCCGAAGCCGTCGACGTCGCCCGCGAAAACTTCGAACGCGCCGGCCTGAACATTCAGGTGACCGTCGCCTCGGCGGGCGATCTGCCCCCGGCCTCGGCCGATCTCATCGCCGCCAACATCAGCCCCGCCTGGATTGCCGACCTTGCGCCCGAATGGGCCCGCATCCTCAAACCGGCGGGCCGCGCAATACTCAGCGGCTTCGAGGCCGCCGACATCCCGCTCGTCACCACCGCACTCACCGCCGCCGGTCTCCGCATTGCCGGCGAGTTTCAGGAACGCGAATGGCGCATGCTGGAAGCGGTTCACCAATAACGGTCGGTTACAATACGGGGAAAGAAACGGCAGCGACCCTTGTCCGCTCGAGAGGCCGAATTTTAAGAGATCTCTTATGTCATCGGCTGCCTCCGCTCACCCATCCAACCGGCTTCTGTTTGAAGGTTACGACCCCGGCACGTTTTATGACGAACTGATTGCGCCGGACGGAAAACCTCGTCCCTGCGCGGCGGCGATGTATGAACAGCTCGCCTCCATGCCCCTCGAAACCTTCGAGGAGCGGCGCAAACTGGCGGATCTTTCCTACCTCGTGCAGGGCATCACCTTCACGGTGTATGCCGATGGGCGCGGCACCGAACGGCTCTTCCCGTTCGATCTGGTTCCCCGTATTATCCCGAGGTCCGAATGGGACACCATCGAGCGTGGCCTCGCGCAGCGCGTCATGGCGCTGAACTACTACCTGCAGGACATCTACGGCCCGCAGCGCATCCTCAAAGACGGCATCATTCCCCGTCACCTGGTCTATTCGTGCAAGCATTTCCGGCGCGAAATGGTGGGGCTCTCGGTGCCGCGCGGCATTTACGTCCACATTGCGGGCATCGATCTGGTGCGCGACTCCTCCACGGGCCAGTATCTGGTTCTTGAAGACAACGCGCGGTCGCCAAGCGGCATCTCCTACGTTCTGGAAAACCGGCTCGTCATGCGCCGCACCTTCGCCCAGGCGTTTGAGGTCTGCGAAGTCATGCCGGTGGATCATTACCCGGCCGAACTGGTGCAGATTCTGCGCAGCCTGTCGCCGCGCTCCGGCGAGCGCCCGAACATCGTGCTGCTGACGCCCGGTCTTTACAACAGCGCATACTTCGAACACTGCTTCCTCGCGCAGGAAATGGGCATCGAACTCGTGGAAGGCCGCGACCTTGTGGTGGTCGACGACGTGGTCTTCATGAAGACCATTCACGGCCTCACGCGCGTCGACGTCATCTACCGCCGCGTGGATGACGACTTCCTCGATCCCCTCGCCTTCCGCAGCGATTCGCTGGTCGGCGTGCCCGGCCTGATGAACGCCTACCGCGCCGGCAACATCGCCCTGGCCAACGCCATCGGAACCGGCGTCGCCGACGACAAAGCCATCTACGCCTACGTGCCGGACTTCATTAAGTACTATCTCGGTGAAGATCCCATCCTGCACAACGTCGACACGTACCTTTGCTCGCGGCCCGATCATCTTTCCTATGTGCTCGAACACCTGCCCGAACTGGTGGTGAAAGCGGTGGGCGAATCCGGCGGCTACGGCATGCTGATGGGCCCGTCGTCGGACAAGAAAACGATCGCCGATTTCCGCGAACGCCTCATCGCCGACCCGCGCAACTACATCGCGCAGCCGGTGATTCCGCTCTCGCGTGTGCCCTCGTTCGACCCGTCCACCGGCACCATGAGCGCGCGCCACGTCGATCTTCGGCCCTACTGCCTGTACGACGGCGAAAAGGTCACCATCGTGCCCGGCGGCCTCACGCGCGTCGCGCTGCAGCGGGGATCGCTGGTAGTCAATTCCTCCCAGGGCGGCGGCAGCAAAGACACCTGGGTTCTGCGAGGTGACGTGTAATGAAAGCGGCCGGAGCAATGCGAGGTGACTTATGATGCTTTCCCGCATCGCCGATTCGCTCTTCTGGATCGGCCGTTACATGGAGCGCGCCGACAACACCGCGCGCATCCTGGACGTCAACTACCACATGCTGCTGGAGCAGCCGCCGGATACCTACAAGCTCCGCTGGGATCCGCTGATCGCCATCACCGGCGAACGCTCGCGCTTCTATAAGACGTATGAGGAAGCCAGCGCCAACACGGCCTTTGACTTCCTCGGCTACTCGGAAGAGAATCCCAACTCGATCTTCCAGTGCATCATGCTGGCGCGCGAAAACGCCCGCACCATTCGCGACCGCATCTCGCGCGAACTCTGGGAAGACATCAACACGCTCTATCACAAGATCATCCGGTTGCGTGACGATGGCGGCGGCCTGTCCCGCTTCTGCGAAGTCATCCGCCGCGGCGGCCACCGCTTTCACGGCGTCTGCGATGCCACGCTGCCGCGCGACGAGGGCTGGCACTTCGTGCAGTCGGGCTGCGTGCTGGAACGCGCCGAAATGACCGCCCGGCTGCTCGACGTTCATTACCACCAGCTGGTGGAAGGCTCCACCATTCTGACCGAAGCCCGCAGCCACTCCTGGATGGCGGTGCTGAAGTCCGTCGCGGCCTACGAATTCTATAAACGCCAGTACAGCCAGATCGAGCCGATGAAGGTGGCCGAACTGCTGCTGCTCGACGCCCGCCATCCGCGCTCGGTCCGCTTTAACATCAGCGCGCTGCAGAGTTCGCTCTATGCGATCAGCGGCTCGGTGCCCGGCACCTATGCCAATGAAGCCGAGCGCCTCACCGGCAAGGCGCATGAGCGCCTGACGTACGACAACATTGAAGAGATCTTCGATCAGGGGCTGCACAACTTCCTGACCGAACTGCAGCTGACCTGCCGCACAGTCGGCGAGCAGATCACGCGCGAATACTTCCACTACGCGGTCGCATCCTGATCACGGGAGAGAGCCACCACAGCCCATGCCGGAACTGAACCGATATAAGCTCGCTCATGTAACGGTCTTCGCCTACGACGGCCCCGTTTCCGAGAGCTACAACGAACTGCGCCTGCGCCCGCGTCACGACGAAACGCAGAGCTGCCTTTCGTTTCGCATCACGACGCATCCGTTTTCGCGGCCCGCGGCCCATCAGGACTTCTTCGGCAACTGGGTTCACCGCTTTCACATCCTGCCCGAACACCGCGCTCTTCGGGTAGAGTCGGAAACCGTCGTGCTGGTGCATCCGCCCGAGTGGCAGCCCATCGTGCCGGCCACGCTCATCGACTTCGACCATACGCGCGAGGCGCTGATGGACGAGCACTTCGACTGGCTCTGCGCCACCCGCTACTGCCCGCTGCTGCCCGCTCTCGACGAACTGGCCGAAGCCGCAAAGGCCAAATGCGACGGCACTGTGCGCGGCTTTGCCGAAGCGGCCGCGCGGCTGATCCACGAAAACTTTACTTACAAGCCCGGCGCCACGCACGTCCACTCTTCTGTTGAAGATGCCTTGTCCACGCGCGCCGGCGTCTGTCAGGATTTCTCGCACCTGCTGCTCGCGCTGCTCCGCCGCCGCGGCATTCCCGGCCGCTACGTTTCCGGCTACCTGATTCCGCGCGCCGCCATGGATGCGCAGTCGGCCATGGAACGCGTCATCGGCGGCCAGGCGTCGCACGCATGGGTGCAGGCCTTCATTCCCGGCGAAGGCTGGATCGGCCTCGACCCCACGGTGGGCGAATTCGTGCGCGAGCGTCACATCCACATTGCCTGGGGGCGCGACTACGGCGACGTTGCGCCGGTGCGCGGCGTCTACAAAGGCCACGCCGGACAGAGCCTGTCGGTCGACGTCCTGGTGCGGCCGGCCGTCGATGACGAAGGAGCGGAACTGCTGCAGGAGACCGCCGCTGCCCCGCCCCCGCGCGTCGACGAAGAGCCCGAGCAGATGCACCAGCATCAGCAGCAACAACAACAGCAGCAACAGTAGTCGCACAGCGGCATAATACGGACGTGCGGCTCATCGACCGTATCCTCTTTGAAAAAGTCGCCCCGCTGCAGATCCGTTATCTGGCGCGGCAGGACTTCTCGCGCGCCGGCACGCTGGTGCGCGCGCTGCTCGGGCAGATGGATGCCGATTTCGTCATCGGCCCGCCGCTCACCCTGCACATGGTGAATCCCGAGCTGATGGCCGGCGTATGGAGCGGCGCGCGCGAATGCGTGGCGGCGGGACGCGAGGGACGGCCGCTGCGTGAGGTCGTCTCGGCCGTGATTTCGCGGATGAATGCGTGCCCGTACTGCTACGACATCCATACCTCGATGCTGCACAGCTTCGGCGAATCGGATCTGGCGCGCGCGGTCTGGCGCGGCGAATCGCTTCCCGACCCGAAAATGGAGGCCATCGCGCAGTGGGCCGCCGCAACGCTTTCGCCGGATGCCGGCATCCTCGCGGCGCCACCGTTTACGCGAGCCGAGGCGCCCGCCATCATAGGCATCGCGGTGGGCTTCCACTATCTGAATCGCGTCGTCAATGTCTTTCTCGATGCCTCGCCGGTCCCGCTCAAAGGACAGGGTCCGCTGAAGGAAAAGCTCATCGCGCTGTCGGGGAAAATCCTGCGGCCGCGGCTTGCCGCGCAGAATCCGCAGCCTGGACAATTCCTGATTCCTCCTGCCGGCAGGCTCCCGCCGGAGTTCAGCTGGGCGCGTGGCGACGCCAACATCGCCGGCGGATTCCAGCGCTTTGCGGCGACGGCGGAGGCAGCGGGCGAAGAGAGCGTGGATCCCGCAGTGCGCGACGTGATTCTGCGGTATCTGGCACAGTGGCGGGGCGAGGCCCCCGGGCTGGGCCGCGCGTGGCTCGAAGCTGCGGTCGAACCGCTCGACGCGTCGCTTCAGCCCGCCGGCCGGCTCGCGCTGCTTGCCGCGATTGCGCCCTATCAGGTGGACGCGGAACTGGTAGCGGCCTTCCGGCGGCGGCAACCCGGCGACAGAGATCTGGTGAACACGGTGGCGTGGGCCTGCTATTCCACGGCGCGGCGGATCTCGTCGTGGCTCAATGCGCTATAAGCGCGGGGCTCAGCGGCGCACACGCGCGTCGTAGGCGCGCGTCATCAGGTCAGCGGCGACCTCATCCTTCGCGAACGGGTTCAGATTGAACCGCCGCACGGGCGAGAACACGACCTCTCTTCCGAACCGGCCCGCATTCACCAGCGTCAGCGTGATGCAGGGCGGATTCACCATCATGGTGGTGCTCACATTCATGATGTTGGAAAAATCGACGCGGTCCTCCTCGCCGCTCTTCTTGACGAGCAGGTAGTCGCCGCAATCGTAAACCTCGTCGGCCAGATCCCACACGAATCGCCTCATCACGAGGAAGAGAATGCCCAGCGGCAGGATCAGCACGAGCGGTGCGATCGTCCGCGCCCCCTGTTTCGGCCCGCGCAGAATGGCGAACGAAACCAGGCCGAGCCAGATCAGGGGAAACACCTTCTTCAGGAAAAAGGTGTTCTTCGTGGAAATTCGCTTCATATACGGCTCAGCGCATTCGCGTGAGCATGCACGGCCCGCGTCAGCCCGTCGAGGTTGTACCCGCCTTCGAGCACCGAGACCACGCGTCCGGCAGCGTGCTTATCGGCCACTTCCATCACCAGAGTGGTGAGTTCGGTGAAGTCTGCATCCGACAAACGAAACTGCCCCAGCGGATCGCCCAACCGCGAATCGAAGCCGGCGGAGATCATTACCAGATCCGGCCGAAACTCGTCCATGCGCGGCATCCAGCGATCGCGAAACGCCGCAAGAATCTGCTCGCGCCCCGCGCCCGAGGGAAACGGCGCATTGAGGGTCTGGCCTTTCGCGCGGCCCTCGCCCGTCTCATCCGCGCTGCCGGTGCCGGGATACCAGGGCGACTGGTGCGTGCTGAAGAAGAACACCGAAGGATCGGCGTAGAAGATATCCTGGGTGCCGTTGCCATGGTGGACATCCCAATCGGCAATCGCCACGCGCTCCACACCAAAGCGTGCCTGCGCATAACGCGCCGCAATGGCGATGTTGTTGAACAGGCAAAAGCCCATGCCGCGCGCCGCCGAGGCATGATGTCCCGGCGGCCGCACGATGCAGAACGCGTTGCGAGCCTTCTTCTCCATCACGAGATCGATCGCCGCAAGACACGTTCCGGCGGCGCGCAGCGCAACTTTAAACGAAGACGGCGAAAGATCGGTGTCGCCGGTGGAAAGCGTCGCCCGGCCGATCTCCACATCATGACGGGCCAGCGCGATGTAGGGGCGCGAGTGGCACAGCGCCAGTTCGTCGTCGGTCGCCGAACGCGCGCCGGCGTCGGTGAGCTTCAGATTGCCGAGTCCCTGAAGCGCCGCGTCGAAGCGCGCCGGAGATTCCGGATGCCCGGGGCCGGTGTCGTGCAGCTTCGAGACGGGGTCGGCGAGGAACGCAGTCGGCATCGCGCTTATTGTATGGCGAGCGTGACGGTATTGGAAGCCCGGCCGGCGGCGGTGACGATGGCGGGCACGGCGGAACCGGAAATTCCGGCGGGCACCTGGCAGTTGACCTGATCGAGCCCAGGCACGCCGGGGACGCGGCCCGCGTAGGTCACCGGACAATTGACGCCGCCGATGGTGAGAGTGACCGGAGCGTCCGCGTAATCGAGGCCGCTCTTCGTCGTGGTGACGCCGAGGCCGGTGAGGAAGAGTTCCACGTAATCGGAGCCGTTCTTCAGCGGCGCAGCGGGGCCGATGACCTTGCCCGTTGCGGCGTTGATGGCGGCAGCGGGGCCGGTGCCGGAACCATCCAGCGAGAAGATGCTGGGGACGGCCGCGGCCACGACGGTGGTGGTTGTGTAAGAACCGGCGGTATTCGTGACAACCAGCGTTGCGGGGCCGCTGGGCAGCACCGGCAGGATGATGTTGAGCTGACCGGCGCTGACGAACTGGAGCGCGGCCGGCTGCCCGCCCACCGTGACTGTGACGCCGCCCAGCGTTGTGGGGTACGGCAGCGTCGCGGTGGAATTCGCGGCGGCAAATCCACTGCCATAGATTGCGACGTACGCGCCCGCGGCAACGTCGTACGGAAACACGGCGCTGCCCGCCGGCACCACGCCATGAACGAGCGGGCCGGGCTTGCTGATCACCGCGGTGGAAGTCGCGGCGGTGAGGTTGATGTTGAGGTTCGCCGGGCCGGATGACGTCTTCGCGACGACCGGAAGATTCGGCGCAACGGGAATCGATTCCCGATACAGCGCTGCGGCACCGGCCGTGAGGCTGACGCTGCCGGAGCCGGTGGTGACGCTGGCCGACGCACCCGGAACAGGTTTGCCGTTTGCGTCCTCGAATTGCAGCAGCAGTCCGCCGGCGCTGGCAACCGTCGAAACATTTTCAATCGCCGTCCCGATGGATTGCCAGGCGTTGGTTCCGGTGAGGAACGACGTTACGATCTGCGTCACGGGCGAGGAAGCGCCGGACAGATCCGCGATGGCCGGAGCCGTCTGCGGGCAGAGAAGATTCAGCGCGGGATTGCTGATGTGGCAGGCGGAAATCACACGCGTGCGGCCAGGACGGATGAACCCGAGCGACGCGCTGGTGAGCGAGACGACGCCGTCATCGAAGCCGGCAGCGCCGCCGCTTTCAAAACCGTTGCCCGCATTGCCCGCGATGGCGATCGCGTCAACGCCCGCAAGATCGTCCAGTCCGCCGTTCCATGTGGCGAGGCTGAGGAGGAACTGGCTTCCCGGCGACATCTCCAGCGTCTGCGCGTCGTTGCCGAGCACCGAACTGATCACGCCCGCGGTGGCGAAAGGTGCGAGGAACGAGCCGAAGTGGGGAGTGGCCAGAAACACCGCCTTGCGAACCGCCGGCACCGCCGCCAGGTTCAGACGGAAACCGCTGGACTGGCCGGCGAGCCATGTCCGGACAACGAGCCCGCCCATGCTGTGTACTACGACGTCGACCTGCGCAACCGCGGTTCCGTCCGTGTACCGCAGTCCGGCGAGAAAGGCTCCAAACGCTCCGGCTACAGCTTCGATCGTCGGCTTCCCGCTGGCCACCGTTACCGTGCAGTTGTCGAAAAACACGCTCGCGATGGCGGCCGCCTGCAGCGTCTTATCCGCGCTGCCGAACGTGCCGTTGAAGCTGCCGGGACAGGTCGCCTGATAGCCATCGAGAAAAACAACCGGCGGGTTGGGCCCTTTCGGAATCGCGTTGGGCGCGACCAGTTGCCCGAACGCCGGAAGGGCGAGCACGAACGAGGCACACGTCACAAAGGCACACGTCACAAACGGACACGTCACAAAGATTTGGCGCATTTCCCCTATGGTAGCGGGCGTTCGCAAAGTCGTGGTGAATAACGCGCGCCCGCGGATGGGGCATTGACGATGCGGTCCGGCGCGCGAAAAGCGGCCCTCAGTGCGGACCGTCGATGGCGCCCTGCGGCCGGCGCGGAGCCAGCGGTTTGGACGGGGCACCCTTGAAGTCGATGGTGACATCCACAATCTGCGTGCCCTTGCGAATCTGTTTCACGGCAAGCACGTCGCCGAGATTGTCGAACATGCTTTCTTCCTTCACCTTCGAAGCGAAGTACGTCGCATAGTCGGCGGGAAAGACATCGCCCGCGGCGAGTCCCCACATTTTGCGGATAGCCGCCTCACCGTCGAGCCCGAGACCGTTCACGTGAAGCACACCGAACGTGTAGACAGGGCCGGGTTCAACAACGATGAAAAGCTCGGCGGTGAGCTTCTCGTCGTCCAGCCTCTTTTCCGTGGTGACGCGAACATCGATGTAGCCGCGCGAACGCAGGTAATCGGAAACGCGCGTGGCGGCCTCGCGCACAGCGGCGAAGTCGGCCACGGTCATCTCAGGGATTTTGGCGGCGCGCAGCACGCGTGCGCTGTCGCCGGGGGCGCCGGCCAGAGCCACGCGGGTCAGTTTGTACTCGGGGCCTTCATCGATGGCCACCTTCACGTCGAGGCCCGTGACGCGCGACGAAGGCTCGGTGGCGATCCGCGGATAAGTCACGCGCAGATGCCCCTTCGCTTCGTAGAGTGGCGCAACCTGGCTTTCGAGAAACGCGCGGAATCCGCTTTCGGTGTAGGGCTGACCGAAGGCGACATCGGCAATGGCATTCCGCAGGTCGGTCGCCGAAATCAGGCGGCTGCCTTCGAAATTGACCTCGGCCACGGCGGGCAGGCCGCGGCCGGGCGTGAACTGAATTTCGTATTTGCCCGGCGCCACCGTCACTACGCTGCCGGCCACGCTCGCCAACTGGTGCTTCGATCGGATGTAGTCCTCGATGAGCGCGGCGGCCCGCTTCACCGCGGCTTCGGTGCCCGGCATGGCGGCCGCATACAGAGGGTCCTTCGACTTCAGCATCGCCACAGCTTCGTCCGTCGTCACCGGCAGCGCCTCCAGGCGGACGGGAAACAGCCCGGCGAACTCCTGCACTTCGAAGGCGACCTCGAAGCCGCCCTTCGGCGACGCCTTGTAGCGATAGGCCACGGTTTCGAAATAGCCGGAGGCCAGCAGACGGTCGCGCGCGGCGTCGAAGATGGCGGAGCCGCCTTTTTCTCCCTGCTTCAGTCCGGCCGCGCGCAGGATGTCTTCGGGCGTGTGAATCCGCGCGCCTTCCACGGCAATCGAATCGATGAGGAAAGTGGGCAAGGCAGCGGGCGCCGGCGCGGGAACAGTTTCGGCGGCCGGAACGGGGGGTTTTGCGGCCGGTTTTCGCGGCGTTGTCTGAGCCGGACAAGCCGCCGCGAACAGCAAGAGAACCAATGAGATGCGCGGTGCCACTGCTTCCATGTTAGATGAGACGCGCTGTGTAGAATGGAGTTACGTGACCTACGATCTGATTGTGATTGGCAGCGGCCCTGGCGGTTATTCGGCGGCGGTTCGCGCCGGTCAGTACGGCCTGAAGACCGCAATTATTGAAAAGGACGCGAAGCTGGGCGGAACCTGCCTGCATGTGGGCTGCATTCCGACGAAGGCTCTGCTGCATACCGCCGAGATGTGGAGCTTTGCGAACCACGCCTCCGACGAAGGCATCACCATCGAAAAGCCCACGCTGCAGTTCCCCAAAGTCATTGAGCGGAAGAACGGCATCGTGCAGAAACACGCCAAAGGCGTTGAGTTTCTGATGAAGAAGAACAAGGTCGAGTGGATCAAAGGCTACGCGACCATCAAGCGCGCCGGAGTGGTCGAAGTGGCCACCGACAAGGGCACGCAGACGCTCGGGACGAAGAACATTCTGATCGCTACCGGTTCGGTGGCGCGAATGATTCCGGGGCTCACGCCGGATCCGGATTCGATCCTCACGAATATTGAAATTCTGAACCTGCAGGCCGTGCCGAAGTCGCTGAACATTATCGGCGCGGGCGCGGTGGGCGTGGAATTCGCGTCCATGTTTAAGCGGTTCGGCGCGGAAGTCAGCGTCTTCGAAATGATGCCGCGCATTGTGCCGGTGGAAGACGAAGAGGTTTCGAAGGAACTGGAACGCGTCTTCAGGAAGCAGAAGATTCGCGTGGAGACCGGCGCCAAATGCGAGAACATTCAGAAGACGGCCACGGGCGTGAAGATGAAGGTCACGCTGGCGAACGGCAAGGTCGAAGAGGTTGAGGCCGAAAAGCTGCTGGTGGCCGTGGGGCGCGCGCCGAATACGGCGAAGATCGGGCTGGAGAACACGAAGGTGGAAGTCGACCGCGGCTTCATTAAAGTGAACCAGTTCCAGCAGACGGCCGAGCCGGGCATTTATGCGATCGGCGACGTGGTGGCCGGAACTCCGCAGCTGGCCCACGTCGCGGCCGCGCAGGGCATGGTGGCGGTGGCGACCATCGCCGGCAAGCCGACCACGCCGATTCACCGCAACCGCATTCCGGGCGCAACGTACACCGAACCGGGCATCGGCAGCGTGGGCCTCACCGAGGCGCAGGCGAAAGCGGCCGGTTACGACGTAAAGATCGGCAAGTTCCCGTTCATGGGGAACAGCAAGGCGACCATTCTGGGTTCGCACGACGGCTTTGTGAAGGTTGTGGCCGACGCGAAGTACGGCGAGATTCTGGGCGTGCACATCATCGGCCCGCAGGCCTACGAACTGATTGGCGAAGCCGTAACGGCCATGGAAGCGGAAGCCACCGTGGAAACCCTGATGCACACGATCCACGCGCATCCCACCATTTACGAAGCCGTGGGCGAGGCGTTCCAGAACGTGTACGGACTTGCGATTAATGCATAACGTTTTATGAGCCGCCCGTGCGTCATCCGCGATCTGGGGCGCATGAGCTACGGCGAGGCGCTGGCCATCCAGCTGGAGCTTGCCGGTGAACGCAAGCAGGGGCTGGGCACGGATCATCTGCTCTTTGTGGAACACCCGCACGTGGTGACGATCGGCCGCAACGGGAAGGAAAGCAACATCCTCGCGCCAATGGCCACGCTGCAGCGGCTGGGCATTGAAGTATTCGAGACGGACCGCGGCGGAGACGTGACGTATCACGGGCCGGGCCAGATTGTGGCGTATCCGGTGATGGATCTGCGGGAGTGGAAGCGCGACGTGGGTTTGTTTGTGCGCGGTATTGAGCAAACGCTGATCGATGCGCTGAGCGACTTCGGCATCGAAGCGCGGCGGATTGCGAAACTGACGGGCGTGTGGACGGGCGACGAAGCAGCGCCGGCGAAAATCGGCGCCATCGGCGTGCATCTGAGCCGCTGGGTTTCGACGCACGGCTGGGCGCTGAACGTGACGACGGATCTGAACAATTTCCGGCACATCGTACCCTGTGGATTGACGAGGCCGGTGACGTCGATGCAAGCCATGGGCGTGCGGGCCGAGGCTGAAGATGTGAAGGCCGCGCTGGCGGAACGCTTCGGAAAGATTTTCGATTTTGAGATGCAGGCCGAGCCTGTGCTGACCGGGATATAAGCGCAAAGCACCGCGCCAAGGAGAACGAGCCAAAATGACTGACGTCGTGATGCCCCAGATGGGCGAAAGCATCGTCGAGGGAACCCTCACCAAATGGCTGAAGAAGCCGGGCGAGCGCGTGGAACGCGATGAGCCGCTCTTCGAAATTTCCACCGACAAGGTCGATACGGAAATTCCGTCGCCGGTCGCAGGTGTGTTGCGCGAGGCGCTGGTCGCCGAAGGTCAGACCGTGCAGGTGAACGTGCTGGTGGCGCGGATCGATGACGGCGGCGCGGCGGAGGCGGCCCCGGCGGCGGCGATTGCTGCTCCCGTGGCGGCGGCTCCCGTGGCTGCGGCTCCGGCACCGGCGGCTCCGGCACCCCCGGCGGCGCCCTTGGTGATCGACGCTGCTCCGGCCGTCGCCATTGAAGCGGCAGCTCCGGCCGGTCCGCTTTCTCCGCTCGTGCGCAAGATTGCGCGCGAAAACAATATCGATCTCTCGAAGGTGACCGGCACCGGCGCCGGCGGCCGCATCACGAAGGACGATCTCGAGGCCTACATGCGCGGCGGCGCGGTGGCGGCTCCCGCGCCCGCCATGGCCATTGCGGCACCGGCGCCGGCTGCCTCCACTTCACTGGTGCGTTCCACCGGCGAAGGCATCGCGCCCGTGGTGGGTCAGGCCCGGCCCGTCGCGAAGACGCGCGTGGAGCCGATGACCAACATGCGGATCAAGATCGCCGAACACATGGTGATGAGCAAGCGCATTTCGGCGCACGTCACCACCGTGCACCGCGTCGATATGACGAAGGTGGCGAAGATCCGGGCGAAGATCAGGAATGAATTCGCGGCGCGCAACGGCTTCAGCCTCACCTTCCTGCCGTTCATCGCGCAGGCGACGGCGGAAGCGCTCCGTGCGTATCCGCTGCTGAACTCATCCATCGACGGCACCAGCATCATCTATCACAACGAGATCAATCTGGGGATTGCCGTTGCGCTGGACGGCGGGCTCATCGTGCCCGTGATCCGCAACGCGGACGAAAAGAACGTGGTGGGACTGCAGCGCTCCATCGTGGACCTCGCGGCGCGCGCCCGCGCCAAGCAACTGAAGCCCGACGAAATCCAGGGCGGCACGTTCTCCATCACCAATTTCGGCAGCTTCGGCAGCATCTTCGCGACTCCCGTGATCAATCAGCCGCAGGTGGCGATCCTCGGCTGCGGCTCCGTGGAGAAGGTGCCGGCCGTGGTGGATGGCGATGCGATCGCGATCCGCTCGCAGTGCTACCTGGCGCTGACGTTCGATCACCGGCTGATCGATGGCGCGCTGGGCGATCAGTTCACCGCGAAGGTGAAGTCGATTCTCGAAAACTGGTCCGAAGAAGTCCTCTAGTTAACGGCAGGCATTTGGGCGCAGACTTGCGAGCGGCGCGGGTTTATCGTTTAGCCCGCGCCGCCGTCTGTTCCAGTTCTTCCATGCGCACGACGCGCGGCGTGTTGCCCGCGGGTCCGAATACCAGCGCGTCGTCTTTCACTTCAATCGGCCCGCCGGCAAACGGCACGCCGCCCGCCGCCAGCAGGTTTTGATTGTTCTCCTTCGCCACGAACTCCAGCCAGCGGCCGGGCAGAAAGGCGGCGCGATATTTTGCGCTTTCCAGCAGCGCAAAACCATCCGATGCAAACGCCACAGCACCCGTCTGCGGATAGATCGCGAAGCTCACCGGCTCGGCGGCGCGCGCGGCGCCCGACAGCCGGACTTCTCCGTTATGCAGTCCCGCGGCGGCATTTTTCGCAAACACGCGCACGGTCACATCGCGCGAGGCCGACGCGCCGATCACCACCTGCGCCTTCGGCGGCGAGAATTCCAGCCCGTCCGCCCGCAGCTCCACCTCGAAACTCCGGATCTCCGGCGCGTTGTTGCGCACCGTGATCGTAAACTCGCGGCCGGTGCGCTGATTCACCGGAATCACGGCCGGCGCAAGCCGCAACCGCGCGCCCTCGCCCGGATGCGCGTCGATGGCATCGGGAAACTCCAGCGCCGCCGGACGCAGCAACGGCAAACGCGCATGGCTCATCTGCGCACCGTCTGCCTCCAGAGCGATATCGGCGTAGTCGCCCGGGACGGCCGATTCCGGGACCGCGATCCGATAGTCGCGCCAGAGTTCGTCTTTCGATGACGTCTGCTCCACCGTAAGAGTCGCCGGCGCGCGCAGGCGCGACCGCTCGGCAATGGCATCCGACGAAAATTGTGCGCGCAGACGGTTCACTTCACCAATCAGCAGGACGCGCGCGTTGTCAAAAAATGCAGTCGCTTCGGGCGGTTCCATCGCCAGTCCGATCCGCACGCGGCGGCCCGGACCGGCGCCGGCCGGAAACTTCAGCAGGGCTCGCCCGGTGCGCTCGTCCCACTCGATCGGGCCCGGCTTGCCGCCCGCCACCAGCGGTCCGGAAGGCTCGCGCGAAAGCTGCAGAATCACCTCACCGGTCGAGGGCGCGGCGAACTCCATCGCCAGAATGCCGTTCTCGAATTCCATCGAGGTCAGTTCAGCGGAGGAGTACACCAGATGATCCACCGTGGCAAAGGCCGAGCAATCCCTGCACAAAGGCCCGCGCGCCAGCGGGACATCCACCGGCAGCCAGAGCGAATCCTGCGCCGGCACGGAAACATTGGGCAGTACGATGAAGCGTTTCGCGGCGGGATACAGGACGCGCAGATCTCCCGTCCACGCCCGCGCGGACTGATTCACCACCGCAACCAGCGACGCGCCCGAATCGGCAACGAACTGACGCACCGTAATGCCTTCATTGCCGGCGGCCCCGCGTGGCGCGGTCGCGCGCAGCTGAATGCCGGCTCCCGGAATCTCCTTCAGCGTCGCGAAGGTGCTGCCCCAGAAGGCCGCCAGCTGCGCGCCGCGGCGGAGCGCCGTCACCGCGGGTCTTTCGTCCCCCGCGAAGCCAACCGCACCGGCGTGAAATCCATCGGCGCCAAGCGTGTCCAGAACGTCGCCCCAAAGCAGCGCCGGTGTTCCGGATGCGAGGAACTCTCTTGCCTCAGCGACGGCCGAGGAGTTCAGCGCGGAAATATGCGCCGACCGCGGATAAGGCTCCGTAAGCGGACCGCCATGGGCGCGCGTTTGCGATTGCAGCGCCTCCGGCACGGGGCCTTCGAGGTCGGCCTCGAGGTCCAGGCGCCGGACGATGCGGATGAGTTCGCTCAGTTCCTTCGGGTCGCCGGCGGGCGGCAGACTCACGTGGGCGATGCCGATGCCCTTGAGCCACGCCAGCTGGCTCTCCCACAGGTGGCGTGGCTCGGCATTCCAGCGGAACTCCACACTTTCGACCCACGCCGGCGCGCTCCCGGCGAGCAAGGCGGCCAGCAGCATCAGCTGGCCGAAGCGCTTCACTGCAGGCTCTGCCGGCGGACGCGGAAATCTTCCACCAGCGGCATTTTGATGACGCGGCACATTTCAAACAGACGTGAGCGGGCCCGCGAACCGATACGTTCGGTCAGCGTGGTTTTGTAATCCACAATCCCGTCGGGCCGCCGCTGGCTGGTGGAGTAGCCGGCATCGGGGTCGATCAGGTTCGTCGTCGCAATGAGCGGCTTGCGCTGATTGCAGCGAGTGGTGATGATCGACGTCACGGTGTCCTCTACCCATTCGGTGACACGATGCGCGCCCAGATCGTCGAGCAGCAGAATCTCCGCTTCCATTGCCACCCGGTAGGCTTCCCGGTCGCTGGCGCCCGATGCCGCGTCGTAGCCGGAGCGGATCTTATCGAGCAGATTCTGGTAGTCGTAAAAGAGCCCGGCAAATCCCTTCGCCATGATGGCGCGCAGCGCGGCAACCGCCAGGTGCGTCTTTCCCGTCCCCGGCGAGCCCATCAGGAGCAGGCCCGGCTGCTTTGTATTGGGGAACTCGCGCGCATAGCCGCGCACGGCCAGGAACACTTCCGTCAGTTCGCGATACGCAATGGGGTTGTCGCGGGGCAGCAGAAAGTTTTCAAACGAAGCATTGGAATAGAGCGGAGGCAACGCCGCTTCCGAATCCAGCCGCGCCGCTCGTTCGGCGGCCACGCATTCGCAGCGCACCGCGCCCGACAGCTCTTCCCGCTCAACGATTTTGAAACCGGTACCGGCGCAGTTGGGACAAACACTCGTGGCGGGCATCAGTCTCTATTATCCCCCGGACCGGAGTCGTAATCAGCCGCTGCGTCTCTTCAATCGAGATCGAAATCGCGCGGCTTTTTGCCAAACTCCGGATTCGCCTTCGCCTGCTTCAGCAGTTCATCGAACTTCCGGTTCAGCACCTGCCCCTGATTCTTCTCGGCGGCGAACGACTTCTGGAAGGCCTCCTCACGCCGCCCCGCCGCGCCTTTGAGCTTGGCAACCTCTGCCGCCAGATCCTCAATCGCCGGCTTCTTCACCGCCTCTTCGTGCGCGATGACGGCCTGCAGGTCGCCATCGATCTTCAGCATCGCGTCGCAGCACGGGCACTTCACTTCAAACAGATCGCGGGCCATCCCAACATTATGCACGGTTGGCGGTACTGAAATGCGCTGTTACCGATAGTACCCCCGGATAACAGGGAAATGACCCAGGAGGGCCTGTCGTCTTACCCCAAAAACCAGACTAATCCTATCCGCTTGACCTCGATCCCGGCCAATGGTTAAATATTCAAAGGAGTGCATAAAAATTCATGACCGCCGCGCCGCCGATCACCCGAATTGCGCACGCCGATGTGACCCGGGATCAGGACCTCACTACCGAAGAGGTCTCCGCTGTCCTCGCTCTTGCCGCCGAAGTGAAGAAGTCGCCGGAACGTTACCGGACCGCTCTGGCCGGCAAGTCCATCGCGATGCTGTTCGAAAAGCCCTCGCTGCGAACGCGCATCACGTTTGAGCTGGCAATCCAGGAACTGGGCGGCTTTGCGGTGAATTACGACGGGCCCATTGGCGCCCGCGAACCGCTTCGCGACATGGCGCGCAACCTGGATCGCTGGGTTCATGCCATTGTTGCCCGCACCTTCCGCCAGCAGACGGTGGACGATATGGCCGACTGGGCCGAGGTGCCCGTCATCAATGCGCTGAGCGACATGTATCATCCCTGCCAGGCGCTGGCCGATATGCAGACGCTGCAGGAGCGCTTCGGCTCGGTCAAAGGACTGAAGCTGGCGTTTATTGGCGACGGCAACAACGTGGCGCACTCGCTGATGCTCAACGCCGCGCAACTGGGAATGGATTTCGCGCTGGCTACGCCGGAGCGTTACGAGGCCAGCCAGGCCATCATTGACGAGGTGCATGCGATCAACGCGCGCCTCGGCGGCAAGCTGGTGGTGACCACGGACCCGGCCGTTGCGGCTGCCGGCGCGCAGGCGATTTATACGGACGTCTGGGCCAGCATGGGCGAAGAAGATGAAGCGGCCGAGCGCCGCACAGCCTTTGCCGAATATCAGATCGACGAAGGCCTGTTCAAAATGGCGGCGCCGAACGCGGTCTTTATGCACTGCCTGCCGGCGCGCCGGGGCGAAGAAGTCACCGATGGTGTGATCGAGTCGCCGCGCTCGGTGGTTTTCGATCAGGCGGAAAATCGTCTGCACGCGCAAAAAGCGCTGCTGCTGATGCTGATGTCTTAACCGGCCGCACGGCCAGTCGCGGTTCAATTCAAGGAACAAATGAAACTCTGGGGCGGTAGGTTTGAAACAGGTCCGTCGGAGGTCTTCGAGCGCTTCTCGAACTCCCTCCATTTTGACCGGCGATTGCTGGATGCCGACGTGCGCGGCTCGCAGGCCTTTGCGCGCTCGCTCACGCGTGCCGGCGTTCTGACCGAGGCCGAGTGCGCCGAAATCTGCGCCGCGTTCGATGCCATCCGCAAAGATGCCGCCGATCCGGCCTTTTACAACGGCGCGTCCGACGAGGACGTCCACACGCTCGTCATTCGCAAGCTGAAAGAGCGCGCCGGCGCGCTCGCCGATAAGATCCACACCGGGCGCAGCCGCAACGAACAGGTTTCGCTCGATATCCGGCTCTGGCTGCGCGACGAATGCGACCGTTCACGCGAACTGCTGCGCGGCCTGCTGCGGGAACTGCTCGATCTGGCGGCGAAATACCCGAACGCCGTCATCCCCGGCTACACGCATCTGCGGCGTGCGCAGCCTGTACTCTGGGCGCACTACCTGTTGGCGTATTTCGAGATGTTCGCCCGCGACTATGAACGTTTCGGCGAAGCCCGCGCGCGCGTCAACGTGATGCCGCTTGGCTCGGGCGCGCTCGCCGGCAGCGGTTTCCCGCATGACCGCGAAGCCATCGCACGCGATCTGGAGTTCGCCGCCGTCACGCGCAACAGCATGGACGTTTCCGGCGACCGCGACTTCGCGCTCGATTATCTCTACGCCGCTTCGGTCGCAATGATTCATCTGAGCCGCCTCGCCGAAGACTGGATCCTCTATTCGTCCGAAGAGTTCGGCTGGATGGAACTCGGCGACGGCGTCACCAGCGGTTCGAGCCTCATGCCGCAGAAGAAGAATCCGGATTCGCTCGAACTGATCCGCGGCAAATCGGGCCGCGTGATCGGCTCGCTGAATTCGCTGCTCGTCACCATGAAGGGCATCCCGATGACTTACAACCGGGACATGCAGGAAGATAAGGAGCCGATCTTCGAGGCCTGCGATCAGGTCAACGGCTGCCTCGAAATGGCCCGCTGCGTCGCCGAATCCGTAGTCCTGCGCGAAGCGGTGCCGGAACGCGCGGCCGACGAAAGCTGGACGGTCGCCACCGACCTCGCCGAAGCCCTCGCGCGCAACGGCACGGCCTTCCATCAGGCGCATCAGATCGTGGGCCGCCTCG
>CAIKMJ010000036.1 GCA_903828455.1 uncultured Acidobacteriia bacterium | reverse complement strand
GTTCTACTTCGACAAAGAGACCGGCCTGCTGACGCGCATGATCCGGTATGCGACGACGTCGCTCGGCCGGGTTCCGACGCAGATGGATTATTCCGATTACCGGTCTGTGGACGGCGTCAAAATGCCATTCCACTATACGTTTGGCTGGGTCAGCGGGCAGGAAGAGTACAATCTGGACGAAGTGAAGCTCAACGTGCCGGTGGACGATGCCAGGTTCGGCATGCCCGTGCAGCGCGTGAAGTAGCATCCGCAACGACGCTGCGGGAGCGGATGCCCGGCTGTGCGCGCCGCGTTCGGCGACCGGTGCTCTGCCTTGCGTGGCAGCCCGGGCGGGTCGGATAATGGATTAGCGGAACGAACGATCCAGGCGGAGGCCCCCCACAATTGCGCAGCGCGTTAATCGGACACACCGGGTTTATTGGCGGCAATCTCGACAGCCAGTTCGCTTTTGGCGAGCGTTATAACTCTAAAAATATTGCCGAAATTCGTGGCCGGGAGTTCGATCTGGTGGTGTGCGGCGGTGTGAGCGCCGTCAAGTGGTGGGCGAATCAGAATCCGGCGGAGGATCGGGCCCGGATCGACGCGCTGCTGGCCGATCTGCGTACCGTTCGCACCGGCCGCATGGTGGTTCTTTCCACGGTCGACGTCTACCCGCGGAGTTCCGGCGTGGATGAGACGTTCGATTGCCACGCGCTGCAAAATCACGCTTACGGCACGAACCGGCTCTATTTCGAAGACCAGATGAAGGCGCAGTTCGACGATGTGACGGTGGTGCGCATCGGCGGCGTCTTCGGGCCCGGGCTGAAGAAGAACGTCATCTACGACCTGCTGCACGATAACGGACTGGATGCGATCAACCCGGAGAGCTGGTTTCAGTATTACAACGTTTCGCACCTTTGGCGGGATCTGGGGCGCATTGAAGCGAAGTCGCTGCGGCTGGTGAATCTTGTCACCGAGCCGATCCGCACGGGGACGATTATCGAGCGCTTCTTCCCCGGCAAGGCTGTCGGGGCCAAAGCGATGCCGCTGGCGCGATACGATGTGCGCACCTGCCATGGGCCGGAGCTGGGCGGCGCGGGCGATTATCTGGCCGGGGCCGATGACGTGATCCGGGAGCTCGGTGAGTTCATCGCCGGATTTCGCAAAGTCGCCGCATGAAGCTTTCGGTATCCAATATCGCGTGGCCGGCGGAGCTCGACGATACGGTTTTGCCGTGGCTGGCATCGAGCGGCATTGGCGCGATCGAGGTGGCGCCGACGCGCGTGTGGCCCAACTGGGAGGGCATCGACGCGCAGAGCGTGAGCCGGTTCCGGCGGCGCGTGGAGGCGGAGGGGCTGGTCATCAGTTCTCTGCAGTCCATTCTGTTCCAGCGTCCTGAGCTGAAGCTGTTCGGATCCGTTGCGGACCGGGTTGCGATGCGCGAACACCTTTGCCGCTGCGCCGATCTGGCGGCGGATCTGGGCGCTTCCTGTCTCGTATTCGGCTCCCCGAAGAATCGCAGCCGGGGGACGCTGCCGGAGGAAGAAGCGTTTGCGATTGCGGCCGGGTTCTTCGCGCAGGTGGGCGAGGACTACGCGGGACGCGGGGTGCGGCTGGGATTCGAAGCCAACCCGTCCGACTACCAATGCGATTTCGCCACGGAAAGCGGAACGGCGTCGCGTCTGGTGCGGGCCGTCGCGTCGCCCGGAGTTGCGTTGCATCTGGATACGGCGTGCCTGCATCTGGCAGCGGAAGATACGGCTCAGGCGATTGCGCGGAATGCGGATATTTTGTGCCACTTTCACGCGAGTGAGCCGAACCTCGGGGGCTTTTCCGCGCCCGTTTCGGCGCACGCGGAGGCCGCGCAGGCGCTGGGGCGGACCGGCTACGGCGGCTGGGTTGCGCTGGAAATGCGGGCGGGAGATCCGCCTTTGCCGGCGCTGCGGGAAGCGGTGGATTTCGTGCGGCGAACCTACGGCGGTGCGGTCTGATGGGCGGCGTCAATCGCGAGGTTCCTTCTTACGACATACACGAGTTCACGCCCCGCAGAACGCGGTACGCGGTACTGATTCCGGTGATCAACGAAGGCGAGCGGCTGCTTGCGCAGCTGCGGCGCATGGAGTTTCTGGTGGGCAAGGGCGACGTCATTATTGGCGATGGCGGCAGCCGCGACACCAGCGGCGATCCGGAAGTGCTGAAGACGTATCCGGCGGTGCGGGCGCTGCTGGTCAAGACCGGACCGGGCAAGCTGAGCGCGCAGATGCGGATGCTGCTCGACTGGGCCGTAAATGAGGGCTACGAGGGATTCGTCTTTATTGACGGCAACGGGAAAGACGGCGTGGAGGCGATCCCGTCATTCTTCGCGGCGCTCGATGAAGGCTTCGATTACGTGCAGGGCTCGAGGTACATACCGGGCGGCGAGGAGATCAACACGCCGTGGGATCGCAAGATCGGCGTGGCGCTGCTGCACGCTCCGCTGATCAGCCTGGCGGCCGGTTTCCGTTATACCGATACGACTAACGGGTTCCGCGCGGTGAGCCGCCGCGTGGTGCTCGATGAACGCGTGCAGCCGTTCCGCGATATTTTCGACACCTACAATCTGCACTACTACCTTTCCGTGCGCATACCGCGGCTGGGGTTTCGGGTCAGGGAACTGCCGGTGCGCCGGGCGTATCCCGACAAAGGGCCGACGCCGAGCAAGATCTCGGGCGTTTCGGCAAAACTGTACATCATCCGGCTGCTTCTGAAGGCCGTGTTCGGATGCTATAACCCGCCGGGGCCGGACCGGCGATGAGCGGCGGGCACTGCGATGCCGTGATTGTCGGCGGCGGGTTCTACGGGTGCTCGATCGCCAGTTACCTCGGGTCGCGCATGAAGTCCGTGATGCTGGTGGAGCAGGAGTCCGAGCTGTTCCGGCACGCTTCGTACACCAATCAGGCGCGGATTCACGGGGGCTATCATTACCCGCGCAGCCTTCACACGGCGTATCGCAGCCGCGTGAATTTCCATTCCTTCGTGAAGGATTATCCGGAATGCGTGGCGGATAATTTCACGGCGATCTATTGCGTGGCGCGGCAAAACAGCAAGGTATCGCCGCGCCAGTTCGAGCGCTTCTGCAATGTGATTGGCGCGCCGTGGAAGCCCGCCCGGGCCGATGCCGTGAAGCTCTTCAATCCGGCGCTGATCGAGGCTGTTTACGAGGTGACCGAGTTCGCCTTCAACAGCGATATTCTGCGGGACTGCATGCGGCGCAAACTCGACAGCGCGGGCGTCGGGGTTCGGCTGGGCACGCGCGTGGAGCGGGTGGAGGCGGCGCGGGCGGGTTCGGGCGCGGGTTCGCGCGTTTACCTTTCCGATGGCTCCGAGATCGAAGCCCGTTATGTCCTGAACTGCACGTACGCGGGGCTGAAGCGAATTGCCGGACTGAGCGAGCACTGCCGCACCACCGTGAAGCTGGAGATTACGGAAATGGCGCTGATTGAACCGCCCCCGGAACTGCGCGATCTGGGAATCACGGTGATGTGCGGACCGTTCTTCTCCACCATGCCGTTTCCGCCGCGTTCGCTGCACACGCTGTCTCACGTCCGCTACACGCCTCATTGCTCGTGGGTCGATTCCGGGCCGGACTCGCCGGATCCGTATGCGGCGATGCGCGCTTATCAGCGGGAATCGCGGAGTTACCATATGCTCAAAGACGCGCAACGTTATTTGCCGGCGCTCGGCCGCGCGAAGATCGTGGATTCGATATTCGAAATGAAGACGCTGCTGATGCGGAACGAAATCGACGACGGCTGGCCGATCCTGATGGAGCGGAGCGAGTCGGCAGAGGGCATCTATTCGATTATGGGCGGCAAGATCGACAACATATACGATGTGATCGAACGGCTGGGGGCCGAAGGTCTGTGAGTGCCGGCGCCGGTTTCGATACCTTTGTCTCGGTGGTGGTGCCGCTGCGCAACGCCGCCGCGCACGTGGAAGCGACGCTGGCGGAGATCGACGCCGTGGTGGGGAAGGTGTTCCGCCATTGCGAGATCGTTCTGGTGGACGACGGCTCGCGCGATCAGACGGTACCGATTATCCAGCGCATCCAGAAGCAGATGAAGAATGTCCAGCTCTACTGCCTGCATCCGCAGTACGGCTTCGACATTGCGCTGATTGCCGGCATCGACAACAGCATTGGCGACTATGTCATCACGCTCAATGTGGAGACCGATCCGGTTGCCATGATCCCGCAGCTGTGGGCGAAGGCACAGGAAGGGTACGAACTGGTCTGCGGTGTCGACGTGCGGCAGCTCCGGGAAGGCAACTACCGGTCGTGGCTCAAACGCCTGTACTACCGGGTGCTGACGGCCATGACCGGACTGGTGATCCCGCCGGGCACGTCCGGAGCGTGTTTGTACAGCCGGCGGGTGGTCAGCTACATTACGCAGAACCGCGACCGGCATCTGCTGCTGAAGATTCTGCCGTTTTTTATTTCCAACCGCGTGGCGACGGTGGAGTACAGCGCGCTTCGCGGCAGCTCCGGATTCGGCCGGCGCAATGCGTGGGGCAACATTACGCGCGGCGTTACGATTCTGCTGGGCAGTTCCATTCGCCCGCTGCGGCTGCTTACGCTGACGGCGTTTCTGGCGAGTTCGGGCAGCCTGCTGTTCGCCGTCTACGTTGTGGCCGTGGCGTTGTTTAAGCGGCGGGTGGTGGAAGGCTGGATCACGCTGGCGCTGCCCATGGCCGTGATGTTCTTTTTCGTTTCGCTGATTTTGGGAATGCTGTCGGAATACATCTACATTCTGGCGCAGCAGAGCGGAAACCGACCCACGTATCTGGTGGCGCACGAGAGCCTCAGTTCGGTGCTGGATATCCAGCAAAAACTAAATGTGGTGGAAGGCAGCGGCCATTTCGCCAGCCTGCCTGCCGAGGAACGGCAGCGCAACGGCGGCGCCTCGTCCGGTCAGTAACGCAGATTACTGCGGGTGCGGTGAGAGGTTGAGAGGTTGTTTCAGGCACCGCCGCTGTATGCGCCTGTTTCGGAAGAAAAGCACCCGGACGCGCGAAACGGTCACGTCCGCGCCGGACCGTGACCGTTTTGCCTTGCACCGTGAATGACGGCTAGATGCGATCGATGATGGCGTTCAGCGTCGCGCTGGGCCGCATGGCCGCGGCGCATTTCGCTTCGTCGGGGAAATAGTAGCCCCCGATGTCCACCGGTTTGCCCTGCGCGGCCAGCAACTCCTGCGCGATTGTGCCTTCGGCTGCCTTCAGCGCATCGGCCACCGGAGTGAAGCGCTGCTTCAGATCCGCGTCTTCGTTCTGCGCGGCGAGAGCCGCCGCCCATGCGACTGCGAGATAGAACGACGAACCGCGGTTGTCGATCTCATTCACTTTCGCCGAGGGGTAGCGGGCGTCTTCGAGGTACTGTCCTATGGCCTGATCGAGCGTTTTCGCAAGGAGGGCCGCACGCGGGCTGCCGCCTTTGGCCGCGAGCAGTTCGAGCGAGGGGACCACGGCGCAGTACTCGCCGAGCGAATCCCAGCGCAGATGGCCTTCCTTCACAAACTGCTGCACGTGCTTGGGGGCCGAGCCGCCGGCGCCGGTTTCGAGCATGGCGCCGCCCTGCAGCAGCGGCACGATGGAGAGCATGCGGGCGCTGGTGCCGAGTTCGAGAATCGGGAACAGGTCCGTGAGATAGTCGCGCAGCACGTTGCCGGTAACGGAGATGGTGTCTTCGCCGCGGCGGATGCGCGCGAGCGAGAAATTCATCGCCTCGACCGGAGTCATGATGCTGATTTCGAGGCCCGAGAGATCGTATTCGGCGAGGCAGGCCTTCACCTTCAGGATGATCTGAGCATCGTGGCCGCGGTTGGGGTCGAGCCAGAACACGGCGGGCGTGCCGGCGGCCCTGGCGCGGGTCACGGCCAGTTTGACCCAGTCGCGGATGGCTTCGTCTTTCGTCTGGCAGGCGCGGAAGATGTCACCGCGTTCGACGCTCTGTTCGAGCAGCGTGACGCCGCCGGCATCCACAATGCGGATGGTGCCGTTGTCGGACGCGGCAAACGTCTTATCGTGCGAACCGTACTCTTCCGCCTTCTGCGCCATGAGGCCCACGTTGGAGACGCTGCCCATGGTTGCCGGATCGAACTGTCCGTTCTTTTTGCAGTCCTCGATCGCGGCCTGATACATGGTGGCGTAGCAGCGGTCGGGGATCACGGCAACGGTGTCCTGCAGTTCGTCGGCTTTGTTCCACATTTTGCCGCCATCGCGGATCACGACCGGCATGGAAGCGTCGACAATCACGTCGCTCGGGACATGCAGGTTGGTCTTGCCGGCGCGCGAATCGACCATGGCAAGGCCGGGACGGGTTGCATAGCAGGCCGCGATGTCGGCTTCGATCTCGGCCTTCTTCTCCGCCGGCAGTTTGTCGAGTTTACTGAGCACGTCGGCGAGGCCATTGTTGACGCTGGCACCGATCCCGGCGAGGGCATCGGCATGCTTCCGCAGAGCATCGGCGAAGAATTCCGACACGCAGTGCCCGAACATGATGGGATCGGAGACCTTCATCATGGTGCACTTCAGATGCAGCGAGAAGAGCGCGTTGTCGGCCTTTGCCGCGGCGATCTGTTCGGCATAAAACTTCCGCAGCGCCGCGACATTCATCACCGCGCAGTCCATCACTTCGCCCGCGAGCAGCGACACTTTCGGCTTCAGCACTTTCACGGCGCCGGAGGCATCGACGAATTCGATGCGAACTTCGGTTGCGGCGGCAGCGGTGAAGGATTTCTCGGTGCCATAGAAGTCCTTGTCGCTCATGTGCGCGACGCGCGTCACCGAACCGGACTCGGGCCAGTTCTTCATCATTTTGTGCGGATGCTTCTGCGCGAACGACTTCACGGAAGCGGCGGCACGGCGGTCCGAATTGCCTTCGCGCAGCACGGGGTTCACGGCCGAGCCGAGGACGACGGCATAGCGCGCCTGCACGGCACGCGCTTCGTCGGTAGAGGGCGCTTCGGGGTAGTCGGGAATGTCGTAGCCCTTGCCCTGCAGTTCGGCGATCGCTTCCCGGAGCTGCGGGATGGAGGCGCTGATGTTGGGAAGTTTAATGATGTTGGCGTCCGGTGTTTTTGCGAGCTGACCGAGGCGGGTCAGTTCGTCGGGAATCTTCTGGTCGTCACGAAGACGGTCCGGGAAGTTGGCGACGATACGCCCGGCCAGCGAGATGTCGGCGGTTTCGATCTCGACTCCGGCTGCTTTGAAAAACGCCTGCAGGATGGGCAGCAGGGCATATGACGCGAGGGCAGGTGCCTCGTCGGTCTTGGTCCACGTGAGCTTCATATATTTGTAGTGAGTGCAGCGAGAACGCGGTCGCAAAAGCGGTCTCAAACTGAATGCGTAGGATAACACGCGCAACCCGCTGAATCGCGCGGCAAAGCATTGATTCTCTTGGTTGAGTCGGATGCTTGAGTCAGGCGGGATCCGGCGCTGAGGCGGACGGGTCAGGAGCCGGGCGAGGGCGAGCGCCGGAATCGTGAACTCGAATGAAGGCCGGGCTTTCAGGTGGCGGCGGCGCGCGGGCTTCAACGGTCGCGCGGATTGAATTTGCGCCGTGAACTTACCGGTGCGATGAGAATGCGGGCGGCAAGGCTGCCTCAAGGTGGATGAGTTCGCCGGTGACGGGGTGCTGGAACCTCAGATAGTGGGCGTGCAGGAGATAACCGCCATCGCCAGGCAGGCCGGGGAGATTTTCCAGAGGCATGCCGGTTGTGCCGTAGAGAGGATCGCCGACCAGAGGATGGCCGATGGAGGCCAGATGGATTCTGATTTGATGCGGGCGGCCCGAGTGCAGGCATACTTCGAAGGTGGTGGTGCCGCGGCCGCGCGAGATCACCGTTGCCAGTGACTTTGACGGTTTGCCGCCCGGGTGAGCGGCCCACACGGAACCGATGAGCGGGTGCGGCACGAGGCCGATGGGAGTGAGGATTTCGTAGAAGTCTTGCGGCGCTACGTTTTGCGCCAGAGCCCGGTAGATTTTTTGAATCTTCGGCGTGTTCCAGTTGGCGAAAAGGTTCGAGGCTGCCTGCGGCGTTTTGGCGAAGAGCACGACGCCGGTGGTGGCCCGGCCCAACCGGTGGACGGGGTTCGCGCCGGGCGTTCGCGCTTGCACGAGGCGCAGGAGGGTGTTCTCCATGAAGCCGCCGCCGGGGAGCGTGGGCAAGCCGCCGGGCTTGTTGACGGCCAACAGATGGGTGTCTTCAAACAGGACTTCGAAGTGCCGCGGGGCGTCGGGCTCGACCCAGGGCGGACGGTTCCAGACAAGGGTTTGACCCAGCACTACCGATTCGCTTCCGGTGGCGGTGACGCCGTTGAGGGTGACTTCTCCGTTGTTTAGTTTTTGTTGCCAGGCTTGCGGGGTTGAGTGGGGGTAAAGGTCCGCCAGGTGGGAGAGCAGGGTTTGCCCGTGGTATTGGCTGCTGATGACGGTGGTGTAGGCGTAGCCCCGGTTGAGCATTTAGTTTGAGCGTAAGCTATGGCGGTTTGGGGCGGGGCCCGCCGTCAGCGCCACACCGGAGCCGTCGGCCGCCTGATCGGATATCCTCGGGGAGAGCGGCTATAGGCTGCATCAACTCGCGATAGCCTCATTGGCGGCCGCGTGAGTTGAGAGAGACGAAAGCGCGGGGTGTGGCTCAGCACGCCCCGTCTGTCTGTTTTGAAACTTATTCTCATGGTTACCGTGTTAGACGGGGCCGTCAACAAACGCGACCTGTCAACAGAGAAAAGGGAGAGTTCGCAGGATAAGTTGCGGGGGGCCGAACGCAACGCCGGGGTTGATCGCGCACCTACGAGCCACCGAGTTTCAAGCCAGAGAGGGGCGGAATCGGGCAAGAACTGCGGAATGTGGGGGATACGGGCGGGAGCGGGGAGCCGCTGCTGTCAACCGAAGCAGGGTGTTGGAGTTAGGAAGAAAAACATATGGCTCAATTTCCACCTGACACAACGATTGACAGCAATGGGCGTCTAAGTGCATGAAAACACAACTGTGAATCACAGTTTTCATCCATCTCGGACCCCGATTCTTGTTTTTTCGAACAATCAATGAATTCTGCGGGGGATGACGCATGCCTGTCGCAAGTTTGTCGCTAGTTGTGTCGCAAGTGTGTCGCTAGTTGTGTCGCAAGCTTGTCGCTAGTTTTGGCGACTGCCCGGGGCCATGTAAACCAGACGGTTCGTGGCACCCGTTACTTCGAGCAGGCCGGCATCGACAAGTTCCCGGAGATCACGCTGCAGTGAGCGCCGGTGCACTCCCGGGCATCGGGCTTCGAAATCCTGCATCTGGAATGTAGCGCCCTGCTGGGCCAGTTCGAGCGCCACTATTTGCCGGGCCGACAGCTTATGTTTTTTTGCGAGAACATCCATGCGGATGAGCGTCTCGCCCTTCTCCTGCACTTCGGCCAGTTGCCACTGCAAGCCGAAAGTGAAGTACTCCAGCCATTCGGTCAGATCAAGATCGCGTTTTCGCACACTCTGAATAGCCCGGTAGTAGCTGGGGCGGTCGCGATCGTAGTATTCGCTCAGCGTGAACAGCCGCTTGAAATCGTAGCCTTTGCGATACAGGCAGAGCATCGACAGTAACCGCGCCGTCCTGCCGTTGCCGTCCAGAAACGGATGAATGTGGACGAGCTGAAACTGCGCTATTCCGGCTACGAGGATCGGATGCACATCCTGCTCCGCATTCAGCCATAAGACGAACTCCGCCATCAGCGGCGGAACTTCCTGCGGTGCAGGCGGCGTGTATATGACCTCTTTCGTGAGCGAATTCGCCACGTAGTTCTGAATCTTGCGATACTCACCGGGCGCGGCCGCATTCCCTCGCACGCCGCGGACCAGCCGCTTATGGATTTCGCGAATCAGACCTTCGGTGACCGGATCACCACTGCCCAGATAGTCCGCGACCAGGTCAACTGCTTTCCGGTAATTCGTAACTTCTTTGGCGTCGTCGGCCTTCACGCCGTCGGGCTTCTCGCCCGCGAGCAGACGTTCGGACTGGTCGAGCGTCAGGTGGGTGCCTTCGATGTGCGTCGTGTGATGCGCCTCGAGTACCAAAGCCCGCTGCTGCATCCCGGCGATCCAGTCCTCGGAGAGCCTCGCGGCATCCAGAAAACCTCGCGCGCGTTCAATCCGGGTCAGGTTCCCCGCGATGGCGTTGGTGATCCGAAATTTAGGCTGCAGCGGCACTGAGACGTTCCTATTGCAGGATAGCTTTGTCCGGCCCGCGAAAGGGGAGCAAGCCCTCACATGGAAGATGATGGGAACGGATGCAGCGGAAAACCGGACCGACGACGCGGCAGTTCACGGTCTGTGCCATTTACACCAGGCAGTCAGCCTCGTCGGACGATGACATCTCTTCCTGCGAAATCCAGTACCAGTCTTGCGCGGCATACGTTCACTCGATGCGTGAGTTGGGGTGGCTTCTCGTCGCGGATCGTTTCGACGATGACGGTTATTCAGGCGCTACGCTCGACCGCCCTGCGCTCACTCGACTCAGAGAGCTGGTTGCTCGCCGCGCTGTAAACGCAGTCGTGATTTATCGGATGGACCGACTGGCTCGCAGCCTGATCAAGTCCGCCACCTTGCTCGAAGAACTTCGCAGCCACGGTGTCCGGTTGGTCATCGTGACGGCACCGGAACTCGGGGATGCTGCGGGGGATAACCTGATGCTCAACATCCTGGCTTCCTTCGCCGAGTTCGAACGGGAGATGATTGCCTCGAGAATCGCTGAGTCCCGCACAAGACTGAAAGCCCGGGGACAACGAATCGCCGGCGCTGTGCCTTTCGGCTACACGACCGATGTGTACACCAAACAGCTGGTTCCGCTGCAGGATGAGGCGGAGATCGTGAAGTGGATGTTCTCGCAGGCGGCCGTCGGAAAGGTGCCGGCGGATATCGCTGAACAAGCCAACGACAAAGGATCCAGGACCAAAGTGAAAACCGAAGGGCGTTACATCCCGAAATTCGGTGGCAACCCCTGGACGGCGCGACAGGTTTTGGCGACACTCCGGAATCCTGTCTATACCGGCGGGTTTCGGTCGGGATCCGGTACCCGCCCCGGCTGCCATGAACCCCTGATCACCCGAGAGGTTTTCGACGCGGTTGGTCAGCAGCTTGATTCGCGCAGGACGCGGGCATCGGACGCGGTTTCGTATGGAGACATCTGGCCGCTGAAAGGCCTGATCCTGTGCGCGGTCTGCGATCGACCCATGACGCCCCACACCGTTCGCCATGGTCGCATCACCTATTGCTACTACCGGTGCCGGTCCACCGCTGGGGGCAGGAAGCCGTGTCGGGGCCAGGTTTCGGCAGGTCAGATTGAAGCGGCCGTTTGTCGACAAATACGGCTTCGGAAACCAGTTGACGGGCGAGATCATATCAATTTGAGGGAGATTCCGGAATTCGTCGAAAGGCTCAGCTACGATCATCGAACGAAAATGATCAAGGTGCTGCTCAAGCAGCAGCCAGAACCGTCCGAAGAAACGCAATGAAATCATCGGTTTGAAAAATGTAACGACGGTTACCCCGCGTTGGACGGGGCCGTCAACAAAGGCTTCCTGTCAACAGAGAAAACTGAGAGTTTGATGCCGAAAACATGGGGGGCCGAACTCAACCCCCGGGGTTTAGCTCGTAAATCGAGAAGCAGAGTTTCAAACCGGAGAGAACCCGAAAATGCGGAAGTCTTTGGAATGTTGGGGTTACAGGGGGAGGGGAAAAGTGCTGCGGTCAACCGAATTGCAATAAAACATTTCCACCACAAAACGTATGGCTCCCCGGCAAGGATTCGAACCTCGATTCACGGCGTCAAAGGCCGCTGTCCTACCATTAGACGACCGGGGAATTGCAGGCGGGCGAACTGCTTTCAGTCTAACCCACTGCCGCCCGCTTGCTCAATCGGTGCCAGCTATTCCAGCACCTGCTATTCCAGAACCTGCTATTCCAGCACCAGCCTCAAGATCATCCCCGTATCCGTCGCGATCCATAAATGATCCGGATCCGGCCCGGAGATCATCGCGCGACGCGCCACCGCGTGCGCGTCCACCGACATCTCGTCCCAGTGCGCCAGATCCTCGCTGATCAGCACCTTCAGTTTCCCCGGCACGAGAACCCGGCTCAGGCCGCCCGCGCCGCCCGTCCGGTCTGCCGCGCCCGGCGTCTCATATCCGGCGATGACGCCCGTGGAAAGTCCGCGGAAGAGCCGCACGTCGGTAATCGCACGGTCCATCGCGCGGAAGGCCCGCTCGCTTTTGCCGGTATGCAGATCGATGCTGTACACCTCGCTCGGATAATCGAACCTGTCGCGGAACTCGATCAGCCCCAGCGCCGTGCCCTGCGGCGCCATGCTGATTCGCGTGATCTGCCCGAACAGCGATGCGTCGGATTTCTTCCACGTCTGCCCTGCGTCCACGGTCTGCAGCATCACCGAATAAGCCGGAGTCTGGCGCGGCGGTTCGCTCTTCGTCCCGCCGCTCCCCGTCGCCGCCGTCACTGGCGGCGTCGAGCGCACGGGCGTGCTCCAGCCCGCAATGATGCCCGCCTTGCCGGTGAAGGCAATCTCGCCGAACGTCGTCGTCCGCTGGTCGCTCTCCACCTCTTTCACGCCGGGCAGCAGAATCCACGAATCGCCGCCGTCAATCGTTTCGAAAATGCGGCGCTCGCTGCCGATGCCGTAGCCGCGTCTGCGGTCGAGGAACCAGACCCGCGTCAGACCGCCCGGCGCTTTCACTTTTCTGGTCCAGTTGCGGCCGGCTTCGCTGGTCTGCCACACGCCGGTCGCCGTCACCATCCAGCCCGTTGTGTCGTCGAGAAAGAAAAGCGACAGGCCCGTTTCGTGTACGGCAGTTTCGGTCCAGTGCGCGCCGCCATCGATCGTAAGCAGCACCAGCGGCCGCTGCTTATTGCGATGGTCGGTGGCGTAGCCGCACGCAATGCCGCGCTGCGCCACGCCGTTCGCCGAGGGCAGCATGGCGAAGTCGTTGATGGTCAGAACCGCATCGTCCTGTTTGTATTCGAACTGGACGTCCCAGTGCGGATCGGCCTGCGCCGCCAGCGTGGCCGCAAACAGAAAAAGGATAAAGCGTCGCGTCATGAACAGACAGACGCGCCAGTCACGCCGGACGGCGCATCAAACCGGGCACCGCGAGTTCGGCATGATTGACCGTTTCCACCAGAGCCGGAGCCATGCGTGCCAGCGCCAGCGCGCACCCGACCTGTTCGCCGAGCGTGGTCAGCACTTCCATCTCTCCGCCCGAATGCTGATGCGCCGCCCGGTGCTGCACGTTGATGACGCCCACCACGCGGTTGCGCGCAATCACCGGCGAAGAAAGGAAGGCTTCGAACGTATCTTCCGGCAGTTCGCCGAAATACTTAAACCGCGGATCGCGATAAGCTTCGCGCGAAATCGCCAGCAGCGTCCGCTCCCGCGCGACCCAGCCCGTCAGGCCTTCATTCAGCTTCAGCCGCACCCGGCCCATCTGCGCTTCGTGATGCGAGTTGGAGGCGCACAGCACCAGATCGTCGCCATCGCAAAGGTACACGAGGCAGGAATCGCACTGTGTAAATTCCACCACGAGCGACACAATGCCCTGCAGAATCTGCTGCAGCGACATGTCGCGCACCATGAAACGGCTGACTTTCTGGAAGAGCCGGAGCTGCTGTTCAATCCGCTGCAGGCGGGATTCCAGTTCCTTTGGCTTCGGCACCCCTCTATTATAGTGTAGGAACCGGATATTTTCGATCCAGGCAATTCGCGGGTCGAATCATCCGGCGAACGAACCGATATGACAGAGATGGCCGTATGGCTGGACCCGGCGTTACCGTTTACGGTGGACTACCTGTGTGCCGCTCTTGAGCGCGTCCGGCAGCGGGCAGCTGACGGGCTCATTGCGCTGCCGCGCGTCGGGATGGGCGTCGGCGGGCTGCTGGTCGGTGAAAGAACCGCCGCCGGCATTCGCATCACCGGTGCCATCGAACTGCCTTGCTCGCATTCGCTCGGGCCGACGTTTCAGCTCACTCCCGACGAAATCCGCCAGAGCATGCAGGCGCTGAAGGATGCCGGATCGCATCGCGGCGTCGTCGGTCTTTACTGCACGCGGACGCGGGGTCCGGTCGCGCTCGGCGGCCCGGAACGTGAACTCTTCGACCTGTTGTGTCCCGAGCCCTGGCAGGTGGCCTTCGTCGTGCGGCCGGCCCCCGGCGAAGTGGCCAAGGCGGCCTTCTTTTTTCGTCAGAATGGCACCTTGCAGGCGGGCACGTCGCAGGATCTCTGGGACTGGAATCCGCCGGATCTCGAAAAGACTCAGCGGGATGTCGCTGCGCGGCTCGATGCGATCTCAAAGGTGCTGGCAAATCCTCCGGCCGGTGTCATGCCGATGCCGCAGTCGGGCCAGATACAGTCGCACCCCATACATTCACAACCCATACATTCACAACCCATACAGTCACAACCCATACAGTCACACCATGCTCCGGCGCAGGCCACGCCCCCGCCGCCCGCTGCGTACCGGCCCGCGGTTGAAGAGGAAGACTTCAGTTTCGCGCCTCCGCCAGTGACCGAAATGCCCCGGCTCGAACCGCGAAGTGCGGTCCAGCGCGACTCCCCGCCGCCCGCTGTTCCCAAACCCGTGTCCCCGCAACCCGTGGCCCCCCAACCGGCGTCGACGAAGCCCGCGGCCCGGCCGTCGTTTATCACGGCCGGCCTTTTCGCGCAACTGGACGAGGAGCCCGCTGCCGCGCGTCCCCAGACGGCGCATCCGAACCTGGTTACCAACCCTCGACCCTCCTCTGCGCCGGCCGGTGCTCGTGCGGCTTCTTCTCCGGCACCCCGGATGCCCGCGGCGCAAGCCGGCAAACGGCGTGCGCTGTGGGCGGCGATTGCGCTGATCGTTATCCTGCTGGGTGGCGGCGGAATTTTTCTGACGCGCGATATGTGGATGCCGCGCCCGCCGCTGGCCATGACTTCGACCGATTCGAACGGCGACATGGAGATTCGCTGGAACTCGCAGGCCACCCGTGGTATCGACCGCGGCGAGTTGCTGATCAACGATGGCGGGGAACTGAACACCATCACGCTCGATTCGACGAAGCTTCTGGCCGGCGCCTATCAGTACAAGCGAAAGTCGGAACGAGTGACCGTTACGCTCGATCTGGGGGCCGTTCGCGGACGAACCGGCTACCAGCTGGAGCCGATCGGTGCGCTTCCCGACCCGTCTGCGACGCCCGCCGCAGCCGGCGCCCCGACTGCACCGGGCGCCTCAGCTCCGGCCAACAATGCAGCGTCCCCGTCCGGCGGCACGGCCCCGGCGGTTGCAGCTTCCCCGGCCAGCCCGGCGGCATCCGCGGCCTCCGCGTCCCCGGCAGCTTCCACTGCCGACGCTTCCCCGACTCCCAAGGCGGCCGCGAAAAAGCGGCCTCACAAATGAGCGGAGCGATCATTTCCGAACCGCACGCAACGTTGGCGGTGTTTTACATAGCCGGCGCGGTGTCATAATCGAAAATTCAACCTTATCCATGCCGATCCGCAGCATGACCGGCTTTGCCCGTGTCTCCCGATCCACGCCATCCGGCGAACTCACACTTTCGATTAAGACCGTAAATCACCGCGGACTGGACATGCACTTCCACGCCCCGTCGGATTTCGATCCCGTGGAACCCGCGCTCCGCGCCGCCGTCCGCAAGCGCGTCGCCCGCGGCCACGTGCAGGTGCAGATTTCGTTTAAACGCGCGACCGCCGCGCAGGGCGGGGAAGCCGGCGAAAGCAGTGTCAACGAAGCGATGCTGTCGGCCTGGCTGCAGGCGTATCGCGACGCCGCCCGCAAATACAACCTCGAAGGCGCGCCCGATCTCAACCAGGCGCTGCGCATGCCCGGCATGCTGGAATCGCGCGCGGCGGAACGGATTGACGAGGCGTCGCTCGAACCGGAAGTTCTGTCGGCCGCCGAAGAGGCGATTGAACACCTCGACGCCTTCCGGGTCCACGAAGGTTCCGCCATTGAAGTCGAAATCCGCGGGCGCGTGGAAACGCTGCGCGGCATCGTGCGCCGGATGGAAGAGATTCGCAGCCGCGCGCTGCCCTACTTCCACCAGCGCCTGCGCGATCGGCTCGGGGAACTGCTCGGCGGCGCGCAGCTCGATCCGGCCCGCCTTGCCCAGGAGGCCGCCGTGCTCGCCGAACGCAGCGACATCAGCGAAGAACTTGTGCGGCTGAAAACTCACGCCGACCAGACCGATGCGCTGCTCGCCGCCGAGGGCGAAACCGGCAAAAAGCTCGACTTCCTGCTCCAGGAAATGAACCGCGAAACCAATACGATTCTTTCCAAAACCGGCGGCCTCGGTGAAACCGGCCTCACTCTGACCGACCTTGGCCTCGCCGCCAAGGCCGAAATCGACCGCATTCGCGAACAATCGCTCAACGTCGAATGAATACCGTCTTCATCATCTCCGCGCCCTCCGGATCCGGCAAATCGACGCTGGTGTCGCGTCTGCTGAATGAAGTCCCCGGCGTCACGTTTTCCGTTTCCTACACCACCCGGAAGCCGCGCGGCCTCGAAGAGGATGGTTCGGCCTATCATTTCATCGGGCGCGAAGAGTTCGAGCAGCGCATCGCGGCCGACGAATTCCTCGAATACGCCGAGGTTTTCGGCAATTATTACGGCACGCACTGCGGCGTTCTGGAGCGGGCGCGTTCGGAGGGAAAAGACCTGGTGCTCGACATTGACGTACAGGGTGCGGCACAATTAAGAAAGCGGATTCCGGACGCCGTCACCATTTTCATTCTGGCGCCTTCGCGCGAAAGCCTCGAACAGAGGTTGCGGGCGCGGGGCCAGGACAAAGAAGAGGTGATCCGCCGCAGGCTGGCGGATGCGGCGAAGGAGATCAGCAATTACGACCTGTACGATTACGTGCTGGTGAATGACCATCTGGATGAGGCGGCGGAAACGCTCAAGTCGATCGTCCGGGCCCAGCGCGCCAAACGTGAGCGGGTGGAAGACAGGATTCGGCCAATTCTGGCCAGCTTTGCCGGCACGCCGGCAGCGGGAGTTTAAAGGTATTTATGACAGCACCTCGTAACAACGCGCATTGCTCGATCCCGGACGATCCGGATCAGAGCACCTATCGCTTCATCATCGTTGCCGCCAAGCGCGCCCGGCAGCTGCAGGGTGGCCAGCGGCCGGTTCTGCCAACCTCTTCGAAGAAGCCGACCGTGATCGCCATGGAAGAGGCGCGCCGCGGTCTGGTGAAGTACGAAAGCAACGGCGAAGCGGTCATGGAACTCATTCCGGCCGTCGACGAAGCATAAACAAACAGGTCGGATCGGAAAAGCCCATGCGCATCGTTCTGGGTGTGACCGGCGGTATCGCGGCGTACAAGGCCGCCGAACTCGCCCGGCTCCTCATGCAGAACGGCCATGAGGTGCAGGCTGTGCTCACGCGCGCGGCCGAAGAGTTCATCACCCCCCTGACATTTGCCACTCTGACGGGCCGGAAGGCGATCTCCGGCCTGTTCGATTCGGCCAGCCCCGAAGCCACTCTCGCCAGCTCGGTGGAGCACATCGGCGTGGCGCAGGAGAGCGATCTGCTGCTGGTTGCGCCCGCCACGGCCAACGCGCTGGCCAAGTTCGCCCACGGTCTCGCCGACGATTTCCTTTCCACTACCTACCTCGCGTTTCGCGGCCCGGTGGTGCTTGCTCCCGCCATGAACAACAACATGTGGGAACACGAGGCGACGCGGGCGAATCTCGATATTTTGCGCCGCCGCGGCCACACCATTGTTGAACCCGGCGAAGGCATGCTGGCCTGCGGAACCTTCGGGCCCGGCCGTCTGGCGGAGTTGCCGCAGATCGTGGACGCCGTGGAACGCGCCGCTGCCGTTCGGTTGCGCGATCTCGACAGCGAAACGATTCTCATCACGGCCGGTCCCACGCAGGAGCCGATCGATCCCGTGCGCTACCTTTCGAACCGTTCGAGCGGCAAGATGGGTTACGCGCTGGCGCAGGCCGCGCTCGATCGCGGTGCCCGCGTGATTCTCGTCTCCGGCCCGGTCAATCTGAACCCGCCCGCCGGCGCGGAAGTGATCCACGTCCGCACGGCCGCCGAAATGCGCGAGGCCGTCTTCGCCAATCTGCAGCCGGCGACGGCGATCGTCAAATGCGCCGCCGTGGCCGACTTCCGGCCTTCCGCCGAAGCCCGCCAGAAGATCAAGAAGACGGCGGCTCGCCTTTCGCTCGAACTCGATCCGACCGTCGATATCCTCGCCGAACTCGGCAAAAAGCGCGGCGACCGTCTGCTGGTGGGCTTCGCCGCCGAGACGGAAAATCTGGAAGCCGAAGCCCGCCGCAAGCTGGAAGCCAAGAACTGCGACATGATCGTCGGCAATCTGGTGGGCGGCTCCGGCAGCGGTTTCGAGTCCGATTCCAACGAAGTCGTGCTCGCGCTTCGGACAGGT
Source organism: uncultured Acidobacteriia bacterium (assembly GCA_903828455.1). Taxonomy (GTDB): domain Bacteria; phylum Acidobacteriota; class Terriglobia; order Bryobacterales; family Bryobacteraceae; genus BOG-234. The sequence goes on along the minus strand of CAIKMJ010000036.1, from coordinate 85,870 downwards.
GAGACCGTCCACGTGGGTCGCGCGGCGAAACGAGAGATCGCCGAGCAGATTCTGAATCAGTTCCTCAAGCTGCGCCGCGCCGCGGTCTCCGCCCGTTAGCCATGTCGCCGCACGAACTCCGGCAACGGCTCGAATACTTCCGTGATCTCGGAGTAAAAGATCTTTACCGCCGCTCCGCTCCTCCCGTCAGCCGGAGTGCTGTTGTTGCCGATGCGGCCGAGCAATCGCCCATCGCCGTGACGGCTCCCGTTGCCGTCGCCGAGCTACCTGCCGAAATGAAACCCATCAACATCGATATCGCGATCCCGGGCATGGCGCCTGAAGACGACACGCTGGAACGCATCCGCGAGGACATCGGCGACTGCACTCGCTGCAAGCTGCATAAGGGGCGCAATCAGCTCGTATTCGGCGTCGGCAATCCGGCGACAAAGCTGGTTTTTGTCGGCGAAGGTCCGGGCGCCGATGAGGACGAGCAGGGCATCCCCTTCGTGGGCCGCGCCGGGCAGTTGCTGACGCAGATGATCGAAGGCACGTCGGCCAAAGAAGGCATCCCGGTCAAGCGCGCCGACGTTTACATCTGCAACGTGGTGAAATGCCGGCCGCCGGAGAATCGCACGCCGGAGCCGGATGAAATGGCCATCTGCGGCCAGTTCCTCTTCCGCCAGATTTCGGCCATCAAACCCAAAGCCGTTTGCGCGCTCGGCTCCACGGCGGCCAAGGCGCTGCTGGGCGGCAAAGACGGTGTGACGAAACTGCGCGGCAAGTGGCACACGTGGCGCGACATTCCGCTGATGGTGACCTACCATCCGTCGTATCTGCTGCGCCCCTACAATCAGGATGCCAAGCGCGAGGCGTGGGAAGATCTGAAAAAGGTTCTGCACTTCGTCTATGACTAAGGGCGCGCGTTTTCTGGCACGTGCGGCGCTGCTGGTGGCGGCGGCCGCGGCCGTCCGGGCGCAAGCTGACGTCAACGGCCCGCCGGAAGCGAGTTACGCGATCGCTTCGGGAACGCACCTGCTGCTGCGGCTCACGAACGCGGTGAATACGAAATCGGCCGTCGTCGGCGATCGCGTGTATCTGCAGACCGCGGCGCCGGTCTTCCTCGGCGGCCGTCTGGTGATTCCCGTCGGCAGTTATGTCACCGGCACGGTGACCGAGTCGGACCGCGCCCGGCGTGTGAAGGGCAAGGCATCGCTCAATCTGCGGTTCGAATCGCTGACGCTGCCCAATGGCGTGGTGCGCGACGTTCGTTCCCGAGCGGGCAGCGCGGACACTCGCGGGAACCTCGATCGCAATGAAGGCCGCATCACCGGTGACAGCAATGCCGGCAACGATGCGCGCACGGTGGCGCAGACCACCGCCGCCGGTACCGGCATTGGCGCAATAGCCGGAGGCGCCGCCGGCCACCTCGGAATGGGCGCGGGCATCGGAGCCGCGGCGGGCGCTGTCGGCGGACTGGCGCGGGTGCTCACGTCGCGCGGCCCGGACGTGGTTCTGCCCGCCGGCAGCACGCTCGAAATGGTGCTGGATCGTGAACTGCGCTTCAGCGAAGACGACCTGCGCGGCGTCCGGTAACGACTAACGCTTGTAGCCGATTTTGCGCAGGAACGCGTGCCGGTCCGCTGCCTGCTGCGCCGATTCCACGCCCTTCGGCGAGGAGCCGTCGACCACGCCCAGCACGCCGCGCCCCTGTTCGGTTTCCGCCACGATCACTTCAACCGGATTGGCCGTCGCGCAGAAAATGTTGCAGACTTCCGGCGCGGCCTCGATCGCTTTCAGGGCGTTGATCGGAAATGCCTCCCGCATCACCACGGCGAAAAAGTGGCCCGCACCCACGGCGCTCGCGATCCCGACCGCGGCATCGCGCAGACCATCGTCATTGCCATCGGCACGCGTCAGGCAGGGGCCGGACGCTTCGTTGAAAGCCACGCCGAATTTGATCTGCGGCGCGGAATTCACCAGCGCTTCGTAGAGATCCTCCACCGTCTTGATGAAGTGACTCTGGCCGAGCACAATATTGGCGTTCTCCGGAATCTCAGCCCGGACGGCATGAAGGTTCAGCATATTGGTATGGCCTGACTGCCTCGCCGCGTGGCTACTTTTTGGCGGGCGCGGCCGCTTTCGCCGCCGGCGCCGGCGCGGCGGAGCCGTGCAGCATCTTGTCGATCTCGGCCCGGATGTTCACTTCCTGCTGGGCGAGGAACTTTTCGTCGCCGACGTATTCTCCGCGGACCATCCCCGTTTTATCGATAAACACCAGGATCGGCACGAAGTAGGGTTCTGTCTGCGGCACCTGCAGGAATTCCAGCACCTGCCCCTGGGTCGAATAGCCGACCGGGAAGTTCGCGCCCGTCTCCTGGATGAAGCCCGTTACGCGCGCCTGCGCCCCCTGGTCGAAGGTCACGCCGACCACCTGCACGCCTTTGGCGCCGTATTCGTCCTGCACCTTGGAAAGCACGCCCGCCGTCTTCTTGCAGTGCGGGCAGGTGGTGAACATGAAGGCCGCCACCACCGTCTTGCCGCGCAGCGAACTGAGCAGCTTCTGCTGGCCGTCGATCATATTGACGACGAACTCCGCCGCCTTTCGCGGCACCTGTGGCGCCGAAAAGGCCTGTGCGGCAAAGAAAGAAACCAGGAGCGAGGAAAGGATCAGGAGTCTGCGCATAAATCGCCTCTATTCTAACTGACGCGAACCAACGAGCTGACGCGAAGCCCCGGCCAGCGCGCGGCGGCCTACTCGGCGATCGCTGCGTCGCCGACTTCGGCATCCGGCAGCGCATCGGCGGAAACCGGCCGCAATTCGAATACGGGCGCACGGCGCTTAGCCAGCATCCAGTAGCCGATGCTCACGGCGAGCCCGAGCGCCAGCATCGCCGCATGTTCGGAAAACCACTTGGCATCGAGTCCGCCTTCGCTCGATCCGGCCCCGAAGCAGCCGCAATCCGGCTTGCGTCCCGTTGCAAAACCCCACACGCCGAGACAGAGAAAAAACGCCAGCATCGCCGTCAGGATCGAAGAAAACCACCGGGCCAGAATGCCGGTGACCGCCGCCAGCCCGAGCGACATTTCCACCCACGGCAGAATGCGCGCCACCGGTTCCAGCCAGGCATCGGGCAGCACCTTCCACGTATAGAGCGAGGCGGCGAAATTGGGCCACGGCTCCTGAATGCCCTTGACGTAACCGGCGTAGAGAAAAATTCCGCCGAGCGCCAGGCGGCCCGTCACGAGTGCGATGCCAGAGAGCCGGCGGTTCATTGCGATGCTACTTTCCCAGTTTCTTTTCCAGATACGTCTTCAGAATCGGGTAGGGCAGACTGCCGGCCAGCGTTTCGCGCTTGCCGCCGGAGACGATGACCATGGTGGGCGTCTGCGTCAGCCGGTCCAGACCGCCCTGGGCGGTGTCCTTCGCCACGCTCTCATCGAGCTTCGAATCGTTCTTCACCGCGTCCCGCACCTTGGCCATTTCGGCGGGCGTAAGCACTTTAGCGACGGTGCCGTCGACGTTTCCGCTTTGCGACCATTCCTGCTGGGTCTGGAAAAGCTGGTGCGCCACCAGGTCGTACTTGCCGATCTGGCCGGCAGCGTTGGCATAACGCACGGCCACGCGCGAATACTGGTGCTGCGGCAGGGGGAAATCGCGGTGGATCAGCCGCGCTTTGCCGGTCTGCACGAAGTCCGTAATGACGGACGGCAGCACGTTCAGGTAGAGTTCACGGCAGGCCGGGCACTCGTAATCGGTGTACAGCTCGATGGTGAGCGGCGCGCCGGGCGAGCCGGACTCCTTGAAATTACTCAGGGCGGCGGCCGGGGCGGCAGTCTTTTTGGCCGCGGCGGTTTGTGCCGGCAGCACGGACGGCATGAGCGCCAGCATCAGGGCGGAGCAGAGCAGCAGGGAAAAACGCATCATAATTATTATGACCTGGCTGGATTATTATGACCTGGCGGGCACCCGGTTTGGTTTCATGGGCGAGGCACGTCATTTGGAATTCAGCGTGGCGAGGTCGATGACAAACCGGTACCGCACGTCGCTGCGCAGAACCCGCTCATAGGCTTCGTTGACCTGCTGGATGGCGATGGTTTCGATGTCGCTCACGATGTTGTGGCGGCCGCAGAAGTCCAGCATCTCCTGTGTTTCCGCGATGCCTCCGATCATGGAGCCCGCAAGGCTGCGGCGTCCCCCCACCAGCGGAAATGCCCCGACCGGCACCTGTTTATCGGGAATCCCGACGACGACCATGGCCCCATCGATCTTCAGCAGCCGGATATAAGCGTCCCAGTCGAGTTCGGCCGAAACCGTGTTGACGATGAGGTCAAAGCTGCGCGCGAGGCTGGTGAAAGTGTCAGGATCGCCCGTGTTGAAGTAATGATCCGCGCCGAGCCGGGCGGCGTCGGCGCGCTTGCTTTCCGAGTGGCTGAGGACGGTGACTTCAGCGCCCATAGCGTGGGCGATTTTGACGCCCATGTGGCCGAGTCCGCCGAGGCCGATGATGGCGACCTTCTTACCCGGCCCGGCGTTCCAGTGGCGGAGCGGAGAGTAAAGCGTGATGCCGGCGCAGAGCAGGGGAGCGGCGGCGTCGAGCGGCAGATTGCCGGGAATGCGCAGCGTGTAGTTTTCATCCACAACGATGCGCTCAGAGTAGCCGCCCTGGGTGGGAGTGCCATCACTTTCGGCCGAATTGTAGGTGAAGACGGGGCGGGTGGCGCAGTACTGCTCGATGCCCGCCTGGCATTCGGGGCAGGTGCGGCAGGAATCGACAAAGCAGCCGACGCCGACGTGGTCGCCGACCCGGAACTTCGTAACATTGCTGCCCACGGCGCTGACGACGCCGGCAATTTCGTGGCCGGGCACCATGGGGAAGCTGGCGCCGCCCCATTCGTCGCGCGCCTGGTGGATGTCGGAGTGGCAGATGCCGCAGAATTTGATGTCGATGGCGACGTCGTGCGGGCCGGGGTCGCGGCGGTCGAAGGAGAACGGCGTGAGCGGCGCTTTGGCTTCCTGTGCGGCGTAGGCTTTGGTGTGCGTCATAGCTTGTTTCAAGGTAGCGCGTCCGGGTGTGAATTGGCGGAGCAGCGCGGGGCGCGAACGGGACATGCACGCCCGGCGTGGCGCGGGCGCGGGTGGGAGCCCAAGCGCACGCCCTTGTGTTTGCAATCGCTTCTGGGGTTCGTTTTGCCAAATTACCTTTGGGCGGGATGCGCCGGCGCTTGCCGGGACGCAAGGGCGCGGCGCAAAGAATCCGGAGCGCAGGGACGGAACTCCCCCTGGTTTGCGTCCGCACGCGGCGGCTGAACTGGACAGGGCGGTGCATGCGCCCTCATTGTGTACTGCCGAGGCGGGAAAACAGGCGGCGAGGGAAACGAGGTTATCGGAATCAGGGAGATTCTTGGAATTAGGGAGGTTCTTGGAATTGGGGAAGATAAGGAGATCAGCAGCGGGACGGTGGCTTGACCTGCGCCTGCGGATGGGAGCATCGACACCCGCAAATTTGATCTCACAGTCTTAACAGATCCATTCAATCCGGCTTCTCCGCCTTCCGCTGATTGTTCTGACTCAATGGCGACGGCGGCACCGGCAAACGGCAACATGACGCCGCTCCCGCGCTCCCCCGCCTGCGCTCCCCGGCCCAGACCTGCCAGGATGTAAGTATGACCGAAGCCGCGCTGCTCGACACCATCCGCAAGCAGCCCCGCGGACGCACCTCCCTCCGCAATCTCTACAAAATCGTCCGCGCCCAAAGCGCCCCGCAAAAGGATAAGATCGTCGCCATCCTCGAACGGCTGGCCGCCCGCGGCGACCTCATCGAACTCCCCAACAACCACTTCGCCGTCGCCGACGGTAACAAGGAATACATCGCCGGCCGCGTCAGCGTCCACCGCGATGGCTACGGCTTCCTCGTGCCGGACCGCCCCATCGAAGGCGTTCAGGGCGACCTCTACCTCAGCCGCGACGCCCTCCACGGCGCCATGAACGGCGACCGCGCCCTCGCCCGCCTCCGCAGCGAACACGGCGGCCGCGCCGAAGGCGAAATCTGGAAGATCATCCGCCGCGCCCACCCCACCGTCGTCGGCGAATTTCGCATCAACCGCCGCGGCATGTGGGTCGCCCCGCACGACGAGCGACTCAAGGACTGGATCGAAATCCCCGTCGACTGCGCCATCCCCGCCGAGTCCGCCCCGCATGACCGCATCGGCCCCAAAGCCGTCCCGATCTCAGACCCTTCCGATCTCGACGGCATGATCGTCAACGCCGAAGTTCTCGAATACGGCGACAAGCACAACGCCCCCGTCGGCCGCGTCATCGAAGTCCTCGGCCACCCTGGCGACTTCGGCATCGACGTCGAAATCATGATTCGCAAACACCACCTGCCGAATCGCTTCCCCGCCGACGTCATCGACGAAGCCCAGCGCGCCCCCGAATTCATCACCAGCGAGGAACTCCAGGGCCGCCGCGACTTCCGCGACCTTCCCATCGTCACCATCGACGGCGAAACCGCGCGCGATTTCGACGACGCCGTCCTCGTCGATAAGCTCGAAAACGGCCACTACAAACTCCAGGTCCACATCGCCGACGTCAGTCACTATGTGCGCCCGGGCAGCGCCATCGACGCCGAAGCCCGCCTGCGCGGCACCAGCGTCTACTTTCCCGATCGCGCCGTGCCCATGTTGCCCTTCGAGCTTTCCACCAACATCTGCTCGCTCGTGCCGCACGCCGACCGCCTCGTCGTCTCCGCCCTCATCGAGTTCTCCCGCACCGGTGAACCGCTGCACTTCGAATTCTGCCGCGGCGTCATCCGCAGCGCCGAGCGCATGACCTACACCAACGTGCATCTGATTCTGGAAAACGATGCCGCCCAGTGCGCCCGCTACGAACCGCTTGTCGACCGCTTCCGCCTGATGCGCGAACTGGCCGAAATCCTGCGCGACCGCCGCTTCCGCCGCGGCTCCATCGACTTCGACCTGCCCGAACCGCTCATTGAATTCGACGAGTCCGGTGAAATGATCGCCGTCACGCGCGGCCCGCGCAACATCGCCCACCGCATCATCGAGGAATTCATGCTCGCCGCCAACGAGGCCGTGGCCGCGCATCTGGAGCAGACCGGCCACCCGGCCATCTACCGCATTCACGAGCTGCCCGATCCGAAACGCGTCATGGAATTCGAGGATGTTGCCGCGCAGTTCGGCTACTCGCTCGGCGTCGGCGCCATTCCCATCGAGCGCCATCGTTATCGCGAGCGCAAGGCCGGCGGCCGCCCGGTCTATAAGGATGTCATTCTGCCGAAGCAGACCAAGGTAACGTCAAAGGCCTACCAGGAGCTGGTCGCTCGTGTGGAAGGCAAGCCGGAGGAGCGCATCCTCAGTTATCTGATGCTGCGCTCGCTGCGTCAGGCTCGCTACTCGGAGGAAAACCAGGGCCACTTCGCGCTCGCCGCCACGCACTACACGCACTTCACCTCGCCCATTCGCCGCTATCCGGATCTCATCGTGCATCGTCTGCTGACGGCCAGCCTTGAGCGGCCGAAAGACCGGGAACTTCTCAGCGAATCCGACCTCAAAGTGATCGCCGACGATTGCTCGCTCACCGAACGCCGCGCCGCCGAAGCCGAGCGCGAACTGGTCGAGTGGAAGAAGGCGAAGTTCATGGAGGAGCATGTCGGCGAAGAGTTCGACGGCATGATCATCAGCGCCCAGCGCTTCGGACTCTTCGTGGAACTCACCGAAATGTTTGTGGAAGGCCTCGTGCCCATCGACAGCCTGCCCGGCGACCGCTACGTCTTCCACGAGAACGTCCGCAAAGTGATCGGCCAGCGCACGCGCCGCGAATTTTCCATTGGCGACAAAGTGCGCGTCCTGCTCGACCGCGTCGATCCCCTCGAGCGCAAGCTCCAGTTCGCCATCGTTGAGCGCGAGCGCGCCAAACAGGGGAAGCCGCGTCACAAGAAGAAGCGGTAGGCGGCGGATGGCGGGCACCGGCACTTCCCATTGAAGGCCGCATTGGAAATTCCGGGCGCCGCCGCCCGCCCCGCCCGCGCGTGATCTCTGCGCATGATCTCCGCGCATGATCTCCCCCCGCCTCCCCGACCCGTCGCGTTAACATCAGAGGAACGCATGATTCAGACTCTATTCGGCTCCGTCGAGCAGGAGCCGACTCTACTCGAAAAGCTCAAGAGCGGCGTCCAGAAGACCCGCGCCGGCCTCGTCTCGCGCATCGAAGATGTCCTCTCCGGCAAGAAGACCATCGACGCCGACCTGCTCGAAGAGCTCGAATACACCCTCATCAGCGCCGATATCGGCGTCACCACCACCACCGAAATTCTCGACCGCATCCGCGAGCGCGTCGACCGCAAGCTCGTCAATGACGCCGATGAACTGCGCGGCCTGATCCGCGAATATCTGCTCGAAGTCCTCCAGACCTGCGACCGCCCGCTCGCCTCCGTCGAGGAACCGCCCGCCGTCATCATGATGGTCGGCGTCAACGGAGCAGGGAAGACCACCACCATCGGCAAGCTCGCCTCGCATCTCAAGTCGGACGGCCACTCGGTGCTGCTCTGCGCCGCCGACACCTTTCGCGCCGCCGCCGTCGAACAACTCGAAGTCTGGGGCGAGCGCACCGCAACCCAGGTCATCCGCCAGAACACCGGCGCCGACCCCGCCGCCGTCATGTTCGACGCCCTGCAGGCCGCCAAATCCCGCAAGGTCGATTACCTCATCATCGACACCGCCGGCCGCCTCCAGACCAAGACCAACCTCATGGCCGAGCTGGAAAAGATGCGCCGCACCGCCGCGCGCGTCATTCCCGATGCGCCCCATGAAGTGCTGCTCGTGCTCGACGCCACCACCGGCCAGAACGGCCTCGAACAGGCCCGCAAATTCACCGAAAGCTCCGGCGTCACCGGCATTGTGCTGACCAAGCTCGATGGCACGGCTAAAGGCGGCGTCGTTGTCGCCATCGCCCGCGAACTCGGCCTCCCGATCCGCTTCATCGGCGTCGGCGAAAAGGTCGACGACCTGCTGCCTTTCGATCCCGAAAAATTCATCGAGTCCCTGTTCGCGAAATGAGCAATCAATACATGAATGAGGCCCTGCGCCTCGCCAAACAAGGCATCGCTCTGGCCACGCCGAATCCCGTTGTTGGCGCCGTTCTGGTGCGCGACGGCGTCATCGTCGGGCGCGGCTTCCACACGTGGGAAGGCGTCAGACATGCCGAAATCCTCGCCCTCGAAGAGGCCGGCGACCGCGCTCGCGGCGCCACGCTTTACATCACGCTCGAGCCCTGCTCGCACACCGGCCGCACCGGCCCCTGCGCCGACGCCCTCATCGCCGCCGGCATCGCCAAAGTGGTTGCCGCTTGTGGCGACCCCAATCCGCTTGTCTCGGGCGAAGGCTTCCGCCGCCTCCGCGCCGCCGGCATCGCCGTCGAAATGGACTCCGAAGCTCAGGCCGATGCCGAAAAGCTCAACGAAGCCTTCTTCCATTTCGTCCGCACCGGTAAGCCGCTCGTCACTCTCAAATCCGCGCTCACGCTCGACGGCAAAATCTCCGCGCCCGAAGACAACACCGGCTGGCTCACCAGCGCCCGCGCCCGCGCGCACGTTCAGACCGTGCGCCACGCGCACGATGCCATCGTCACCGGCATCGGCACCGCGCTTGCCGATGATCCCATGCTCACCGACCGCAGCGGTCTGCCGCGCGTCCGCCCGCTCCTGCGCGTCGTCCTCGATTCCACGCTCCGTCTGCCGCTCGAATCGCGACTCGTCAAATCGGCGAACGGCGATCTGCTCGTGGCCGGCACCTCCGCCGCCTCCCCGGAACGCCGCAAGGCGCTCGAAGCCCGCGGCGTGGAGGTGAAGCTCTTCGATGGCCCGCGCGGCCGCGTCGATCTTCGCGATGTTCTCTCGCTGCTCGCCGAGCGCAAATGCCTTTCGGCCCTGATTGAAGCCGGCAGCATGGTGAACTGGGTGGCGCTTGAAGGCGGCGTGGTCGACAAGATCTTCCTTTATTACGCGCCGAAGATTCTCGGCGGCCTGCAGTCGCTGCCTCTCGCCGGCGGCACGGGGCGCGCCAGCCGCGCCGATGCCATCGTGCTCGAACGCCTCACCATCCACTCCATCCCTCCGGATGAGTTTGCCACCGAAGCCTGGGTGAAAAAAGGATAAGCCGATGTTCACCGGCATCGTCGAAGAACTCGGCACGGTCGAATCGTTCACGCGCCACGCTGTCGGCGCGCGGCTGCGCATCCGCTGCGGTCATGTCCTGAGCGATGCCGTGCCCGGCTGCAGCATCGCCGTCAATGGCGTCTGCCTTACTGCCATCGAACTCGCCGCCGAAAGTTTTTCCGCCGACCTCGCCCCGGAAACGCTGAACCGCAGCAATCTCGGCGATCTCCAGCCCGGCGACCGCGTGAATCTCGAACGCCCGCTCGCCCTCGGCGCCCGCCTGAGCGGCCACATCGTGCAGGGACACGTCGACGCCACCGGCACACTCGAATCGCTTCGCGAACTCGGCGACGGCAACTGGGAACTCACCGTGCAGGCGCCGCGCGACCTCGACCGGTTTCTGGTTTACAAAGGCTCCATCGCCATCGACGGCATCAGCCTCACCGTCGCTTCGGTCACCGATGGTCTGGTGAAGGTTGCCATCATCCCGCATACCAAAGCGGCAACCAATCTGAGCCACCGCCGCCCCGGCGATCGCGTCAATATCGAGTGCGATGTGCTCGCCAAGCACGTCGACAAACTGCTCTCGACCTTGTCTATCGCAGACTCAGGCCGCCGTCCACCGCCACCACCTGACCTGTCGTAAACCGGCTGCTCTTCAGAAACATCAGCACAGCTTCGGCGACCTCTTCGCCGCGCCCGGCGCGTCCGGCCGGCGTGGCTGCCACGAGCCGCTCAATCCGCGCATCGTATTTATCGAAGGGAATCACGCCCGGCGCCACGCTGTTCACCGAGATCTTCGGCGCCCACGCCTTCGCCAGCGATTTCGTCAGCATCACCACGCCCGCCTTCGATGCGCAGTAGTGCGCATGCCGCGCCCACGGCTGCAGCGCGCCGAGCGAACTGATGTTGACGATGTGTCCGCCCCCGGCCGGCATCATGACGCGAGCCGCCGCCTGGCAGCAGAAAAATACAGATTTGAGATTTACCGAATGAATGTAATCCCAGTCGGCCTCTTCAATCTCCAGCGGATCGAACTGCGTGAAGCGCGCGGCATTGTTGACCAGGCCGTCGAGCCGTCCGAAGTGCGCCGCCACTTCATCGAATAAGCGGCGAATTTCCACCACGCTTTCGAGGTTCGCCCGGAACACCGGCGCATCGTGTCCGCCGCTTCCGCACTCGGCCGCCGTCGCGCGCGCCTCTGTTTCCGAAGCGCTGTAGTGGATTGCCACGCGTGCGCCTTCCGCCGCCAGCGCCAGCGCAATCGACCGCCCGATGCGCCGCGCCGCGCCGGTCACCAGTACGACTTTTCCTGCCAGTTGTTCGCTCATGATGTCACCGGAGGTTCCGCCTGCACTTCACCTTCCGCCATAGCCGCCACCGGATGCCGCACCGGTTCCGGCAGCCTGCCGGACCAGTTGGCCCACAGCCAGAAGATCGCCGTCGATGCGCTGATCGTCCCGGCCCACGCGCCGATCGTTCGCGGACTGTAAACCGTACTGGCAGCGCCCGCCGCCATCATCGAGAGCATCATGACCGACCAGGTGATCGATTCCAGCGTAGCGAATACCCGGCCGCGATACCGGTCCTCCACATGATGCAGCAGCTGCGAGTAGTTCAGCACCGAGCTGATCGAAATGCCGGCCCGCGAAATCATAATGAAGAAGCATGCCTGCCAGAGCCGCGGCATCTGGCTGAACACAACGTAGGCGCCGCCGTGGATCAGATACACAATCGCCACCGTCCGCTTATAACCGCCGAACGACAGCCGCTTGCCCAGCCGGTACGCGATCGACGCCCCCAGCAGCAGCCCGATCCCGGCCCATCCCCAGATGAAGCCGATGCCCCACGCGCCGCGATTGAAAACCTTTTCCCCGAACAGGCTGAACAGAATCTGCGCCGCGCCGCCGCCCGACGCCCAGCCCGCGCTCAGCAGCGCAACGCCCGCCACCAGCGGCGTGGCCCGCATGTAGCGCAGCCCTTCGCGATACTGCGTCAGGCCCGATTCCTTCGCCGGCGTCTCACTGGTCACCGCCGGCGTCTCACTCGTCACCCCGGCATTCGGCTTCGCCGGCCGGAAGCCGCCCTCGCGCTTCAGTCGCGAGATGCAGAATGCCGAAATCACGAACGACAATGCGTTGAACAGGAACGCGAACTCGTAGCCCCCCGTCGTTCCCACCGCGCCCAGAAACGCCCCGATCGTGATCGCCGCCCACGACGTCGTCTGCGTCATCGTGTTGGCCGTGTGCAGTTCCGCGGGCGTCGCAATGTTGGGCAGGATCGATGACCGCCCGCTGGTAAAGAACGGCGAGGCGAACATCAGCAGCGCGCTGAGTCCGTACAGCAGCCCGGTGTCCTGCCGGTGAATGCAGAGGATGAAGCCCAGCGCAATCACCGCCCGCGCCAGATCGCTCGCGATCATCACGCGCTTGCGGTCCAGCCGGTCCAGCAGCACGCCCGCAATGGGCCCGGCCGCCAGCATCGGGACCGCGCGCGCGAGGAACACGCCGGTCACCACCAGTCCCGGCTGCGAATGTTCCATCGCCAGACTCAGCACGGCGATGTTGTTGAAGTGATCGCCGATCTCGCTGACGCACTGGCCCGCCCACGTCGCCCGGTAGTTGCGGTTATTGCGTAGCAGGCTGGTGAAGGCGCTCATGGTGCGCGGCGTCCGTTACCGTTTGGCCTCCTGCCACAATGCTTCAAGCTCTTCGATCGGCGTCCCCGGAACGGCCCTGCCCTGCTCGCGCAGCCGCCGCTCCACGTGGCCGAAACGCTGCCGGAATTTGGCATTGGTGCGCCGCAGCGCCTGTTCGGGATCCACCTTGACGAAGCGCGCCAGGTTGACCAGCACGAACAGCAGATCGCCCAGCTCATCGGCAATCTGTTCCTGCGTGCCCATTTCGCGGGCTTCGGCGAATTCCTTCCGCTCTTCATCGAGCTTGGCCAGAACGCCGTTGATATCCGGCCAGTCGAAGCCGGCACGCGCGGCGCGGGAGCTGATCTGTTGCGCCTCCACCAGCGCCGGCAGCGCGCGCGGCACCGGGTCGAGCAGCCCTTCCGCCTCCGGCTTCGGCTTCGATTTACGTTCTTCGGCCTTGATCTGGTCCCACCGCTTCAGCACTTCCGTGCCGGTGCTGGCGGACTCCTCGCCGAATACATGCGGATGCCGCCGCACCAGCTTCTCATTGATTGCATCGAGCGAATCGCCGATGTTGAAGTGCCCCTGCTCGGCGGCCATTTCGGCAAAGAAGACGGCCTGCAGCATGAAGTCGCCGAGCTCGGCCCGCAGATCGTCCCAGTCTCTGCGGTCGATTGCGTCCAGCACTTCATACGTCTCTTCGAGCGTGTAGGGCTTGATGGAATCGAAGCTCTGCTCGCGGTCCCACGGGCATCCGCCGGGCGCGCGCAACTGCGCCATGATCTGGACGAGGCGTTCGAATTTCTGGCCGGTGCCGGCGGGCACGGGCGGCGTGTTTTGTGGCTGGTCGGGGGTCAAATCCGAATGTAGCACCTGCTGACGGGGCGTTTCCGCTGGTTGTAGACTGATGTCATGAGCGACATGGAAGAGAACGTTTCGCAGCTTTTCGGCGGCGGCCCCGAAAGCGGCGATCAGGACGCGCCTCGCCCGGCACTGCCGCCCGCGGACTTCGATTTTCTGGTCTATTCTCTGCGCCTGCAGGCCGAAATGAATCTGGGCCTGCTGCCCTTTGGCGAGGACGGGCAGAAGCCCGATTTCGAACTGGCGCGCCATCACATCGATCTGCTGGCCATGCTGCAGGAAAAAACGCGCGGCAATCTGTCTCTCGAAGAACAGCGCATGCTGGATAATTCGGTCACCGAACTGCGCTTCCGCTTTATTCAGGTGAAAGAAAAAGCCGTCTGATGCAGTTCCGAATCACCGTGCTGGGTTCCGGAACCAGTTCCGGCGTGCCCACCATTGGCTGTTCCTGCGCGGTCTGCCACTCCTCCGATCCGCGCGATAACCGCCTGCGCCCGTCCATTCTCATCACGGTGCCCATGCCCGAAGGCGACCGCAATATCGTGATCGATACCACGCCTGACTTCCGCACGCAGGTGCTGCGCGCCAAGGTCACCCGGCTCGACGCCATTCTCTACACGCACTCGCACGCCGACCATATTCTGGGACTCGACGACGTCCGTCCGTTCAACTACCACCAGGGCGGCCGCATCCCCATCTACACTTCCGAAAAGGCGTTTTCCACCATCCGCCGCGTCTTCTCTTATGTGTTCGAGCAGCACGAAGGCAAGACCGCCATCCCGCAGGTCGAGGTGAACATCATTGGCGATGCCGCATTCGACGTCCTCGGCATCAGCTTTCAGCCGATTCCGCTGATCCACGGCAGGGAAACGATCTACGGCTATCGCTTCGGCAACGTTGCTTACCTGACGGATCACAATGCGATTCCGGATTCGTCGCTGCCTCTGCTGCAGGGGCTCGACGTGCTCTTCCTCGACGCACTACGCCACCGGCCGCATCCGACCCACACCACCGTGGCGGACGCCACCGAACGCGCCCTGCGCATCGGCGCCAAACAGACCTGGTTTACTCACATGTGCCACGACGTGCCGCATGCCGAAACCCAGGCTTCGCTGCCCCCCGGCGTGTTCCTCGCCTACGACGGGCTTCAAATAGATGGACTCGAAATCGAAGTGAACCGGCCGGCATGAAGATCTTTCGCGCTGCAGGCGAGATTCCGGCCGGACTGGGGCCGTCCGTCGTCACCATCGGGAACTTCGACGGAGTGCATGCCGGTCACCGCGCCATCATGCGGCGCGCGGTGGAGATCGCCGGCGCTCGCGGCCTGTTGCCGGTGGCCATGACCTTCGATCCGCATCCGGCGCAGGTGCTCGCCCCGCAACGCGCGCCGAAACTGCTCATGACGATCAATCAGCGGCTGCGCAACATCGAAGCCGCCGGCATCGGCGCCGTGTGGCTGTGCCGGTTTTCCCCCGATTTCGCCAAACTCACTCCGGAACAGTTTGCGCGCGACGTGTTGTCCCGCAAGCTGCAGGCCCGCGTCGTGCTCGTCGGCGAAGACTTCCGTTTCGGTTGCGGTCAGTCGGGCAGTTTCGCCACGCTGCGCGAACTTGGCGACAAATTCGGTTTCACGGTGGAAGGCGTCGGCGGCGCCGCCGGCGTCGGGCGGCGCGGTGCGCGGGTCAGCAGCACCGCGATTCGCAATCTCATCGCCG
Organism: uncultured Acidobacteriia bacterium; assembly: GCA_903828455.1. Lineage (GTDB taxonomy): Bacteria > Acidobacteriota > Terriglobia > Bryobacterales > Bryobacteraceae > BOG-234. The sequence continues at coordinate 70,499 of CAIKMJ010000036.1, read as the reverse complement.
AAGGCCAGGTTTCGCGTGCGTGCCGCATGCTCGGCTCGCCCTTTGCGATTGAAGGCGAAGTCGTGCGCGGCCATGGAATCGGTTCGAAGCAGACCGTCCCGACTCTCAATCTCAAACCGTTCAATGAAATCCTGCCGCGGCAGGGCGTCTATGTAACGCGAGCCCGTGAACTGAACGGCGCGCGTGAATGGGCCTCCATCACCAACGTCGGCATGCGTCCTACTTTTGACGGCGCCGAACTCACCGTCGAAACCTTTCTGCTCGACCCGCTGGACGGCGCGACCCCGGAAAAGATCGAGGTCAGTTTCCTCTATTTCGTCCGCGACGAAAAGAAGTTCCCCGCCGCCGAGGCTCTCAAAGCGCAGATAATGCGCGATATCGGCCTCGCGGCGCGTCTGCATCGCCGCTTGCGGCGCAGGGCTCGTGCGTAGCCGCGTGGGATAATTTTGGCTTAAGAAATCTTAAGGCCCCTGAGGAGGGAATTCCATGAGTCTTTCCGCCGGTAAAATCGCACACATGAAAGCGCTTGCCAATCCGGCAGGCGTGATTGCAGCAGCTGCCATGGACCAGCGTGGCAGCCTTGCCAAGTCCCTTGCTTCCGCGAAAGGTGTTTCGCAGAAGGAAATCACCGATCACGAGATGGAGGAGTTCAAGACCGCCGTAACGCGGATCCTGACGCCTCACGCCAGCGCCATCCTGCTCGATCCGGAATGGGGTCTGCCGGCATCGCGGGCACGTTCGAAGAACGCCGGCCTGCTGCTCGCCTATGAAAATTCCGGCTACGATAACACGCAGCCCGGCCGTCTGCCCGATCTGCTGCCGCATGTTTCCGTGCGCCGCATCAAAGAAGAGATGGGCGGCGACGCCGTCAAGATCCTCATCTATTACACGCCGTTCGACGATCCGAAGGTTAACGACATCAAGCACGCCTTCGTGGAACGCATCGGCGCCGAGTGCGAAACCTACGAAATTCCCTTCTTCCTCGAATTCGTCGGTTACGATCCGGCCGGCGGTGACGAAAAGGGCCTCGAATTTGCGAAGAAGAAGCCCGAGGTCGTCACGCGCTCCATGGAAGAGTTCTCCAAACCGCAGTACCGCGTCGACGTGCTGAAGGTCGAAGTCCCCATCAACGCCAATTACGTCGAAGGCAGCAGCGTGTTCAAAGGCCAGGCCGCCTATTCGCGGGCCGAAGCTCTGGAGCATTTCCGCAACGCCGCTTCGGTGGCGAAGAAGCCGTTCATCTATCTCTCGGCCGGCGTGAGCAACGCGCAGTTCATCGAATCGCTCAGCATGGCGGCGGAAAGCGGCACCGATTACTCCGGCGTTCTCTGCGGTCGCGCCACGTGGAAAGACGGCATGCCGATCTACGCCACCAAAGGTCTGGCGGCGCTCGAAGAGTTCCTCTCGACCGAAGGCGTGAAGAACATCGAAGCCGTCAACCAGGCCATCACGAGCGCCACCCCGTGGTTCGTGAAGGCCGGCGTGAAACTCTAGTCCCATAATCCCGTAGTAACCGGCGGCGTCTGAACCACGACGTTCAGCGCCTCCCGGTCCCCGGTGCCCATCATGTCAACCACAACCAAATCGGAAAAGCGTGACCCCGCGGTTCCTCTGAGCCGCAACAAGCATCTGCAGCGCTGGGTCGATAAGATGGCGCAGCTCACCCAGCCCGCGGCCATCCACTGGGTCGATGGTTCGCGCGAAGAATACGACGATCTCTGCGAACAGATGGTCGCGGCCGGTACATTCATTCGCCTGAACCAGGATTTGTGGCCGGGATGCTTTTACGCCCGCTCGGACGCGAGCGATGTCGCGCGCGTGGAAGACCGCACGTTCATCTGCTCCCTGGCGAAGGACAACGCCGGCCCCACCAACAACTGGGAGCCGCCCGCCGAAATGCGCCGCACGCTGAAGCGGCTCTTTCACGGCTGCATGAAAGGCCGCACGATGTACGTGCTGCCCTTCAGCATGGGACCCATCGGCTCGCCCATGTCGCAGATCGGCGTGCAGCTGACCGATTCGCCCTACGTCGTGGTCAACATGCGGATCATGGCCCGCATCGGCGTGCCGGTCTTCGCCGAAATCGACAAGGACTTCAAACGCGTCGTGCCGTGCATGCACTCGGTCGGCATGCCGCTCGCCGACGGCCAGAAGGATGTGGTCTGGCCGTGCAACAAGGAAAAATACATCGTTCACTTCCCGGAGACGCGCGAGATCTGGTCGTTCGGTTCCGGTTACGGCGGCAACGCGCTGCTCGGCAAGAAGTGCTTCGCGCTGCGCATCGCTTCCAATATTGCGCGCGATGAAGGCTGGATGGCCGAGCACATGCTCATCGTGGGCGTGGAAAATCCCGCCGGCGAAAAGACCTACGTGGCGGCTGCCTTCCCCAGCGCCTGCGGCAAGACGAACTTCGCCATGCTGGTGCCGCCCGAAGGCTTCGAGGGCTGGAAAGTCTGGACGGTAGGCGACGACATCGCCTGGATCAAGCCCGACAAAGACGGCCAGTTGCGCGCCATCAACCCGGAAGCCGGCTTCTTCGGCGTCGCGCCGGGCACCTCGCACCAGACCAATCCCAACGCCATGGCCTCGCTGGCGCGCAATACCATCTTCACCAACGTCGGCCTCACGCCCGAAGGCGGCGTGTGGTGGGAAGGCATGACCAACGCGCCGCCCGCCGAGTGCCTCGACTGGCAGGGCAAGAAGTGGACTCCCGAAATCGCGAAGGAGACCGGCGCCAAGGCCGCTCATCCCAACGCGCGCTTCACCGCGCCGGCCTCGCAGTGCCCCACCATCGACCCGGCCTGGGAAAATCCCGACGGCGTGCCGATCAGCGCCATCATCTTCGGCGGACGCCGCGCCACCACCATGCCGCTCGTCTTCCAGGCCTTCAACTGGAGCTCAGGCGTCTATATCGGCGCCACCATGGGTTCGGAAATGACCGCCGCCGCCGTCGGCACCGTCGGCAAAGTACGCCGCGACCCGATGGCTATGCTGCCCTTCTGCGGCTATCACATGGGCGACTACTTCCGCCACTGGCTCAAGATGCAGCGCAATCTGAGCGAGACCCCGCGCATCTTCCACGTCAACTGGTTCCGCAAGGATAAGGACGGCAGGTTCATCTGGCCCGGCTTCCGTGAGAACATGCGCGTGCTGAAGTGGATCGTCGACCGCGCGCACGGCCGCGCCAAGGCCAAGGAAACGCCCATCGGCTGGATGCCGCGCCACGAAGACATCGAGTGGACCGGCATGGGCTTCGATAAGGCTTCTTTTGACGAACTCCAGCGCTTCGACCCGCAGGCGTGGCGTCAGGAAGTCATCGGCCACGAGGAGCTGTTCCTCGATCTGCACGATCATCTGCCGCCCGAAATCATCTACGAGCGGGAACTGCTCATCGCGCGAATCTAAACTCGCGCGAATCGAAGCTCGCGCGAATCTAAGCTCGCGCGAATCTAAGCTCGCGCGAATCGAAGACGGCGCGAATCTAAGTTCGCGCGATCCACAGGCACGCGAGCAAATGAAAAGGCCCCGGCAAACGTCGGGGCCTTTTTTGTTGCGCCGCGCCGCAATCGGCGCGGGGAATGCAGCCTACTGGCGCGGACCGAAGCGATTGTCCGTGCCGCTCATCAGCGGCACCAGACCGTCCTTGATCTTCGCAATCTGGGCGTCGTTCAGTTGCTTGTAAATCGCGCCCACTGCCTCGCCGCGGCAAACGGTGGCGGATTCTTCCGCCTTCGCGTGCCGTGAAATGGCATCGGACAGGTTGCTGTTCATCTGATCCCGCATCGCCTTCAGCATGGCTTCGGTTTCGCGCTTGATGTCGGCGGCGGCCGGCGCGAGGCAGCGCTGCTCGTTCTTCACAATGTCGGTGATCCTCGCGACCTGCGAAGCGTCCAGCGCAAAATACTTGGTCAGGAACGCCACGTCGTGCTCAACTGCCGCGGCCGTGTCGACCGGTGCCGGCGGTGCATCCTTGCCGCCTCCCTTTTTACCAGCGCCTCCGCCCTGGGCGAACATCGTGGCGGCCATCATCGCGGAGACAACAATCAATCGTAGTTTCATCCATTCAATCCTGTTGCAAATTTCCGTTTCGCCTTCCCGGATGTTGAAATTATACGCCTCGAAAATGCTTCACGGCTTCGATCTTAAAGGTTCCGTTAATGGAAGTTGCAGCGGCAACCGTCGTCTGCCGCATCGGGCATCGAAGCGCGTTTCTCCGGCGCAATGGAATGTTTCAGGTAGCGGCACCTCGGCGCGCCGGGTGGTTGCGAACGGGCCGCGATCGCCGTCAGCATCCGCACGGAATCCTCGAACGCGCGGCCAGTAAAAGTGCCAGCCGCGCACCGGTCATTTCTTCCCGGCCCGCTTTTCCGAAGTCCGCTCTCTACTGACCGGGCGCCCGTGCAGCCAGCGTGAACAGGTAGTTCACCATGTTCTGCATATCGGGCTGCTTGAAGTTGTAGGGCGGCATCGGCGTGGTGGGTGACACCTTCTTCGGATTGACGAAGTGCTCGATCACCCAGGCCTCATTGCGCCGCTGCGACATGCCGTTGAGCGCCGGGCCGATCTTCCCGCCCACACCGTTCACCGCATGGCACGCGCCGCACGAATTCTTCTGGTACAGGATCGCGCCCTGCACCGCAAAGTCCGGCGCAGTATCCACCACTTCGGCGTTATCCGGCGTGAGCTTCAGCAGGAAGGCCTGTACGTCCTTCATCTCCGCGTCGGTCAGATTGGCCGGCGCCATCGAACTGCCAGGCGTAGCCGCGGCCGGATTCTTCAGGTGCGTGAGCAGCCAGTCGGCATCATGCCGCCGCGCCGTATTCACCAGATTGGGGCCCGATTTCGCGGTAGTCCCCGCTTCAATGTTGTGGCAGGCGCCGCACTTCTCGCGCCGGTAGTAACCGATGCCCGCCAGTTCATTGGGCGCCGATTCCATCCACTGCGTCGGGCCGGCGAAATCGATCGAAGACGCCACCGTCTGCGGCGGCGTCGACTTCACGGCAGCGCCGGTCAGCCCGCCCCAGCCAATGCCCGCCAGCACCACGATCCCGATCGCGAGCGTGCGCTGGCGCACCGCCACCAGCTTGCCGCGGTCGATGAACGGCGTCAGGATCAGCGCAACAATCGCCAGTGTCGGCAGCACGACTGTGCCGACCACTTCCAGCGGTCCCTCAAACGCCTTCAGCGTCTGGAACAGGAACAGGAAGTACCATTCCGGCCGCGGGATGTACGCCGTGTCCGTCGGGTCCGCCATACGTTCCAGCGGCACCTTGGCCATCACTGCCATGGTGAAGAGAATGGCGAACGCCACAAAGACCGCCACCGTGTCTTTGAAAACCTGTTCGGGAAAAAACTTCTTCTTCGGCTTCAGTTCGTCGCCCGGGGCCGGAGCCACGCCGTGGCGGCGCACCAGAAATACGTGGAAGAAGATCAGGATCATCGTCAGCGGCGGCAGCAGCTGCACGTGCATCGTGTAGAACCGCGCAAACGTCTGCACCCCGATCGCTCCGGCGCTCGCCAGAATCCGGCTGACATACGGACCCATGATCGGCACCGTGGCGCCGATCTGCGTCGTCACCACCGTCCCCCAGTACGCCCGGTTGTCCCACGGCAGCAGATATCCGGTCAGACCGTATGCGAGCGTCAGCAGCAGCAGCACCACGCCCACAATCCACGTCGCCTCGCGCGGCTTCTTGTAGGCGCCCCAGATGAAGACCTGCAGCATATGAATCACCACGATCACGATGATCATGCTCGCGCCCCAGTGGTGCAGCCCGCGAATCAGCCTTCCGCCCGTGACTTCGGTCATGATGTACCGCACGCTGCTGTACGCGTCGCCCGGCGTGGGCGCATAATTGAAGCCCAGCATCATGCCCGTGAAGAACTGAACCATGAAGAGGAACAACGCCACGCTGCCAAAAATCTGGTGCCAGCCGCTCGACGCCGGAATGTCTTCGTTCAGAAAGTGATGCAGACCGGATACGATGCCGGTCCGGTGGTCGATTTCGTCCAGGAGCTGTTTCAGTTTGTCGCCCATGTTGAGTCGCTCCTTACGCCTGCTGCTTCAGATCGCCGATCTGCAGCCGGTTGTTTTCGATTTTGGTTTCGTATCGGTCGAGCGGGCGCGGCGCCGGGCCGGCGGTCACCTTACCGTCGAGCGAGAAGATCGAAGTGTGGCACGGGCAAACGAACTGGCCGTTCTCCACGTGATACGCGCAGCCAAGGTGGGTGCACTGCGGCCCGAACGCCACAATACTGCTGTCGGTATTCTTCACCACCCACGCCGTCTTCTTTTCCGTCACCAGGCGCCAGCCGTCGAGCCGGCTCTCCTGGAAGCTCAGCTCCACCGGCGTGCCCGGATTGATCTGCCCCACATCGCCGGCGTCGATCCACTTCGTCCCGCCGCGCTTGCGCGGTGCCGTCAGCAGGTAGATGCCGGTCGGAACCGCGAGGGCGAGGCCGATCAGGGCTCCAAAGATATTGATGACGGCCAGGTGAAAGGCTCGCCGGGAGGGACTATAGTCCTCGTTGGCCTGTTGCGGCGCTGGATTCTGTTCTGACATGCGGTTTCGGTTCCCGTAAAAGACGTATGGGCCCGATAAAAAATTACACGGGCCAAGCAGTGATTCTACACTGTGCGCCGCATTCCGAACAGTGATGGCGCGCACGTTTTTTTGCCACACTGCGAAACGGAACGGCGGTATTTATCGGGTGGCGCCGAATTTTTGATATCCTCATCCCCATGAATCGCTTTTCCATGACCCGGAAGACCGTTGCGCGCTCCCTCGCCGTTGTCTCGTTCCTTTTTGCCGGATGGCTGGCCTACACGCAGGCCCCGCCCTCGCAGCTCAAAATCAACAAAGTCAAAGAAGATCTCTATGAGATCGAAGGCGACGGCGGCAACGTGGCCGTCTACATCACCAGCGAAGGCGTCATTCTGGTAGACGACAAGTTCGATGCCGACCACGACCAGATTCTCGCCAACATCAAATCCGTCACCAGCCAGCCCGTCAAGTACATCCTGAGCACGCACTATCATCAGGACCACAGCGGCGGCAACGGCAAATTCCTCGGCACCGCGCAGATCATTTCCACCCAGCAGGCGCGCCTGAACATCCTGAACAAGGTGCAGTCCAACATGGCGGCGCCCGACGTCCAGCCGGCCACCATTACCTTCAACGATGAAATGTCCGTCTTCCTCGGCGGCAAGGAAGTTCGCGCGAAATTCTACGGGCGCGGCCACACCAATACGGACGCGGTCATCTATTTCCCCGCGCTGAAGGTCGTCCACACCGGCGATCTCATGTCCGGCAACACCCCGCTCATCGACTATCCCGGCGGCGGCAGCGTCATCGAATGGACGAAGACGCTCGACAAGGTCCTCTCCTCGCTCGATTTCGATACCGTCATCCCCGGTCACGGCGCCGTGACCACGAAAGCCAGCCTCCAGGAATACCGCAACATGGTGGAGAAGCTGCGGACGCGCGCGCAGGGCCTCGTGCGCGGCGGCAAGAGCGCCGACGAATTGTTCCAGGTCATGGCCACCGAGTTCAACTGGAAGAAAGGCTCGTTGCAGGAACAGTGGAGCCTGCAGGGCCTCATGAAAGAGTTGAAGTAGAAAAGAGTTGAAGTAGAAAAGAGTTGAAGTAGAAACTAGATGAAGTAGACCGCAAACACCCACCAGAAACCAAAAGAGCGGCGCCGCCGGCTGCAACCGGTGACGCCGCTCTTTTCGTTTCCGGTCGTCTGTTACTTCAGCTTGTCGGCAATCTTCGCAAGGCCCGCCTTCCCCATCGCCTCATCGGCCTCCCAGCCCGGGCCGCCGCTGACCGCGATCGCGCCAATCGTCTCCCCGCCCACGATGATCGGCAGTCCGCCGCCCATCGCGATCGTGCCTTCCACCGGCGGCGAAGGCAGCGTGCCCTCCGCCAGCGGCTTCCCGGCGGCCATCTTCGTCGACCAGCCTTCTACCGATTCTTTCGACGGCTTGCGGTAAACCAGTGCCGTGTAAGCCTTTTTGTGCGCAATGTCCATCCGGTGCATGAAGGCGCCGTCGTCTTCGAGCGAGACCAGCGTCCGTCCGCTGCCGTTGAGCACCACCACGGCGCACTTGTATTTCATGGTTCGGCACTGCGCCAGCGCGCCCTCGGCGGCGGCAATGGCCATGTCGAGCGAAAGAGCCTTCTGGATGATCAGACCCTGATCGGCGGCGCGAACGGCCGGTGCCTGAAACGCCACCAGCATTGCCGGCACAACGAGCGCGGCGAATTTCTTTGACATCATGAGTTGCGGTTCCCTCTCTGACTCCGTACGGAGCTTCTGAATTATACGCCAGTTGCGGCAGACAATAAAAAGGCCGCCAGTCGCCCGGCGGCCTTCTCACTTGAAACTGTCTGACCGGTCCCCGGTCGCCCGAAGTTAGTCGCCGAAGCTGCCGACTTCTTCCTTCGAGTCCGCCGGCTTCGCGGCAGGCGCGGCCGGCTGGATGCCGCCCAGCGAATCGAGCGGCACAAAGCCCCCTTCGACCGGCTTTTCCTTCAGCACCACTTCGCGATACAGCTTCGCCATCCGGGCGTCTTCAGCCGCCTTCTTCGCCATCTCGGCGTTGCGCGCGCGGATCTTCTCTTCGCGGGCCGTCTTGGCAATGCCCTGCGAATCGAGATCGTGCTGAATACCCTTGTCCACCGCCTCCTGGCTCAGAATCAGCGAGTGCTGAACCGTGGCGAGCGGCACCTTCTTGTTGCCGGCGAAAATCTCATGGCGTCCGCGCTCTTCATACCACTTGGTGAGCGAGGCCGTCATGTGCATCTTCTCGACGATATTGCGCCAGCCCACGCCCGTGTTGTAAGCGCAGAAGCTGATCTCGCCTTCCTGCGTCGCATACGGGATGATGCACTGTTCGGTGCGGCGGAAGTCGTAGTTGAACAGATCCTGGAACCACATGCCCGCGATGAAGAGGAAGTTCCAGCGGTCCTGCCGGCGCTTCTCAATGTCTTCGAAGGTGCGGTCCGGAGTCACCTTGCCGTAGTTGCGGCCCGTGGCGCCGAAGCACTTGTCGAACTTCATCAGCATATCGGTCAGCTTGAACGTGCTGGGCGCTTCGAACGGATTGTAGTTGCGGAGCAGCGCCAGCGAAACGCCGAGGATCGAAAGCTTCTTGCCGCGCGCCGCGTCGTTGATCGATGCGATGTCCTTCGCCAGCTGTTCGGCATTCAGGAACTGCGTCACCGGGCGGAATTCCTTCGTTTCCTTGTCGATCATCACCGCCATGCCCACGCCGCAGTTCGGGTGGCAGCCGCAGCTCAGCTGTCCCCACTGCGCATCGGGTCCGTGGATCAGATCCGCCCAGTCCGAAAACGTGCTCATGAAGGAGATCGGGAACCAGTCACGGGCCGGTTCGCCCATGCCGACCTGATTCTTCACGTCGTGCGCCAGGTGCGACAGCGTATAACGCTGCGCCGCGCGCCGCTCCGGCGTCACTTCTTCGTCGCGTCCCGTGAAGGAAACCGGCTGGAAGGAAAGGAACGAGATCTTCTTCGGATTGTCCAGCGCGAACCGGATCACCTGGCCGACCTGCTCGTTGTTCACGCCATTGATCAGCGTGATCACCGGCACAATGTCGACGCCGTTCGAGTGCAGGTTCTCAATCGCCCGGATCTTCACGTCAAACAGGTTGCCCACCGCGCGATGCGAATTGGCCGCATTGCCGATGCCGTCGAACTGCAGGTACGCATACCGCAGGCCCGCTTCGGCCGCCTGCCGGCAGAAGTCCGGCCGCTTGGCAAATTCAATTCCGTTCGTCGCCGCCTGCACGCTGTTGTAGCCGACCTTGCGGGCGTAGCGCACCGCATCGAGGAAGTGGGGCGAAAGCGTCGGCTCGCCGCCCGAAAACTGGACCGACATCTGCCGCCGCGGCTTAATCGTGATGGCGTTGTCCAGCATCGTTTTGATTTCTTCGAACGTCAGTTCGTGCACGAAACCAACCTGATTGGCGTCCATGAAGCACGGATCGCACATCATGTTGCAGCGGTTGGTCAGATCGATCGTCAGCACCGAACCGCGTCCGTGCGTCACCGTGCTCGAACCGTGGTTGTGCAGATCTTTGTCGTTGTGCGCCCGCATGTCGCGGCCCGGGAAAACGCGTTCCACGTGCTCGAGGAAGCTCGTGTCGATCGCCATAATGTCTTCAAAGTGGCCGTGGATTTCGCAATCCTTCACCATGAAGATCTTGCCGTCGCGCTCAATGATCTGCGCTTTGATCTCGCCCGCCTTCTCATTGCGGAGGATCTCCACCGGCAGCTCGCCATTCACAATCTTGTTGCGGATTTCCGGCACGCACTTGGGGCACAGCGAATCGGTCTGGCGCGGCCAGCCAAGCTGCGGCTTCTGCTTTTCCCACGACTTGAGCAGCGGCTTGTCCGCCCATTTCGGCGTGAACGAAGGATTCGGCTTGATGGAGTTGAATGCGTTGAAAACGCTCCAGGCTCCCTTGGCCGCCATGGTGACCGCTTTTTCAGCGTACTTAATCGGTTTGTGCATTCGTTCAGGCTTCCCTTCGGATTAGCTGCAATGGCGAAAGCTCAGGCAGACCTCTGCCGAACCCGTATTCACCATTGTTAACAGGGTAGTACGGGGCGGTCGGCGGACCGACTGGAAAGCAGTGAAGTGTCGCGTTTTTCGGTCGGATGGGGCAATCCGCCATCGAACGGGACCCAGCAGCGCCTGAACGGGCGAAAAACGGGCTAAGTAGCAGTGCGATCTTCAAGTTAGATCGTCACGGCCACGGCGGAAATTCGGTTCCGCGGCGCCATTCAGGCTAACATGGCTGGGGCAAGCATGCTGACACCTGCGATAACCGCCGACACCGTTCGAAATACCGCGCGGGAGTGCGGGTTCGATCTGGTCGGCGTGGTCCCCGCCGCCGAAATCGCCGACTTCGCCCGCTTCCGCTCCTGGGCCGATCGCGGCCTCGCCGGCCAGATGCGCTACCTCACCGACCGGCGTGGCGACCTTCGCCACCACCCCGAAGAACTTCTGCCCGGCCTCCGCTCCGTCATCTGCGTCGGGCTCGTCTACAACGGACCGGAGCCGAAATCCACCCAACTGTCCTCGCCCGAACGCGCCTGGATCTCCCGCTACGCCTGGGGCGAAGACTATCACGATGTGCTTCGCGAAAAACTTGAGGCAATGGCATCGAAGCTATTGGAAAAGCAAGCGATGCAGTATCGCGCCTGTGTCGATACCGCGCCCCTTTTGGAGCGCTCGCTCGCCCGCGCCGCCGGCCTCGGCTGGATCGGCAAAAACACCTGCCTCATCAGCCAGCAGCTCGGCTCCTGGTTCTTCCTCGGCGAACTGCTCACCACGCTCGAACTGGAACCCGACGCCGCCCCCGTCCCCGACCGTTGTGGGAGCTGCACCCGCTGCATCGATGCCTGCCCCACCGCAGCCATCGTTCCCTCGCCCCATGGACGTTTCGAGCTCGATGCCCGCCGCTGCATTTCCTACTTCACCATCGAACTGCGCGGCACCCTCCCCGAGGAGCACCGCACCGGCATCGGCCACAACATCTTCGGCTGCGACATTTGTCAGGACGTCTGCCCATGGAACCGCAAGGCGGCACTCACCCGCGAACCCGCCTTCGCGCCCGGCGAAGTCGCCCCGCCGCTCGATCGCATGGCGGCTCTCAGCGAGTCCGAATTTCGTGCGCTGTTCCGCCGCACGCCGGTGAGCCGCGCCAGGTACTCCGGCTTCCTGCGCAATGTCGCGGTGGCCATGGGCAATTCCGGCCTGGCGAAGTTCCGCGAGCCCCTCGCGAAGCTGGCCGCGTCGCCCGATGCGGTGGTGGCGGAACATGCCCGTTGGGCGTTAGAGCGTCTGCCGCTCCACCCGGCCCCGTCCGGCGCCTGACGCCGTCTACCGCTTCACCGTCGGCAGCAGCACCACCAGCCCGTCGTCGATCCCGATCACCGGCGGCACCTCGGTCCGCTGCTCCCAGCGCTCCGGCCGCAGCACCCGCACCACGGCAATCTCGTCGCACGACTGGAACTTCGGGCAGCGCAGACAATCCTTCCACGCCTTCAGCGGCAGCTCGCCCCGTTCCACCTCGTGGAACTGCAGCTTGCCGAAGAAGCCCGGCACGTAGGTGAACGCAAACACCGCATCCAGCCCGTAATGCTTGGCCTCGCTCACCAGCGCATCCACAATCAGCCGTCCGATCCCGTGCGTCTTGTGGCTCGCCGCCACCGCCAGCGACCGGATCTCGCCCATTGTCGGCGAATAGAAATGCAGCGCGCCGCAGCCCACCAGCGTGTCGCCGTCGTAGGCCACCATGAAATCGCGCATGGCTTCGGAAAGCTCGAACTCGGTCCGCGCCAGCATGATCCCCTTGGCCGCGTAGCCGTTGATGAGCGCCAGCAGGCCGGGTATGTCCTGCATGGTCGCCTTGCGGACCACAATGCCGCGCGCCGGCCGCTGCACGGAATCGGGCACTACATCGGGAGTGAGAGCGCTGAGCATCTGCAACTACTTCAACGAACCGGCGATCACGCGGGTTCCGTCATCCTGATTATCGAACACGCGGCGCACAATGTTCGGGTCCGATCCGCGCACGATCCGCACCTCGGCCACCCCGCCCAGCACCGCGTCGGTCGCCGCATTCAGCTTGGCCTGCATGCCGCCCGTCGCCACGCCGGCGGCGATCAGCTCGCCGCAGCCCGCAACCGTCAGCACCGGAATGCGCTGCTTGTCCGCATCCAGCACGCCGGGAACGTCCGTCAGGAACACGCACCGGTCCACCTTCCAGCCCGAAGCCACCGCCACCGCCATCGAATCGCCGTTCACGTTGAACACTTCGCCGTTCCGTCCGCCCGCCACGCACGCCACCACCGGCACGTAGCCCGCTCCGGTGAGCGTTTCGAGCAGCCGCGGATCGGACGATACCACGCGCCCCACCCACCCCAGCTCCGGATCCAGCTGTTCCGCAATCGCCACGCCCGAATCGATGCCCGTCAGTCCCGCCGCCCGCGAACCCGCCGCGCAGATCGCCGCCACCAGCTGCGTATTCACCGAGCCGGCCAAAACCTTCAGCACCGCATCCACCGTCTCATCGGTCGTCACGCGCAGCCCGCGCACAAACGTGCTCTTCACCCCGCGTTCTTCAAGGAAGCGCGTCATCTGCTTGCCGCCGCCGTGAACCACCGTCACATGCACGCCGGACGCCGCCACCGCCGCAATCTGATTCGCAATATCGGTGCGCGACGCCGGGTCGTCCAGCAGGCTCCCGCCCACTTTGATCAGTGCCCGCATCGTTAGAGAAGTCCCGCCGTTTCTTCGTATCCGAGCGCAAGGTTCATGTTCTGAATCGCCTGTCCGGCCGCGCCTTTCACCAGGTTATCGATGGCGCTCACCACCACCACGCGCCCCGTGGCCGCATCCGCCGCCACTCCGATGTCGCAGAAGTTGGTCCGCTGCACGGCCCGCAGGTCCGGCACATGGCCCGCCTGGTACAGCCGCACGAACGGCTCGTCGTGATACCGCTTGTCGTAAACTTCCAGAATTTCCGCCGCCGACATCGGCATCGCCGGCCGGAAGTAAATCGTTTCCAGAATGCCGCGATCGATCGGAATCAGCTGCGCCGTGAAGCTGAATTCGCTCTCCTCCACGCCGCTCGTCATCAGCACTTCCGGCACGTGCCGGTGATTCAGCATCGAATAGGCGGAAAAGTTTTCCGTCACCTCGCAGAAGCTGGTCTTGAGCGATGCCTTGCGCCCCGCCCCGCTGACGCCGCTCTTGGCATCGCACACTATCCCGCACTTGCGATCGATCACGCCCGCTTCCACCAGCGGACGAATCGCCAGATTCGCCGCCGTGGGATAACAGCCGGGATTCGAAATCAGCCGCGCCCCCCGCGCCGCCGCGCGATGAAATTCCGGGATGCTGTAGACCGCTTCGCCGAGCAGCCCGGCGGCGGTGTGCTCTTCCTTGTACCACTGCTTGTAACGCTCGGCCGTGCCCAGCCGGAACGCGCCGCTGAGGTCCACCACCACCGCCCCGGCGTCGAGAAACTTCTGCGCCAGGTCCATGGAAACCTCCGGCGGCGTGGCAAACAGAACGGCCTTCAGGCCCTCCGCCTTCACCGAATCCGCCGACGCCGGCGCGCGGCGAATGCCGGATTTACGCAGCAGTTTCGCCTCGTCGCCGCCATCGGCGCGGTGCTCTAAAAGGACGGGCTCGCAATGCGGGTGCCGCGCCAGAATCCGCGCCGCCTCCGCCCCGCTGTACCCTCTGAAACCGACAATTCCGACCGAAGCGCTCATGGTTATTTATTCACCGATATGAATAAATATACCAGATGAGGCCGAACCTCCGGGTCCGCCGGAACCCCGTCAGACCGCCTGCAGGACCTTCTCTTCCTGCTTCTTCCCGGCCTTCGCCACCGGTGCCGGACGCGACCGCCGCTTCTTCCAGTTCAGGAAACGGCGCAGCGAAAGCGCGAGCCCCGTATACACCAGCACGCAGCCGCCAGCCGTAAACAGCAGCGCCAGCGTCTCTCCGAAAATGCCCCAGATTTCACCGGTGTGCGTGTACCGCAATATCGACTCGATGCGCCGGCCGCTGCTCTGCGCCTCAAACGGAGTCCATTTCACCACCCTGCCGTCTTCGCGCGCCACCGTCAGCGCGCCCTGGTCCTGCGGCTGCGCGCCGTTGCCTTTATCTACCGTGAATTCAAACGGGTCGCGCGGACCGTCCGGCACGCGCACGCGCACGTAATTCCAGCCCGGCATCTGCGCCTCGGCCGTAGCCACCGCCGCATCCAGCCCGGCGTAGTTCAGCGGCGGAGCGTCGTGACGGCGGCGCGCCACCGCGGGCTCCGGCTGCCTCCCGTTGGCCGCCTGCTGTGTACCCTGCGGCCGATCGCCCTGCTGTGCACCGCCCTTCTTCCCCGCATTCTGCTGCGGACCCTTCTCGCCGCCCGTCTTCTTGCCCTTCTTCCCGTCCCGTGCGCGCACCGGGCTCGCCGTGCTGCTGTAGACAAAGTCCTTGACCCCGTCGTACGACATTTCCACCGCCGACCCCACAATCACCACCAGCGGAAGCCACGCCCACACCCCGATCACGTTATGCCAGTTGAAGTCCCGCGCCTTCCCGCTCGCGCCCTTGCGGAACAGCACCACCGGCTTAAAGTGCTGCCACGTCATCTTACGCGGGATCCACAGGTAAATGCCGCTCAGCAGGATGAAGAAGAACGCCACATTAGCGGCATTCATCGTCGATTCCGTCGCCTTTCTGAGCCCGCCGTCGATCCCCGCCCACCGGTGCAGATGATTCACCGAGCGGAAAAACGCCCGCGTCGGAATCGTCGTCCGCCCCAGCGACGCGCCCGTGTACGGATTCACATAAAGGTTCCCCTCGTCGTCCGACATCGACTCCGAAAGCACCCCCACCGGCTCGGCCGGATTCGAATAAAACGTGATCTCGTACGGCTCGATCCCCGCTTGTTCCCGCACCTTCGCCATCAGCGCTTCCGGCGTCAGCCGCGCTGCCGCCTCCGCCGGCGGCGTGAAGCGCACCGTCTGGTGCCGCGCCCACGTGTTGATCTGCTTTTCGTAAGTCAGCAGAATGCCGGTCACGCACTTTTCGAGTACGATAATCCCCGCCGCCAGACCCAGGCACAGGTGAAACCAGAAAAATAATTTACGCAAACTGTGGACTCCGCTTCAAAGTGGTTCTCAGGGATTACCGTTCAAACAAGCTGCTGACATCCGACCGCGCTTCGGACTTTGCGTCCTGCTTCAGCGCCAGTCCGTATTCCTCGCGGGCGCGTTCCTTCTCGCCCGTCTTCGCCAGTAAACCAGCCAGGTGGTAATGCGCCACCGGACGAGCCGCGGCCCGCAGGGAGAGCTCCAGCAGCGGCCTTGCGTCTTTATATTTGCCCTGGCGGAAATAAATCCAGCCCAGCGTATCGGCCACGTAAGGATTGCCCGGCGCCGTCTTCAGCGCCTTGCGTCCCCAGTAGATCGCGTCATTGATCCTGTTGGACTGCAGCAGATAATTGGCCAGATTATTCATCGCCAGTGCATTCTTCGGATCGGCCGCCAGCGCCTTCATGTACTGCTTCACCATATCGTCGGCCGGCGCGCCATTTTTTGCATCCAGTTCAGCCAGCAGGATCAGCGCTTCGGCGCTTTCGCTGCTCCTCGCCAGTTCGGCGAGCCGCTCCCGCGCCGCGGCCACCTGACCGCCGCCAATTTCCGCTTTCGCTTTATCCAGCTCGGACCTGACGGCGACCGCCTGCGCGTGGGACTCGCGCAAAATCTCCGGCATCAGCCCGTCGGTGTCGTAAGTGGGGTCCAGTGCCGTCAGCGAAATGCCCGTGACCGCAACGCTCCGGCCGCCCTTCGCTGGCAGGGAGCCAACGCTGCCCGGATCCGGCAGCCCCGCGATAACACGGCTGGCTTCGACCGTCCCCGCTTCCGCTGCGGACTTCCAGTCGAACAGCGCCCGCACCGCGTCGTCATTGTTTAAGAAGGTCAGCCGGTATGCGTCGTTCACACTCAGGCCCACCGGGACGGCATCGTCCTTCGGCGCGGCGAACTGCAAAGGAAGCGTGGCGGCCATCGCAGACCCGGCTATTGCGGCGGCAAAAACCAGCAGCGCCCCGCTCCTCGCAGCCAGGCTCCGCAGTGTCCATCCGGACGATTGTTTGTGTGCGTATGGCGACTGCATTCGTTTCTCTTCCGGGACAAAACGGAATAGGTTCACGCTATTATTTCACGCCCGACTGCCTGCCGCAATTCCCGTGAGCAGCCCGCGGAATACCCGCATCCGTCCCGCCCACACGACACTCGCGACGCCACACCCGCCCCGCCCACGCGGCACTCGCAACCCGCACCCGCCCCTCCCACGCGGCCCCGACCGTGGCGCCACACCCGCCCCGCGATCCCGCCCAACCCCGAGCCCCGCGACCCCGCTGCCCGCCCACCGGCATCCCAACCGCTGCCCGCCCAACAGGCATAGAATGGAAAGTCTGATTTCGATCCACGGAGAACCAGCATGCATTCCCGCCGCGATTTCTTGAGAACCATGGCCGTGGCAGGCGCCGGAGCCATGCTCCCCGCCAGCGGCCAGCAGGCCCGCCCCGCCGGACGCATCGACGTCCACCATCACATGATCCCGCCCGGCTACGTCACCGCCATGCAGGACGAACTCAAGCGCACCAACTGGACCCCCCGCCAGTGGTCGCCCGCCATCTCGCTGGAAACCATGGATAAGAACGGTATCGCCACCTCCATCCTCTCTCCCGTCCAGCGCCTGGTTCTCGACTCCATGAGCGAGACCAGCGAGCGCGCCCGCATGCTCGCCCGCCTCAATAACGATTTCGGCGCCCAGGTCGTGCGCGATCATCCCGACCGCTTCGGCCTCTTCGCCGCCCTTCCGCTGCCCGATCGCGACGGCAGCCTCAGGGAAATCGAGTACGCCTACGACACCCTCAAAGCCGACGGCATCGCGCTCTGGACCAGCTATCGCGACAAATGGCCCGGCGACCCCGCCTTCGACGCCGTCTTCGCCGAACTCAACCGCCGCAACGCCGTCGTGTTCTTCCATCCCGCCGCCGGCTCCTGCTGCCGCGATCTGATGCCCGGCCTCGGCCTCTCCGGCATCATCGAGTACGATCTCGATACCGCCCGCACCGCCGAAAGCCTGCTCTACAACGGCACCCCCGCCCGCTACCCGAATATCCGCTTCATCTTCTCTCACTCCGGCGGCGCCATCACCACCCTCGCCGACCGCATGATCGACGATTACCCCAAGGACCACCTCGCGCAGCTCCCCCATGGCGTCGAGTACGAATTCCGCCGCTTCTATTACGAAACCGCCCACGCCGGCAAACCCGCCGCCCTCGACGCACTGAAGGACCTCGCCCCCGTCTCGCAGATCCTGTTCGGCTCCGACGTGCCCATCCGCAACTACGAACTCACCACCAACCCGCTGTCGCAATACCGCGGCTTCTCCGTCGCCGACTGGCAGGCCATCAACCGCGGCAACGCCGAGCGCCTCTTCCCGCGCCTCAAAACGTAACCGGCACCGGCGGTTTGTCCTGCACTCCGGTTTGCCGATCTGACAAACTGGTAAGGAATGCGTCGCTGGATTTTATTGGCAGTTCTCCTCGCCGGAGCGGGCTTCGCCGGCTGGCGCTACTACGTGCGCCCTCGTACCATCACCGTTTGCGTTTTTACCGACGGCGCCTTCCGCCGCCGCGCGGACTGGCAGGAAGTCCTGAAGTCGCGCCTCGAAGCCGTCAGCGCCATTTATCAGCAGGTCGGCATCACCTGGCTGCCCGTTGACCTCACCCGCACCGATCCCACCAGCGTCATGACCGATCCCGACGAACGCCGCGCCGAACTGGCCCACGAGTCCGGCTGCCCGGCCGATCTCATGCTCGGCATCACCGGCCAGCGAAGAACGGACCGCACCGGCAGCGTCACCGCCTTCTCCCACGGCGCGCTCGTCGTCGACGATCCCACTCAGCCCGAGCCGCACAACACCCTGATCCTCGCCCACGAACTCGCCCATCTGTTCGGCGCCACGCACGATCCCGGCTCCGACACCCTCATGTCCGATAAGCCGGTTTCGCGCTACTTTTCGCCGCGAACCGTCCGCCTCATCGGCCACCTGCGGCATTACGATTTTGCGCGCGGCGTCGATGCTCTCGATGGTTCGGCGGATCGCAATGCCTTCCAGTCGATCCGCGAATCTTTGGAGGATCTGGCTCCCAAGCCCGACCTGCAGGCGCACGTGATCATCGGTGCCGCGGCCGAAGCCGACGGCAACTACACTGCCGCCGTCCGGCACTATCAGGAAGGTTTGGCCGTCGATCCGAAAAACGTGCAGGTCCGCTTCGATCTTGCCGTCGCGCTCGAACGCAACTCGCAGGATGACAAGGCGCTCGCCATCCTGCGCGAAGGCGTGAAGCTCAACCCCGACAGCGCCCGTCTGCACGGCGCGCTCGGTGCCGCCGTGCTGCGGCAGGATCGCGAAGAGGCGATCGATGAATTCATGACCTCTCTCCGGCTGGAACCGAAAAACGCGCCTCTGCTGGCAACGCTCGGCGATGTTCTTTCGAGCGGCATGGGGCAGATCGACGCGGCCGCGCAGGCCTACCACGATGCGCTCGATCTGGTGCCCGATCTGCCGCAGGCCAAAAAGGGTCTCGCCCGGGCCCTTGCTTTTAAAGAGAAGGCCCAGCGCGACATCGATGCGTTGCGGGCCGCCGCCGCCAAGGCTCCGGACCAGTCGATTTCGTTTTACAACCTCGCACTCGGCGAGGCCCATGCCGGCAATACCGACGCCGCCATCGCCGCTCTGCGCCGCGCCATCGCCATCGAGCCGAAGCTCGGCATCGCGCATTCCACTCTGGCGCTCATGTACTACCTGCGCGGCGACTACGTCGAAGCGCGCAACGAAGTCACCGCCGCCCAGGCAGCCGGCACCACTCCCGACACCGCTCTCATCAACGCCCTGGCCCGCAAAACGCCGGCAAAGTTGCCCGGCCAGTAAGTCACGAATTCGGGTTGTTTTCAATCTCCGGACTGCAGCAGATCGTCAGTCCGAAGCACCGTTCGGCGCTGCCCGTGCCGCACGTCACGCTGACTCGGCACCTCGCCGGTCGCTGTGCTGCCATGGGATGAGTCAACGAAAAGCAAGGTTGTATAACTGCGGGAATTTGGTCACGATACGGTTATGGTTTTGCCCCGACCGGGCGTTTAGCCCCGGCGGGAAATCCCGAAAGCGTGACCTTTGAAAAGTGCTATCGCAGCTTTGATTCTGATGGGTGCGGCCCTGTCGCCGGCCCAGTCCGGCATGATGACCAATCAGACGATTCGGGCCATGGTCCGTGGTGCGGTTCCTGTCGAAATGATTGCCCAGGCCATCAAAAATGCGCCGCTGATATCGTTGACGATTGGTGACGCGACATTCAATGAACTGATCATCTCCGGCGCGTCGAAGCATGATGCGCAGGAAATTATCAATGTCATGCGCGACCGTGCCAACAACATGGGGCCCATCGCCACGGCTGCCGCAATCTCCTCGTCTGCCGCTTCAGTTCCCGCCGTCCTGCCCCAGACACCCGCTGCCATTGCACCCACCGCCGTTGCACCCGCTGCCATTGCGTCCACCGCAGTTGCACCCGCTGCCATTGCGCCCACCGCCGTTGCACCCGCTGCCATTGCGTCCACCGCAGTTGCACCCGCTGCCATTGCGCCCACCGCCATTGCGCACATCGCCATTGCGCACACCGCAGTTGCGCACACCGCAGTTGCGCCCACCGCAGTTGCGCCGACCGCCATTTCGCCCGCCGTAAACGCACCTGCCGTGGTCGCACCGGTTGCCACTGCGCCGATTCATCGGACCGAATCTGTCTCTCCCACACCTGTTGTCGGGCCCGCGGTCAACTCGTTCACCGGGTCCGGTATCAGTGCGCCGGTAGGCTGGGAACCGCCGAGGCCGTATCCGTCTGAGACCTCGATTGCTGCGGCGCCGCCGCTCGACCCGGCTGCATCCCCCCAATACGGCCCGGACATGCTGACCGACGCCGAAGTCGCCGCCGCTATCGCGAAGGCCCGGCTGAACCCGCACCGCCGCATCGGATTAATGCTGAATGACCAGGAGACGGTGTGGGGCTCGGCGCTCACTGCCGCAGTCTCGAACTCTCACTGCGCGGCCTGCGCTCGTCAAAGCGCCGTATCCGGATACACCATCTTCGTCTACTCGCCCCAGCAGTGGATCGAACAAATGGCCGTTAACGCCAGTCGCGAAATGTTGCCATTTACCGTCGCAAGCGTAACTGCCGACATGCGCGTAAAAATGCTTCACGTCGTTGCCATGCCCAGCACGCCCGAGTATCTCAACGGCTCCGGCTTCGCCATTTCCTCGTCAGTCCATAGGATCGTTATCACCGACACCACGCGCCAGGACATCGTGCAGCCGGTTCAGTTGGAAAATGGATCGGTCACAACAAACAGCGCCCTGCGGTCGGCCAATTTTTCGACCGGTGT
Source organism: uncultured Acidobacteriia bacterium (assembly GCA_903828455.1). Taxonomy (GTDB): domain Bacteria; phylum Acidobacteriota; class Terriglobia; order Bryobacterales; family Bryobacteraceae; genus BOG-234. The sequence continues at coordinate 49,443 of CAIKMJ010000036.1, read as the reverse complement.
TGCTTCGTTTCTGATGCCCGATGTCGAACGGCTCCGCGGGCAGGACAGCAAGCGAGAGTTCTACATCACCGTGACCGGATCGACACAGATCAAGTTTTTCAAGGTCAAGGAAAAGCACTTCAGCGCGCTTTTTCAGTAGCAGGGCTATCGGCGCCTCGCGCTGCGCCAATCCCGGTCGCTGGTGGATCATCGGATCGCCACGCGATTTTCGCCCCTGACAACGCCGAATCTGACCAGCCGCAGCCCCCTCCAGATCCGGTGCGCCGTGCTTATCCGCTGGTTTCTGTCTGCGAACGAATCCTCTCAGACCGGAAAACGCGCACCCGACATTGCCAGCGGGATCGCCGCCGCACAACGAATCGCACGGCAGCGGAGACCTCCTGCGGAAGTGACCTCTACCCCAGCCGGTACTTCCGGAATCCCGCCAATCCCGCCAGCCCGATGCCAAGCAGCGCAATCGTGCCCGGCTCCGGCGTCGATTCCGTGATCACCTGGTCGATGATCGCGCCCGTTCCCCAGCCCGGCAATCCATTGTTGCCCGTCACCCAGTCGAACTGCGTCGTGTTGGTGCCGCCCACCTGCCCCTGCAACTGGTCGGATACCGTCGTGATCCACTGCTGCCCCAGTATCGTGCCCGCGCCCGTCACTTCCACGTAGTGCCGGCACGTCTGCGGATTGATCGCCGTACCGCAATTCCACTGAATGTCGATTTCCACGTCTTCCCCGGCGGCGAGTTCGCTCTGAATGTAGGACCACGTCGGCCTTCCCTGGTAAACCGCCGTGACTCCGTTATTCGTCTGATTGCCCGTCAGCCCCTGTCCGGTCGTCGCGTCCTGATAATTCACCGTCAGGTTCGCCGCCAGCGACGGATTCTGCCCAATATAGTTGAGCTTGCCCAGCAGCGGCCACACCCCGCACGGTCCGCCGTTGCAACCCGTCGCCGAGCGCCCCATCGCCACATCCAGAGCCGCCACCAGCGAGTTCGCATACGGAATCTGCGGACTTCCGAACGACCCCGGGTTGTTGCCCAGCGGATTGACCCCCAGGTACGTCAGGCTGTTCGCCACCGCCGCCGGCGCGCACTGATTGACCGCCGCTTCCACGTTCTGGTGCCCCGTCTGAAACGTGATCGAGTTCGCGCCGCCGCCAAACGCCACGTTGCCGGCCGGATTCAGCGAGATCCCGTCCTCGCTGTCGGTCAGCGTGCTGTTCGTCACCGTGCCGCCAATCGCCAGCGTCATCTCCGTCACGCCCAGCGTCGAAACCGTGTCGCTTAGACTGCTGGCGATCGATGTATTGAAACTTGTCAGCGGCGTCGCGCTCAGATCCGCCGTCAGGTTTTCCGAGGAAAGGTTCGTCGTACCCGCCAGCAGAGACATCCGGTCCGTGATCTGTCCCGACATGCCGCTCACGCCCAGCAGCAGATTCTGCACCACCCAGTTACCGCTGGCGTCGAGCACGTTCAGGTACCCCGAGCCCGCGTTGGCGTTGATGGCGAACTCGCCCTCCAGCGTCTGAATGTTGCTGCCGCTCGGGTCGGTCGCATTGGTATCCAGTTGCTCCACCGCCGCAATCGATCCCGTTAATGTAAATGGCCCCGCGTAAGCCGCCGTCCCGATTGAGAGCGCGACGGCGACGATCATTCCAAAACGCATGGATTTGCCTCCTCTTAAACATCCTGAAGGCAGATCGACGGACAGTCCAGCGCCCCGGGCGCGTTTGAGTCCCACGCGGTACTGCCGCCTCGCGGGCCGCAAAAGCCAGTACCCCTGGGCCCCTCCCGCTGTCCGGAAAAGCAAAACGGCGGCCGGACCCGAAAGCCCTGCCGCCGCTTATTACTTTGAAATGAAAGGAGTTTGTTACCAGCGCGGTTCGCGCGAACGGCCACCGCCGCCGCCCGAGCCACCACGGCCGCCGCCGCCACCACCGCCGTAACGGTTGCCGCCGCCGCCGCCAAACCCGCCGCCGCCCGTGCGCGGTTCGCGCGGACGAGCTTCGTTCACTGTCAGCGTGCGCCCGCCGAGTTCTGCACCATTGAGACTTGCAATCGCCTTGTCCGCTTCCGCGTCGCCCGGCATTTCCACGAAGGCAAACCCGCGCGACTGCCCGGTCTCGCGGTCCTTCACAATCTGTACTCTTTCAACTTGTCCATACGCGGCGAAAAGAGCCTCGATGTCCTGTTCGGTGGTCCGGAACGAAACGTTCCCGACATAAATATTCTTCAACGCAATACTCCTTCTAACTGCCCCAAAGGCAGGCTTGGTCATCAAAAGCTAATCTCGGCCGGGAATGTGAGCAAAAGGCGGGCAAGGTAGCAGACAGCGGCATCAGACAGCCGTACCCTAATAGTACCGCGATTTTTGCGGATTGAAAGAGGATTCTTACTCCGACGCCGCGCGCTGGGCTAGTTCACCCACGATCGGCAACACATAGGCCTCGTCCCGCGCCGCCTTCACCATCATGAAAATCCACGTGCAGAAAAGCACCGCTTCAATGACGCTGTCCAGCCGGATCGAATGATCGGGCAGCGCCAGAATCAGCGGCCTCACCACCCATTTATCCGCCAGCCAGCACGCGAAAAGGTAAAGCCCCTGGAACGCATGAAAGCGCAGAATGTGATTGTTTTTATAGCGTCCCGAAGCCACCACGGTCACCGAAGGCATCCAGCCCACCGTCGGCAGATAGCACAGGATCGCCGCCGTCCGCGGCGTGATCCGGTCCAGCAGGTCGGAATAACGCCCGGCCCCGGCGGCTCCTGCAAACGGCGACGCGCCCGAACGTGGCGGCCGTGGCGTTTGCCCTTGCCGGTCGCCCGCGCCCGACCCCGCGCCCGTCTTTGCCTGCCCTGACCCCGCCTGCCCTGACCCCGCCTGCCGCGCCCCGCAAAACTTGCAGTAAAGGTCCTCCGGCCGGGCGGCGTTTCCGCATTGTGTGCAGTAAGGCATCTGTCTGACTGACAGTACGTTACAGCATGCCTGCCCGTTCACGCAAGTTCCCCCTGCCGCGCTCCCGCCCTTGCTCCGCGCTTCGTGATAGCATGCGGTCCATGAAGATTTCCGCCGCCCCGGCTCTGCTGTTTTCGCTCTCGCTTCTTATCTCCCCCTCGTTCGCCGCCTCCAGCGACCTGACCGCGTACTTCATCGACGTGGAAGGCGGCCAGTCGACTCTCTTCGTCACCCCCTCCGGCCAAACCGTCCTGATCGACACCGGCTTTCCCGGCGAGAGCAACGCCGAGCGCGACGCTAAACGCATCGCCGCCGCCGCCAAAGACGCCGGCGTCACGCAGATCGATTACCTCATCACCACCCACTATCACGGCGACCACGTCGGCGGCGTCGCGGCGCTTGCCGCCCGTCTGCCCGTGAAGAACTTCGTCGACCACGGCGAAACCGTCGAAACCGCCGACGCCGCGAAAAAACTCTACGCCGGCTATCTCGAAGTCGCCTCCAAAGGCAACCACATCGTGGCGAAGCCGGGCGACAAGCTCCCCGTCAAAGGGCTCGACTGGCAGATCGTCTCCGCCGCCGGCAAGGTCATCGAAAAGCCGCTCGCCGGGGCAGGGAAGCCGAACGCCATATGCGCCGGCGTGAAGCCGCAGGACGTCGATACCACCGAAAACGCCCAATCCACCGGCAGCTACATCACCTACGGCAAATTCCGCATCGTCGATCTCGGCGACCTCACGTGGAACAAGGAACTCGACCTCATGTGCCCGAACGCAAAAATCGCCCCCGTCGATCTTCTCGTCGTCAGCCATCACGGCATGGCGATCAGCAGCTCGCCCGCCCTCGTCCACGCCCTGCATCCCAAAGTGGCCATCATGAACAACGGCGAAAAGAAAGGCGGCCAGGCCCCGGCCTGGGACGTGGTCCACACCTCGCCCGGCCTCGTCGACCTCTGGCAGTTGCACCAGATCGCCTCCGGCGGCAAGGAGCGCAACACCGACCCCGGCCTGACCGCCAACCTCATGGGCGGCAGCGACGCCGGCAACTATCTCAAACTGGTGGCCCACAAGAACGGACACTTCGAGGTATCCAACCCCGCCTCGCAGGTCACGAAGAAGTACTGAACCGCAGCCGCCCCGCGGCCGGATCGCCACCCAAAACTCCGGCCGCTAACCAAACGCCTCGCCGAATATGACGAACGGCTTCAGTTATCACCGGGCCCGATCCGCCCCCAGGTCTCTGATGCCGTTCGTTAGCTAGGAATCGCCAGGCCGTTCGTTTAAAAATGAACTCAGTGAAGGCGAACGCTTACAAACAACGGCAACATTCGAAGCGGAATCGTTCGGTCCGCCGCCTCGAACCTGGCCGTCGCGTGACGCCTGGCGCAAAGCTTCCCCGTTTTCATTGGTTGTCCATTCGTTGCTTGTCCTCTCATTGGTTGTCCTCGTAGTCCTTTTACTCTGTCCTTGCTATACATACCCGGGCACGCTGCGACTGGAACGCAGCGTGCCCACCGTTCTTTTTGGAGCCCTTCACGCTCCGCCGAGCCGTCATTGACCGCCGGTTCGGTGCTTGTTAAATAATCGTCCGTCCGGAATCAATCACTTGCCGCGATCCCGCTCCCCGGCGCCGTTTTGTCGTGTTATTGTCCGGCTGGGTACCATCCGGTGCGGACCGGTGCGCAACAGGCACAGCCGCAGTGTCTCTGCTGTCGCGAATGTCGCGGTACTGTGCCGGCAGGGAATTGGCTTCGTTTATTCGAGTCGGAGGTTGCGGGAGCTTGGGTTCGTTTTTTCAATTCGAGGTGGCGACGAGCGGCCGTCCACGATCCGCGCCAAACCCGAACGGCCCCCGTGCGCGATCCGAAACATGGGTTCGTTTTTTCAAATCGCGGTGCCGAAGCGCGGCCCGTCCACGCTCCGCGCCAAACCCGAACAGCCCCCGTGCGCGATGCGGGCGGTGGGTTCGTTTTTTCGATTCGAAATCGGCCCTCGCCGGCTACCGGCCCCGCTTCCCGGCCGTCCGCTCCAACCCTCCGGAGATAATAGTCACGTGGACTCAACTCCTCCCGATTCAACGCCTCTTCTCGATATGCGCCGCGTCTCCGTCATGCGCGGCCTCACGCTCGCCCTGCGCGAAGTCAGCCTCACCATCGGCGCCGGCGAGCACGTCGCCATCCTCGGCCCCAACGGCTGCGGCAAATCGACGCTCATCAAGACCATCACCCGCGAATGCTATCCGCTGGCGCGCAAGGAAGCCTCCATTTCCATCCTCGGCCGCAGCCGCTGGAACGTCGTCGAACTCCGCTCCATGATGGGCATCGTCTCCAACGAGCTGATGACCATGTGTACGCGCGAAATCAACGGCTTCGACATCGTGCTCTCCGGCTTCTTCTCCAGCATCGGCATCTGGCCCAACCATGAGGTCACCGAAGAGATGCGGCAGAAGGCCCACGAGGTCATCGCCCTGCTCGAAGCCAACCATCTGGCCGAAAAACCGGTGGAGGAAATGTCGTCCGGCGAAGCCCGCCGCATGATGATCGGCCGCGCCCTCGTGCACGGCCCGCGCGCTCTGCTGCTCGATGAGCCGTCCACCAGTCTCGACCTTTTCGCCCAGCACGAACTGCGCGAAATGGTCCGCAAGCTGGCCAACTCAGGAATTGGGATTCTGCTCGTAACGCATCAGCTCTCCGACATCATTCCGGAGATCGATCGCGTCATTATGATGCGCGGCGGCGGGATTGTGGCCGACGGTCCGAAAAACGAAATGCTCACCGGCGAACGCCTGCAGGAACTATTTGGGGTTCCCTGTGAGCTGACGCAGCGCGGCGGCTACTTCCATCTTTGGTGAGCGTTTCGGCAGTACCGTGACCGGCGGCAGGCACTTGTCGGCGGCGGCCTGCAGTTCGGCCGCAACGCGCCGCACCAGGGCTTTGTTATCCGCTTCCGGCGAATCGAAGTAGATCCAGAGGTTGCGCGTGTGGCCGGGCATCGTCCATGCCGTGCTGTCCGCAACCGAGCCATCCGCCCGCAGCGCCGTCGAAACCGTGTCTGTCTTTACATGGAACAGATCGGCGTCGGCGAAGATCTTGATTTGCGCCAGACCCGTTGAGGTGTCCGCCATGATCTCGTCGCGGCGCAGCAGACGCAGGTCGAACGTGTACGTCGTGGTCCTGTCTTCCACCCGGCTCAGCATCTCGCGGGCAAGGAAGACCGAGTTCGGCGACTCGCGGTGCCAGGTCTCTTTCAGCTCCACCTGGCAGGCTTCCAGCTTCACCAGTTCCCATTTGGTGTCGCTGTGCCGCGCCGGCGGATCGAAGTAGGTGGTGACCGCTTTCGTGTTGATGGCGTCGCGCAGAAACGCCTCGCCTGTCAGTGGCTGACCCGTCTGCCCGTGAAGCAGGCCGCCGCCCGTGGCGAGCGTGAGGAGTCCGGCTAAGAGAAGACGCTGTGCATCCATGTTCGGAAGTGTAGAGCGTTTGGGCGTCCGCCGGAATTCTGCATTTGGATAGCGCCGAAACGCTAACCATGGGCAGAAGCGCGCCTGATGCCGCCCGGTGAGATGATGGGGGTTCGCAATGAACGAACTGCCGAGCGCGCCTCGACCCGAGAACCTGCCGCCCGAGCCGCGCTGGCCCGGTCTGCTGGCCGTATTGACCTACGGCGTGCTGCACTTTGTTCTTCCCGCGGCGTTCGTCGTCGGCCCGGCCTGGCTGACGCTGGTCCTGGTCGCCATGCTGCTGGTCCCGACCGCGCTCACGCACCGGCTGGGAAAGGTCGAACTGAACGAAGTGTTTGCCTACGGCGCGCTGGGCGTAATCACCCTGTCGCTGCTCTCGTCGGTCTTGCTGCTGGTGCGTTCGCTGCCGGATCACCGGATGCAGCCGACAGACCTGCTGCGCGCCGCCTCGATCCTGTGGGTCGGCAACATTCTGGTATTCGCGTCGTGGTACTGGCGGCTCGATGGCGGCGGGCCGAACGAACGCGACCGCCGCGGGGTTCACCGCGACGGTGCGTTCCTGTTTCCGCAGATGGTGTTGCCGCCCGAGTTGCAGCGGCAGATGGGGGAGGACAAGTGGTCGCCCGGGTTCGTCGACTACCTGTTTCTGGCCTTCAACACAAGCACGGCCTTTTCGCCGACCGACGTCCCGGTGCTGTCACGCTGGGCCAAGGTCATGATGATCGTGCAGTCTTTGATTTCGCTGGCGACGGTGGCGCTGCTCGCCGCGCGCGCGGTCAACATCATCTGACCGCGCGCGCGGCGAGCGCAAACCGGGCTGCTTTTGAAAACCGGGCTACTTCTGCAGGACGAACTTCTGGATGCGTTTGCCGTCTTCGACTTCGCCCGTGTAGATGTTGCCCTTCGAGTCCGTCGCGATGGTGTCGATCCAGTGCAGCTGGCCGGCGTAGCGGCCGTTGCCGCCGAACGAGTTGACCAGCTTGCCGGTCTTGCGTTCGTAGACCCACACCATGTTGTTGGTGCCGTCGGCCACCAGCAGGTACTTCTGTTCCTTGTCGGCCGAAAACGCCATGTTGAAGATGGTGCCGCAGGGGCCGGCGGTGGTGCCGAACGGGCCGCCGCAGTTGGCGCCGCGCGCCTGCGTGGAAGGATGCACGAACCAGCTGGTGACGAACTTGCCCTGTGTGGTGTAGACCGAAACGCGATCCGCGCCGCGCTCGCCGATGTAGAGCAGGCCGTCTTTTGAAAGGTGAATGGTGTGCAGCACCTGTACGAACTGTTTGGAATCCGGCGGCGGACCGGAGATGTCGTAGGTCGGCGTCGGGTCGTTGTCGATCTCGCTGAGCGGCACGCCGTGGCCGCCCCAGCCGCGCTTGAAGGCGCCGGTGTTCATGTCGAACACCAGAATGCGCTTGTTGCGGGCTCCGTCGTTGACGTAGATTTCCTTGTTGGCGTAGTCGAGTTCGAAGTCTTCAATGCCCATCAGCAGGTCGGTCCGCTGGTTGTCCTGCTTGATCGGCGTGTCCTTCGGCCAGCGATGGCCGAAGTCCCAGAGGAGCTTGCCGTTGCCGTCGAACTTCTGAATGCTGTCGCCCGGCTCGGTGCCGGAGATCCAGACGTTGCCTTCCGGATCCACGATCATGCTCTGCAGATGCTTGGGCCAGCCGGGAACGTATTCCTTCTTGCCCCACGAACGGAGCACCGTGCCGTCCTGCGCGAACTCAATGATCTCCGGTCCGAGCACGCAGCATTCGGCGCGCGGCGGCGTGGTGGAAGCGCCGAGTTCATCCGGCTTCGGCTCGTCGCGGTTGATCATCCAGATGTGGTCGTTCTTGTCGACCGAGATGTCGACAATCTGCTGCGTCGACCACTTGTTCGGCAGCGGCTTGGGCCAGAACGGATCGACCTTCCACTGGGGCGCCTTCTGGGCGTGCATCGCCAGCGGGGCGACGAAAAGTGCGGCTATGGCGATGCTGGATTTCAGCATGGTGGCACGGACGGTGTGTTTCATAGAATAGGGCTGACTCGCGGCAGCGGTAATCATTCTCCCACAATCCGTGACGCCGTTGTAACCGCTGCACACGGGCGGCGCGCGGCGGGGCAGGGAGGCCGCTCGGCGCCCCGGAAGTCAGATGAGTCCGAGCAGCCTGCCGGCGCGTCGGAAGCTCTCCAGCGCGCGGTCCAGTTGCTCGGTGGTGTGGGCGGCGGTGACGATGGTGCGGACGCGGGCCTTGTCTTTCGCCACCGTGGGGAAGCCGATGCCGGTGGCGAGCACGCCCTCGCGGAACAGCTCGGCCGAGAGCCGGAACGCCCGGGCGGCTTCGCCCACCATGACAGGTGTGATGGGCGTTTCGCTCATGCCGGTATCGAAGCCCTCGGCGGCGAGCTGCTGTTTGAAATAGCGTGTGTTGCTCCAGAGCCGCTCGATGCGCTCCGGCTCCTGCTCCAGAATGTCGAACGCCGCAATGCACGCCGCGGCCACGGCGGGCGGATGCGAGGTGGAAAACAGAAACGGGCGGGCTCGCTGATACAGGTACTCGATCAGATCCCGGCTGCCGCACACGTAACCGCCGAGCACGCCGATCGCTTTGGAGAGCGTGCCGACCTGTATATCGACGCGGCCATGCACGCCGAAATGATCGATCGTGCCGCGCCCGTTGCGTCCCAGCACGCCCGAGGCGTGCGCGTCGTCGACCATCATGATCGCGCCGTGCTTCTCGGCCGCGGCGACCAGTTCGGGCAGCGGGCCGATGTCGCCATCCATGGAGAACACACCGTCCGTGATGAGCAGCCTGCGGCCCGGCGCGTCGCGAAGCTCTTCGAGGATGCGCTCGGCGGCGGCATGGTCTTTGTGCGGGAAAACGTGGATTCCGGCGCGCGAAAGCCGGCAGCCATCGATGATGCTGGCGTGATTCAGCTCATCGGAAACGATGTGATCCTCCGGCGTGAGGACCGCCGAAACCGTGCCCGCGTTGGCGGTGAAGCCGGACTGGAAGACGACGCACGCCTCGACGTTCTTGAACTGCGCGATGCGCCGCTCCAGTTCCATGTGCAGCTCCATGGTGCCGGAGATGGTGCGGACCGCGCCCGATCCCGCCCCGTATTTCCGCGTGGCGGCGATGGCGGCTTCGATGAGCTTCGGGTGCGTCGTGAGGCCGAGGTAGTTGTTCGAAGCAAGGTTGATGACGTCCTTGCCGTCGAAGCGAGACTCCGCGGCGGACGGGCCTTCGAGGATGCGCAGCCGCTGGTACGTGCCGGCCGACTTCCACTCGGCAAGCCGGGCCCCGAGGTACGACAAAGGATCCGCACGGTTCATGCGCAACATTGTCGCGGATGGAAGGGCGGGAGTCCAACGCTGGCCTGCCGGCAGCGCCGCCGCGCCGCTATTCGAGGTAGCGTTCCACCAGCTGGTGGAATTCGGTGGGAGTGATGAGGTGAAAGCGGATTTCGAGCGAACTGAAGCGGCGCAGGTCGCGCTGCATTTCGTCGCCGGGGAGTTCAGAGGCCGCGACGAACAGCTCTCCGGCGGCGACGCGAAACGGCAACACGCGCCACTTCTTCGCGATGGCGGCGGGCAGCGTGCGGGTGGTGGCCTCGGAGACTTCTTCCGGCTCCGGCGGGCCGAGCGGCAGGTTGTTCTGCAGGCTCAGCGCGGCGTAGAGATCCTGCTCCGTGATCGCGCCACTGGCAACAAGATACTCGCCGAGCCGGACGCCGGGCGGCTTCGCTTCCAGCGCTTCATCCAGTTGCGCCGGCGTGATCCACTGCGAGCCGGTGAGAATGGCCCCGAGCAGGCGGCGTTCGTTCACCAGCGCGGCGCGGCTCGGGTAAGCGTGTTCGGTCTTGACCCAGCGCAGCGGGCGGCCGGTGAGGCGCGCTCTGGTGTAGGTGGAGATGGCGATGAGAGTGGCGAAAAGGTTGATCCAGTTGCCGGCGAAGATGCGCAGCGGCAGCCCGCAGGCGTAGCGCCATCCATAGACGCGCGCCGAACAGGCAGCGCGGATGGAGGCATGGAGCAGTTGCAGCGCAAGCCCGGCCACGTAGACGGGATAGAAGCGGGAGAGTTCGTGCGCCAGTTGCCAGTCCTGGTGGGTGACGCGGGCCGCCGTCCAGGTGCCGCCGCCGAGGACGAAGAGGATGTTGGTGGCGGCGGTGGCCACGTTGCCGATGACGCTCTTGCGGTCGCGCCAGAACCAGTAGAGCTGTTGCCAGGTCTCGCGCACGGTGTGAAATTCCCAGGATTGCAGCGCGATGCCGGTGACCCAGCGGGAGCGCTGCCGGACCGCGGTGTGAAAGCTGCGCGGGAAGAATTCGCGCGTGGCCACCGGCCGCCCGTCACGGAAACGGATCGGAATGAACTTCTGCGCCAGCCCCAGATTGTGAATGCGCCAGCCGTTCTCGTAATCTTCGGTCAGGCACGCCGGTTCGAAGATGCGGTTGCTGTGGGCCGCGGCGAGCTGTTCCAGCGCGCGGCGGGAGAAGCCGGTGCCGACGCCGTTGGAGGGGATGAAGCCGCCGAGCAACTGGCGCGCCGGCATGTCCTTGAACTGGAACTCGGCGAATTCGTCGCAGTAGACGCCATGGGCCAGCTCATGCAGCGGGGTGGGCAGGGCGAGGACGGGAATCTGCACCATGTCGTACCACTGCGCGTCGTAGTTGATCCAGCGCAGCGCGTCGGGGTCGATGAGGTCCTCGGCGTCGTGCGTCAGGATCATCTCGAAGCGCACGCCGTGTTGCTCTTCGTGGAGCAGCATGCGCTGGAAGATCCAGTTGAGATTGTCGGCCTTCGAGGTTGGCCCCGGATTCGCCGATATCGAAAGATGGACGTTGGGGTAGCGCTTCACCACCTGCTCGACGGCGGCGATGGTGGGTCCGTCGTTGGGATAAACGCCGACGAAGAAATCGACCAGCGGATAACGGAGCCGCATCACGTTGTTGTCGATCATCTTCTGGATGACGCGGTGTTCCTTCCAGAGGGCGACGAAGATGGCCATGCGGCGCGGCGGGACGGCGTCGAGTTCGGCGGCGGTGGGGGAGCGCTCGCGCGGATCGCGCGAAAAGTGCCGCCGGACGGCGCTCCAGAGAGCTGCGATGTCGATCACCAGGTCGTCGAGGCCGTTGAGCAGCACCCAGAACGCGAGCGGGGCGAGCAGCTGAGCGATCCAGTGATCGAGAGGCATCGGGAGTAGAGTTAGTGGCGAATCGGGCGGAAATTCTCAGCGGAGTCCCGCGGCGCCGTGCGTCATAGCACTGTAACGGAACGGCGCTAGTTTGGTATTTATGTCCAGATTGATTGCGCCCGGAATGATAGGGCACAGAATGATAACAGCGATGGGCGGCCTCGCGGTCGCCAGTGTGTTGTGTTTTGCGCAGGAAGCCGCGCCGGCCCCGGCGCCGGCCCCGGCGAAGAAGATTTTCGTCACGGCGGAGCAGATGCCCGTGGCCTCCTTTTTGCCGACGCCGCCGGCCAACGATTCGGCGGCTACCCGAATCGAACTCGCCGAACTGCATCGCCTGCAGGAGACGCGCACGTCCGCCGAGGTGGCGCATGCGAAGGCCGATGACGCCGAAGAAGACATCTTCGTATTCCGCAACGTGCTGGGCGACAAGTTCACCCGCGAGAACCTGCCGCTGACGGCGCTGCTGGGCGATCACGTGCACGCCAACGAGAGCGTGGTGGTGAATCCGGCGAAGAACCAGTTCCGGCGCCCGCGTCCTTATCAGTTCGACCCGACGCTGCAGCCGGTTTGCAAAACGACGACAAGCGCGACGGCTTATTCCTATCCGAGCGGGCACTCGACGACCGGGTATCTGGAGGCTTTGACGCTGGCGCTGATGGTGCCCGAAAAGCGCGATGCGCTGCTCGCCCGCGCCGACGATTATGCCCACAGCCGGCTCGTTTGCGGCGTGCATTTCCCGGCCGATCCGGTGGCGAGCAAGCTGGTGGCTTATTCGATGATCGGGCTGATGCTGGCCAATCCCGACTTCCGCGCCGAACTGGAAGCGGCGAAAGCGGAGACGCGCAAGGCGCTCGGACTGTAGCGGTCTAGCGGCCCGACATCGGGATTTCGAAGTAGTAAAGGTCTTTGCCGGTAACGGCGTTGGTGAGGTCGGAAATGTAGACCGACGCCGCGGCGCTGGTCTGCGGCACCTGGAAGTAGACGAAGCCGCTGGCAGTCTGCCCGGGCGGCAGCATTTTGGCGGCGAAGGCGCGGCCTTCGATCTCCCATTCGGCGAGCGGGTTTTTCGGCGTGCGGCCGATGCCGGGGATCACGGGTCCGGGCACGGCGGAGGGCCGTTTGGCGCCCTGCAGATACTTGATGTCCTGGGCCGGCGTGGATTCGATGCGCGTGCGGTCCGGCAGAACGTAGATGAACTTCATGCGGTCGAGCCGGATGGCGTCCCGGCCGTCGTTCTGCACCACAATGAACACGGGCAGAACGCCGTAGCGGCTGGGGTTGACCTTGCCGAAGGGTTCCCTGGTTTCTTCGTCCGTTTCAAACGCCTGCGCGGCGATGGTGACGGCTTCGCTGGACTGACGGTGGGCGTACTCGGCGACGGGCCGCGGCCGGAACTCGGACTTGCCGTTGTCCGCGCCAGGCACCGCCGTTATACTCACAAGGAGGAGCAGCGGCCAACACGCGGCTCGAGTCGGAATTCCCCTCATCAAAGCATTGAGACGCAAAGCGATCTTTCTCCTTTACCGCGTTCTGCTGGCGCTCGCTTCACCGGCCATCTTAGTTTACCTGCTGCTGCGGGTGAAGCGGGACCGCCGCTACCTGCCGACGCTGCGCCAGCGCTTCGGCGAATTGCCGCAGTTATGGCAACAGACCGCGCCGGCGTCCATCTGGTTTCATGCCGTATCGGTGGGCGAGGTGCTTGCGGCTTTGCCGCTGATTCAGGAAGTGAGGAAACGGTCGCCGGGCACGCGGATTTTCCTGAGCACGTCGACGCTGGCGGGCCGGGAAACGGCGGGGCAGCGGCTGGCGAATCTGACGGACGGCATCTTCTTCGCGCCGCTCGATTTTGTGTGGTGCGTGCGGCGCGTGCTGCGGCGGATTCAGCCATCCGTGCTGGTGGTGCTGGAAACGGAGATCTGGCCGAATCTGTTTCGTGAAGCGGCGAGGCTCGGGTGCGGGGTGGTGATCGCCAACGGGCGGATTTCGGACCGCGCGTTTCCGGCTTATCGGCGCTGGAAGGTCTTCTTTGCGGCCGCTCTGGGGCTGGCTGACGCGGTGCTGGCGCAGTCGGAGGAGATGAAGGCGCGGTTCGAAGCGGCGGGCGCGCCGGCGGATCGCGTGGAGGTTGCGGGCAATCTCAAGTACGATCTGGCGCCGGTGACGCTCGGCGCCGATTCGCCCGTGCAGCGGTTTCTGGAAGCTGATAAGACGCGGCCGGTCTGGATCGCGGCGAGTACTTCCTTCGACGGCACGCTTGCCGAAGAAGACGCGGTGATCGCGGCGCAGCGCGAGATGGCGGGATGGCGGCTGATTGTGGCGCCGCGCAAGCCGGAGCGCTTCGACGATGTGGCCCGGCGTCTGGCGGCGTCGGGACTGCGGTGGACGCGGCGCTCGGCCCTCGAAGACGCGGCGGCGGATGTGCTGCTGCTCGACTCGATCGGTGAACTGGCCGGCGTCTTCGCACACGCGCAGGCCGTCTTCATGGGCGGAACGCTGGCGGCGATGGGCGGGCACAACGTGCTGGAGCCGGCGATGTACGGCAAGCCCGTGGTGGCCGGCCCGCACCTTGAAAACTTCCGCGATATTGAAGAGCATTTTGAACGACACCGCGCGTTGCTGAGGATTGCTTCCGGCGACGAACTGGCGGCGGCGATGCGGCGGGCGGCGGCGGAGGAAGGCCTCGGCGAGCGCGCGCGGGCGGCAGCGGCGGAAAAGCGCGGGGCAACGGCCCGGACGGCGGATCGCATCTTTGCGCTCTACGATTCGCGGTATCCGGTTTCGCGCGTGGCGCAGCCGCGCTATGCGCTGCTCAGTGCGCTGGCGTTTCTCTGGAAGCTCGGCAGTGCGCGGGACCGCTGGCGCAAGCAGGCGCGGGCGCTGAGTCTGCCGGTGCCGGTGATTTCCGTCGGCAACATCACGGCGGGCGGCACGGGGAAGACACCGGTTGCGATCGAACTGCTGCGGATGTTGCGGCGCGCGCGGCCCGGACTGCTGACGCGCGGTTACGGCAGGTCGACTGATGAGAACGTGGTGCTGGCCGATGGCGGCGAGATGAAGCCGGTTGGCGTGACCGGCGATGAAGCGCAGTTGTTCCGCGGCGCGACGGGCGCGCCGGTGGGCATCGGCAAGGACCGGTTCAGCACCGGCATGGATCTGGTGAACGCGCGGCTCGCCGGGCTGCTGATTCTGGACGACGGATTCCAGCATCTGCAACTGGAGCGCGATTTCGATCTGGTCCTGGTGGATGCGCTGCATCCGTTCGGCGGCGGGCATCTGATCCCGCTGGGCCGCCTGCGCGAGCCGCTGGCCGGACTCGAACGCGCGCACGCGTTCGTGATCACGCGGGCGTCGGAGGCGCCAAATACAAAGGCGATTGCGGCCGAACTGCGGCGGCGGAATCCGGATGCGCCGGTCTTCTTCGGCAACACGGTGGCGCGCGCGTGGCATGCGCCGGACGGGCGAAGCTTTGCGCCGGATGCGCTGCCGTGTCAGCGCGCCGTGGCGTTCTGCGGACTCGGCAATCCGGAATCGTTCTGGCGCACGCTGCGCGGCCTCGGAATCGAGACGCTCGACCAGCACACCTGGGAGGATCATCACCGCTACCTGCCGGCGGAGATTCGCCGCTTGGCGCAGCACGCGCGCGATCTGGGGGCGGAATGTCTGCTCACCACGGCCAAGGATGCGGTGAATCTGCCGTCCGGCTGCGAAGCGCTGATCGCTCCGCTGCAGTTGTTTCATCTGGAAATCGCCATTGAGTTCGACCGGCCGCGCGAACTCGAAGCACTGATCGCGAAGACGATAAGATTGATCCCATCATGAAAAGACTTCACGCAGTCGCGCTGTTTGCGTTTGCAGGTTATGCGCTGGGAGCGAGCTATCCGGCGCCGAACGAGGGGCCGAATCCGTACACGACCATTGCGACGTGGGCGCATCTGCCGGACGGACGCAAATGGGGAGCCACGGCGGGCGTGACGGTGGGGCCGGACGGCAACGTGTGGGCCTACGATCGCTGCGGGGCCAACAGTTGCGCCGATTCCGATCTCGACCCGATCTTCGAGTTCGACGTGAAGACCGGCAACGTGCTGCGCCACTTCGGCAAAGGCCTGTTCGTGCAGCCGCACGGGCTCACGGTGGATCGCCACGGCAACGTCTGGGTGACCGATGCGCAGGCGAAAGGCGGCAAGGGTCTGCAGGTGTTCAAGTTCGACCCGAACGGCAAGGTGCTGCTGACGCTGGGAAAGAAGGGCGTGCAGGGCGAGGGCGCCGAAGGTTTCGGTGCGCCGACTTCGGCCATTGTCGCGCCGAACGGCGATATCTTCGTGGCCGACGGACACAGCAACTGCAACTGCAAGGCGTCGCGTGTAGTGAAGTTCGATAAGAACGGCAGGTACATTACCGAATTCGGCAAGCCCGGCACCGCGCCCGGCGAGTTTAATTTTCCGCACGCGCTGGCGTTCGATTCGAAAGGCCGGCTGTTCGTGGCGGATCGCTCGAATAACCGGCTGCAGATCTTCGATCAGAGCGGCAGGCTGCTCGATGTATGGACGCAGTTCGGCCGTCCCAGCGGGCTCTTTATCGCCAAGGATATTTTGTATGTTTCCGATTCCGAATCGCGCGAAGAGGATGGTTACGGGCACGATCCCGGCGTGCATCGCGGCATCCGCATCGGCAGCGTGAAGGACGGCAAGGTTACGGCGTATATTCCCGATCCGGCGCCGTCCGGCGGTTCGAGTACGGCCGAAGGAGTTGCGGCGGATAAGGCCGGCAACGTCTATGGCGCCGAAGTGGGGCCGAAGGATCTCAAGAAGTACGCGCTCAAAAAGTAAGCGCCGAAAAAGTACGCGCCGAAAAAGTAAGTCCGACTAACTTATACGTGCGTGCCGCGCAGAGCGCCGCGGACGGCCGTGTTCATCATGGTTTCGGCGAGGCCGCGAGTCACTTCGTTGAGTAAGTCGATCTTCTCGCGAATCTTTTCATGGTCGTCGGAATGATAAACGGCCTGCACTTCGCGGATGGCGGCTTCGATGCAGGCGCGCTCTTCTCCGTCGAGCCCGTCGTAAGCGGCGTCGCGCTGGGCCTTGGCGACAGCGGCGAGGATACCGTCGGCATCCACCCGCGCCATGGCGACCTGCGCGGCGTCGAGATCTTCCTGCGCGTGTTCGATGGAGGCTTCGATCATGGCTTCCACCTGCTCGTCGGTTAATCCGTAAGAAGGTTTGACTTCGATGGATTGCTCCTGGCCGGTGCGGGCGTCCTTCGCGGTGACGCTGAGAATACCGTTGGCGTCGATCAGGAAACGGACTTCAATGCGGGCCATGCCGGCGGGCATGGGCGGGATGCCCTTCAGGTCGAAGCGGGCGAGGCTGCGGCAGTCCTTCGCCAGTTCGCGTTCGCCCTGCAGCACGTGGATGAGAACGTTCGTCTGGCCGTCGACGCCGGTGGTGAAGACTTCGCCGGCGCTGGCGGGGATGGTGGAGTTGCGGTGGATCAGCTTTGACACCACGCCGCCGTACATTTCGATGCCGAGCGAGAGCGGCGTGACGTCGAGCAGCAGCTGGTTCTCCACCGTGCCGGAGAGGATGCCGGCCTGAACCGCCGCGCCGAGGGCGACGACTTCATCGGGATTGAGTTCCGTGTGCGGGCGCGCCCGGAAGAGCACTTCGACGGCGCTGCGCACCAGCGGGATGCGGGTGGAACCGCCGACCATGACGACTTCATCGATCTGTTCGGGGGTGACGCCGGCGTCTTTCATGCAGTCGCGGCAGGGGCCGAGCGTGCGGTCGACGATGTCTTTGATCAGCCCTTCGAAAAGCTCGCGGGTCAGTTCGCGGTCGTAGCTTTTGCCGTTCCAGGAAAACTTCAGATGCACGACGGGCGCAAACGACAGCGCTTCCTTCGCCGCGATCACGTCGCGGCGCAGCGTCTGGACGGCCTCGCCGGAGTGCGAAATATCTTCCTTCCACTCGCTCTGGATGTCTTCGAGCGCAATGCGCATCAGCCGGTTATCGATGTCGTCGCCGCCGAGGTGCGTGTCGCCGTTGGTGGCGAGCACTTCGAAGATGCCATCGTGCAGCCTGAGGATGGAAATGTCGAAGGTGCCGCCGCCGAGATCGTAAACGGCGATGATGCCTTCCTTGCGCTTGTCGAGCCCGTAGGCGAGGGCCGCCGCGGTGGGTTCATTGACCAGGCGGAGAACCTCGAGACCGGCGATGCGGCCCGCATCGCGCGTGGCCTGGCGCTGTGCATCGTTGAAATAAGCAGGGACGGTGATGACGGCCTTGGTCACCGGCGCGCCGAGGGCGGCTTCGGCATTCTTCTTCAGCTGCTTCAGAACGAACGCCGAAACCTCGGGCGGAGTGAACGTCCTTTCGCCGAGCCGGACCTGGATGACGGAATCGCTGCCTTCGGCAATGCGGAACGGGAAGAGTTTGAGTTCGTCCTGAACGTCGGCGACGCCGCGTCCCATCAGGCGTTTGACCGAGTAAATGGTGCGGTCGGGATGATCGATCAGCTCTTTGCGCGCGGCGTTGCCGGCGATGATGGCGCCGTCGGTGGTGAGCGAGACGACGCTGGGGACGAGCTTGTCGCCGTCTTCGCCCGGCAGCACTTCGGGCTTGGTCAGGTTCATCCATGCGACGAGGCTGTTGGTGGTGCCTAAGTCGATGCCGACGACTTTGTCGTCATTTTCGCCAAACTCAATCTGGAACATTGGTCTTTTCGATCAGATTCGATATGTACTTGCGGCGGTTGAGCAGGCCGCGGATGGCTGACAGCGTGTCGCGGCTGTGCTGCGCATCCCACTCGGCGAATTTCGCCCCGATTTCCCCGTCGACCTCGTTGCGCGATGCGAGAAAACGCTCGCGAGCCGCCGCGATCTGGGGCAGGGCATCGGTGTCGCCGTCTTTCAGTTCTTCGAGCGCCATATTCAGCTCGAAGACTTCTTCGAGCAGTTCGGGCGGAACGTCTTTGGTAGTCTGCTCGCCGATGTCGAAGCCTTCACGCTTCAGCAGATACATGGCGCGGGCAATGGGTTCGCGAAGCGTGCGGTAGGCGTCGTTCAGAATGGCGGAAGCTTCGAGTGCGGCTTCCCGTTCGGCCGCCGGCTTCCGGGCGTTCAGATCCGGATGGTACCGGCGGCTGAGATCGAGGAAGCGTTTTTCCAGATCTTTCAGGTCAAGGGCGAGAGCCGGCTGCAGTCCGAAGAATGCAAAATAGTCCGCGGTCATGCGCTATGCCGAGAACGACGTCCCGCAGCCGCAGCTCTTCTTCGCGTTGGGATTTTCAAACACGAAGCCGGACTGCATGAGCGATTCCTTGTAGTCGAGCGTCATGCCGTGCAGATAGAGCAGGCTTTTGGGATCGATGTAGATATTCACGCCGTCGAAGTCATAAACGTTATCGCGCGCGCGCGGCGCCGGCTCGAACTTGAACTGATAGCTCAGGCCGGAGCAGCCGCCGCCGAGCACGCCGAGCCGCAGCCCGCCCTGGACGCCCATTTTGGCGAACGTCTGGCGGATCTTCTGCACGGCTTTCGGCGTGACGGCAATACCGGGCGCCGGCTGTTGTTCGGCGTGCTGAGCCGCGTGCTGAGCCGCCGTCTCCGCTGCCTGTTCGGGTTTGGCTTCTTCGACCACTTCAGGCAACCGTCTGTTCCGCCGCCGTCTTCGTCGTCTGCTTGGCGCGATAGTCGCTGATCGCGGCCTTGATGGCGTCTTCGGCCAGCACCGAACAGTGGATCTTCACCGGCGGCAGGCTGAGTTCGTTGACGATGTCGGTGTTGCGGATGGCGAGCGCTTCATCCACCGTCTTGCCCTTGAGCCATTCGGTGGCGAGCGAGGAGCTGGCGATGGCGCTGCCGCAGCCGAAGGTCTTGAATTTGGCATCTTCAATGATGCCGTTCTCTTCGTTGACCTGAATCTGCAGCTTCATGACGTCGCCGCATTCGGGCGCGCCCACCATGCCGGTGCCGACGTTGGCGGACTTCTTGTCGAGCGACCCGACGTTACGCGGGTTATTGTAATGATCCAGAACTTTTTCGGAATATGCCATGGTGATTGTCTCCCTCGTTCTCGTCTGTTAGTCGTGTGCCCACTGGACCTTGCTCAGGTCGATGCCTTCTTTCGCCATTTCGTAGAGCGGCGAAAGTTCGCGCAGCTTGGTGACCACTTCGATGAGCCGCGCGGCCACGTAGTCGATTTCTTCTTCCGTGTTGAAGCGTCCGATGCCGAAGCGAATCGAAGAGTGCGCGATGTCGTCGCCGAGGCCGAGCGCCTTGAGCACGTAGCTCGGTTCGAGCGTCGCCGAAGTGCAGGCCGAGCCGCTCGATACCGCGATGTCGCTGATGCCCATGAGCAGCGATTCGCCTTCCACATAAGCGAAGCTCATGTTGAGGTTGTTGGGCAGGCGGTGCTCCCACGAACCGTTGAGATAAAGTTCATCGAGACCGGCTTCCAGCTTCGTCTTCAGGCGGTCGCGCAGGGCCTGCAGGCGCGGCATTTCGGTCGCCATTTCACGGTGGCAGATGGCGCAGGCTTCGCCGAGTCCCACGATGCCGGGCACGTTCAGCGTGCCGGAACGCATGCCGCGTTCGTGACCGCCGCCATCCATCTGCGCGGTGAGCTGCACGCGCGGATTGCGCCGGCGGACATAGAGCGCGCCTACGCCTTTCGGGCCGTACATTTTGTGCGCCGTGATCGACATGATGTCGATGTTGTCGGTCTCGACGTTCACCGGCACTTTGCCGATCGCCTGCACGCCGTCCGTGTGGAAGAGCACGCCCTTTTCGCGGCAGAGCCTGCCGATTTCGGCAACCGGCTGGATCACGCCGATCTCGTTATTCGCATACATGATGCTGACGAGGATGGTCTTATCGGTGATCGCTTCGCGCAGCATGTCGAGATCGACGAGGCCGTCGGCCAGCACCGGCAGATACGTCACGCGATAGCCGTGCTTTTCGAGCTTCTTGCAGGTATCGAGAACGGCCTTGTGCTCGGTGGCCGCCGTGATGATGTGATTGCCTTTTTCGGCATACATTTCGGCCACGCCCTTGATGGCGAGGTTGTCCGATTCGGTGGCGCCGCTGGTGAAGACGATTTCGCGGGGCGAAGCGCCGATGAGGTCGGCAATCTGCTTGCGCGCCTTGTCGACGGCCTGCTCGGCGGCCCAGCCAAATTCATGGTTGCGGCTGGCGGCGTTGCCGAAGTGTTCGGTGAAGTAGGGCAGCATCGCGTCGAGGACCCGGGGGTCCATGCGCGTGGTGGCGTGATTATCCAGATAAAGTGGCGTCTTCATGATCTTGCCTCGAATTCCGATTGCGATGAAATGGCGGCGGCGGGCACGGGCAGCTGCGTCAGGCGCGCCGCCGGCGATTCCGCGAGGTCCGAAATGGTGAACTTGTTGAGCAGGTCGAGTATGGCTTCGTGGACGCGGCGCAGGGGTTCGCGCACCGTACAGGCGTCCGACTGATCGCAGGTGCCGTGCTCGGTAAAACAGTGGGTCAGGATGACGGGACCATCCAGCGCGCGCACCACCTCGAGCGCCGAGATGCGCGAGGCCTCGCGGGCCAGTTTGTATCCGCCGTTGGTGCCTGCCACCGACTGCGTGATGCCCGCGCGGGTGAGCGTCTGCAGCACCTTGGCCAGCAGCGGCACCGGCAGCCGGTAGGCATCGGCGATGTCGCGCGTATTGGCCGTCTGACCCGGCACGGAGGCCAGGTGGCGCAGGGCAATCAGCCCGTAATCGGCCTTTTTGGTGAGCTTTAGCATGAACCCGGACCGAAGTAGTCCTGAATCGATAGTAGCGCATGGCTCCTTTTGTCGTCAATGAGTTAAATCCGGACTGGAATGGTCGGTGGAGCGGTATCGGGGCTTTCCTGTTGATTCTGCGGGTGCTTTCGCTAGAATTGGTCCCGGAGGCAAGGCGAAAGACATGGGTGGCAGCATGAACGGTGCGGAGCGGCAGCCGAATCCGGCAGAGCAGTTGTTGCAGATGGTGACCGGCAAGTGGGTTTCGCGGGCGATCGGCGTCGCGGCGGAACTGGGCCTGGCGGATCAGTTGGCGGCGGGACCGGCGACGGCGGCCGACCTGGCGCCGCGGGTGGGCGCGCATGCCGGGTCGCTGGGCCGTTTGTTGCGGGCGCTGGCGAGCGTTGGCGTCTTCGAAGAGATTCGCGAGGGCGTGTTCGGGCTGAATGCGGTTGCCGAGTGCCTGCGATCGGATGTTGCCGGGTCGGTGCGGGAATTCGCCTGGTGCATGTCGATGCCGGGACTCTGGGGAGCGTGGGGCGAACTGGGGCATTCGGTTCGCACCGGTGAAACGGGGGTCTCGCGGGCGTTCGGAATGGATGCCTGGGCGTATTTCGGCGCGCATCCGGAAGAGGCGGCCGTTTTCAATGGCGCCATGACGAGCTTTTCGGCGCAGGCGAGCGCGGCGGTGGCTGCAACGTACGACTTCGGAAAATTCAACACGCTGGTGGATGTGGCGGGCGGTCACGGCTTCCTGCTGCGGACGGTGCTGGCGCGCTACCCGAACCTGCGCGGCGTGTTGTTCGACATGGAATCGGTGTGCGAGGGCGGACGCGCCGCGGTGGCCGCCTCGCCCGTGGCGGATCGATGCGAGGTGGTGGCGGGCGATTTCTTTCAGTCGCTGCCGGCGGGCGCCGATGCGTACATGATGAAGCACATCATCCATGACTGGGATGACGAGAAGGCGACGGCGATTCTGCGCAACACGCGAACGGCGATGGGCGGCAACGGTACGCTGCTGGTGATCGAGATGGTGGTGACGCCGCCGGGAGCGCCGGACTTCGCCAAAATGCTCGATCTCGAAATGCTGGCGGTGGCCGGCGGACGCGAGCGGACCGAAGCCGAATACCGCAGTCTTTTCGCCGGCGCAGGATTTGATCTGGTGGCGGTGCATGCGACGCCGGGGCCGGTGAGCATCATGGAAGGCCGCCCGGCGCGCTGAGCCTGTAATGGCGCAGTGCTTTTCCTGAAGCAGAGCAAAGCCGGGTACACTTTGGCTGTGAGGAAGCGAAGCGCAATCTTTCTGCTGTGGGCACTGCCAATATGCGTCGCGGTGCCAGCGCTGGCGCAGACGGTGCCGCAGCTGCTGGCGACCATCGACGGGACCACGCAGTATCGCGACGCTTCGGTTTCGCCGGACGGGCGTTACGTCACCTGGACGGTGAATCTGCGGAATCCGGATGGCTCGCCCGCGACCGGCACCGAGATTTGGTGGACGGAACTGGCGCGCGGCGGGGCCGGGGCGCGGCGCGTCGAAGTTACGAAGAGCGCCTCGGCGGCTTCGAAAAGCGCGGCGGCGTCGCACAGCGTGGCGTGGTCCGCCAACAGCGGCCGCATGGCATTTCTTTCCGATGCCGAGACGCCCGGCCAGCTGCAGGTTTATGTGGCGCAGCCCGGCGGGGCGGCGAAAAAGCTGACCGGGCTGAAGGGATTCCCGCAGCGGCCGCGCTGGTCGCCGGATGGCACGAAGATCGCGCTGCTGTTTACGGAAAACGCGACGCATGCGGCGGGGCCGCGTGAGCCGGCTGCGAAGCTCGCGGGCGTGGCGGGCGAGCAGAACGTGGAGCAGCGCCTTGTCGTGGTCGATGCGGCTACGGGCGAAATGACGCCAGTCACGCCGGCCGATACATATGTGTATGAATACGACTGGTCGCCCGATGCCGCGCAGCTCGTCTATACCGCGGCGAAGGGCAACGGCGATAACAATTGGTGGATCGCGGGGCTCTACACCGTCGGGGCCGCGGGCGGCGAACCGCATTCGGTACACCAACCCGAGCTGCAGATTGCCGAGCCGCACTTTTCGCCGGACGGCAAACAAATCGCCTTCATCGGCGGGCTGATGAGCGACGAAGGCGCGACGGGCGGCGATATTTTCGTGATTCCGTCCGGCACCGGCGGCTTTCCGCCCCGCAATCTCACGGCGGGACGATACGGCTCGGCAGCGTGGCTGAAATGGCTGCCTTCCGGGAAGATTCTGTTCGCGGAACTGGCCGATGGCGGCACTTCCATTGGCACGCTGGATCCGGCGTCCCGGGAGACGAACACGGTGTGGAAGGGCGCCGAGACTTTGCAGGCGGGCGCCGATCCGGTGGCAGTGTCGGCGGACGGAGCCGTGGTGGCGACGGTTCGCCATTCGTGGACGAATCCGCCGGAAGTGTGGGCCGGCGCCGCGGGCGCGTGGACGCAGATGACGCGCGCCAACGCGTCCTTGACGCCGATGTGGGGCAAGGCGGAAAGTATTCACTGGCGCAGCGACGATTTCGACGTGCAGGGCTGGATGATTTATCCGCTGAATTACGATCCGGCGAAGAAGTATCCGCTGGTGGTTTCGGTACATGGCGGCCCGGCCGGCATGAAGCGGCCGGCCTGGCCGGGCGCGTTCGACGCGACGGTGCTTTCGAGCCAGGGGTACTTCGTCTTCTTTCCCAATCCGCGCGGCAGCTTCGGATTCGGCGAGGCCTTCACGAAGGCCAACGTTCGTGACTTCGGCCGCGGCGATCTGCGCGACATTCTGCTCGGTCTCGACACTCAGCTGCGGGTGCTGCCGGTGGATGCGCGCCGCCTTGGCATCGCGGGCTGGAGCTACGGCGGTTACATGGCGATGTGGGCGGTGACGCAGACGCGGCGCTTCCACGCGGCCTTTGCCGGCGCCGGCATTGCCAACTGGCAAAGCTACTACGGCGAGAACCGGATCGATCAGTGGATGATTCCGTATTTCGGTGCGTCGGTCTACGACATGCCGGAGGTGTACGCGAAAAGCTCGCCGATGAATTTCATCCTCAACGCGCACACCCCGACGCTGATTGCGGTGGGCGACAGCGACGCGGAATGTCCGGCGCCGCAGTCGGAAGAGTTCTGGCACGCGCTGAAGACGCTCGGCGTGAAGACGGAACTGGTGGTCTACAAAGACGAAGGCCACGCGATCCGGCAGCCGGCGCACGTGAAGGATCTGGTCACCCGCACCATCGCGTGGTTCAACGAGAATCTGAGCGAAGAAGCGGTCAGTAAGCCGGAGCCGGCGCGCGCCACGCGCCCGGGTCAGCCGGTGCGCGCGCCGGCCGCGGGCAGGTAGACGAGCATCGGTCGGGCGAGCATCGGTCAGGCGAACATCGGTCGGGCGAACATCGGCCAGGCGAGCATCGGTCAGGCGAACATCGGCCAGCCGTAAGCGATGTCAGTCGCGGCGGTGCAGAATGACCATCGCGAAATGCGTGCACTGCACGTGGCCGGTTTCGGTGTAGCGGGAGTTGATGAAATCTTCAATGGCCGGGAAGCGCATGGCGGTGGGGTCGCTGTTGGGCCACACTTCCAGCACCTGATCGTCGGGAATGTACTGCCGCAGAATGTACTCCGGCGGCTTGCGGCGAAGTTCGTTCAGGACAATTCCTTCGTCGTCGATCGACATCATGCCGGGCTGCAGGTACGAGTACGACGTCGGGTTTTCCGTGCGCAGCATGTAGCCCATCAGCGGCATGTAGGGGAAAACGTAGGCGCTGCTGCCGGCCGGGATCGCCTGTTCCAGCGCCGCCATGGCCTGCCCGTCATCGGGCACGTTGCGCAACTGGCCCACGCGCGTGGGGAAGTACTGGAAATCGCTCACCGCGCCGATGCTCCAGAACAGGAGAAACGCACAATACGTGGTTGCGCCGACCTGCAGCAACAGCCCCGCGGTAAATGCGGCGCTCTGCTGCCTGTCGTTCAGATGCTGCAGCGCCCACGTGCTGAACAACACCAGATACAGCGGAATCACGCCGAGCAGCAGGTTCACATCCCAGCGCGGCCAGCTGGTGAGAAACATCCCGAACGCCAGCAGCAGAAGCAGGGCTTCAGCAGCGCCCCAGCGCCGCCGGTAAACCTCCCACGCGCCGAGGGCGAGCGTCAGCGGAATGAGTACGACCGAAACCAGCGGCTGGATGGCGATCAGCCAGGACGTCGGACCCTTGAGCGAATTGAACGCAAACGGATAGTAACCGTACGGCACCGAATTCGCGGTTCGGTATCGGCTTCCGGCCCAGCCCAGATTCACGATCATCGGCAGCAGCGCGCCGTGCGCGGCCAGCCATCCGGCGGCGGGCACGGAGACCAGCGCAACGCCCGCGGCGAATGCGACGATATAGCGGCGCAGCGCGGGAGTGAAAGCGAGCCACGCGGCAAGCAACAGCAGCGGGATGACGTAAGTCGGCGTGGCCCACGCGGCTGCGGCAAACAGCGCGCCTGCGCCGAACCACGCCCGGCGGCCGCGGCCCGCGCGTACCGCATCGATGGCTACGGCCGTTCCCATCGTCATCAGCGATGTGCTCAGCCAGCGATGGTTCACGTCGAAGTGGTGGACCTGCGTCAGCCGCAGACTGGCGAACGCGGCGGGCAGCGCCAGCGCGAATTTCCATCCGAGCGGGCGCAGCGAAAGCCAGAAGAGCGCCGCCGCCGTCAGGCCCATCGCAATCGAAGTGGGAAGCCGGAGGAAGCGAATGCTGACGCCGAAGACGGCTTCGAGCAGCGCCTGTACCCAGTAAACGAGCGGGCCGGTGTAGGCGAAGAAATCGCGGTAAGGCGCTTCGCCACGCAGAATGCGGTGCGCGCCTTCGAGGTAAATGCCCTCATCCATCGAGGGATGGAAAATGTCAGCCGTCAGAAAGAAGGACAGGAGACTGACGGCGAGAAAGATTCCCAGGCCCGCCAGCGCCTGAATTCGCGGATTTTCCGTGCGCAGCAATCTATCATCTTGCCACGAACCGCCGGACGCGGCAGCGCGGATTCGCTACGTTGTTGCCGCGACCGTGGCCGGCATATTCAGGAACGCCTGCACCACGTGCCAGAAGGCCTTCCGGTTGTGCCCGAAGATCAGCGAGTGGGCGGTGGCGGGCACTACGACGAACTGCCGGTCGCCGTTGGGCAGCTGGCGGAAGAAATCGCCGATATCGTCCATGGTGGCGATGCCGTCGTATTCGCCGCGAATCAGCAGCACGGGGGCCAGCACCTTTGCCGGATCCACCAGCGGTAGCTTCGATGTCATGTCGAGATACGTTCCGGTCGGCACCTGGTCGCCGAACTTCAGCTCCATGTCGGCCATGACTTCGGCCACGGCGGGGTCGGTGGTGCCCGACTTGTCGCGCGTGAAGATGCTGCGGATCATCTCGCGATCGCGCAGCCGGCGATTGTGGGTCTTGTAGAAATCGAGCTGTTTGGCTCGGTCGGCCAGCGTGGGCGAATTATCGCCCTTGTAGGTGAAGGCGCCGAGCACGAGGCGGTCGATGCGATCCGGATGCTCCATCGCGTACGCGCCGGCCCGAATGGCGCCGGAGGATTCGCCGAACAGGTGGATCTTCTTCTGCCCGGTTTCGCGCACCACGAGTTCAACACCGGCCTTCAGATCTTCCACGCCGTTGGCTGTGTCCGAGTTGCTGTCGGTCTGGCCGGACTTGCCGTAGTTTTCGTGGTCCATCGTCCAGACGTCGAAGCCCATGCGCGCGAAGGCGTTCAGCAGCGAATAGTCTGTGCCGTCCGGCATCGTGACGTCGAAACTGGTGCGTGCGGAAAGCGACGAGCCGTGTACGAGGAACAGCACCGGCAGCGGCTTTGCGCCGGCCTTCGGCGCCGTGGCGCGCCGGCGGTACAGCGCCAGCGAAACCTGGCCCGTCTTTGCCGGCTTCTGCGCCGTGTATTCCTTCGACCAAAGCGGCGCCGCCGGCGATTTGGTCTGCGCCGCGGCCAAACCTGCTCCGGCCGCGAGCCCGATTCCCGCTACCAGGCTGCGTCGTGTAATGCGCGATTCGTTTTGCTTCATGATGACTACCGGCCTACCAATGTATCGCGTTTGCTCGGGCGCGGTTTGCCGCCGGTGCGTTGCCGTCGATGCTTTGCCGTGAATGCGCTGGCGTCGATGCCTTGACGTGGATGCGGTGCCGCTGCGGTTGACGACGCCGTTATGGCGGAATGCTAGCGGCGCGGCGCGGAGCCGGCCTTCCGCCGCAGGTCGAGAATCAGCCGCATCACGAGTTGCTCGATGGTGTCGCGCGCCTTGCGGTACTCGGCCACGGTCGACCCGTAAGGATCCGGCACCTTCCATTCGATGACTTCCTTCGGCGGATGGCCAGGCAGCCGGTAACCGGCCATATTCACCACCAGATCGTACGTGATCGCATCGAACGGATCGTAGGGGCGCGGCACGTGCTTCGAAATGTCGATGTTGATTTCCTGCATCACGAGCCGCGTGTCGCGCGCAAGGCTCTGCGTGGAAGCGAGGCCCGAGCTGCGCGCCGTCAGCACGTCGGAGCCGTAGCGGTTGGCAAAGCCCTCCGCCATGGGGCTGCGCACCGTGTTGCCGATGCAGACGAACAGAACCCGCTTCAGATCGTTTCCGGAGATATTTTGGCCAGGAATAGTTCGTGTACCCGTGAATCCTGTGTCAGTTCAGGATGAAATGTTGCGACCACGTGCCGGCCCTGTTCCACCAGCACGGGATTGCCTTTATATTCTGCCAAAACGTGAACTTCGGGGCCCGTGCGGCGAATGATGGGCGCGCGGATGAAGACCGCTTCCAGCGTGCCCGCGCCCGCCCGCTGCTCAAAAGCGGCCGCCGGTTCGAGCTGCGCGATGCTGCTCGCAATCTGCCGCCCGTAGGCGTTGCGCTCCACCGTAAGATCCAGCAGCGCGAAGCACTCCTGCGCCGGATTCCGCACCTCCGCGGCCAGCAGAATCGCGCCCGCGCAGGTGCCGAACACGGGCCGGCGCGCGGCGAAACGGCGCAGCGCTTCCTTCAGGTCCATCAGTTCCAGCAGTTTGAGCATGGTGGTGCTCTCGCCGCCGGGGATGATCAGGCCATCCACGGTCTCCATCCCGGCAGCCGTTCGCACCAGCACCGGCTCGGCCCCCGCGCGTGCGAGGGCCTGAGCGTGTGCTTCAAAATCTCCCTGCAGGGCAAGGATTCCGACGCGTTTGTTCACGCCGTGTGTCTTCACGCCGTGTGTCTTCACGCCGATTACCAGCCGCGCGTCTGCATCAGCTCGCCTTCCGGGAGCTTCGCGATGTCGAGGCCGGGCATCGCCATGCCGAGTTCTTCGGAGGCTTCCAGCAGTTTCGCCGGATCGTTGAAGTACGTGGCGGCCTTCACGATGGCGCGTGCGCGCGCTTCCGGATCTTCGCTCTTGAAGATGCCGGAGCCGACGAAGCAGGCCTCGGCGCCGAGCTGCATGACGAGCGCCGCATCGGCCGGCGTGGCAATGCCGCCCGCCGAAAAATTCGGCACCGGCAGACGGCCGTGCTGCGCAACCCACTCCACCAGATCGAGCGGCGCGCCGAGGATCTTCGCCTCATGCACCAGCTCTTCCTTGCCGAGGATGGTCAGGTGCTTCATCTCTTTCACGATGGTGCGGATGTGGCGTACCGCTTCCACAATGTTGCCCGAACCCGCTTCCCCCTTGGTGCGGATCATGGCCGCGCCCTCGGCAATGCGCCGCAGCGCTTCGCCCAGATTGCGCGCGCCGCACACGAACGGCACTTTGAAGTCGCGCTTGGCGATGTGGTGCTCTTCATCGGCGGGCGTGAGGACTTCGCTCTCATCGATGTAATCCACTTCCAGCGCTTCCAGAATCCGCGCTTCCATGAAGTGCCCGATGCGCGCCTTCGCCATCACGGGAATCGAAACCGCCGCCTGAATCTCGCGGATCTTGCTCACCGGCGACATGCGCGCCACGCCGCCGTCCTTGCGGATATCGGAGGGTACGCGTTCGAGCGCCATCACGGCGCACGCGCCGGCCTTCTCCGCCACTACGGCCTGTTCGGCGTTGACGACGTCCATGATGACGCCGCCCTTCAGCATCTCTGCCAGGCCAACTTTTAATCGAAACTGCTCATCGTTCAGAATCATTGTTTTCTCCGTGGAAAATCCAAACCGAAATCTCAAACCGAAACTCAAACAAGTGCCAGCGCGGGGCTTTGTGCCGCGGCGCCGCGCAAACCGTTGGCCCGCTGAATCACCGCGCCGAGGATCGCGATCCCCTCGCGGATTTCGTGCGGCTCAAGGCCCGCGAAGCTCAGGCGCAGCCCGCCGTCCTGCGGATGCGAAACCGCGAAGTAGCGGCCGGGCAGATAATCGATGCCCGCCTGTTGCGCGAGGCCCCGCAGCGAAACGGCATCGAGGCCCGCGGGAAGCGTAATCCAGATGTTCATGCCCCCGCCCGGAATCTGCCACGCGCAGCCGGCCAGATGCCGCCTGCAGGACTCATCGAGCGCCCGCAGTTTCCCGCGCGCCGCTTCGAGGACGTGCGCTTCATGCGCGGCCAGCCGTCCGCTCCGCGCAAAGTGCAGCAGGAAGGCCTGCGCCAGATGGTCCGTATGCAGGTCGGCGAGCTGCTTCAGTTCGGTGGCGCGCGCGATCACGGCGCGCGGGGCGATAATCCAGCCGACGCGCACGCCGGGGAAGGCGATCTTGGAAAAGCTGCCCAGCAGGATCACATTCGGGTCGAACTGCTTCAGACGCGGCAGCAGCGTGCCGTCGCAGGCCAGTTCGCTGTAAACGTCGTTTTCGACGATGGCGGCGCCGGCCGCTCGCGCCATCGCGCAAATGGTTTCGCGATGGGCGGCGGGAATCGTGGCGCCGGTTGGATTCTGGAACGACGGCGTCACAACCAGCAGCCGCGCGCCGCGATCGAAGGCGCGCCGCAGGCCTGCCAGATCGATGCCGTCCTCGCCGATCGCAATCCCGGTCAGCTCCGCCCCCGCTTCGAGAAACAGATTCTTCTGGCCGGGATAAACCGGATCTTCCATTGCCACCCGGTCGCCCGCCTTCACCAGGGCGCGGCGCAGCAGATCGAGCGCCTGCTGGCAGCCATTGGTGATCAGAATCTCGTCATCCGGCCCCGCGAGGCCCTGCGCCGCCGCGCGTTCCATCAGGTACCGGCGCAGCGGTTCGTAGCCGCCCGGCGAGCCGAGTTGCAGGAGCGCCTTCAGGTCTTCCCGCCCCAGCACTTCAAGGCACGAGGCGCGGAATTCGTCCACGGGAAACAGGTTCGCCGCGGGGCGCGAATTGGTGAAACTGATGACGTCGCTCGCCGGCGTCGCCGCCGCGGGTCCAATGGACGGCGTGAGCAGCCGCGCCCAGTTCAGCGATTCCGGCGTCGCGCGGGTCGTGCCCGCGGCCGGTGCTCGCTTCGTGCCGCAGACGTAGCTGCCGCGGCCCACCTCGCCCTTGATCAGCCCCTGTGTTTCCAGCAGTTCATAGGCGGCGGATACGGTGGTACGGTTCAGTCCAAGCTGGCCAGCCAATTCGCGGGTTGGAGGCAAACGATCGCCCGGCCGCAGTTCGCCGTTTTCGATCAGCTTGTGCAGATACACGCCAAGCTGACGGTATAAAGGCACTTCCGAGCCCGGGTCGAGAGTGGGGCGAATCTCCACGCCCGATGGTAGCTAATCCAAATTGGACTGTCAAATGGCAGTCCAATCCGCCGCCAGCCTGCCCGCCGTCCGGTTGGCGGCGGTAAATGATAGATTTGCTGTTGAGATCCAATGGCCTTCCCGTCGCTTGCCGAACGAATCCTGCTGTTGATGATGATCCTCGCCTCGGCGGCGGCGTTCTGGCTGCGCTTTCGAGGCGTGGTCTCGATCCTCAAAAGCGCGAAGCCGGATCCGGATTTCCGCCTGGGCTCGCTCGCGCCCCGGGTGCGTCGCTTCGTCGCCGAAGTGCTGCTGCAGAGTAAGGTCATCGCGCAGCGGCCGCTGGCCGGCACGGCGCATGCCCTGGTCTTCTGGGGCTTTCTCGCGTTCGCACTCATCACCGTGAACCACATCGCCACCGGTTTCGGCGTGCCGATTCTTACCAGCGACACCTGGCTCGGCTCGTTTTACCTCGCGTTCGGTTCGCTGTTCGCCGTGGCCGTTGCGGTGTCGATCGCGTATCTGGCGGCGCGCCGATTCCTCGCCCGGCCTCGCTGGCTGGGAAAAGTCTCGCCGGAATCCGGCATCATCGCGGCGCTCATTTTCACCCTGATGATCACCTATCTGGCCGCGCTGCGCTGGCCGGAGCCGACGCCGGGAGCGACGCCGGAGACGTCGCCCGCCGCCCGCGCCATCTGGTGGACCCACACGCTGGCGCTGCTCGTCTTCCTGCCGCTCGTTCCGCGGACCAAGCATCTGCATCTTCTGCTCAGCCCTTTTACCGTGTTTCTGAAGCGGCCCGGCTTCAGCGACATCCCGAAGCTGTCCGGCGACGAAGATTTCGGCATGGTTTCCGGCAGAGACGTGACGCAGATCGCCGCCCTCCAGGCGCTCAGTTGCGTGGAGTGCGGGCGGTGTTCCGAACACTGCCCCGCCTACAACACCGGCAAGACGCTGAATCCCAAAGAGCTGATTCTCGGTCTGCGCGAGTATCTGAATACCGAAGGTCCGGCCTCGGAGGCACCGCTGCTCGGGCCGCACGTTTCCGAAGAAGCGGTCTTCCAGTGCACCACCTGCGGGGCGTGCGAGTTTCAGTGTCCGGTCGGCATCCAGCACTTGCCGGCGATCGTCGGGTTGCGGCGCGGCGCGGTCAACACCGGCGTCTGGGAAGACCCGTTCGGCACGAAGCTGTTCCTCACCATGGAGCGCAACGGCAATTCGCTCGGCATGGCTTCCGGCGAACGGCAGAAGTTCATCGAAAAGAACGAACTGCCCGTTTACGATGGCTCGCAGGAGTACTGCCTGTGGCTGGGCTGCATGGGCGCTTACGATCCGGCCGGCCGCGAAACCGTGCTGGCGCTGGTGAAAGTGCTGCGGCATCTCAACATCACGTTCGGCGTGTTGCGAAAGGAAAAGTGCAACGGCGATCCGGCGCGGCGGCTCGGCAACGATCTGCTCTTCACCACGCTGGCCGAAGAAAACCTCGGCAACATCGGGGCTTCAAAAGTGCGCAAAATGCTCAGCATCTGCCCGCACTGCGTCCGGACCATGAGCACGGACTGGGCCGAAGCCGGCGCCACCGTGCAGATCGAACACCATTCCGAACTGCTCGCCCGGCACCGCGCGCAACTGCCCGTGCTGAGCGACCAGCAGGGGCGGGGAAGCGTGGTCTATCACGACCCCTGCTATCTGGGCCGTTACCGCGGCGTCTTCGATGAGCCGCGCGACGTGCTGGCGCGCTCCATGGATCTGCTCGAAGCGCCGCGCCACCGCGAGCGCTCTTTCTGCTGCGGCGCCGGCGGCGGCCAGATGTTTCTTGGCGAGGAGAAGGGCACCCGCGTGAATCTCGCGCGAGCCGAAGAACTGGTGGCCACCGGAGCTTCCACCGTCGCCGCGGCCTGCCCGTTCTGCGCCTCCATGTTCCGCGATGCTTTGAAGACCGTCTCCGGCAAGCCGCCGGAGTTGCTCGACATTGCACAGATCGCCGCGCGGGGAATCGACGCCGCGAGTCACTGACCATCTCCGCGTTCGGAATGCCCGCGGCTTTGCGATAAACTGGGCAGCGTTCCTCAAAACGAACTGGAGACCTGCCGTGAAACACATCCTGATAGCTCTGCTGGCTCTCGCCGCCGGCGCATATGCGCAGCAGCCGACCGAGATTGCCTTCGACTCCGTGCCGAACTTCCTCAAGACGCCCACCGATTTGTATCTGGGCGAAGTCTCCGGCGTCGCCGTCAATTCGAAGGGACACATTTTCGTGTTCTCCCGCACCGGCGTCGGCGGGCCGGCCTACGCATCCACAGCCGCGCAGTTGTTTGAGTTCGACGCCACCGGCAAGTACATCCGTGAGATCGGCAAAAACCTGTACGCCTGGTCGTTCGCCCACACCGTGCGTGTGGATAAGGACGACAACATCTGGGTCGTCGACAAGGGCAGCGACATGATGGTGCGGTTCAACCCGGCCGGCCAGGTCACCATGACCTTCGGTCGCAAGAAGGAAGCCTCCGATGACAGCACCGAACCCTGGAAGCACGTGAATCCGCCGCTTCCGGCCATCGACGGCCAGTTCCGCCAGCCCACCGACGTGACCTGGGATCCGGAAGGCAACATCTTCTTCAGCGATGGCTACGTCAATTCGCGCGTTGCGAAGTACGACAAGAACGGCCGCTGGGTGAAGTCGTGGGGAACGTTCGGGAAAGCGGAAGGCCAGTTCAACACGCCGCACAGTATCGCCGCCGACGCCAGGGGCAACATCTATGTGGCCGATCGCGGCAATCGCCGCATCCAGGTCTTCGACCACGACGGCACATTCCTGCGCGCCATCAAAATCGACGTGCCGATTCCGGCCGGCGCACAGCCGTGGCTCGGCAACATGCCGCGCCAGGGTGAGGACCAGCCCGGCGTCCACCAGAACGGCTCGCCGTGGACCGTCTGCATCACGCCGCCCAACGCCGCCGGCACGCAGTATTTATACAGCTCCGATTCGTTCCCCGGCCGCGTTTACAAGATGACGCTCGAAGGCAAGGTTCTCGGCTACCTCGGCGGCGCGGGCCGCCAGATGAAGGAATTCGGCTGGATCCACGAAATTGCCTGTCCGTCGGAAAATACGCTGATCGTCGGCGAACTGCTCAACTGGCGCGCGCAGAAACTGATCCTCAAGCCGACTCCGGCCCAAAGCGTTCAGAAATAAGCGCGTTCAGAAACCGCTTCCACCGGTCCCGCTCAGGCCGCCACGACCACGTCGGCGGCCTCGCGCCGGATCACCGGCTCATGTGAGCGCCGGCCGCGAAGAGCTTTCAGCGTCTGGATGATCTCGCCGGACTTCAGCGAACGGTCCTCGCCCGCGCGCAGAATAATGTCGTCGATCGACAGCATCCCGACCAGCTTTCCGTTTGCGTCCGTAACGGGCATGCGATGGACCTCCTGCGCCGCCATCACGCCCAGCGCGTCCGTAAGCCTGTCGTCCGGGCTGCAGGCAAAATAGCCGGGCGGCGATACATCGTCCGCCCGCACTTCGGAGGCGCGCACATTCCGCGTGCCCAGCGCGATGCAGATGTCGCGGTCCGTAATCAGGCCCGTCACCATACCCGAACCCGTGACCACGGGAATGACCCCGCAGCCGTGTTCCCACATCATTGCCGCGATTTCCGCCAGATTGCTGTCCGGATGGCAATAAGCGGGATTGCAGGTCATCACTTCGTGAACTTTCATGGGGCACCTCGTTCTGAGTTATGACTGCAAGCGGACAGCCAATCCGGATGACTCCGGTAACGCAAACCGCTTGGTGCGCATCATTGGGTTAGTTATGGAAAGTGGTTACTCAGGCATCTCCCGGCGAACGTTTCTCGCCGCCGCCGCTGCCGGAGTGCTGCGCGCTCAGACGCAGCAACCGGATGCGACGTTTTCCTCCGACGTCAAGGTGGTCAACGTCTTCGTGACGGTTCGGGACAAGAGCCATAAGGTCGTCAACAATCTGGTAAAGGAGGATTTCGACCTCGCCGAAGAGGGTGCCCCGCAGACCATTCAGTATTTTTCCCGCGAGCTCGATATGCCGCTGCGCCTGGGTCTTCTGATCGATACCAGCCTGAGCCAGCGCGCTGTCCTGAATGACGAACGCGATGCCAGCTACCGATTCCTCGAGCGCGTGCTCCGTATTGATCGCGACCTGGCCTTCCTGCTCCATTTCGATCGCGAAACAGAACTTCTGCAGGATTTCACCGCCGACCGGCAGCGCCTGCAGCGCGCCCTCGACCTGGTGCAGCTCGCGCAGGTCAATCGCAATCAGACGACTCAGCGCGGCAACGGCGGCAGTTATCCGGGCAGCGGTGGCGGCGGTTATCCCGGAGGGGGCTACCCGGGAGGCGGAGTCGGCATCGGGTATCCGGGCGGCGGTTATCCTGGAATGGGCGGGCGCGGTCGCAGCCGGCAGCAGTATCCGCAGCGCCAGACCCAAACGGCAGCGCGCGGCGGCACGGTCCTGTACGACGCCATCCTGTTGGCGTCCAGCGAACTGATGCGGCCACAGCAGGGACGCAAGGCGCTGATCCTTCTCACGGACGGCGTCGATAACGGCAGCAAGACCTTCCTCTCCGAGGCCATTGAAGCCGCTCAGCGCGCCGACACTCTGGTCTACTCGGTTTACTTCAAGGGCGAGGAAGGCAACGGCGGCTCCTTTGGACGAAGCTCCGGGCCGGACGGCAAATCCATCCTGCAGCGAATCTCCCGCGAGACCGGCGGCGCCGTCTACGAGATCACCAAAAAAACTCCCGTGGATCAGATCTACGAGAGCCTGCAGGAAGAACTTCGCAGCCAGTACAGCCTCGGCTTCACGCCTTCGCGTACCGACATCGGCACCAGCTTCCGCAAGCTTGCCGTCACCGTGAAACCGAAGGGGCTCACGGTGCAGACGCGCGAAGGCTATTACGCTCGCTGATCGCCGCCGCGCGTTACGCCTGCTTGCCGCGCCGCTCGCGCCCGCTCACTATCATTGGGTGAGATGGCGCTGCAACGTCGCACAGTCTACATTCTCGCGGTGGCGTGCGCGATTAACGTCGCGAACATGTACTATTCGCAGCCGCTGCTCTCCATGATGGGCCGCTCGCTGGGCGTGTCCGACCGCGAGATCGGCTACCTGCCGGTCTGGACGCAGGCCGGCACCGCGCTCGGCATGTTCGCCTTCGTCCCGCTCGGCGACATGTTCTCGCGGCGCTCGCTGATTGTGCTGATTAATATCGCCGCCGCCATCGCCGTCGTCCTGATGGCGCTGGCGCCCAACTTGTTCTTCGTCAACCTGTTTGGATTCGGCTGCGGCATGATCGCCACGGCCTCGCACCTCATCCTGCCGCTTTCCGCCCAGATGGCGGAACCTTCCGAGCGCGGCCAGGTGCTTGGCACCGTGCTCGGCGGCCTGCTTTCCGGCATTCTGCTCGGCCGCCTCGTCAGCGGCTACGTCGGCGATCTGATGGGATGGCGCGCCATCTACTGGATGTCCGCCGCGGCCTCGCTCGCCATGGCGGCCGTGATGCGTTCGATTCTGCCGCCGGACCGGCCGCCGCACCGGATCGGCTACGGCGAACTGCTGAAGTCGGTGGCGCAGTTGATCCGCACGCAGCCTGTCCTGCGTGAGACGGCACTGATCGGCGCAGCTCTGTTCGGCGCCTTCAGCGCATTCTGGGCCACGCTGGCGTTCTATCTGGACAACGCGCCCTGGCACTACGGCCCGAAGGTTGCCGGCCTGTTTGGCCTCATCGGCGCGGTCGGCATTCTCGCCGCGCCCCGGGCCGGCAAACTGGCCGATCGCCGCGGACCTGGCTTCACCATCGCCGCCGCCGTCGTGATCGATATCGTTGCCTACTCCGTCTTCCTCGCCACCGGTCACTCCATGGCTGGGCTCATCGCGGGCGTCATCCTGCTGGACCTCGGCGTTCAGGCCGGCCACGTCGCAAGCCAGACGCGCATTTACGCCCTGCTGCCGGAGGCCCGCAGCCGCGCCAACATGGTCTATATGGTGACGTACTTCCTCGGCGGCGCTGTCGGCTCGGCGATGGGCGGCTATGGCTGGTCGCACTGGGGCTGGCCGGGCGTCTGCGCCGCCGGACTGCTGCAACTGCTCATCGGCCTCGCCATTCGCCTCCGCGGCCACTACCGTTACCCGGATGTTCCGGTTTCCGCCTGATTCAAAGCGGCCTGACGCAGAACGGCGCGCCCACCGCGAGGCAGGCGCGCCATGAAACTGCAGACTGACTTACTCAACTTACCGGCTTCAGACTGACTTACTGCGGATTGACTTGCCGTCGACTGACTTACTGCCGCATTACTTACCGCGGCGTTACTTACCGCGGCGTTACTTACTACACTGGGCGAACTGCCCCGCATCACTGTTTTCGACGTCCGCGGTCACACAGCCAAAGAATCCGATCATCCCCGGCTGGCCCGCATAGCCGAGGTAATCCAGATTGAAGATATCTTCGATGGTATGCAGCATTGAATAGTGATTAAACGGCGTGTAAGATACCGTGCCCGGCGTCAGGAACGGCGAAAGCAGCACGGCGCCGGTGCGGTCGCCGCCGTAGTTCTGGTAGGTCAGAGTGTACGGGCCCAGCTTCGCGCTCTGCGGGAACGTCCCGATATTCGGCCCCGGCTGTTCGTTGCAGCAGAACTGCCCGGGCGCCGAGATGATGAACGCTCCCGCGGTGTTCGGGTCCGGTGCCACGCTCAGTCCGCCTTCATCGAACGTCACGATCAGCAACCCTCCGCTCTGATAAGCGGGCGAAGTGAGAATCTGCGGCACCCACTTCTGCAGGAACGCGTCGGCCGAAACGAGGCCGCCCGGATCGCCCGTCACGCAGGGAGCGTCGTGGCCGTCGTTGCAGAGATTCGGCGTGATGAACACCAGGTTCGGCGTCGTGTCCGCGCTCTTCAGATCCGTGGTCAGCTGCTTCAGGTTCACCACATTCGTATTGCACGCGGGCGAATCGATAATGGAGTGGAAGTAGACGAACGGATTGTGGCGCGCTGCGTACTGGTCGGCAATCAGCAGCGGCGCCACCGGCTTTTCCGCCGCCTGCGTCAGATCCGTGGCGTTCAGCTGCGGATGCCCGCAGGTAGCCGCTTCGCGGTTCGGGTCGTTGCCCATATCTTCCATGTATCCGCGCCATGTCTTCCCCACCGAGGTCAGCTGATCGGCAACCGTCCGGATCGTCGCCGGGTAAACGCAGCCGCTGCCGATCGCCTGGCCGTCCGGCGTCGTGCCGGTCATTTTGAAGTCGGCGTAAACCGTGCAGTCGTTGCGCGTTTCATTGGTGGCGGCCTGGCCGCTGATCATTGCCACGTAGTTATCCAGACTCACATGGCCTGTCCCGTAATACTGATTCAGCAGCACGCCCTGCGCGGGCAGCGTCTTCGAAAGATAGGGTGCTTTCGAGGTTGGCCCGAACGTCACGTCGTAGCCCTCGTTTTCGAGCACAACGACAAACACATGATTGATATTGCCCTGCGGCCCCCGCGGAGCCGGATGGTGATCCTTTGCGTCGGCGGCGAGCAGATTGCCGGCCGCCGTAAAGGCGAGCAGCGAGCACGCCAGGGTGAGCTTCGCGTTTCTGAACATGATGATGATGTCTCCGGTGAAGTATGCGCACGTGCGGCTTTGTGCGCTGCGATGTAGCTAAATAGCCAGTCTCGTCCCGGATTGTTAAAGGAGAAATACGGCTGCGCAACCGCGCCGTTAAGAGGCAGTCACGAAGCGATGAATCTGCCGCCGAACTCTTCCAGCATCGTCGCGAGGCGCGCCGCGCCGCCGGCATCGCCGCCATAGCGAACCGTTTCATACAGCTCGGTGAATGCCTCAACGCGCGGCTTTTCTTCGGCCGGCAGGTGGCTGGCGAATTCCCGCGGCGTGAACCACGCCGGCTTCTCGAAGCCGCGCCGCGCCAGCAGTTCCAGCATCCGCTCGTAGAGCAGCGCCGCCTCGCGCGGGTCGCAGCCGTCCTTCGCAATCCGCCGGATGCGCGCCCGGCGGCTCCAGCGCGGCCACAATCTGCGCCACCCGGCAATCATCGCGATGAAGGCCGCCGCCAGCGCCGCCGCCCACGCCAGCCGCTTCCACGCATCCGCCGAGAGCCCCTTCCAGCCCGATGCCGGATTCGCTTCAGCCCGTCCCCAGTTCCGCATCGCC
The DNA here is from genome assembly GCA_903828455.1 of uncultured Acidobacteriia bacterium. Classification (GTDB taxonomy): domain Bacteria; phylum Acidobacteriota; class Terriglobia; order Bryobacterales; family Bryobacteraceae; genus BOG-234. The sequence continues at coordinate 10,292 of CAIKMJ010000036.1, read as the reverse complement.
GTCTCGAACTGAGTGGCCGCCGATACCTGGCGGCCCAGATCGTAGGAAACCACCCACTGCCGCCACGCCTCATCCGCGGCGTCCACATACATCCGGATGCGATCGAACAAACCAGGCCGCGCGCCCGCGCTCGCCGCCGGCGTGGGGTCGAACGTCGTCCAGCCCGCGCCCGCGATCCACCCCTCCACCCAGGCGTGCGCATCGGACGCGCGCATCACATACTCGCCGGTCACCTCATTCAGGTATCCGCTCTGAAATCCGGTCGCAACCCGCGCCGGAATACCGTTCGCGCGCAGCATCACCGCCATCGCCGAGGCGAAGTATTCGCAGTACCCCGCCTTGCGGACAAACAGGAAATCGGCCAGCGGATCCTTCACCCCGCGCGCCGGCCCCTCCAGCACGTACCCGTATCCGCGCTGCAGGTTTTGCTGGATGCGCAGCGCGCGCTCCATGTCGGAGCCTTCGCCCGCCCATTGCCGCGCCGTCGTCCGTATGCGCGGGTCGAGCTCCGGGAGCTGCAGGTAGCGGGCCCGTTCGGCCCTCGTCAGCAGCCACGCGATCGGCGGCCCGGTGTGGGCGGAAACTTCGTAGCGCAGGCTTTCGCTGCGCGTTCCGGCCACGTGAATCGCATCTTCCGCCGTCACCACAAGGCGCGGCCGGTCAATATTGACGAACTCCGGAATCCCCGCCACGAACAGCGTCCGCGTATCGGCATTCTGCATATCCACGCGATACAGCAGCCGTCCGCCATCGGTGCGCGACCGCTGGTATTCATCGGCCACCGTGGCCGATCCGTTCACGGTTTCGATTTCGCGGCCCGGCAGCGGCGGCTCGAACCAGTGCCGCCCGTCGAACAGGCTCAGCGCGCTCCCGCGCCACTTCATGTTGCGCGGGAAGGCGTGTGAATACGAAAGAATATGCAGCACCGGCCTGTCGTCCTTCGCGATTTTGCCGAAGCCTCCAAGGTCGATGAAATTGGAAAAGCCCGTCAGCCGCGGCGCGTTCGGAAAAAGAAACGCTGCCACCCGCGCCGTTCGCGGCACGGCGAGGAACAGCCCGGCCGCGATCACCAGAATCCCGGCCGTTGCGCCCCCCGCGATCATCGAAAGCCGCCACCCGATGCGCGGCGCCGGCTGCGCCGGAGATCCTTCGTGCCGCTGCAGGCAACGCCGGATCTCCGCGCTCGTGAACGTCGCGATGGCGAACGCAATGTAGAGCGCGAGGAACGCAAAGAACCCGGCTTCGAGCGAAAGCAGCGCGCCCGCAATCAGTTCGAGGAACGAAATCACGCCCGTGTACACGTAGTCGCGGTTGGTGCGCGCCGTCAGGATCTTCAGCACCGCGAGGAAACAAATCATGTGCGCCGTGGCCGAAAGGAAATCGCCGGAAATCCAGTAGAAATCCACCGGATAGAACGCGATGTACGCCAGCGCGCCGAAGCCCGCGACGCGCGGCGCAACTTCCAGCTTCACCAGCCCCGCCACCTGCGCCGCCCGCAGCAGCAGCCCGGCGATCGTCAGAACAAGCGTCGGCCGGTCCAGCGCCCCGGACCCGGCCAGCGCAAGATAGCCGCTGACAATCATGCCCAGCAGCGAGAACTGAAAGTAGCGTTCGACGGACGCCGTCGTACGGCCGGGCGCGGGAACCACGGTTTCAGTGTAGCGAAATGCGCGCCTACCCGATCCCGCTGCGATACGATGAAATTTGCCCCCGGTGACTCCCGACATTCTGGCCCGCATTGTGTCCCGCAAGCAGGACGAGCTGCGCGCCGCCACCCTTCCCGCCGCCGAACTGCGCAGCCGCGCCGCCGCGTGCCTGCCCGCCCGGCGCAACTTCGCCGCCGCCCTCCGCGCCAAACGGCCCGCCATCATTTCGGAAATCAAAAAGGCCTCGCCCAGCCGCGGCGTTCTGCTGGCCGATTTTCGTCCCGCCGAACTGGCCCGCCAGTACGAACAGGGCGGGGCAGCGGCGCTTTCCGTGCTCACCGACCGCGACTTCTTTCAGGGCAGCCCGGACGATTTGCAGGCCGCCCGCGCCGCCTGCACTCTGCCGGTGATCCGCAAAGATTTCACCATCGACGAATACAACGTGCTGGAAGCCGCCGCCATGGGCGCCGATGCGATTCTGCTGATCGTCGCCATTCTCGATGAAGCCCGCCTTCGCGCCTATCGCCAGCTGGCGGAGGAATTCGGCATGGCCGCGCTCGTCGAAGTCCATGACGCAGCTGAACTGGAAACCGCGCTCCGCTCGGAGGCGAAGATCGTTGGCGTCAACAATCGCGATCTGCGGACCTTCACCGTCTCGCTCGATACTTCCGTCAGCCTGGCCGCCTCGATCCCGCCGCATGTCGTCCGCGTCAGCGAAAGCGGCATCTTCCGGAATGCCGACGTGCGGCGTCTCATGGCCGCCGGCTTCGACGCCTTCCTCGTCGGTGAGCATCTGGTGAAATCGGGCGACCCGGCGCAGGCCCTGCGGGAACTGGCGGCCTGATGTTCGTTAAAATCTGCGGCATTACCAACCGGGAGGACGCGCTGGCCGCTGTTGAATTCGGCGCGCGCGCCATTGGCTTCGTTTTTGCCGATTTCAGCCCGCGCGCGGCGAAGCCGTCCCTCATCGAACCGTGGATCGATCAGCTTCCGTCCGGCATCTGGAAGGTCGGCGTCTTTGTCGATGAGAAGCCCGCCGTGATCGAAAGCATCGCCGCCCGGCTTCGCCTCGATGTCGCTCAGTTGCACGGCGCGGAAACGCCTGCCGAGCATCCGCGCAACATCCGCATCTGGCGCGCCTTCCGCGTCCGCGCCGCCAGCGACAGCGTACCCGACTATCCCGCCGAAGCAATTCTCATCGACGGCCCGGCGTTCGACTGGTCGCGCGCCGCCGCCTTCACCCACCCGCTGATCCTCGCCGGCGGACTCACGCCGGACAACGTCGCCGACTCCGTCGCGCGCGTGCGGCGTCACTGCGAGCCGTGGGCCGTCGACGTCGCCTCCGGCATCGAAGCGTCGCCCGGCCGCAAGGACCATGCGCGCATGAAAGAATTTATTCACGCGGCTCTCGGCGGCAACACGCCGGACCGCTGCAAGGCACCGACCCAATGACCTCACAACCAGACACGGGCGGACACTTCGGACCCTACGGCGGACGCTACGTCCCCGAAGTCCTCATGTCGCCGCTTGAAGAACTCGAACTTGCTTACGAAGCCGCGAAGAAAGATCCCGCCTTCCACGCCGAACTCGATAAGCTGCTCACCACCTATGCCGGCCGTCCCACGCCGCTTTATTTCGCCGAGCAGCTGACGAAGCACCTCGGCGGCGCGAAGATCTACATCAAGCGCGAGGACCTGCTTCACACCGGCGCGCACAAGATCAACAACTGTATCGGCCAGGCCCTGCTCGCCCGCCGCATGGGCAAGCACCGCGTCATCGCCGAAACCGGCGCCGGCCAGCACGGCGTGGCCACGGCCACGGTGTGCGCGCTCTTCGGCTTCGACTGCACCGTCTACATGGGCGAGGAAGACATGCGCCGCCAGCGGCTCAACGTCTTCCGCATGCGTCTGCTCGGTGCGAAGGTCGTGCCCGTCACCAGCGGCAGCCGCACCCTGAAGGACGCTATCAGCGAGGCCATGCGCGACTGGGTCACCAACGTTTCCACCACCCACTATCTGCTCGGCTCCGCGCTCGGCGCACATCCTTACCCGGCCATGGTGCGCGACTTCCACCGCGTCATCGGCCTCGAAGCGAAGCAGCAGTTCCTCAAGGCGGAAGGCCGCCTGCCCGATGTCCTGATCGCCTGCGTTGGCGGCGGCAGCAACGCCATCGGCCTCTTCCATCCTTTTATCGAAGACGATGGCGTGAAGCTCGTCGGTGTCGAAGCCGGCGGTCGCGGCGCCGGTCTCGGCGAACACGCCGCACGCTTTGCCGGTGGCACTCCGGGCGTCCTGCAGGGCACGCGCAGTTATCTTTTGCAGGATGACGACGGCCAGATCGCCCTCACGCATTCTGTCTCCGCCGGTCTCGATTACGCCTCGGTCGGCCCCGAGCACGCCTGGCTGCACGACCGCTCGCGCGCCGAGTACGTCTCCTGCTCCGATGCCGATGCCATCGCCGCCGCGCTCGTGCTGAGCCGCAAGGAAGGCATCATTCCGGCCCTCGAATCCGCCCACGCCGTGGCCGAAGCCATCCGCCGCGCGCCCTCCGCCGCCGGACAGACCTTCATCGTGAACCTTTCCGGACGCGGTGACAAAGACATCGATATTTATCGGGAAAATCTCAAGGAGCTCGACGCCGCGTGACCCGCATCTCCCGGTTATTCGAAAAACTCAAAGCGGAAAAGCGCTGCGGCATGGTCGCCTACCTCACCGCCGGCGACCCCAGCCCTGCCGCCACGCCTGATCTTGTCGCCGCTCTCGAACGCGGCGGCGCCGATCTCATCGAGCTTGGCGTTCCGTTCTCCGACCCTATTGCCGATGGCCCGGTGATTCAGCTCGCCGGCGATCGCGCGCTCCGCGCCGGCACCACGCTGGCGAAAGTCCTCGAGATTGCGCGCGAAATCCGCAAACGCTCGGAAGTGCCGCTGCTGCTGTTTACTTACCTGAACCCGGCGCTGCGCTACGGCTTCGCACGCCTCGCGGCCGATGCCAAAGCGGCCGGAATCGACGGTTGTCTTCTCACCGACGCCAGCGTCGAAGAGGCCGGCGAATACGTGAGGGTGATGCGCGAAGCCGGCCTCGATACCGTCTTCCTCGCCGCTCCCACGTCCACCGACCGCCGCCTCAAACTGGTCGCCGAATACTCCAGCGGCTTTATCTACCTGGTCTCGCGCACCGGCATCACCGGCGAGCAGCAGACCATCTCCGATTCCGCTCTGCCGCTCATTGAACGCATGCGCGCGCTCACCACGCTTCCGCTGGCTCTCGGCTTCGGCATCTCGACGCCGGAACACGTGGCCGCTCTCTCCGGCCAGGTGGAAGCCGTCGTCGTCGGCAGCGCCATCGTCCGCCAGATTGAGAAGGACCCGGCGCAGCTGGAAGGCTTCATGCACAGCCTCACGCGACCCATCGCAAAGACTGCGTTATCTTGAGTTCGATGGACACACAGAGCGAGCTGGCAAAGCGCCGGGAACGGATCGATGCGGTGGACCGCCAGTTGGTGGCGCTCCTCAACGACCGCACCGCGATCGCCCACGAAATCGGCCACATCAAGAAGGAAGCCGGCCTTCCGGTCTATGAACCCGCGCGCGAAGAGCGAGTCCTCGCCCACGTTGCGGAAATGAATCGGGGGCCGATCACCGAACTGGCTCTGCGCAATATCTTTGAGGCCATCATGAAGGAAATGCGCCGGATTCAGGAAGACCCCATGGCGCCCGGCGGCCCGGTGAAGGACCATTGGCGCTAGACGATTCAACCTCCGCCGCTTCCCGGCCGATGCGCGCCGTCGGCATCGTCGGCGTGGGCCTCATCGGCGCCTCGTTCGGGCTTGCCCTCCGCGAGGCCGGTTTCACCGGCACAATTCTCGGCGTCAGCTCGCCGCGCAGCATTGCAGAAGGCCAGGCGCGCGGCGCCATTGACCGCGGCGCAACGCTCGAAGAGGCGGCGTCGTCCGCCGACCTGCTGTTCCTTTCGCAGCCCATCTTCGGCATCGTGGAAACGCTGCGGCGGCTCGATCCGCTGGTTCGCCCCGATACGCTCGTCACCGATGCCGGCAGCACCAAGCGCGTCATCTGCGAAGAGGCCGCCCGCTCGCTCCGGCGCTGTCGCTTCGTCGGCGGACACCCCATGGCGGGCAAGGAACTCCGCGGCGCAGCAGCGGCCGAAGCCGGATTATTTCGCGGCCGCCCGTGGATCCTCACCGACGACATCGATCACGAACTTCGCCGCTGGATCTCCGCCATCGGCGCGCGCGAAATTATTCTCGATCCGGCAAAGCACGATCGTCTGGTGGCGTGGAGTTCGCACCTGCCGCAGCTCATGTCCACCGCGCTGGCGTCCGTTCTCGGAGAAAAAGCACCCGAGGCCGCGCTCGTGGCCGGGCCGGGCCTGCTCGATTCCACGCGTCTCGCCCTGAGTTCCTACGATCTCTGGCGCGACATCCTCGACACCAACAGCGCCGAGGTTGCGGCCGTGCTCGATGCCTACATTGAAAAGCTGCAGTCGCTGCGCGCCGGCTTCGCCACCGAATTCAGCCAGGGCGCCGAATTCGCCCGCTCCCTGCGCGAACGCCGCTAGCTGCTCGCTGATTTGACGCCGTCAGCTTGCTGGTGCGACGCCGTCAGTTCGCTAGTGCGACGCCGTCAGCTTGCCGCCGCTCGCCTCAATCACCGCGTCTTCCATCAGCTTGCGGTACTGATCGCGCAACTCCGGCGACTGCGCCTCGAAGCGCAGCACCAGCACAGGCTGCGTGTTCGACGCGCGCACCAGTCCCCAGCCCTTGCCGAAGTTCACGCGCACGCCGTCGGTATCGTTGACTTCATATTCGGCGCGGAATTTCTTCAGCACCGCCTGCACCACCGGGACCTTGCGGTCGTCGGGGCAGTCCACGCGCAGCTCGGGCGTCGCAAAAGTCTGCGGCAGCCCTGCCAGTTCGGCCGAAAGCGGCTGGTCGGAATTCGCCACAATCTCCAGCAGCCGGCAGGCCGCATACATGGCATCGTCGAACCCGTAATAGCGGTCGGCGAAGAACATGTGTCCGCTCATCTCGCCCGCCAGTTCCGCGCTCAGCTCCTGCATCTTCGCTTTAATCAGCGAGTGGCCCGTCTTCCACATCACCGCGTTGCCGCCGTGCGCGCGAATATCGTCGTACATATTCTGCGACGACTTCACTTCGCCAATCACCGTCGAACCCGGCTTGCGCGACAGAATCTCGCGCGAATAAATGATCATCAGCTGATCGCCGTACAGCACCGTGCCTTTTTCGTCCACCGCGCCGATGCGGTCCGTATCGCCATCGAACGCCAGCCCCACGTCCGCGCGGCTTGCCAGCACTCCGCCCACCAGATGCCGCAGATTTTCCGGCTGCGTCGGATCCGGATGGTGATTCGGAAAATTTCCATCCATTTCGAAAAATAATTCCACCGGTTCCACATTCAGTTTTTCCAGAATGCGCCGAAATACCGGGCCCGCCGTGCCATTGCCGCCGTCGGCGATCACTTTGATCCGGCGCTTCCAGCTGAACTGGCCGGCAATTTCGTTCACGTACGGCGTCACCGCGTCGTACTCGCTCAGCCTGCCCTCGGCCGCCTCAAAATCGCCCGCCTGTATGAGCCGCAGGACCTGCTGAATCTCTTCGCCGTGAATGGTGCTCTTGCCGTGCATCACCTTGAAGCCGTTGAAGTCCTTCGGATTGTGGCTTCCCGTGATCATCACCCCGCCGTCGGCGTGCAGATGAAAGACCGAGTAATAAAGGATCGGCGTCGGCACCACTCCGAGGTCGGTCACTTCGCAGCCTGTCGAAAGCAACCCCGTGCGCAGCGCGGCGTGCAGCCGGTCCGAACTCAGCCGGCAGTCGCGCGCCAGATTGAGCTTCCGCGCGCCGTGCCTCACAAACCAGGTCCCCAGCGCCCGGCCCAGCGTCTCTACGTCTTCGGAAAGAAGTTCCTGATCGGCAATGCCGCGAATATCGTATTCGCGAAAAATCGATGGCTTCAGCATTCAAGCGCAGTATATCGTGACGTCCGTCTTGCGGACTGCATCGGAATGTACGCTCCGCCGGGCCCGCGCAACTGCATCTGCACTGCACCGAACGCGCATCGCCATACCCGTGCTGCAATGGAAGCGTGGTCGTCATTTTCGGACTCGGATTTACCGGCAGCCGCGTTGCGCGGCGTCTTCTGCAGCGCGGCGAAAAAGTAGTCGCGGCCGTCCGCGATCCGGCTCGCTTTGCCGCTTTGATCGCGCTCGGTATGAAAGCCGTCCGCGTCGATTTTAATTCCCCGGTTTCCGATGAATTGTCGTCGCAATTCCCCTCCGGCGCCGCGCTGTTGCACTCCGTCCCGCCGCTGCCTCCGGCGGAGAATGAGAATCTGCATCGCCTGATCGAGGCCATCTCGCCGCGGCGTGTGGTCTACATTTCGGCTACCGGCGTGTATGGCGATCAAATTGACGTATCCGAAACCACTCCCGTCGCACCGGCCGATTCCCGCGGCATGGCGCGTATTGAAGAGGAGCGCTGGCTTCAATCGCATGACTGGTCGACGCTGATCCTTCGTTCCGCCGCCATCTATGGGCCGGGCAGGGGAGTCCACGTTTCAATTCGGGACGGCCGGCTCCCACGCGGAGCCGCCTCGGGAATTGTCAGCCGAATCCATGTCGATGACTTAGCCGCGCTCTGCGACGCCGGTCTGAATTCGCCGCTGACTGGCGCCTGGCCGGTCGCCGATGATCAGCCCGCCACCACGGCGGAAATTGTGAGCTGGCTGGAACGGCGAGGAGAACCGGTTGCTCCGGCCCCGGTCCGAACCGAGTTTCCGGTGCACGGCAGGAAGGTGGATGGGACCGCAATTCGTGCGGAATTGGGCGTCAAAATACAATACCCTTCCTGGCGAATCGGCATCGAGGCCAGCATCGCCGAGGAAGGGCGGACAGAGGAAAGACAGAGTGAGTCTGGAAGCGTGTAGCCGCGCTATGCGGCCGCACCCGCGGCAGTCGGAGTAAACGCCGCCACCTGACCGCGCAAAGAGTCGAGCGCTTCAACCAGGTTGCTGACGTCGACGTGGCCAAGGCCGGCCGCGTGCAGCGTGAGCCGATATTCAATCCGGCACAGCGCCAGCGCGAACAGCAAGCGGTTCTTCGCCAGCGCGCGTGCCAGTTCGGGACGTTCGATCCCGGACCGCACCATGGCCAGCCGCACTCCCGATAAAAGCCTGCCGTAATCGCGGGCCAGGCATTTCAAATACCGGCGAAACAGCATGCGGCGGTCGGCGCGGACTGTCGCACGCAGATGTGAGGGAACAAACTCCAGGTCTTCGTCGCTCAGCAGCCGCAGCATCGGGCGATATCTCTCGCCAGCCACGGGCGCCGCAACGGTTACCCCCCCAGGTTCCATGGATCGCATGCGTATCGTCAGCTGTACTCCGGCGGCCGCCGCGATCAACACCAGGAAAGCAACAAATGGCAATAACATAACTGGGAATTCCTCCTGTTATTCGATATTGAGAATATCGAAAAGGCAGGCAATAGGCAAGTACTCTTTTAATTATTTGGGATTTATTACCGGCGAGCAGCGCGGGATAGTAGTTGATTGAGCGAGGCCAGCTCCTGCAATAAATCGGCTTCCGCCGGCGACGCGAACGTCACGCGTGTTGCGACGGCCGATTCCGCGGGCTGCAGCCACAAGGCCCAGGCCGCAAGACAGGCCGCGACAAACAGGTTGGTGGCCCAGTCGATCGAATGGTTAAACAACTTCGGCGCCAGGCTGTCCAGCAGCGACTGTGCCGCCTCCCCCAGAAACAGGGTGCCGAAACAGGCGCAGGAAAGGTACGTATTCTTACCCAGGTGCAACGGATACCGGGAAATCGAATAAAGTATGGAGGCAATAATGATCGCGAGGCAGAATATCACCGAACGATGTCCGAGCTGCACATAGTAGATGTTCGAATGCGCCCGTCCGCTGGCCGTCTGGTGCCAGAGAATCTGCGTGGCCGCCAGTGTCGCCGCTACCGATAAAGCGAGCGCGCCGTACATGGCCCAGCGCCCGATCGTGCGAATTCCCGGATAAGCCGCGAACACGAGTGCGAATAACTCCCGCACCGCCAGCAAACTAAACAGGCACTCCAGCGGTAACAAAGCCACATAAATCCAGAAATACAGCAGACCGTTCGGCGAAAGTACGGCCAATGCCGCATTAGAGGCCATCTGCCACGCCAGCCAGGCCAGCAATGCAGGAAACCGGCGCGCCAGCCCAAACCAGAACAGCCGCCCGGCGACCATCGCCGCGGCGGCTGTTACAAGGAGTTCCGTTGTTCGGTGGGGCATACTGATCCTGCCTGTTGGCAGTCTAGCATTTGCGGCGCGCCCCGCAAATAGGACTTACCGAACCCAGGGGCAGACGTCGCACTCGGGCGGCGGATACGCCGTCGCCGCCGTGTTGGCGACCAGAGCCGTGATCGCGAGCGCCAGAATCATGAAAAATTTACGCATGAGAAGTCTCCTTTTATGTTTGAATGGCAGCGGGATATTGGTTGCGATCGGCGGTTTTACCGAACCCAGGGGCAGACGTCGCACTCGGGCGGCGGATACGCCGTCGCCGCCGTGTTGGCGACCAGAGCCGTGATCGCGAGCGCCAGAATCATGAAAAATT
>CAIKMJ010000035.1 GCA_903828455.1 uncultured Acidobacteriia bacterium | reverse complement strand
TCGAAGCCGCCGCCCGCCGGGAATGCAGCCGCATCTGCGTCGAGCACGCCAAATCCTGCTCCTTCAAACGGGAGAAGTTTGAAAAACGCTACCCGCCAAAGGCCGCCTGACCGCCTTTTCCGCCTCCATCCTCCGCCGCCGGCCCGCCGGCACACCACAACTGCGCCCAAACGCCCCACCCGCTCGCACGCCACACCCGCAACCCGCACTCGCGCCACCCGCCGGCACACCACACCCGCGCCCGAACGCCCCACCCGCTCGCACACTACGCGCGCGCCCCGCACTCCCGTCACCCGCCAACACACCTCACCCGCACCCCGCACTCCCGTCACCCGCTCGCACACCACACCCGCGCCCATCCGGCGTCCCCCGCTGGCCTCCCCCGCCGCATACTCCTTCCCGGGCGCTGATAGAATGTGTTCACTTCGAGGAGTTCACCATGTCCATTGCCGTCTCACTTCGCCGCATTCTCGCCCTCGCGCTCGGCGCCGCCACTGTCGCCGGCTTTGGCGCGCCCACCGTCGCCGACCTCAACCCCGCCGCCATTCACATCACGCTGCCGGAAAATATTCACTGGGTGGAAAACGAAAAGAGCGGTTCCGCCGAAGCCGTCGTGCTGGGCGACCCCAGCAAGCCCGGCCTCTACATCGTCCTCACCAAGTGGCACATGGGCCACATGAGCCGCCCGCACTTCCATCAGAACGATCGTTACGTCACCGTTCTCTCCGGCACCTGGTGGGTCGGCACCGGACCGAAGTACGATCCCGCCAGCACCGTACCGCTGCCGCCCGGCTCCTTCGTCGTCCACACCGCCAAAGAGATTCACTACGATGGAGCCAAGGAAGGAACCGGCGACGCCGTCCTCGAAATCCTCGGCATGGGCCCGGCCGCCTCAACGCCCGCCGAGCAAAAGTAGCGCCGGCCGCCCGCCTACTGGTTCAGCTCCGCCAGCACGTCGGTCTTCGCCAGCCCTTCGCGCGACCCGGCCACCGCCACCGCGCGCCACGGAAACACCATCGGCGTTGTGCCGGACCACGCCAGGTTCGGGTCATCGCCCCACGCCGTCAGCCGCGTGATCAGGATGCTGCCCGTCTCCACTTCGAGCCGCGGCCGCGGATACCCCGCGCTGCTGCCCTCGGCAATCTCGAGATAGCCGCCGCCGTTCCGCGCCGCTACAAAGGGCATCGGGAGCATTCCCCTGCCCTCCGTCCGCACCCCGGCCAGCGCGAACTCGGTGACCTCGTCGCGCACGAAAAGTTCGTCGAGCGGCGCCGACCGCGGCAGCCGGTACCGGAACGCCACCCCGTCGTTGTAGACCCGCACCTCCACGTCGATGCGCCGCCCCTGCGAGCCGTTCTGCATGAACTCCGCCACCAGCGTATTGCAGCGCAGGTCGCTTCCCGCTCGCGACGTCACAAGACCCACGTTCTCGCCGAGCAGCGGCTCCTGGTTCTTGATGTCGAAGCCCAGAAACGAGGTCTCGATCAGCGGCGCCCCGTGGTAGTTCACCCGGTACGCCAGCCGCGCCATCAGCCCGCCTTCCGGCTGCGCAAGGTAGAGGCGGAACTCGGTCTGCCCGTCCGGCGACACCACGCGCCGCTCATCCTGCGCCTGGCCCGCGGCCGTCAGCAGCAGCGCCAGCGCAACGGCCCGCATAAAAGGAAACCGGGCGCGCCCCTCGCTGGCGGCGCGCCCGGCTTTCGTTGCGCTCACAATCAGGCCCAGCTGTACCCGGCTTTGGAAATCGGCAGCTGGCGAACCCGCTTGCCCGTCGCGGCAAAAATCGCGTTGGCGATCGCCGGCAGTACCGGCGGCAGCGCCGGCTCGCCGAGCCCGGTCGGCGGGAAGTCGGTCTTCAGGAAGCGCACCTCGATCTCGGCCGGTGCCTGCGAAAGGCGGACCATCGTGTGCTTATCGTAATTGCCCTGCACAATCCGGCCCTTATCGACCGTGATCTCCTGTCCCATCAGCTCGCTCATGCCGTCGATAATCGCGCCCTGGCAGATGTTTTCCGCCGCTCCCGGGTTGATGATCTGGCTGCCCACGTCCGCCGCCACCCAGACCTTGTTGACCTTGATCTTGTTGTTCGCATCGACCCGCACCTCAGCCGTTTCGGCAAAATACCCGAGGTGGCTGAAATGGAATGCCGTGCCCATCGCCGTGCCTTTGGGCAGCGTCTTCTTGCCCCAGCCCGACATCTCCGCCGCCAGCTGAACCACCGCCTTCATGCGGTTCGCATCGAGCCCCGTCGGCCGTCCGTTCTCCACCGCCGCAGTCGGCACGCCGCTGCTCAGCAGGTCGAGCCGGAACTGCACCGGATCCTTGCCCGCCGCATGCGCCAGCTCGTCCAGAAACGAGTGGAACACGAACGCAAACGCGTTGCTCGTCGGCGCACGCAGCGCGCCGGTGCGAATCCCCAGCTGCTGCACCGAAGCCTGCAGCTGATAGTTCGGCACAAACCGCTGCGGGAATTCCGTCGGCCCGATCGCGCCCGAAGAAACGAACCGGTCGCCATCGCCATAGCCCACAAAATGGTTGTGCCACGCCACCACCTTGCCCGACGCATCGAGCCCGGCCTTCAGATACTGGAAGCCGCCCGGCCGGTAGTAGTCGTGCTGCATGTCGTCCTCGCGCGACCACAGCAGCTTCACGGGCACGCCGGCCTCTTTGGCGATGTAGCCCGCCTCCGCCATGTAGTCGTTCGTCAGACGCCGGCCGAAACCGCCGCCGCCGCGCACCATGTGGATCGTGATGTCCTTTTCCGCAAGCCCCGTCGCCAGCGCCGTCACGCGCCGTCCGTTGCCCGGAATCTGGCTGTTGCTCCAGATCTCCAGCTTGCCGTCTTTGAACTGCGCCGTGCAATTCTGCGGCTCCAGCGGCGCGTGCGAAATAAACGGATACGAGTACGCCGCCTCCACCACCTTCGCCGACGCCTTGAACCCGGCATCGATATCGCCGTCCGAACGCAGCGTGCGCTGCGGCGCGGCCTTGCTGAGCTCCTCCGCCTTCGCCACGTAGGCGGCGCTGGAGTGCGTGGCGCGCGGGCCTTCATCCCACTTCACCACCAGCTTCTTACGTGCCTGCTGGGCGTGCCACCACGTATCGGCGATGATCGCAATGCCGCTCTCCAGCCCCGGGTCGCCCGGAATCACCGTGTCCGTCACCGGCGGCCGCTCCACAATAAACGCGTTCACCACGCCGGCCATCTTCTTGATCTCGTCCAGATTGGCCGAAACCACTTTGCCGCCGAACACGCCGCACTTTTCAAACGTCGCGTACTTCATGCCCGGCAGTTCCGTATCGATGCAGAAGATCGGCTTGCCGGTCACGATATTGCGCGCTTCCCGCTGCGGCTGCGTGTGGCCGATGATCCTGTAATCGGCCGGATTCTTCATCTTCAGCGTGCCGAGTTCCGGCATCGGCAGCGTCGCCACCTTAGCCGCCAGTTCACCGTAGCCGAGCGATTTGCCCGATGCGGGATTCGTCACGCGGCCCGATGCCGCCGTCAGTCCGGCCTCCGCAACGCCCCACGTCTGCGCGGCTGCCGTGATAAACATGGCGCGCCCCGCCGCCCCCGCCTGCCGCATCGGAATCCAGTTGTTCGGCGTCGACGTGCTGCCGCCGGCCGATTGCGCCGCGTACCTGGTGTCATCGAAATCGGCCTGTTCGATCTTCACCGATTTCCAGTCCACATCCAGCTCTTCGGCGACCAGCATCGGCAGCATCATCTTCACGCCCTGCCCGACCTCGGGGTTCTTCGCCATGATCGTCACCGTGCCGTCGGCGGCGACCTTGATGTACACGTTCGGGTTCGGTGGCGGAGCCGGCGGGCCACCGCGGCCCTGGGCCTTCGCCTCCGGCTCCATATACAGGCTCAGCAGCACTCCGCCCGCGCCCAGCGCACTCACTCTCAGAAAGGAACGGCGATTGATGGCTTTCATCTCGTGATCTCCCCGGAACTAGCGCGCGGCCGTCTGCACGGCCTTTTTCGTGGATGCGTTCGTGGCAAGTTCGGCCGCCTTGTGAACGGCCTTGCGAATCCGCAGGTAGGTGCCGCAGCGGCAGAGATTGCCGTTCAGCGCCGAATCGATCTCCTGATCGGTCGGCTTCGGCGTCTTCGCCAGCAACGCCGCCGCCGACATCATCTGTCCGGCCTGGCAGTAGCCGCATTGCGCCACGTCGATCTCTTCCCACGCCTGCTGCACCGGGTGCGAACCATCGGCGGAAAGACCCTCGATCGTCGTCACGCTCTTGGCCGCAACCGTGCCAACCGGCGTGATGCAGGAACGAACGGCCGTGCCGTTCACGTGAACCGTGCAGGCGCCGCACTGCGCGATGCCGCAGCCAAACTTGGTCCCGCGAAGGTGCAATACGTCGCGCAGCGCCCACAACAGGGGCATGTCATTCGGCGCATCCACAGTGGTGGACTGGCCGTTTACGGTGAGCTTGATAGCCATAGATTTTGCCTCGATCCGTCGGCGATTCTCCTTAGAGGATACGCGATTTGCCGCGCTTCCCGCCGCCGGCGCATGTCACGGTTAAATGACAGAAACAGTTCTGACTTCACGCGGCGCAGCCACGCCGGTCTACTTCCGGACCGACTCGTTCGTGCCGAGAAGCTTCTCCACGCGTGCGTTGAACTCGCTGGTTTCCTTCTTATAGAGTTCGCCGCTGGCCGGCCCCGGGAAGCCGGCGTGGACCGCCTTCACCAGTCCGTCGCGCCCCACGAAGAAGGTGGTGGGCCATGCATCCCAGTTCTGCGCCTGTGTCAGCTTAGTCTTCGCCGAGTCCGGCTCGCCGCCGAGGAGCACCGTGTACTTGATGCCGTACTCTTCGATGAACGCCTTCAGCCGGGTGGGATTGGCCTGCTGATCCCCTTCTTCGAACGAAAGCGCCACAATCTCCAGCCCCTGGCTCTTGTACTTCTCATAAGCCTTTTCAAGGAACGGCGCCTCGTCGTGGCAGTTCGGGCACCAGCTGCCGGTAATCACCACCAGAACGACCTTGCCGTTAAAGCGAGAATCGGTATTCGAAACCACTTTACCGTTCAGATCCGGGAAGCTGAAAGTAAATGGCTTAGTCGGATCCTTCACCTGTGTATGGGTATCCGCGTCGGCGGGCATCGGCAGCCCCTGCGCTTTGGCGACTTCCGGCCGGAGCGCCTTCATCGGCGTGAAGCCGTGCGTGTTGGTGAGGCCGACTTCGAGCGACCCGTCCGGCTGCGGCGTGATCACCAGCAGCGACGGCCTCGCGCCCGAAAAATGGCTGAGCGTGAACTTGCCGTCTTTCCACGAGCCTGTCAGTTCGCCGGTGTCGCCGTCGACCCGCAGGATGGCGCCGGTCACCGCCGAACCGTTCTGCCGGATGATGAGGTCCCAGGCGTCTTCACCCTTGGCGCTCTTGGTCTTCATCATCAGATCCCAGATGCCCGAAATGTTGGGCGCACCGGCGGCGGGCGCAGCTTTGGCCTCCTTAGCCCGAACGGCGCGGATGTTCAGCATCTTCTTCGTGATGGGACCGTACTGGCCGCTCAGCGCACCATCCTTATATGTAAGCCGGAGATTTGTGGCGTAGCTGTCGAAATCGAGCGAAAGCACGCCGTTTTCCAGCTTGCCGCGGTTCGACACCTCCTTCGCCTCTCCGTTAAAGAACCAGCCCTTCACGTTCGAGCCCTCGCCCGAGATCCCCATTTTGAACGGGATCTCAGCGCCGTCAGTGAGGATGGTTCCGTCCCAAAGGCCGGCCAGCGACTGCGCCTGGCAAGCCAGCGGAGCCAAAACAAGGAGCGAAACAGCCAGAACGTTGCGGATCATCATTGTACGTTTCCTTTCAAGCAGCAAGCCGAGCCAAAAGCCGGTCGACCGCGGCGGGGCGCGGCGTCCGGTTGGCTTGCTCGCAGCGCTTTCGCCACCGACTTTCGCCACCGACTTTCGCCACCACGACTTTCGCCACCACGACTGCTGCCGCCACAGCGACTTCTGCAGCCACCGGAACTGCTGCCGGCACAGCGACTTCTGCCGGCAGAGCCGGGCCAACCGGGATCATTCTGAGAATAAGCCATTTTGGGAGGGAAATCCCACCAATATTTGTCTCTTATACGCAACTCGGCCCTCACCCGGGTCTCTACAAAAACATGGAGTTACAGGAATCGAAATTTTCTATAGCTGCGCGGCGCCGGAACCGGGACAGCCGCCGGGCGCGATCCGAATGACGGTCGACAAAACGGGCTGTGTATACTGGAGATCAGATTTCGGGCAGCAACGAATCCGGATCGACGGGATCGGCAATAGGTTCGAGATCGTTGCCGAAGAAAGCGTTGCCGAGGCGAGCGTTGCCGAAGCGAGCGTTGCCGAAAAGAGCGTTGCCGAAAAGAGCGTTGCCCGGGAAAATCGCCGGCCGGAAGCATGGTCGGCGAGCGTGTACATCGGTTTCAGCGTCGCTTTTCGCATCGGCATCAGCATTTGAAGGGCCACTGAAACTGGTTGAAGTTGACACAGGAAACCGACTTCTCGTACACTGTAAAGGTTTGGCTGTAGATTGATTAAGGTTCTGGCTACCATCTCCGGCGTCGGAGATTCGTCCGGGCCAGGTCCCGAGGCTTTGCTGGCCTAGCTGTCAGCGGGCATGGACCTTTCCTAAGCCTGAGCGGCAGAAGCAGTTTTTTGTAAGCCCGTTCGAAATCAAAAGCGACGCGTTGAATTTACCGGGAGAGTCCTGCGGGTGTGTGTTTCCGCAAGCGGGGCTGGTCTTCAGTGATGCGCCCGGCCTGAAGTTTGAAGATTTTGGATTTTTTTTGAGGATCTGAGTGCCGACATTTAACCAACTTGTGCGCAAAGGGCGGAAAGCGCCCGCATGGAAGACGGCAAGCCCTGCATTGCAGAGCTGCCCGCAGAAGCGCGGGGTATGCACCCGTGTGTATACGTCGACGCCGAAAAAGCCGAACTCGGCGCTTCGTAAAGTAGCGCGTGTGCGGCTGACCAACGGCATCGAAGTCACCACCTACATTCCCGGCGTTGGCCACAACCTGCAGGAGCACTCGATTGTGCTGATCCGCGGCGGCCGCGTAAAGGATCTTCCCGGTGTTCGTTACCACGTGGTGCGCGGCGCGCTCGATACCGCCGGCGTCGCAAACCGCAAACAGAGCCGTTCCAAGTACGGCGCCAAACGGCCCAAGGCCGCAACGAAGTAAAGGGGACTACAGATGCCACGACGCAGAGGCGCAGACAATCGTGAAGTCAATCCCGATCCGGTGTACAACTCGACACTGGCCGAGAAGTTCATTTGCTCGATGATGTGGGACGGCAAGAAGTCGACCGCCCAGAAGATTTTCTACACGTCGCTCAAGAAGCTGGAAGAAAAGGGCGGCGGTGAAGAGGCCATCAAGTTGTTCAAGAAGGCCGTGGAAAATGCCAAGCCGCTGCTCGAAGTGAAGACGCGGCGCGTGGGCGGCGCCAACTATCAGGTGCCGATCGAAGTCCCGCAGAACCGCCGCACCAGCCTCGCAATCCGCTGGATTCTGGGCAATGCGCGCGGACGGGCCGAAAAAGGCATGGCCGACAAGCTGGCCAACGAACTGAACGACGCGGCTAACCTCCGCGGCGGCGCGATCAAGAAGCGCGACGACGTTCACCGCATGGCGGAAGCTAACAAAGCTTTTGCTCACTACCGCTGGTAAGGGAACACAGGAATAACTTTTTCATGGCGCGCACTGTACCACTCGAGAAGATGAGAAACATCGGCATCGCCGCTCATATCGATGCCGGTAAAACCACGACCACGGAACGCATCCTGTATTACACGGGACGCTCTCACAAGATCGGCGAAGTTCATGAAGGCACCGCCACCATGGACTGGATGGAGCAGGAACAGGAACGCGGCATCACCATCACGTCGGCGGCCACCACGGCCTCCTGGCGCGATATGCAGATCAACATCATCGACACTCCCGGCCACGTGGACTTCACGGCCGAAGTGGAGCGTTCGCTCCGCGTGCTCGATGGCGCGGTCGCGGTGTTCGACGCGGTGGCCGGTGTGCAGCCGCAGTCGGAAACGGTGTGGCGGCAGGCCGATAAGTACTCGGTTCCGCGCATTTGCTTCATCAATAAGATGGACCGCATCGGCGCGGATTTCTACCACGCGGTCGACACCATTGTGGATCGTCTGCGCGCCCGTCCGGTACCGATTCAGATTCCCGTCGGCGCCGAAGATCAGTTTAAGGGCGTGATCGACCTCGTCGAGATGAAAGCGGTGCTGTGGCGCGATGAAACGCTCGGCGCCAAGTTCGACGTTCTCGACATCCCGGCCGAGTATCAGGAAAAGGCCGCCTCTTATCGCGAACAGATGATCGAAGCGGTTTCCGAATTCGACGATCAGCTGTTTGAGAAGTTCGTCGAAGGCAAGGAACTGTCGATCGACGAAATCAAGGCCGGCATTCGCAAGGCGACCATCGCGATGAAGATCTTCCCGGTCATCTGCGGTTCGGCGTTCAAGAACAAGGGCGTGCAGACGATGCTCGACGCGGTCGTCGATTACCTGCCCTCTCCGCTTGACATTCCCGATGTGCAGGGCACGGCCGTGGACGACAAGAACGTCGCCATGACCCGCAAGGCGTCCGACGACGAGCCGTTTTCGGCGCTCGTGTTCAAGATCATGACCGACCCGTACTCGGGTCAGCTGGCCTTCTTCCGCGTCTACTCGGGCAAGATGAATGCCGGCGAATCGATCTACAACGTCGCCAAGGGCCGCAAGGAACGCGTTGGCCGCCTGCTCCGCATGCACGCCAACAAGCGCGAAGACATTCAGGAGATCATGGCGGGCGACATCTGCGCCGCCGTGGGTCTGAAGACGGTCTCGACCGGCGACACCATCTGCGCCGAAGAGTTCCCGATCGCACTCGAATCCATCGACTTCCCCACCCCGGTCATTCAGCTCGCCGTTGAGCCCAAGACCAAGGCCGATCAGGAAAAGATGGGCATGGCGATTGCCAAGCTGGCGCAGGAAGATCCCACGTTCCGCGTCAACACCGACCCCGAAACGGGCCAGACCATTCTGTCCGGCATGGGCGAACTGCACCTTGAAATCATCGTGGATCGCATGATGCGCGAATTCGGTGTGGTGGCCAACGTCGGCAAGCCGCAGGTCGCCTATCGCGAAACCATTCGCGCCACCGCCGAATACGATTACACGCACAAGAAGCAGACCGGCGGTTCGGGCCAGTACGCCCGCACCAAGCTGCGCGTGGAACCGGTTCCGGGCGAAGGCTTTGTTTTCGCCAACGACATCAAGGGCGGCAACATCCCGAAGGAATTCATCCCCGCAATCGAAAAGGGCGTTGTGGAAGCCCTCGAAGGCGGCATCATGGCCGGCTATGCGCTCGAAGACATCAAAGTGACCGTGTTCGACGGCGCTTATCACGATGTCGACTCTTCGGAAATGGCGTTCAAGATCTGCAGCTCGATCTGCGTCAAGGAAGCGCTGAAGAAGGCCAAACCCGTGCTGCTCGAACCCGTCATGGCTGTCGAAGTCGTGGTGCCGGAAGAGTACATGGGACCGGTCAACGGCGACATCATCTCGCGCCGCGGCCAGCTCGAAGGCACCGAGAGCCGGGGCAACACGCAGATCATCAAATCCAGCGTTCCGCTGAGCGAAATGTTCGGTTATGCGACCGAGCTTCGTTCGCGCACCCAGGGACGCGGCAGTTTCACCATGCACTTCTCCCGGTACGAAGAAGTACCGAAGAACATCGCGGACGAAATCGTGACGCGTGTGCAGGGCAAGGTTACCAAATAGTTAGGTTTCGCAAAGGACGAACATGGCGAAAGAGAAATTTGACCGCAGTAAGCCGCACATCAATATCGGGACGATCGGGCACATCGATCACGGCAAGACGACGCTGACGGCAGCGATCACCAAGGTGCTGGCGAAGCACAATCCGAAGGTGT
>CAIKMJ010000034.1 GCA_903828455.1 uncultured Acidobacteriia bacterium | reverse complement strand
GAAAACCGGGCTGGAGCCGATCTGGAAGGCGGTCGTCTTGTTCGGGATCGACTGCGTGGTGTCGCTGGCGACCTGGACGCCGTCGAGGTAGATAGCCCGCTTGCCGGCGACATTGTCGAACGTCGCCACGAGGAAGTGCCAGGAGCCGGCGAAGCCGTTCACATTCGGTGCGTACTGCAGGCTTTGGCTGTTGTTCGTTGTGTAGAAGCGGATGGAATTATCGGTTTCGATCTGCAGATCGAGATCGTTCCCGACCTGCGATTCGCCCGCCACGTAGTTGACGTGGCCGGTCAGCGACGGCAACTGGACCAGGTTGAACCACGCCATGATCGACCCGGCGGTCGTGATGCCGCCGCTCAGATTGGTGCTGACGTAGGCGGATGTGCCGTTCAGATAGGCTGAGCCGCTGTTGGGTATGGCGGTCGGGCCCGTAACGTAAGCGGCCGAGCCGGCGAAGTTGTATGTGTAGCTGTTTGTGTCGCTGGTGCCGGCAGAGCCGGTGGCGAATTGGAAAAAGGCGAGAGGCGAGGAGGCATCCACCGTGGAGGGGAAATTAAAAGAAACGGCGGGAACCAGCGTTACCTGGTAGGACTGATTTGCCGTTGTCCCGCCGGAACTGACCTGAACGGTGAAGTTATAGGTGCCCGTGCCGCTGGCTGTCCCGCTGATGACGCCGGTGTTGGCGTTGAGCGTCAGGTAGGCCGGCAGACCGCCGGAGTAAATGCTCCAGGTGTTGGTTCCGTTGCCGCCGGAAGTTGCCAGCGTCTGGGAATAGCTGGCGCCCTGAACGGGATTCGGCAGCGTCGTGGTGGTGATGGAAACCGGGGCGATAATCTGCACGGGGATCACCTTGGTGACGGACGTGGCAGTGTCGCTGGCCTGGAAGGTGAGGCTGAGCGTGCCCGCGGTGGCTGGCGTGCCCGAAAGGACGCAGCTCGAACTGAACGAGAGGCCCGTGCCGTTCAGGGCCGTCTGCGGGACGAGCGAGCAGGTATAGCCGCCGACGCCGCCTGTCACCGTGAGGCTGGGATTGCCGGTCGTGACGCCCTGCACCAGCGTAAACGACGTGGTGCTGATGGTCAGTGCCCCGTTGATCGTGATGGTGAAAGCCTGCGTGGCGGAGTAGCCGCCCGAATCGAATGCTTTGAGCGTGAAGTTAAAGGTGCCCGATGCCGACGGTGTGCCGCTGATCTTACCGGTGCTGGTGTTGAAGCTCAGGCCGGTCGGGATGCTGCCGGAGAAAATCGCCCACGTGCTGACCGGCTGAACGCCCCCGGTCGCGACTGGCGTATACGTGTAGCTTTCGTTCAGCGCGCCCGCCGGTGGCGTGGTTGGCTGAATTACCAGAGCCGGATTCACCGTCACCGAGAAGGCCTGCGAGATCACAGTATTGGCCTGATCGGTGGCAGTCACGGTGATGGTATACGTTCCGGTTGAGGTGAACGTGCCGGTGATGGCGCCGGTCGAAGGATTCACGCTGATCCCCTGGGGCAGTGTGTACTGGTATCCCCACGTATAGGGCGCGAGGCCGCCGGTGACGCCGATCGACTGCGAATAGGGCGTACTCAGTTCGGCGATGGGCAGCGTTGTGCTGGTGGTGAAGGAGAGGGGCGCGATGAAGGTGCTGCCGACGAGAGTCGTACTGCTCGAAAGCTGCGAAAAGTAGGGCAGGTCCGTCGTCGCGGTGACCGGCGCAAAGCTCACCACTGCGTTGATGACGCTTGCTCCGCCCGTCTCTGTGCCGAGTGCGTAAACCGGTACGGTGTAGGATTCCTGGGTCGAAATGCTGGCCGCCGTAATTTCATAGACCGCCTCGCCCGTGCCCCCGGAAATGGAGACCAGGCCCAGGGGTGCCGACCCTTGATATCCCTGCAGGCTGCCGGCCGGCGAAACGGGGTAGTAAGCTCCGCCTTCGGTGGACGTCAGTGTCATGGAACCCGCGCCACTCTGATCGGTCGCCACAGTGAGGGGCACATAGAGGAGCAGATTGGCCGGCACGTTGGTGAAAATGACGCGCAAGCGGGTGGCGGAGGTGGCGAGGTTACCCGTTCCGGTCGAAACGTAATAACCGGTTTCCGTATTGTTCTGCAGCCAGACGTTCAGCGCGGAATTGGCGCCCGTGCTTCCCTGCGTCTTGAACGCATTGGGAATATTTTCGCCGAACTTCACATTGAAAATCGGCGCTGCGGCCGTTACCGCACTGCCTGTCGGGAAATTCTGAACGGACGTCACGCTTTGGGCCGCGAGGCCGGCAGATACCGCTCCCGTGGAGAGGCCGGTCAGTCCCGATGCCGAAATATTGACGCCGGTGAAGGCAATCGATTCCGTCACGTGCAGCGGCGAGACGCTGATGCCGAGCGTCGTGGCGTCCACACGGATATTGGTGATCTGCAGCGTGAACGGCAGATACGTAGTACTCCGCAGCGTGCTCGGCGGAATGGCCACGTTGGTGAAGGTCACCACGCTGCCTGAGACCGTTCCGAGTAGCTGTTGCGTTGAATTCGTCCCGCTGGTATCGGTAATGACCACGGCCGCTTCGGTGATGCTGCCGCTGACGGCCTTGCTGGTGACCGGTGCGTTGAGCGTGACGGTCAGCGTGCCGGTGACGGTTGAAGTGGAAGTATTGGTGCAACCCAGAATGACGTCGCCGACGAGTTCGGTCTTACTTTCCGCGCGAACCAGGTTGTTGAAGGTGGAAAGGCTGGAGCAGGTTGTGGTAGCCGATGAGACGGTGTAGGATACCGTGCCGGTCTGCGAGTTATTCTGCGCGTCGGTAACGGTGATGGTGAAGCTGAACGCGCCCGTTGCGGTGGGGGTGCCGGTGAACGCGCCGTTGTTCACGGTGATACCGGCCGGCACGCCACTGGCCGACCACGTGTACGGCTGCGTGCCGCCGATGACGGTGAAGCCTCCGGAGATCGTCTGGCCGAACGGGACGCTGCCGAGGTTGTTGTTCCCGACGATCTGGAGCGGGGGAGTGGTCGACGTGGTGCTCAGATTGGGCCCGTACCAACCGCCGCCCGATGCGCTGTTCGCGTCCGGCCATGCGAACGACGTTGCTCCGCTGCGCGCCTTGCCGGTGGCAAAGCTGGCCCCGCTCAGGAAGGAAGCTGTGACGCCCCCGCGAAACGTATCGTTGCCGCTCGACGGATTGAAAAATCCCAGCGTGTAGGTGCCGGGCTGCAGCGTTACGGGAGTAATATCGGTGAACAGCCATCGCCCGTTCGTACTGGTAGATGACACAACGTTGCTGCTGTTGCTGACCGTGGCCGACGTGATCAGCGTGGTGCCGTTGGCAAAGATACCGACCTGGTGGGAGCCGGCGAGACCATCGCCGCCTTCGTCCCACAGCCCGATCGAACTGAACGTTGTTGCCGTCGTCAGCGTGAAGTTGAAGCCCCAGTTCCCGGCATATCCGGCATATGGGCTACCGGAGGACGTGGACGGGATGTCGTATAAAAGAGCCGCACTGCTGGTCGCGGCCGCGCACAGGGCCAGGACTCCCAGGGTGGCCGCGCGGGCGAATGCCTGCAGGCGCCAAAGCTTCCGGAGGCCGCTCCGCTGGAGCGCAGTTGCAGCCGACCCGGCAGGACCGGCGACCCACAACGGCCACGGAAGGCCCCCCTCGCACGACTTCAGCTCACTGCGGTCCCGCGTATTTCGAACTACGCCCATGACTAGTCCCCCCCCGGGAAATGACTCGACCGCCAACTCCGCGTGGCGGCGCAGAATTCCCGTGACACATTACGTCACTTCAATTCTGCATACTCCGATTAAAACATGGGGGGATGTGGGTCGGGCGCAAATTCAAGGCCTGCAGTGGCTTTCGCCGCCATATGCCGTTCGGGATCGGAATATTACTTGCTGTTGTTGTTCTTTTGAATGTCCGAAACCGTACATTTGCCTGCTTCGCAGCGGTTGTTCTCCTCGCAGATGGACTCGAACAACTTCCAGCTGGGGTGGCGCATCATCTGGAAATTCTGGGTCCAGGGGGCGGTGAAGATGGCGGGATCGTCGATGGTGATGTCGTATGCGACCAGATTCGGGTTGAGGTAATGCAGGCGCTCGATGACGTGAAGCTGGTCGCTGTGCCAGCGGGAGCCCTCGCCTTCTTCGTCATGGGTGGAATCGAAGACCCATTCCTTCAGGTTCGTTGTGTCGATGACGAGCGTGTCGCCGTCCCATTTGGCGACCGAATCGCCCATCCAGGTGGTGTCGGCGTCCGCGTCGTGCGGCGAGCCGTCGGTCGGGATGGCGCGGAAGAAGTGCATGTATTCGTAGAGGATGACCAGGCGGCCGGGCATCTGCACAATCTGCTGTGAATATGGTGCAAGAAGCTGGCGAGTGAGGCCGTTGGGGAAGCAAAGCGCGCCGGGGTCGTCCTGCATGACGTCGCCGGTCAGCGGACGGATCATCAGCGCCTCGCCGCCGGGCTTGAAGGGCGACATCTTCTTGCGGTCGAAACGAACTACCAGAGGGGTGTCGGTATCGCCGGGGCCATCCGGCTTGTGGCCGAAGCCGGGCCCGGCCCAGACGCCGGTGAAGTCCGGCTTGCCGTCACTGAGGCGCGGGATGGCCGCTTGCCCGCCGCCGGGTTGGGGGAGGGAAGCGCGGTCCTGCGCCTGAGCCGGCTGCAAAATGCAGAGGGCGAGCAGGGCGGCAAGAGGACTCAAACGATGCATCGTCATTTTCCGCAGTCGATGTGCCGAACTAATTCTTCGGAACGGTATCTTCGGCTCCGGCGGTGAACACTTTCCTGCCGTCTTTGGCAAAAACGACCGAGCCGCCCGAGGCGTTGTACGAGCCGTCCTTGGCGCGGAAGCCGGAGACGGTAATCACGTCGCCGGGTTTCAGAACGTCCTTCGTGATGCCGCGGCGCATCAGCATACCGGGGGGGCCGCCGGAAAAGCCCCAGGTGATGACTTTCCCGGTCTCATCCTTCACGTCGACATACCACCAGATGTGTGGATTCTTCCACTCCACTTTGCTGACCGTGCCGGTTACCGACACGGGTTTGGTCTGGTCGTACTCCGCAGTGAAGGCGTGATGCGCAAGCGCCGGCGCCGACGCTGTCAGCAGCGCCGCGCCGGTCGCGAGCAGTATCCGGACAGCCTTCATCGGGGCGTTCCTTTACTTCTTTTCGGTGGTGTGGGGGATGTGGAGCGTCATCAGCACCACGGTGCCGTCTACCGAACTCCACCAGTGGGGCGTGCCTTCGGAAATCATGATGAAGTCGCCCTTGCCGACGTGGCGCGAAGTGCCGCCTTCCACCGCGGTGCCGCTCAGGTTGGTGGGATTCTGCCGCTTCTCTTCCGTGAGCTTGCCGCCCGTCACGATGGTGCCGGAGCCTTCCACGACGTACATGAGTTCCGCGTCGGTTTCGTGAACCGATGCGCCCGTGATGCCGGTGCGGTATTCGAGGCTGGCGTTCAGCGGCGGAACCGAGACAAGCCGCTTGTTCTGGAGAGACTGACCATCCTTGTGTTCGGCCCTGGCTTCGGCGATCAGAGCGGCGACGTCGGCCGCCGACATGTAATCTTTCGCGGGCTGAGCCGCGGGGCCACGTCCGCCGCCTGCTGCCGGTGCGGGCGCGGGCTGCTGGGCGGAGAGAAGCGTCGCCGTGATTGCGGCGATCGCGGGTAGAAATTTATATTTGCGCATGAGGGAATCCTGCCTTTTCTGTCGGCCCGCCGCATCACAGTGCCGGGGCTGAAAAAATGCTATCACGCCCGGCACGGGCCGCATCGGAAAAAGAACGGGAACAGATCGGGAAACGGATCAGGAAGCGGCGCAACGGCAGCGCGCGGCGGCGGCGACCGGACAGATACTTTCTAGAAGAATTCGTCCTGTGCGTGGGTTACGATTACCGTGCACACGAGCAGGAAGGCCGCGGCTGCGATCATCGGCCGCGTGACATCGATGTTGGAAAACAGCACCGCGCCGAACACCATCAGAAACAGCGCCACCGCGCCCAGGTTTGTAGCACTCATCGGATAACTCCCTTGCTGATAACGAATGATCGATAACTATGGACTGATGTTAGTCGGCATACAGGCTGGATTCAACCCTTGATGTACCGGTACATCGGCGCGGGAGTTAACAGACTCAGAAGGCGCGAGAGAACGCGGTGCGCGCCTGCGGGAAAAGGGGAGTAACAACGCGAATAAGTAGCGGCGCAAAAAACGAAAGGGTGGCGCCGGTTTTACCCGGTGCCACCCGCGTGGAGGTTCACTGCTATGGGAAATGGTTTGGCCGAAGCGGCTGGACTTAGATTCGCGGCTTGCCGGCGCGATCCCGCCGATACAAACCGGCAGCCAGCAGAGCGAGGCCGGTGGCCAGCGTCACGATCGTACCCGGTTCAGGGGTCGCAGCCGCACTCGTGATCGACGAGCCCGAAGTGTAGTACGCCAGCAGTTCCTGATTTCCGGTGCCCTGCGTTTTCACGCTGGCGTTGGCGACGTCGGTCAGGATCATCCAGTTGGAATAATTCGGCGTGGCGAAGCCGCTGACGGTCTTGTTGTAATCGTTGCCGGCATCCGTGATCCACTGCAGATAAGTCAGGTTGGATCCCGAGTTGGAGAGCGACGTGGTGGAGACAGCGCCCGGCGTTGAAGCGGTCATGTGCCAGACAGCTTCCTGAATAGCGATCTGGTTGGCCGTGGTCTGGCCCGGTTGCATCATCTGCGTAAAGAGCCACGCCATCTCTTCGTACAGCGTGCTGCCTGTGGGATACGCCGAATTGTAGTTGGTTGAGACGAAGCGCGTCAGCGAAAGATTGCTGGCGTTGTCCGCCGTGATGTTGACCTGGTAGGTGGCCGGGATGCTGATGGCGTCGTTGAAATCGTCGCAGAACAAAGTCACAGCCTGGCCGCCCAGCGAGCCCGCGTAAGGGCTGATGGGTTCGCTGCCGTTGTAGAGAACGTTATTGAGATTGGGAAACGAAAGCGTGGTGGCTGCCTGTCCTGCCG
The DNA here is from genome assembly GCA_903828455.1 of uncultured Acidobacteriia bacterium. Lineage (GTDB taxonomy): Bacteria > Acidobacteriota > Terriglobia > Bryobacterales > Bryobacteraceae > BOG-234. The sequence continues at coordinate 51,212 of CAIKMJ010000034.1, read as the reverse complement.
AGCAGAGGCCGAGCGCCAGCGTCACACACAGAAAATGTTTGTTCATTTGGACCCTCCTTCGACACGCCCGGCCGCCGATTGTGCTTCCGGCCGGCACGCCGTGCCGTGCATCGCCACGTTCGCGTTCTTCCGGTCGTAAACTCGCCGGGTTGTGTTCGCGATCTGTTTGGTCTTCTGCACAACCTGATTGTGTTGGAAAAGTTCGGTACGTAAAAGTCCTGTGGTACCGAGTAAAATCCGCCGGAAGTAGAAGTAGCAATCGCTAACCAAGAGCACTATTTCTCTACGCCGGCGCGGCGCAGTGACGGAGGCGGTTTGTGCGTGCGGACCACTATCAAAACAGGCCGCTTCCGCGCTTCGGCGCGCCGGCTGGAAGCATTCGGAAAATTCTTTTCGAACGCCGGATCGCGGCGCGGCGCCGGAACGTATCGCTGCCCTGTCAACCATTGGCTATTCCGCTCGCGCCGCAGCGCCGGCGAAGGATGGTTTGGCTGCGGAGATACAATCGTGCGAGTGAACGCCGCACGTCCCGCCGGGGCCGACAAAATCTCGCCGGATCAGAACGCCGCCGTGGCCGCGGGCTTTCTCGGCTGGACGCTCGATGCGTTCGACTACTTTCTGGTGGTGTACTGCCTCACGGCCATCGGCAACGAATTCCATCGCTCCGATAAGGAGATGGCCTTTTCCATCACGCTCACGCTGGCGTTTCGCCCGATCGGCGCATTCCTCTTCGGCCTGCTGGCCGATCGTTACGGCCGCCGTCTGCCGCTGATGCTGGATCTCATTTTTTATTCGATCGTGGAAGTCGCCACCGCATTCGCGCCGACATACCGGGTGTTTCTCATTCTGCGGGCGCTGTTCGGCATCGGGATGGGCGGCGAGTGGGGCGTGGTCGCGTCACTCACAATGGAAAAGGTGCCGCCACGGCTGCGCGGCGTGTTTTCCGGTCTTCTGCAGCAAGGCTACGCGGCCGGCAATCTTCTGGCCGCGCTCTGTTATTTCACGTTCTTCAATCGCTGGGGCTGGCGGCCCATGTTTCTGCTGGGAGGACTGCCGGCGATCCTCGCCGTTTTCGTTCGCATGCACGTGAAGGAATCGGAAGTCTGGGAGAAGACGCGCACACGCGACTGGCGCGATCTGCGCCGCGCGATCCTCGGCAACTGGAAAGTCTTCCTCTATATGGTGGTGCTGATGACTTTCATGAGCCTCACCTCGCACGGCACGCAGGACATGTACCCGACCTTCCTGCAGCGCTTCCGCAACTTCGATCCTTCCATGCGCTCGGCGGCTTCGATGATTGCCAGTTGCGGCGCTCTGATCGGCGGCATCGTGTTTGGCTACTATTCGGATCTCAAAGGGCGTCGCCGCGCGATCATTACGGCACTGCTGCTCGGCGTGGCGGTGATTCCTCTGTGGGCGCTTTCGCCGGTGACTCCGCTGCTGCTGGCCGGGGCGTTTCTCATGCAGTTCATGGTGCAGGGGGCGTGGGGCGTGATTCCGGCGCATCTGGCCGAACTTTCGCCGGACCGGGTGCGCGGCTTCCTGCCCGGCTTTGCCTATCAGTGCGGCGTGCTGCTCTCCGGTTCCATTGCGCTGATTCAGGCGACGTTTGCCGAACACATGTCGTATTCCGCCACCATGGCGATCACGGCCGGCGTGGTGTTCGCGGGCGGCTGCATTGTGGCTGCCCTCGGACGCGAAAATCGGGCGCATGTTTTCGGCGTTCATCCGGCAGCCTGAGCCACGCCGGTCGCACCTACTTCGCGTAGCGCTCGCGAATCTTCACGGTCCGCGCCAGTTCGTCGCGCGCTTCGAGCACTTTGAGCCGCAGGTCGCCATCGATCTCGCCGCTTTGCAGAAAATCATCTGCCGCACCGAGCGCGGCCGGCGAGTTCTGCCCGCCGAGGAAGCCATCGAGCCAGTTCAGCACGAAGAAGATCTTGCGCTCGCGCTTGAGTTTCGGCAGAGCTTCGAGCGCCGGCTTCAGAAAAGGCAGTGTCAGGTCGGGCTGTGTCCAGTAATTGAAGTACGGCATGCCGGCCGTCACCCAGTCTTCCGGAACGGACCCGCCGAGGAACTGTTCGAAGTACTTCTGCTTGTTCTCCGCACGTGCCACTCCCGCACCCGCCACCCACGCGTACTTCCGCCCGTCCGCGCTGTTGTCGCGCCTCGCTTCGGCTTCTAGCAGATCTGCTGCGTCGCTGTCGCCCTGCGCCTGCAGCGACGCGACGATGTTCCAGCGGTCGCGCTGCCGCAGCGGGACGCCAGGAATTTCCATGCGCGCCGCCAGCAGGTCTTTCAGTACGCTGCGCGCGCGCCCGGTGGCGCCGGAACCGACCAGGCCGCGGTAACTTGCGGTGCGCGCGTCGAGCGACTCCGATTGCTGCATCCGCTCGATCAGAAAATCTTCCAGCTCTTCCGCCATCGCGGCGCGCTGCTCCGCGGACAGGTAATCGGACCACGCCGCCCGCACGTGGCCGAGGATGGAAATCCCAAGCTCCGCATCGTTTTCCGCCGGCAGCAACTTCAGCCCGAGCCTGATGTAATCGAGCGGCGCCATGCGTGACTCCCGCAGGCTGTCCCACAGCGCGCCCCACAGCAGCGTGCGGCGGAAGGAGTCGGCGATGCGGGGCAGTTGTTCCACAATGGCCTGCCGGCTTGTCTCATCGAGCAGAAAAAGACCGTACGAGTGATCTTCGTTGTTGCCGAACACCCACGCGGGACAGCTTTTCCCGATGGCTTCGGCGAGAGATGCGCGTGCGCTGTCGAAAGAAGCCGTCATCGGTTCGGTGCGGCCGTCGCGGTACCCCAGCAGGATTTGCGTCCGCACCGGCCAGACGCGGCCTTCATCGAGTGCGTCGCGCTGCGACAGGCCGAACGACGCGATACGGCCGGCGTCGTCGCACTCCCACTTCGCTTCCACCACCGGCATGCCGCGCCGTTTCACCCACGCGTCGGCCCACGGCGTGAGATCCCGCCGCGATGCCCGCGAAAACGCGCCGATCAGATCGCTCCACTCCGCGTTCGCCCAGGCATGCTCTTTCAGAAACAGCCGTACGCCTTCGCGAAAACTATCTTCGCCGATATTGAAGCTGAGCAGCCGCAGCAGGCTCGGCGCCTTCTGATAAACGATTGCTCCGTAGGCCGATTTTGCATCTTTCAGGTTCGCGATCTCCTGATAGATCGGCGTGGTCCCGCGCGTGGCGTCGATCCGGTAGGCCAGCGGTTTGATCGATTCATAGAACCGCTTCCAGACCGGCCCGGGCTCCTCCAGTTCGGCCCGCGTATGGAAAGCCATGTACTGCGCGAAGCCTTCCTTGAGCCAGAGATCGTCGAACCAGCGCATGGTGACGAAGTCGCCGAACCACTGGTGCGCCAGTTCATGCAGCACCAGTTCGGTGCGGCGGCTGTAATCGTTCACCGTGGGCGCGTTGCGGAAGAGAACGGCATCTTCATTCAGGAACGTTGCGCCGGCGTGTTCCATGCCGCCGTACGGAAAGCCGGGGAGCAGCACCTGATCGTATTTGGAAAACGGGAACGGCTGGGCGAAGAAGGCGACCATCTTCCCCATGCCGCGGCGCGTGGTTTCCGCGACGCCCGCCCATTCCTCCTGCGCCCGCGCGGCCTGCGACTTGCGCACGTAAAGGGCAAGAGGCGCCGCCCCCGGCGCGGCGCTCAGTTTCACGAACGGGCCGGCCGCAAACGCGAACAGATATGTGCTGATTGGCTTCGTTTCGGCGAATTTGAACATCCGCTGCTGCCCGCGGTGGAGCCGCCAGACGATTTCCGTGTTGGCGACGACCTGCCAGTCGGCGGGCGCGGTGACGGTCAGGGTGAAGCGGGCTTTGAGATCCGGCTGGTCGAAGCAGGGAAACGCCAGGCTCGCGTCCATCGGCACAAACAGCGAGTACAGATACTCGCTCTGATCCTGCGTATCCACGTAGCGGGTGATCGCGCGGTTGGCTTCGGCCACGCCCGAGGAAAAATCCAGTTCCACTCGGTTCTCGCCGCGGTGCAGATGGCTTCCCGCAAGCAGAATGTGTCCGTTGCTGTGAACCAGTCCGGTCGCCGCGCCGTTGACCTTCAGATTGCCCGCCTCGCCCGCCGTCGCGAGGCCTTTGGCATCCAGATCGCGGAAATCGAGCGCCAGTTCTGCCGGTGCTTCAGAGAGCGTGAACGTGACGGTTTCGCGGCCCTGCAATCGCGATGCGCCTTTTTCCAGATTCAGGTGCACGGCGTAGCGCAGGTTGGTCACGAGGCGCGCCCGCTCTCTCGCCAGCTCTCTTGAAACTCCCTCTTCCACTTTCGACGCTCCTTCGGCCGCGCACACGAATGGCGCGGCGCAGACAGCCTGCAGGCAGACAAACCGCAATATGGAACACAAACGCGGGCGGAACCGCACGTGCAGAGAGTACCATGAGATTTCCATGCACCTGTTCGACCCGCTCGAAATTCGCGGCGTCCGCTTCCGGAACCGCATCGCTGTCTCTCCCATGTGCCAGTACGCGTCGGAAGACGGTTTCGCCACCGACTGGCATCTGGTGCACCTCGGCAGTCGTGCCGTGGGTGGCGCGGGCCTCGTCATCGCCGAAGCCACGGCTGTTGAACCGCGCGGCCGCATCTCGCCGGGCGACCTCGGCCTGTGGAAGGATGAACAGATCCCTGGCCTTGCCTGCGTGGCGGACTTTATCCGCTCGGTGGGCTCTGTCCCTGGCATTCAACTGGCCCACGCCGGGCGAAAAGCCAGTTCGGCGCGCCCCTGGGAGGGCGGCAAACTGCTCTATCCGGCACAGGGCGGATGGGAACCGGTAGCCCCGAGCGCTCTTCCGTTCGATGAGCGGGACCCCGCGCCCATGGCGCTGACCCAGTTCGACATCGCCGGCATTGTCAACGCTTTCGCCGACGCCGCCCGCCGCGCCCTGCAGGCCGGCTTTCAGGTGGTGGAAATCCACGGCGCTCACGGCTACCTCTGTCACGAGTTTCTTTCCCCGCTTTCCAACCGCCGGACCGATGAATACGGCGGCCCGTTTGAAAACCGCATCCGTTTCCTGCTCGAAGTGACGCGTGCCGTGCGCGCCGAATGGCCGCAGCATCTGCCGGTCTTCCTGCGCATCTCTGCCACGGACTGGGCGGATGGCGGCTGGACACCGGACGACTCCGTGGCGCTCGCTTATGAAGTGGGTGCGCTGGGCGTCGATCTGATCGATTGCTCTTCGGGCGGACTCGTACCGTGGGCGAAGATTCAGCCGGCGCCCGGCTACCAGGTGCCCTTCGCCGAAAAGATCCGCAAGGAGAGCGGGATGATGACCGGCGCGGTCGGCCTGATTACCGAACCGGCGCAGGCCGACGCGATTGTGCGCCAGGGCCGTGCCGACCTCGTGTTCCTCGCCCGCGAACTGCTGCGCGATCCCTACTGGCCTCTGCACGCGGCAAAGGCGCTCGGCCAGAACGTGGATGTGACCGTCCGCTACGGGCGGGCCTGGGCCTGATCGCCGAACCCGGCAACGCGCGAACGATGAAGACCAACGCCGTACGCATCCTCGAAGAACTCGGCATTCCTTTCGAACTCCGCCACTACGACGTCGATCCGGACGACCTGACCGCGGCCACCGTCGCCCGCAAAGTCGGCCTTCCTCCCGAGCAGGTTTTTAAGACGCTGGTTGTTCGCGGCGACCGCAACGGCGTCTGCCTGGCGGTCGTGCCCGGCGACGCCGAACTCGATCCCAGGGCGCTCGCCAAACTCACCGGCGACCGCCGCGTCGAAATGGTGCCACTGAAAGAGGTGCAGCCGCTCACCGGCTATATCCGGGGCGGCGTCACGGCCTTTGGCTGTAAGAAGGCCTATCCGGTTTTCGTCGATGAGACGGTCATCCTTTTCGACGTCATCTCGGTTTCGGCCGGCGCGCGCGGCACGCAGATCCTGCTCGCGCCGGACGACTATCTGCGTGCGCTCCATGCCGTCACCGGCGAGTTTGCCCGTGCCCGCGCGAACTGAGCCACCGTGCCTGACCAGTCCTGCCTGCGTCAAATGACTCACTCGTTGCGTCATAGCGCACTGATAGGCTGTTAGCACTGTTACCCGACGCCATGACGCCTGCCCTTTCCGCCAGCACCCTCGAAGCGCTCTGCCGCATTCTGCCGGCGGCTGTCATCGGCCTGGACGCCGAAAAACAGGTGGATTTGTGGAATCCGGCGGCCGAACGCCTGTTCGGCTGGAGCGAAGCTGCCTTGCGGGGGCAGCAGTTGCCCGAGTCGCTGCGATTGGCATTTGCCTTGCCGGATGAGCCTCCGGTCCCAGTGCGGATCCAGAGGGTTCGTGCGCGCCGCGAAAATGGAAACTGGCTGGATATTGAACTCCACTCGTCGTCCCGCGACAGCTTGTTCGCCGGGATGCCCGTCCGCGACCGCGCCGAGCCTCGTGCCGGATGGTTGCTTGTGAGTTTTGACATCACCGACGAGGACCGCGCCGCTCAGGAGCGGAACGACCTCCTCGAAAGGGAGCGTGACGCAAACGCGCGCGCCCGGGCCGAGGGGCGTTTCCGTGAATTGCTGGAAGCGGCGCCCGACGCCATCATTGAGGTCGACGAGGACGGCCGTATTGTTCTTTGCAATGCGGTGACCGAAAGCCTCTTCGGCTTCAGCCGCGAGGAACTGGCGGCCCTCACCGTCGACGCGCTGATTCCGGCCGCCGCCCGCGCGCGCCACGGGCAGCACCGCGCCAATTACTGGGCGAATCCTTCCACCCGGCCCATGGGCCAGGGCCTGACCCTCGTGGCCTGCCGCAAGGACGGCTCGGAATTCCCGGTGGAAATCAGCCTCAGCCCCGTCAAGAGCGGCGACGGCTTCCGTGTCACCGCGATTATCCGCGACGTCACCGAGCAGAAACTGGCGCAGGAGAAACTCCGCGCGGCCAATCTTCAGCTGGAGCTGCGTAACCGCGAGGTCGAGCGCGCCGACCGCCTGAAGAGCGAATTTCTCGCCAGCATGAGCCACGAGCTGCGCACGCCGCTCCACACCATTATCGGCTTCACCGAACTGCTGGCCGAAGAGCTGGAAGGGCCGCTCAACGACAAGCAGAAACGCTTTCTCGATCACGTCCACCGGGATTCGCTGCATCTGCTGGAACTGATCAACGACGTGCTCGACCTGAGCCGCATCGAAGCCGGCCGCCTCGAACTGAACATCGAGAATTTCGATGCCCGCCGGATTGTCGCCGATGCCATCATGGGCATCCGCCCGCTCGCCGATTCCAAGAAGATCGCGCTGAAGAACGGTGTGACCCGCGAAGCCTTCATCGCGGCCGACCGCGTGCGGTTCCGCGAAATCCTCAATAACCTGCTCAGCAACGCCGTGAAGTTCACGCCGGATGGCGGCACCGTGCGGATCGAGTTGTTGCAGGCCGAAACCAACCTGGTTTGTTTTTCCGTCGTCGATTCCGGTGTCGGCATTGCTCCCGAAGATCACGAGGCCGTATTCGACAAGTTCCGCCAGGTGGGATCCACCACGCGGGGCGTTCGTGAAGGTACCGGCCTCGGTCTCGCCATCGTGAAGAATCTGGTCGAAATGCACGGCGGCACCATACGCCTCGAAAGCGAGCCCGGTGTCGGCAGCCGGTTTAGCTTTACCATGCCGGTCGATGCCCGCGGGCGCAGCGGCCAGCCGGTCGTGCTCGTGGTGGAAGACGAGCCATCGGCCCGCGAATTGCTCTCCAGCTATCTGAATCCTCTGGGTATACGAACCGAATGTGCTCCGAACGCGGAGGAAGGCGTGGCGATGGCCCGCCAGCTCCGTCCCGATGCGATCACCCTCGATGTGGTGATGCCGGGCCGGAGCGGCTGGAATTTGCTGAAGGAACTCCGGTCCATGCCGGAAACCAGCGCGACGCCTATTTTTGTCATCTCTGTTCTTGATGATGCCCGCGCCGCCGCCGAACAGGGCGCTACCGGGTATCTGCGGAAGCCGGTGAAGAAGGAAGCTCTGCTTCGCGCGTTACGTGAGCACGCGCCCGCGCGATTTGGCAACATATAAGCGGTAACTGATCGCTATGAAAACCATTCTGGTGGCCGAAGACCGCGATGCAAGCCGCGAACTGATCCGTACCGTTCTGACGGCCGCCGGTTATAACGTGGTGGAGGCCCGCGACGGACAAGAGGCCGTGGAGCGCGCCGTTGCCACAACCGCCGACCTCGTTCTGCTCGATCTGTATATGCCGCATCTCGATGGTTTCGCCGTGCTCGCCGCATTGCGTGCCCGCGCCGAATACGCGCATGTCCCGGTCATCGCCCTGACGGCCAGCGCCATGGCCGGCGATCGCGAGCGCGCCATCGAATCCGGCTTTTCCGAATACATCAGCAAGCCGGTGAACATGGCATACCTGCGGCGCGAAATCCATCGCCTGCTCGGTTCGCCGGAACAGAGTTCGCCGGAACAGAATTCATTGGAGCAGAATTCATCGGGGCCGGATTCATCGGAGAAGCTGTTGCCGGTGGCCTGCAAAGAGTCCGATGATTTGACCGACGATGCCCGTACCGCAAGGGCGGGAGGATCTTTATGAGTACCGAATCCAACGTGTCACTCGTTATTATTGACGACAACCCCGGGAGCCTCGAAATGCTCTCCGCCGCCCTGGCGCGGGAGGGTGTGAGTATCTTTACTGCGCAGGATCCCGAAGAGGGCATCGAGCTCGTTTTCCGCGAGCATCCCCAAATTGTGTTGACCGACCTCGTGATGCCCGGTCTCAGCGGACTGGAAGTTCTGGAACGCATCGTTGAATTCGATCCCTCCATCGATGTGATTCTCATGACGGCCCACTACACCAGTGAGACCGCCGTCGAAGCGATCCGCAAGGGTGCGTCGGATTACCTGAACAAGCCCGTCTCGATTGCCGCGCTCCGCGAACGCATCGGGCGTCTGGTGGAGGAGGCCCGCAAGCGCGACAAAAATGCGGCTCTCGAAAACCAGATGCTGGAGACGTCGCAGTTCGAGGGCATGATCGGCCGCAGCCCGGCGATGTACGAGACCTTTTCCCGCATCCGCAGGGTCGCTCCGCACTACCGCACCGTGCTCATCACCGGCGAAACCGGAACCGGTAAGGATCTCGCGGCGCGCGCCCTGCACAGTCTGAGCCCGGTTTCGAGCGGCCACTTTGTCGTGCTGAACTGCTCGGCCGTAGTCGAAACGCTGTTTGAGAGCGAACTGTTCGGCCACGTCCGCGGCTCCTTCACGGGCGCCTCACAGGACAAAATGGGCCTGTTCGAATACGCCGACCGCGGCACCATCTTCCTCGATGAGATCGGCGATATGCCGCTCGGCACCCAGGCGAAGCTTCTGCGTACCCTGCAGAATCAGGAAGTGCTGCGCGTCGGTTCGCTGACGCCGCGCAAGGTGGATGTCCACGTGATTGCGGCCACCCATCAGGATCTGCGCAAGGCGATCGCCGAAAAGCGTTTCCGGGAAGACCTCTATTACCGGCTCTCCATGGTCGAGATTCACGTTCCGTCTCTCGAAGAGCACAAGGAAGATCTTCCGTTGCTCACCCGCTACCTGCTGGATAAGTTTTCTCACCAGTTCCGCAAAGAGGTTCGCGGCCTGACCCAGCGGGCACAGATCGTCATTTCACGTCATAACTGGCCCGGCAACGTCCGCGAACTGGAGAACGTCCTCGGCCACGGCTGCATGATGGCACTGGGCTCCATGATCGACGTGCAGGACCTGCCCGACTATCTGCGATCGCCGCAGCACGGGGCCGCGCCAACTGCGACGCTGCCCGCTGAGGACGAGGCGACTTTCGATGAGCACGAAAAGCGTCTGATCGCCGATACCCTGGCGCAGGCCGCCGGTAACCAGTCCCAGGCCGCCCGCGCACTGCGGATTGGCCGCGATGCGCTCCGCTACAAGATGAAGAAGCACGGACTCCTGTAGCAGGCGCCGCGCCGCTTTACATGGCCGGCTGGGGACTCAGCGCACCTTTTTCGCGGAGACCGTTCAGCGCCAGTCCGTAGCGCCCGCGGACGCCCGTCTTCTCAAAGATGTGCTTCAGGTGGATCTTCACGGTGCCGGTCTGGATGCCGAGCGATCGGGCGATGTCCCGGTTGCGCAGGCCTTTTTCCACCAGTTCCACGATTTCGCACTCGCGCGGCGTGAGCTGGGAGCGGCGCGGCTGGCTGGGCTTGTCCACTTCACCGAAGATCCCGTCCTCCAGCCAGGTGTTGCCCGCCGTCACGGCGCGCAGACACGTCAGCAGTGCTTCCGCCGATGACGTCCGCCGCAGCACGCCTCTTGCACCCGCCTGCAGCAACCGGAGCGCCTCTGCTTCATTCACAGCCGTTCCCCACACCACCGGCGCGGCACTGACTCCGGCCGAGCCAATGTGATGCAGCCAGTCAATGATGGCAGGAGTCCCCATCGCCTTATCGATCACTACCGCCGCCGGGTTCATGCTGCGGGCCAGTTCAAACGCCGCTCCCAGGCTGGCGACGGCTCCGGCAAATTTGAGATCGGCGCAGCGGCCCAGCAGCCCGCGCACACCTTCGACGGCGACCGGCTGCGTGTCGCAGATCAGAACAGCCCTGACATTATTCAACGCCGCTTTATTCGACGCCGCTTTCGCGGAAGAATCAGTGGAACCCGCTTTCGCGGGAGAATCGTTCATTGTTCGTTTGCCCTCACGAGACATACATCGGCCAAACGCTTCGGAAGCTTTAGCCCTAAAGCGCTATTCCGAAAATTTTCGGCCGGATGCAGTTCTAGTGTCGGGCCCGGCGGTTTATCTCACTTATTTGCAGTGATAGTCCGGCCGGCGCGAGAGCCCCGCCGCTACGTCAGGTTGATCGTGCCCCGGCAGGTCTCGGCCCCGCACGCGCACTTGATCCGCTCCACGTTCTTGTCGAAATGGTAATCCACCGTCAGTTCTTCGCCCTTTTTGATCGCCCGCCGGCTCATATAAAGAATGTGGCCGCTCCGGATCACGGTCACGATATTCGGGTCGCAGCAGTGGTTGATATATTCGGCGCCGCTGCCTCCCACCGCGCCATCCAGCGTCCAGTACGGGTCCAGCGTGAACAGGTAGATCAGCCTGCCTTGCTCCTCGCTCCGCCGCTTAGTCTCTTTCCGGTTGATGCGCTCGCCGGTGTATTCCATCACCTTGCGGCGCGCGGGAATATCCTCCAGCGCGTAAACCCCCCAGCGGTGAATTTTCGAGGGCCGGATCTCCAGCTGGAAGCTCGCAAATTCCGGATTGATCTGGGGAACCTTTTTCTTTTTCTGGGAAACGCTGGATACCGTACGCCGGGGCATTTTACAAATTGTAAGGGTCCGGACCGGTCTTTGGGAAGTTTTGCGGGAAGTTTTGGGGGAAGTTTTGCGGGAAGTCTTGGGCGAGACTATTTCCGTTTCACCTCTGTGACAACCTAAAACCGCATTCCGCCCGAACAAATCAGCGTCTCGCCGGTGACAAAATCGCTCAGCGGCGAGCAGAAGAACAGCACCGCTCCCGCAGCCTCCTCCACTGTGCCAGCCCGGCCCAACGCGCTTGCCGCGACCATCTTGTCAATGGCCGTCTGCTGCACGCCCACCCGGATCTCGCGGCCCTTGACCTCGATTTTCGAATCTTCGGTCCACGCCTGCGTCAGTCGCGTCCCGATCAGCCCGAAGCCCACCGCATTCACGTTCACGTTGTAGCGGCCCCACTCCTTTGCCATCGTCTTCGTCAGCCCGATCACCGCCGCCTTGCCCGACGCGTATCCTGCCTGCCCCGGACTGCCGTCGGTACCTGAGATCGACGTAATGTTGACCACCTTGCGCTGCACCCGGCGTCCTTCCGCCGCCTCGCGCTTCGCCGCGTCGCGTATGAAGCCGGCAGCGGCGCGCAGCACCCGGAACGGCGCCACAATGTGGATGTCCAGCATCGCCTGGAACTGCTCGTCGCTGGTCTTCTGAATGACCGAGTCCCAGGTGTAGCCGGCGTTGTTGACCACGATGTCCAGCCCGCCGAACTCCGCCACCGTCCGGTCCACCAGCTTCTGCGGTAACGCCGGATCTGTGATGTCACCCGCCAGATACGCCGCGCCCGGCAATCCGGCAGCCGCTGCGGCGAGAGCGTCTTCGTCGAGGTCGTTCATCATCACGCGCGCGCCCGCTGCCGCCAGTTGTGCCGCGATGGCGAACCCGATGCCGCGCGCCGCGCCGGTAACCAGAGCTGTCTTCGATTCCAGAGTGAACATAATCCGCCCTCAAGTTTAGCCGACGCGCCGCGACCGACTACGCCGGCACGGCCCGGATACGTAGTACCAGGGCCGCGTGGTAGTACTCATGGATTGCAGGGAAATGACCTGGCGGGCCTGTTTGCCTTATGGCAAAAACCAGATAAATCCGTGGAGAAGATGGTCGCGGTTCCCTCGCTGGCAGCAAAAAAAGGGGCCCGGATCGCTCCGGGCCCCGATGGTTGACGATGAACTGAGCCTATTCGCTCTTGATCCGCATGTTGTAGAACGAACGGTACACGAAGATCATCGAGACGAACAGGAACGCCACGGCGAGGCCGCGCGTCAGTTCCCGGCCCTGCTGCTCGGCCAGCGAAACCGCCAGTTCCACGGCCAGCAGCCCGAACAGCGTGGTGAACTTGATGATCGGGTTGAGCGCCACCGACGACGTATCCTTGAACGGATCGCCCACCGTATCGCCCACCACCGTCGCATCGTGCAGCGGCGTGCCCTTCGCCTTCAGTTCGGTTTCCACGATCTTCTTCGCGTTGTCCCATGCGCCGCCGGCGTTCGCCATGAAGATGGCCTGATAGAGACCGAACAGCGCGATCGATATCAGATAGCCGATGAACAGGAACGGTTCGGCGAAGGCGAATGCCAGCGTCGAGAAGAACACGGCGATGAAGATGTTGAACATGCCCTTCTGCGCGTACTTCGTACAGATCTCCACCACCGCTTTACTGTCGGCCGTGGAGGCCTTGGTCGCGCCTTCCAGCTTCATGTTCTTTTTGATGTATTCCACCGCCTGATACGCGCCCGTGGTAACGGCCTGCATCGAAGCGCCGGTGAACCAGTAGATCACCGCGCCGCCGGCCAGCAGGCCGAGCAGGAACGGCGGATGGAGGATCGACAGCTTCTCCAGGTTGTCCTTCAGACCGTTGGTCAGGGCCACGATGATCGAGAAGATCATCGTCGTCGCGCCGACGACCGCGGTGCCGATCAGCACCGGCTTTGCCGTCGCCTTAAACGTGTTGCCCGCGCCGTCGTTTTCTTCGAGGTTTTCCTTGGCGCGCTCGAAGTTCACGTCGAAGCCGAAGTCCTTCTTCAGTTCCGCCTTGATGTTCGGCACGTCTTCGATGAGCGAAAGTTCGTACACCGACTGCGCGTTGTCCGTCACCGGGCCATACGAGTCCACCGCGATCGTCACCGGACCCATGCCGAGGAAGCCGAACGCCACCAGACCGAAAGCGAACACCGCCGGCGCCACCATCAGGCTGGCCAGACCGAGCGTGCTGACCGCGTACGCCAGACCCATCAGCATGAGCATCGCCATGCCGAGCCAGTAAGCGCTGAAATTGCCCGCCACCAGGCCGGACAGAATGTTGAGCGATGCGCCGCCTTCACGGGAGGACGTCACCACTTCGCGCGTGTGACGCGATTCGGTCGAAGTGAACACCTTCACCAGTTCGGGAATGATCGCGCCCGCCAGCGTGCCGCACGTGATCACGCTCGAAAGTTTCCACCACAGCGTGCTGTCGCCGCCGAGGTCCGGAATCATCACGTACGAAACCACGTAGGTCGCCACGATCGAAACCACCGAAGTCAGCCACACGAGGAACGTGAGCGGATGTTCGTAGTTGAACTTATCGGCGTTCTGATACTTGCTCTTGGCCATCGCTTCGTTGACGAAGTAGGACAGCCCGGAAGAGACCACCATCATGACGCGCATGACGAAGATCCAGACCAGCAGTTGTACCTGAACCAGGGGATTCGAAACGGCCAGCAGGATGAACGAAATCAGCGCCACGCCCGTGACGCCGTAGGTTTCGAAACCGTCCGCCGACGGGCCGACCGAGTCGCCCGCGTTGTCGCCCGTGCAGTCCGCAATCACGCCCGGGTTGCGCGCGTCGTCTTCCTTGATCTTGAACGCGATCTTCATCAGATCCGACCCGATGTCGGCGATCTTGGTGAAGATGCCGCCGGCCACGCGCAGCGCCGCGGCGCCGAGCGATTCGCCGATGGCGAAACCGATGAAGCAGGGACCCGCGTAATCGCTCGGAATGAAGAGCAGAATGCAGAGCATGATCAGCAGTTCCACGCTGATCAGCACCATGCCGATCGACATGCCGGCGCGCAGCGGAATCTGGTAGCACGGATACGGCTTGCCGCGCAGGCTGGCAAACGCCGTCCGCGAATTGGCAAACGTATTGACGCGAATCCCGTACCACGCCACGCTGTAGCTGCCCGCGATGCCCAGCACGCTGAACATCAGAATGATGAAGACCTTCAGAACGTCGAAATGCTGGAAGACGCCGAAGTAGAAGACGATGATCACGCCCACGAAGAGTTCGAGGATGAGCAGGAATTTGCCCTGCGTGAACAGGTAGGTTTTACAGGTTTCCCAGATGAGTTCGGAAACTTCCCGCATCGCTTTGTGGACCGGCAGATCGCGCAGCCCCTTATAAGTGATGAGGCCGAACAGCAGTCCCACAAAACAGACGAGCAGGCCGACTTCAAGCAGCGTACGGCCATTCACGCCCGCGAAATTCGCCATGCCCAGATCGGGAAGCACAAGGTTCGCTTCGCCGCCGCCACCGGGGGCGGGCGCATTCTGAGCCATCATAAGGCCCGGAGCGATCAGCAACAGAGCGATCGAGAAAAGCAGCGGCAGGACGTACTTCAGACTGCGGCTGCGCACGAGGTTCGATAACAAGCGGCAATTCCTCCCAAAGGTGTAAAAACGGATATTGCCGGCCAGATGCCCAACCGGCAAGCACCCTAGCTTATATGAATGAATAGCGCCCGCGCAACGAAGCCCGACAAAAGTCGCCCGAATCGGACGAGTCCGGCGGCCCTCGGGTCTCTCCCGGCGCGCCGCTGCGGGCGCCATCCGGCACGCAATTCGCAGGGCACAAAAAAATCGGGGGCCGGATTTCTCCAGCCCCCCGATCTCTGTTGCCGTTGTTTTGGGTTTTAGACCTGCGGTTTGCCGAGCTTCGCCGCGTCTACCGGGACGTTCACTTTGATTTCCTTGATCTCGGCAGTGAAGCGGCCGTCCAGCCACAGGAACGAGTACTTGAACGGGAACTTCACGCCGTTCACTTCCTTGTAGTCTTCGAAATCCTGCTGGATGCTGACCCGGCCGATCGGCGTCGGCGTCTGCCGCACGTAGCGGATCAGCAGGTGGGTCTGCTTGTCGAAGTAGAACGTGCCGATCAGCGTGTTGCCCACCGTGCTGCCCTGCACCACGTAGACTTCCTTGCCCTGAATGACATCTTCCGGGCCCACGCGCCAGTTCGGGAACGACGCTTTGATCCCCTGCGGGAAGCCCAGCACCGCGTCCAGTTTCGCGCCCAGCAAGTCGCTGCCGTCGAGGTTCCACACGCCCATGTAGGCGCGGGGCTGGCTGATGTAGCCATTCGTGCCGTCGAAGGTCCAGGCGCCGATGCCGCGATCCGGGTGCTCGGGGAAGTTGATCCACATGCCGCGCTTGTTGGGAGCTTCGGCGAACACCTGGAAGTTGGCATTGCCGCCCACACCCGCGTAGCCCACGCTGACGCCGGTCGCCACGTAGCTCTTCACCGCCGCCAGTTTCGCCGCGCCGCCGAGCGCCGTCACGTATTCGTCGAGAATCTGCGTAACCGGCGGCTCGCCCGCCTGCACCGGAACGATGTCGCGCTTTTCGTCCGGCGGTTCACCGTACAGCTTATCCAGCTGAATGCTGGTGGTCGGCAGATCGAGTCCGTGATGGCACGTGAAGCAGGTCACTGCCTGCGCACCAGCAAAATTCTGCTTGTTGATGGCGGCCACCATGTCCACCATCTTGCGCGCCACTACCTTTTTGCGGTTGGAATCCGTCACCCAGTCCATCGCGTCCGTACCGGCGCCCGGATGGCAGTTCGAGCAGTCATAGCCCAGCGCCGCGGTCATCACGCCCATCGCACCCAGAAAATCGCTGGGCGAGAGCACTTTCAGCGTGGCCGTGGTGACGTTCTTGTAGTAGTGACCAGCCGTCTCGCCCTTCGCAGCCGGCGGCGGGTGAACCACCTGTCCTTGTGCCGGACTCACCAGCGAGACGGACACCAGTCCAACGAAGGCCGTGACGGTGGCGGCCATTGCTAGTTCTTTACGGCGAACCTGCATCATCATTTTCTTATTTCTCTCCTCAAGTTGCTTCGCTTCTGGCATCGACCCGCATCGGACCAAACCCAGGCCTGGTCGCGAACTGCGAACGGCTGAGTCTGCTTAAGCAATAATTGAGCCGTTCTCGATGATGATGGGTATCCCCTTTATCATATTCGGTTTAGCGGTGAATGCGCATCGGCCGGGGAGGCCGTCTTCCGTCCGGTTGCGGCAAATGGCGCAGACCGTTGTGCGATCACGCCAGGCCATGTTCGGCGGGCCCGTCCGCGCCGCCGCAATAAAAAACGCGGGACGGATTGGGTCCGTCCCGCGTTCTGCCTGCGTTTGTGTTGATGAGTAAAACTACGGCTTGCCGAACTTCGCCGCTTCCACCGGAACGTTGATCTTCACGTCCTTGATTTCGGCGGAGAAGCGTCCGTCGAGCCACAGGAACGCGTACTTGAAGGGGAACTTGATTCCCTGTACTTCGCGGTAGTCGTCGAAATCCTGCTGGATGCTCACGCGTCCGGCAGGCGTCGGCGTCTGCCGCACATAGCGCACCATCAGGTGGGTCTTCTTGTCGAAGTAGAACGTGCCGACCAGGCCGTTGCTGCTGCCCTGCACCACATACACTTCGTGGTCGTGGATCACGTCCTCCGGTCCCACGCGCCATGTGTTGAAGGCCGTCTTGATATTGCCGGGGAAGGCGAGGACCGAATCCAGCTTCGCGCCGGCCAGATCGTTACCGTCGAGGTGCAGCTTGCCCAGATACGCGCGGGGCTGGCTGATCCAGCCAGTCGTGCCGTCGTACGTCCAGGCCGCCGTGCCGCGGTCCGGGTGTTCCGGGAAGCTGATCCACACGCCGCGTTTGGCCGGGGCTTCGGCGAAAATCTGGAAGTTGCCGTTGCCGCCCGCGCCTTCGTAACCGACGCTGAGGCCGGTCGCCACGTAGCTCTTCAGGGTCGCCAGCTTCGCCGCGCCGCCCAGAGCCGTAATGTATTCGTCGAGAATCTGCGCAGCCGGCGGTTCGCCCGCCTGCACCGGCACAATGTCGCGCTTTTCGTCTGGCGGCTCACCGTAGAGCTTGTCCAGCTGGATGCTGGTGGTCGGCAGATCGAGCCCGTGATGGCAGGTGAAGCAGGTCACCTGCTGCACGCCGGCAAAATGCGTCTTGTTGATGGCTACCACCATGTCGAGCATCTTGCGGGCGACAACCTTCTTGCGGTCCTTATCCGTGACCCAATCCACGGTATCGGTACCGGCGCCGGGATGGCAGTTGGAGCAGTCATAGCCCAGCGCCGCGGTCATCACGCCCATGGCGGCGATGAAATCGCTCGGCGTGGTGTCCTTCAGCGCGGCGGAAGTGACGTTCTTATAGTAATGACCGGACGTCTCCCCTTTTGCCACTTCCTTGGTGTTGACGGCCTGTCCATGGGCGGAGGGCGCAAGCGTCAACGACATCAGTCCGGCGGCGGCCGTAAAGGCGGCGAAGACCGGTAGTTTGTTGCCACGAAACTGCATCATTACCTTAAGTGTTTCTCCCTGAAATAGCTCAACTTCAGGTCGTTTTGACCCATCTAGAATCATACCCCACCGCCTCGTAGTTTTTCGGGGACGGCCCGCGGCACGTCTTCGCGGCGGCAATCGGATGGCCGCGCAAAAGA
This sequence comes from uncultured Acidobacteriia bacterium, assembly GCA_903828455.1. Classification (GTDB taxonomy): domain Bacteria; phylum Acidobacteriota; class Terriglobia; order Bryobacterales; family Bryobacteraceae; genus BOG-234. The sequence goes on along the minus strand of CAIKMJ010000034.1, from coordinate 33,226 downwards.
AAAGCGCGGGGCGATTGGCTCGCTCCGCGCTCTTTTCCTGCTTACGAATCGCTTCCCGTTGAAGCCCGTCAGACAGCTACGGGTTCGTGCTTCTCGAACCGGAGCTTGCCGCCGTCGCCGTCTTTGTCGACGACGATCGTCTCGCCCGCCAGGTACTCGCCAGCCAGCAGCTTCAGCGCCAGCGGATCCTGGATCAGCCTCTGGATCGACCGTCGCATCGGCCTCGCGCCGTATGCCGAATCGTACCCGTCGGCCATCAGCACCGCCTTGGCCGCTTCGGTCACTTCGAGCTTCAGTCCCCGTCCCGCCAGCAGATCTTCCACCCGCTTCAGCTGCAGCCCGATTATCACTTCGAGATGCGCCTTCGACAGGCTGTTGAAGACGATGATGTCGTCCACGCGGTTCAGGAATTCCGGCTTGAAAGTCTGCCGCAGCGCTTCGAGCAGCCGCTTGCGGACGTCTTCCTGGCCGTTCTTCCCCTTCTGGTTCACCGAGAAGCCAATGGGGCTGGAATCGTGGATGATCGAGCTGCCCACGTTCGACGTCATGATGATCACGGTGTTCTTGAAATCCACCGTTCGGCCCTGGCCATCGGTCAGCCGGCCGTCGTCGAGAATCTGCAGCATCGTGTTGAACACGTCCGGATGGCCTTTTTCGATTTCATCGAACAGCACCACCGAGTACGGCTTCCGCCGCACGTGCTCGGTCAGCTGCCCGCCTTCGTCGTAGCCCACATAGCCGGGAGGCGCGCCGATCATCCGCGACACCGAGTGCTTCTCCATGTACTCGGACATATCGACCCGCACCATCGCCTTATCGTCGTCGAACATGAACTCGGCCAGCGCCTTCGCCAGCTCCGTCTTGCCCACGCCCGTCGGACCGAGGAAGATGAAGCTCCCGATCGGCCGGTTCGGATCGCTCAGCCCGGCGCGGTTGCGCCGAATGGCGTTCGACACCAGCGAGACCGCTTCATCCTGACCGATCACGCGTTCATGCAGCCGGTCTTCCATATGGATGAGCTTCTGCACTTCGCCTTCGAGCATGCGTGAAACCGGAATGCCGGTCCACTTGGCCACGATCCTCGCGATATCTTCCTCGTCGATCTCTTCTTTGAGCAGCGGCGAGCCGGATTTGATGCCTTCAAGGTCATGGTTGGCCTGGTCGAGGCTCCGTTCCAGCTCCGCAATCTTGCCGTAGCGGATCTTGGCCGCTTCTTCCCAGTTGCCCGTGCGCGTGGCCCGCTCTTCATCGGCGCGTGCGTGCTCCTGCTCTTCCTTGATCTGCTGCACGCGCGTGATGGCGGTCTTTTCCCTGTTCCAGCGCTCCTTCAGGCCAGCGCCTTCGCCGCGCAGCCGCTCGAGTTCGTTCTCGGCATGGCGCAGACGTTCCTTCGACGCCGCATCGGTCTCCCGGTTCAGCGCCTGACGCTCGATTTCCAGCTGCGAAATGCGGCGTTCGAGGTTATCGATCTCAATCGGCATGCTGCCAATCTGAATCTTCAGCGCCGATCCGGCTTCATCGACCAGATCGATGGCCTTATCCGGCAGGAACCGGCCCGTGATGTAGCGATGCGAAAGCACCGCCGCCGCCACAATCGCCGAGTCCTTGATCCGCACGCTGTGGTGAATTTCGAACTTCTCCTTGAGGCCGCGCAGAATCGCGATGGTATCGTCCACCGTCGGCTCGCCCACCATCACGGTCTGGAAACGCCGCGCCAGCGCCGCGTCTTTTTCCACGTACTTACGGTATTCGGAAAGCGTGGTGGCGCCGATGCAGCGCAGCTCGCCGCGCGCCAGCGCCGGCTTCAGCATATTGGCCGCGTCGATTGCGCCCTCCGCCCCGCCCGCGCCCACCAGCGTGTGCAGCTCATCGATGAAGCAGATGATCTCGCCGTTCGATTCGGTAATTTCCTTCAGCACCGCCTTCAGCCGGTCTTCGAATTCGCCGCGGAACTTGGTGCCGGCCACCATCTGGCCCAGATCGATCGCCACCAGCTTCTTATTGCGCAGCTGGTCGGGCACGTCGCCGCGCAGAATACGCTGCGCGAGGCCTTCCACAATGGCCGTCTTGCCCACGCCCGGCTCGCCGATCAGCACCGGATTGTTCTTCGTGCGGCGGCTCAGGACCTGCATCACGCGGCGAATCTCTTCATCGCGCCCGATCACCGGGTCCAGCTTGCCCCGCCGCGCCTGCTCGGTCAGATCGACCGCGTACCGCTCCAGCGCCTGATACTTCGATTCCGGATTCTGATCCGTCACCCGCTGCGTCCCCCGCACCGCCACCAGCGCCTTCAGGATCGCGTCGTGATCCGCGCCCGATTTGTTCAGCAGACTCCCGGCCGGCTCGTACTTCTGATCCGACATGGCGAGCAGCAGATGTTCGGTGGAAACGTACTCGTCCTTGAACTTTTCCGCTTCTTTGAAAGACGCCTCCAGCACCTGGTTCAGCGCCGGTGTGATCTGCAGGCCGGCCTGAATCGCGCCGCTGCCGCTCACCTTCGGGATGGAATTCAGCTGCCGCACGGCCTCAGCCACCAGCGGATCGGGTTGCACGCCGCACTTTTCCAGCACCGGCCGCACGATTCCCTCGCGCTCCCCGGTCAGCGCCACCAGCAGATGCAGCGGATGCAGCGCCTGGTGCCCATTCTGCGAGGCGATCTCCTGCGCCGCCTGCAGGCCTTCCTGCGCCTTCTGGGTCAGTTTGTCAAAGCGGAATGGCATATGTTTTCTCCAGCGAGGCGGTGCAGCACCGCCCCGCGTATTCTCCCTGCACTTGGTTCTCCGAACCGGTTTAATTCTCCGAGTTGTGAACCGCGACTTTCACCTGGCGCGGCTTGGCGGCTTCCTTCTTCGGCAGCGTAATCGTCAGCACGCCGTTTTTATAATCGGCCTGCACGTTCTCGGTGTCTACCGTGGAAGGGACCGAAAAGCTCCGTACGAACTCGCCGTAGCTGCGCTCGATCCGGTGATAGCCCTTCACCGCGTCGTCCTTCTCGAACCGCCGCTGGCCTCGCAGCGTCAGCGTCTGGTTCTCCACTCTGATGTCGATGTCTTCAATCTTCACTTCCGGCAGGTCCGCCTTGAGGACCAGCGCGTCGGCATTCTCAATAATGTCCACGGCCGGCGACCACGGACGGCTCGCCCGCGGCTCGCTCATCAGCCGCGTCATGGCGTCCTCGAAGTGGCGAAGGCCCTGAAATGGATCCAAAGTAACAGATGTGCTCATGGTATTTTCGACTCCTTTCGTTGGCGTAGGATTCATTTAATGTGAATCTAAGTCGATAATAAAATATGCGTGTGTTTGTGTCAAGTATTTACTCCGGAACCCGCCGCGCGCCGCCAAACTCCAGCTAAACCTATACCTATCAACAACAACGCCGCACACAGCCCATACCACAGCCCCCGCGCCCCCAACCCCCGCTCGAAACACAACCAGTACCCCAGCGGCAGCCCGATCCCCCAATACCCCACCAGATTCCACACCATCGGCGTCCGCGTATTCCCCAAACCCCGCAACGCCCCCGTCGCCACCACCTGCAATCCGTCCCCAACCTGAAAAAGGGCCGCGATCCCCAAAAGCGTCACCGCGAAGGAAATCACCCGGTCATCGCTTGTATAAGCCCCCGCTATCTGCCTCGGCAGCACCAGCAGGCAGACCGACGTCATCACTTCCCACGCCACCACCAGCCCGATCGCCATCCATCCCGCTCGCGCCGCCCCCCGCCGGTCGCCGGCCCCCACCGCCCGCCCCACCGAAACCGCCGCCGCCGACGAAATCCCCAGCGGCACCGTGTAGCTGAGCGAAGCCGCATTCAGCGCCACCGTATGCGCCGCCAGACTCACCGCCCCCAGCGTCCCCACCAGCGCGGTGACCACGCAGAACACGCCAACTTCGAAGGCCACCGACATCGCCGCCGGCAAGCCCAGCCGAATCAGTTGAACCATCCGCGCCCAGTCGGGCCGGAACTCGCCGAATGCCGCCCGGTCCCGCCACTTCACCGCCGCCAGCAGGCAACCCGCCAGATAGACGCGCGCGCACAGCGTGGCCAGTGCCGACCCCTTCAGCCCCATCGCCGGAAACGGCCCGTGTCCGAACACGAACAGCCAGTTGCCCGCCAGATTCACCAGATTCGCCGTCACCAGCACAAACGGCACCGGCCGCACGAAGTGAATCCCCTGCAGGTAGCGGCGAAAGACCGTATAGAGAAGGAGCGGCGTCAGGCTCCACAGCAGCATTCGGATGTAAACCTCCGCCTGCCCGCGCACCTCCGGCGTCACCTGCAGCAGGCCCAGCACCGGCAACGCCGCATAGATCGCCAGCGCGAGGCTCGCCGATGCCCCGAGCGCCAGCCCGATTCCACCGGCCAGCGACCGCCTCGCATCCCTCATGTCCCCGGCCCCGAACGCATGCGAAACCAGCGTGTCGAGCCCCGACATCAGCCCGATCCCGAACACCGCGATGCCGAAGAAGATCGCATTGCCGAGGCTCGCCCCGCCGATCGCCACCGCGCTGTCCGGCAGCCGCCCTACCATCAGGATGTCGACCACCCCCATCGCCATCCAGCCCAGTTCCGCCAGCGCCAGCGGCAGCGCGATGCGCAGCACGGCCCGGATCGCGGCCCGGGTCGCAGGGCCGCTCTCCCCCTCCGCCGCATTCTTACGCCGTAAGTTCACGCCGCTTCCCTCATGCAAACCGCCTCAGCACGTCTCTCACATGACAACCCTAACGCAGCTCTCATTCGTGCCGGACTCTCTGCTAGTATCGGTCGAGAAATATGCGCCCTGCCCTGACCATTCTTTCCTGCCGCGCCGGTTCATTCGCCTTTGCCGCCGCCCTGCTTTTCAGCGTTGTGCCGCCGGCCGCCGCCCACCATTCCGGCGCGCCGCACTACGATCTGGAAAAGAAAATCACCGTGAAAGGCACGGTCACCAAATTCGAGTTCGTCAATCCGCACTCGTATGTCTTCTTCGATGTGACCGGAGCCGACGGCAAAAAGACTCCGTGGCGCTGCGAACTGGCCGCGCGCGTCTCGCTCGCCCGCAACGGCTGGACGCAGGAGACCTTCGCCCCTGGCACGACCATCACGGTGAAAGGCTCGCCCGCCCGCCGCGAAGACAACGTGTGCGTCATGTCGTCCTGGGTTCGTGAAGATGGCAAGGAATTCTCCGCCCGCGATACCGTCACGCCCGAAGCCCCCCGCGGCCCGCAGTTCCTGACCGATGCCGGCAACCGTCCCGCACGCCTGCCGAACGGTCAGCCGAATATCGCCGGCAACTGGCTCTCCGTCGGTGGACCGGGCGGCGCGCTCGGCTTCGGCCGAACCGTTGCCGCTCCCGGCATCGCAGTCCGGGGCGGTGTCAACTATCCGCAGCTGACCCCCGCCGGCGAAGCCATCGTCGCGAAGTACGATCCCCGCTATGACGACCCCACCCTCAGGTGCGCCATCTCCAACATCTTTCTTGCGTGGCCTTACGACCAGCACGTCAACATGATCACCCAGACCGATAAGGAAATCGTCCTCACCTACGGCTTCATGGACTTCGTCCGCACCATTCGCCTGAACTCGCAGCACCCCAAAACCATCAAGCCCAGCCTCGGCGGCGACTCCATCGGCCGCTGGGACGGCGACACGCTGGTGGTCGATACGGTCGGCTTCACCAGCGGCACCCTCGCGCACCTGGTCGGCACGCCGTTCAGCGACAAGATGCACGCGGAAGAGCGCTTCGTCTTCGATCCGAGGGCGCTCACCCTGACGCGCAGCTACGCCGCGCAGGATCCCGTGTACTGGAAGACGGAATTCACCGGCAGCGACGTGCTCCGCCTCTCCGCCGAACCGCACGTGGCTTACGGCTGCAAGGAACTCTCCGGCAAGAACAACGTTCGTCCGAACTAAGCATTTTCGGCACACAAACTTCGGCAAAAACACTGCGGCACACACACTTCCGCAAAAACTCTGCGGCGAAAAAAGCCGGGCAGCGAGACCTCCTTCGAGGCGTCGCTGCCCGGCTTTTCCGTACCCGTGCTGCCGTCTGTTTCGATCGCGAATTACGGCCCAACAACGTAGGTGGCCAGCGTATTATCCGCCGTCAGCGCCTTGTTGCCCGTCACGTCCTGCAGGAAGAACTTCGTTCCCGGAACTGCCCACGGGCCGGTGGTGGCCGATCCGCGATTGCTGTTCTGCGCGAATAAAACGCCGTTCGGGCTGCCCACGTGAATCTCCACCTCGGTCGCGTTCGGCGCGTACCAGGTGAGCGTCGTCGTGTAGGCGCCGGGTCCGGTGGTCGGCACCGGGCTGGGGAACGCGTTCAGGAAGGCGCCATTGCGCCAGATCTGCACCGCGCCTACTCCGCCCAGGTTGGATACGGGCACGACGATTTCGTTCGATTCCGAATCCGCCGCCACGCGTTGCGCCGCCTGCGCCGGCGCTCCTGCCGCGGCCAGTGCGCCCGCCTGAAGCGACGTAAGCAGCGCGTACGTCGATCCGTCCACAACCGGAACCGTCGTCTTGTCCGTGCCGCCGCCAAAATACACGCGGTTATCGCCGGAGTTGTACCAGATTTCATCCGCGCCCACGCCCGCTACCGTAGTGACAATCTTGCCCGAAGCAATGTCGATCACGTCGCCGCAGCTCGTAATCAGCCGCTGCGCCGGCAGCAGTGCCAGTCCGGCGGGCCCGCACGTGGTTGGGAACGAGCGCACAACCTTCAGTTGCACCGGGTCGATTTCCTCCACTTCACCTTTGGGATTGGGCGTTGTCGCCGGCACCGTGAAGTAGAACTTTCCCGCCGCCGCATCCCAAACCGGTTGCTCCAGACCGGCCGTCGCGTTCGGCGCCTGCACGCCGTCGAAATTCAGCCGCTTGACGATCGCCTTGGTCTGCTGATTGATGAATGTGACGAAGGCCGGAGTGTCCTTGTCGTTGGCGATCATGATCAGCCGGTCGATCGGGTCGTAGCCGAGTTCGTCGGCGCGCCCCGTTCCGCCCACATTGATGATATTGGTGATCGTGTTCGTGTCGGTATTGATCACTGCTACCGTGCTGTCCGCAAGCCCCGTCCAGATTTCACGGGCGCGCGAGATCGAAAGAACGCCGTTCGGCGCCGCCGGCAGCGGTATAGCCGTCACAAATTTGTTGTTGATCGTGTCGATGACAACGATCCGCGGCGGCACAACCGGATTCGCCGTCGCCTGGCCCGCATCGGCATAGTACACGCGGCCGGTCGAAGCATCCGCCCAGACGATGTCATCCTTCGTCAGGCCCCCCGGCACCGCAATCGTGGCGATCAGCTGGTAGCCGGCGACCGGATCCCCCTGGGCAGCAAACGCCGTTCCCGCAAGCGTAAACAGGGCGCTGACCGATAGCGTCATGCCCAAAAATGCTGGTTTGAATTTCATCGTCTGATGAATCCTTTCGTGAAAGGGAGCACCGTAATTGAGGGCTCCGGGGATAGAGTCTATCACAGCTTCTTCATGTTTTCTTAACAAGTTGATGTGGGTGCGGTTCAGGGCGCGTGATCGGCATCACAAGGTGCGCGGCGCCCGCGTTTTTCGGGCAATTTTGGTGATATACTCCTCGGACAACCAGCCGCTTCCATGGGAACTTCTGCATTGACGCGAACCGAGCCGCGCGTCGGCCAATCCGACGAAAAGCGGGAGTGTGTTGACCGCGTTCTGGCCAGCCCGCTGCTTCGCGGATCGGAGTCGCTCTGCCACCTGCTGCGCTTTCTCGCCGACGCCGCTCTCGCCGGTGACACCGAAGCGGTGAAGGAATATCAGATCGCCCGCGAAGTCTTCGGCCGTTCGGAAGACTTCGACCCCCGTCTCGATTCCATTGCCCGCGTGCAGGCCAGCCGTCTGCGCGCCAAGCTTGCCGAATACTACGCCGGTCCGGGCGCGGAAGACCCCTGGCGCGTGGAACTGCCGCGTGGTGGTTACTGCGTGACCTTCGTTCGCCGCGAGGCCGTTCACCCGCCCACAAACGCCATCGCGATTGAGATGCGCGGCCCCGTCCTTGAGGCGCGGCCCCCGCTGCTGCCCCACGCTCCGGCGCGCCCGGCCGCGTCGCGCGCACCGGTCTGGCTCGCTCTCCTCGGAATCGGCGTGGCTGCCTGTCTGCTCGCTTATTTCGTTTACCACCGCGGCACGGCGACCGTCGCGGTGCCGGCGCAGTCCGGTGTCAGGACGCAGCTCCCGCCGCGGCCCCCGGCTCCCACGCCGATCGAGGTCCTCCGCAGCGCCCACCCGCAGCTCGCTAATTTCTGGACCGCTTATTCGCAGAATCCCGATGCCCCGCTGGTCATCTTCAGCAGCGCCGAATTTGTCGGCCGGCCGGAAACCGGTATGCGGCGCAGGAAGGCCGAAGACCCGGCGGATTCCATCTTTGGCGGCTACACCGGCGTCGGCGAACTGATGGCCGTCGATTCCTTTGAGCAGCTTTACCGGCAAATGGGGCGGCGCGTCCTCGTGGAGCAGGGGCGGATGCTGAACTGGGATGAAACCCGCGGCCGCGACCTCATGTTTGTCGGCGCGCTTTCGGAAAATCTGCTGGCGAAGAACCTTCCGCGCGGCCGGCACTTTGTGTTGCGATCTTCGGCCGATCCCGCGCACCGCGGCGAGCGCAGCATTGTGAACCTGCAGCCGCAGGCCGGCGAAGAGCCGGTCTACTTTGCTTCCGGCACCTACTCCGTTATGGAAGATTACGCGCTGATCGAATCCGGGCCGGGCAGCGGCGCGCATCCCCAGAACATGCTGTTTGCCGCCGGCACCACCACCTACGGCACCCAGGCCGCCGCCGACTTTCTCTGTTCCGAAGACCAAATGGCCGCTCTCCTGAAGCGCCTCGACTGGACGAACGGCAAGATCCCCGCCTTCTCCGCCGTAATCCGCGTGCGCGTCCAGCATGGTGTCCCCGTCGACAGCGAACTGGTCGCGCTGCGCCCGAATTAGTCATCCGGCAGAATCCCGCCCGGTCGAGCGCCCCCCGATCCGCCCTGTAACATCCCTTGTAACTTGCGCCGTAACAGGCGAAATCCACCTCCGCCGAGCTGTATCCGCTTCCTGTAACAACGGCTTAACTTATTGAAAAACAAAATGTTGTCGCATGTAGCTGTTTCGTAGCCGTCAAAAACCCATTTTGCCTCCGAACTGAAATAAATTAGTTCCACAAAGATTTACAGAGGGGATCTCTTCCAGTCGTAAAGCACCATTTCCCCGACCTGAAAATGTCGAAACGAGGCTCCATCTGAAAACGCGCCAGTACCTCCCGGTTGTCGCAGGCTGTATTCTGCTCTCGGCGACCGTGTTCCACGGGATCGCCCAAAACGCCCCCCCGCCCCCCGGTGCTCCCGCCGGCCGCGGAGGTCCCGGCGCGCCCCCCGGTCCGCCCCCCGGCCCGATCGTGGATTGCCCCGGCGCGGTGTCCGCCACCCAACCCCTCGGCAGCCTCTTCAATCCGACATTCGTACAATTCAACGGCACCGACGCCCGCGACTCGTTCGGCGAACACGTGGCGGTCGGCGACGTCAATCGCGACGGCTTTGCCGACGTGATGATCGGCGCCACCGGTAAAAACAAGGTATACGTGTACGCCGGATCCGCCACCGGCGCTTCCGCCACCCCTACAATCGTGCTCAGCGGCGAGGGCGGGGAATTCGGCCGCTCCCTGATTTCCGGCGACTTCAACGGCGACGGTTACGTCGACCTCATCGTCGGCGCGCATGGCTTCGACGCCGGACTCGGCACTCATCAGGGCAAAGTCTACCTCTTCCTCGGCGGCCCCAAAGGTCTCAGCGCCACGCCCGCGCAGACGCTGGTGGGTGAACACAAAGGTGACGAGTATGGCCGCACGTTCGCTCTCGCCGACATGAACGGCGACGGCATCAAAGACCTGATCGTCGGCGCGTCGGGCTATAACGGCGATCTCGAGTATCAGGGCAAAGTCTACGTCTACAAGGGCACCAAAACGGGCTTCGACCCCAAACCCATCTTCACCGCCGTCGGCGAACACTCGAATGACGAATTCGGCCGCTCGGTCGGCGCCGCCGATTCCCGCCACGACGGCCACCGCGACCTGATCGTCGGCGCTCCCGGCCTCACCCGCGGCGGGACCCACACCACCGTTCCCGGCGCCATGTACATCTACGCCGGCAGCGCCAAAGGCATCAGCAAGACTCCGCTGAAGATTTCCGGCGAAGCGCCCGGCAGCCATCTCGGCGAAGGCATGGCCGGTGTTGGCGACGTCAACGGCGACGGCTTTGAAGATGTCGCCATCGGCGCCCGCGACTTTTCCTGCGGCTCCGGCCCCGCGGGCAAGATGTACGTCTACCTCGGCGGTCCCAAAGGCTTCTCCGCCGACCGTGTCTGGACCGTGCTCGGCAAAGGCCGCAGCGGTCTGGGTCGCGAAGTCCAGCCGGCCGGCGATCTGAACGGTGACGGTTATGCGGACTTCGTGACGTCCGGTCCCGTCGCTACCGCCGAATCGGGCGGCGGTGTGTACGTCTTCTTTGGCGGTCCCAAAGGTTTTGGCGCCGATCCCATCATCATCAACGCCGAAGGCCCGTCCACCGGACTCGGCTTCGGCATGGGCGTTGGCGACATCAACGGCGACGGCGTGCCGGACATCGCCGTCGGCGCGCCCACCGGCGGCGATCCAAAGACAGGCTGGGCCCGTGTTTATTACGGCAAGCCTCGCAGTACATCGGCAAACAAGTCAGCAGGAAAGCAGTGAGAGAACCGCAGGATGATTTTACTTTTTCGGGAGAAAGCATGATTTCAACAGCCAATCAGCATTCACGGCGGCGGCTGTCGGCGGCGGCCGTACTTCTGTTCGCCACGGCAACGCTCAGCAGCGTGTTCGCGCAGACCGTCACATCGACCATCGCAGGCACTGTGACCGACCCTTCCGGCGCGGCCATCGCCGGCGCCAAAGTGGCGGTGAAGAACGTCGGCACCGGCGTTGCCGAGAACCGCGTCACCGACAGACAGGGCCGCTATCGCGTCGATGAACTGATCGTCGGCGATTACACGGTCCAGGCCTCGCAGACAGGCTTCGAAACGGTCCTGCATAAGGGGATTAACCTCACGGTCGGCTCCGAAGCCACTGTCGATTTCTCTCTCCCTGTCGGTCAATCGCAGCAGACGGTCACGGTCGAATCCCAGGTGTCGCAGGTGGAAACGTCGTCGACCGCAATTTCCACTCTGGTCGAACCGCAGCAGATGACGGATCTTCCGCTCAACGGCCGCAACTTCGAACAGCTGATGACGCTCGCTCCCGGCGTCATCACAGTTCCGACGACAGGCGGCGGCTTTTACGGCAAACAGGACAACTACTCCGTGGCCGGCTCCCGCCCGCTCGGCCAGGGCCTGCTGATCGATAACCAGAATTTCGTCGGCTTCTGGGGCCACGCCACCGGCTCGGCCGCCACGGGTTCGCAGCTCGGCGTCGAAGCCATCTCGCAGTTCCAGACTCTCACCAATACGTACACTGCGCAGTTCGGCGGCAACGGCGGCGTGATGAATGCAGCCAGCAAGTCGGGCAGCAACGGCATTCACGGCTCGCTCTACGAATTCTTCCGCAACAGCGCCATGGATTCCCGCAGCCCGTTCGATACAACCATCCGGCCAGGCAACACGACCGCCCATCCTCCCACCTATCACCGCAATCAGTTCGGCGGCAGCCTCGGCGGGCCGATCAAAAAGGACAAACTCTTCTACTTTGTGAACTACGAAGGCCTCCGCGCTCCCACCGGCCGCTCACAGCTGATGCCGAACCTGCCGGATGCCAATGCTCATCAGGGCTACCTGCCGTGCGGCGTTGCCAACGGAACCGTCACGGTGCCCGGTGCGCCGCCGCCCCCGCCTCCCGGTCCCGGCGGCGCGCCCGCGCCCGCGCCGCAGACGTTTGCGTGCAATAACGCCACCGGTCTCGCCTTTGTCGGCCTGCCGGCTTCCATCGCGCCCATCATGGCTTTGTTCCCCACCGGCCCCACGACGCAGTACGGCGTCGGCAATCTCACGCAGGTCGTCGTCAGCCGCTCGAATGAAGACTACATGCTCGGCCGCCTCGACTACACCATTTCCGACAAAGACTCCATCTTCGTTCGCGCCGTGCGCGATCACGGCACCTTCGCCACGCAGTCCGGCGGCCCGGGTTCGGTGTACGACGTCCCCGAAGTCGACATCACCTCCAACTACTTCGCCAGCATCGAAGAACGCCACATCGTGTCGGCGAACCTCGTGAACCTGGCGCGCGTCAGTTTCAGCCGCCCGCTCGAAGATGAAACCCAGTCTGGTCCGCAACTGGCGGCCCTGACCTTCGCGCCGCCCCAGCCCAACGGCCGCGTCAGCGTCGGCGGCAATGTGGCCGGCATTTCCCAGAACGTGCCCAGTTATCTGCGGCCGGCCCACTACATTGTTGGCGACGACATCATCCTGACGCACGGGGCTCACAACATTCGCGCCGGCGTCTCTATGGACCGTGTTGACGACAACGAATTTGTCCCGACCAACCTCGGCGGCACCTACACGTTCAATACCGTCCTCACTTTCCTCGAAGCGCAGCCGTCGTCGGTAACCCTGCCGCTGCCGGGCCACACCAATGCCAACCGCGGTCTGCGGACCACGTTCCTCGCTCCCTACATTCAGGACGAGTGGAAGTACAGCCGGAATCTCACGCTGAACCTCGGGCTGCGATACGAATGGAGTTCGAACCCGAACGAAGTGAACAACCTGCTCAGCAACGTGACGCAGTTCAACAGCGGTTACGTAACGGGCAACAGTTTCGTCCCCGTTCCGAACGTGCTGCAGAGCAACATCTCGAAGAAGAATTTCGCCCCCCGCGCCGGCTTTGCCTGGTCGCCGTTTGCCGATCACAAGACGTCCATTCGCGGCGGCTTCGGCATCTTCTATCAGTTGCTGACGGCGAAGGATCTGGCGTCCTCTTACTGGGGAACGCTGCCGTTCCTGGCCGGCACCGGCACCAACCCCACTTTCCCGAATCCGTTCCTCGGCGCGGGCGCCGCGGCTCCGCTCCCCGGCACCAACGGCGGCCTGTACTACGGCGCCGGCAGCACGCCGCTGAACACGCAGTACAACCTCAACGTGCAGCGCGACCTTGGCCGCGGCATGATCTTCACCCTCGGCTACACCGGCGGGCTGGGCCGCCACCTGCTGCAGGGTCGCGACTTCAACACCCCACAGCTGCTCAACGGCACGTGGGGTACGCTTGCGTCCAACGGCAATACGACGCCGAACCCGCGCGCTGATGTCAACTTCTCCGGCATGGTTCTGCGCAACACGGTCGGCAACTCCAACTACAACGGCCTGCTCGCCACCATGAACCATCGCTTCTCGCAGCACTGGCAGATGCAGGCCTCCTACACCTACTCCAAGTCGCTCGACAACGGCTCGGCCGGCGCCATGAACGAAGCCGGCGGCGGCTCGGCGGTGATCCCGTCGAATCCTTACAACGCCCGCATCGATTACGCTCCTTCCAACTTCAACCGCAAACAGGCCTTCCGCCTCAGCGGCACGTGGGAAACTCCGTGGCGCAACGCGATTGCGGGCGGATGGCGGCTCACCGGAATCTACACCCGCTTTACCGGCCAGCCGCTCGATATCCTGGACGGCTTTGACCGTTCCGGTCTCGGCAACGGCGCTTCGCCGCGGCCCAACCTTGCGCCGGGTTATTCCAATAACCCGATTCTCGGCGGGCCGAACCAGTACTTCGATCCGAAGGCGTTCCAGCTGCAGACGCCCGGAACGCTCGGCAACCTGGGCCGCAACACGCTGACGGGCCCCGGACTTTCCAACCTCGATCTCGCGCTTCTCCGCAATGTCGCGGTGAAGAAGATTTCCGAACAGTTCAACGTGCAGTTCCGGGCCGAGATCTTCAACCTGCCGAACCATCCGAACTGGGGTGCGCCGAACACCAACGTATTCCAGAACGGCTCCGGCCCGAACGGCACCATTAACCCCACGGCGGGTCAGGTGACGGCCACGGTCGGCAACGCGCGGCAGATTCAGTTCGGTCTGCGGTTCGGATTCTAAGCGGTCAGGAGCAGCCCGGCGCGGCGCGAACGGTTTTCGCAAAGTGAACCGTTCGCGCCGCGCAGATCAAAACGGAAAGAGGTCCATTGGCCATGCCCTCGCAGAATTCCACCCGATCGAAAACGACGCGAAATGAAGCCCCGCCTTCGCCCCCGGCCGGCGTTCCGCGGCAACGCAAACCAAAGACGCCGTGGATGAACGGCTTCACGCTCAAAGGCGGCCTGAAGCTCCGGCAGCTTCTCGCCAGCGAGTATCCGCAGGCCCTGCATCCGCGCCAATAGCCTGCCGCCGGCGGCAAAGCGCCACCGTCGGCCGCCGCCTGATATACGATGATTGCTATGCGACATGTCCTGCTTTACGCAGCGCTCGCCATCTCCGCCGGCGCCGCGCAGGCGCAATGGCTGAACTACGTCCCGGCGGGGACACCGCTGACCGCCGACGGCAAGCCGAACCTTTCCGCCCCCACTCCCAAAGACCCTTACGGCCGGCCCGACCTCAGCGGCGTCTGGCACCAGCAGCGAACGCCCGGCGGCGCCGGACAGCCGCGCGTTGAATCCTACGCCAACAATCTGTTCCGCGAAACGAAGCCCGAAGATGTTCCCGAAACCGAGCTCGGCAAGAAGGTCCGGCTGCAGCGCGTCCCGCCCGGCGTGAAGAACACCGAGCCGCCCGATGCCACCAGCAGCCTCTGCCTGCCCATGGGCATCCCGGCCACCAACTTCGTCAACGAAGTCATCAAGATCATCCAGAGCCGCAGCATCACCATGATCCTGTACGAGGTCGACGGCACCTACCGGCAGATCTACACCGACGGCCGCAAACTGCCCGAAGACCCCACCCCCGCGTGGCTCGGCTATTCCACCGGCCGCTGGGACGGCGACACCTTCGTGGTGGAAACCATCGGCTTCAACGATAAGACGTGGCTCGATTCGGCGGGGCACTCGCACAGCGATGCGCTGCACCTCACCGAGCGCTACCGGCGCCGCGACTTCGGCCACATGGACATCGAAATGACGTTCAACGACCCGAAGATGTACACGCGGCCCTTCAGCATCAAATTCACCGACGAACTGCAGCCGGCCACCGACATCCTCGAAACCTACTGCAACGAAAACGAGAAGGACCGCACCCATTACGTGGGGGTCAAGTAGACCTTGCGAAGCTGCGACTGCAAAGAGCCGCATGAGCGCCGGCGCGTTGTGCTCACGGGCGGACCCGGCGCCGGCAAGACGGCCATCCTCGAAGTGATCCGCCACTTTTTCTGCAGCCACATGCGGGTGCTGCCGGAGGCGGCGGGCATCGTATTCGGCGGCGGCTTCCCGCGCGGCGGCGGACCGGAGCACCGCAAGGCGTCGCAGCGCGCGATCTTCTATATCCAGCGCGAAATGGAGCGCATGGCGGAGCACGACGCGCCGGCGATCCTGATCTGCGACCGCGGCACGGTGGACGGCGCGGCGTACTGGCCGCGTCCGGAAGGCGATGGCGACGGCGACGACCTGTGGTCCTCGGTCGGCACAACGCTCGAGGAGCAGATTCGGCGGTATGACGCGGTGATCCATCTGCGGACGCCGGCGGCGGCGAACGGCTATAACCACGAGAACCCGCTGCGCATCGAGTCGGCAGCCGAGGCTGTGGAGGCCGACCGCAAGATCGCCGAAGCGTGGTCGAGCCACCCGCGTCGGACGGTGATCGAGGCGACGCCGGATTTTCTGAGCAAGGCGGCGCAGGCGGTCGATGCGCTGCGTGCCGAAATGCCCGAATGCTGCCGCCGCCATGTGGTGCCGCTGTTGCGGCCTTAGCGGTATTTTCCCGGATTGAGCAAGGCAGTTGCTCCGGATGGCGACCCGCGATCCGGGAATACGCCGATTTGAAAAAACGAAGCCACGGATTGAAGCCGCACAACGACGCCGCAGCTCCGGGCGACTCGAAAAAACAAAGCCATCTCGGCAGCCCGATGCGCTGGTTCACGACGCCCCGATTATAAATTGCCTGGGCCGGGCTCGCTGTGTAAGTCTTTTTTCTTCAACGAAAACTGCCTGTGACTGGCGGGCCGTCAGAGCCGGATGACGTTGACCGAATGACCGCGCGGAGACCAGACGCGCGGGTCGGTCGCGCGGAAGTACACCTGCACCGGGGTGCCGACGGCGGCGGCGAGGTGGGAGATTCCGGAGTCGTTGCCGATGAAGATGCGCGCGCCGGCGAGCCAGCAGGCGAGGTCGTAGAGGTCGGGAAAGCGCATCCAGTCCGGGCGGCCGTCTTCGGGTCCGGCCAGCCAGTGGACGGGCATGGAGCGGCTCAGTTCGGCAAAATTGGCTTCGAACGTGCAAAAAGGCGCGCGCTTGGCCGGGCCGCTGGCGAAAGGGTGGATGACGCCGAAGGTTCGTGGCAGGGGCGGCACTGCGATGCGGGGCGTGCAGGCGGGTGCGGCACCCAGACTGCGGGCTTGACTGTTGTAGAAATCCGTTGCGTGGATGGCAGTGCCGGGAGGCAGGGCAGGGAAGAAGGTGAACGGCAGTTTCAGGCGGGCGACAAGTTCGCGCAAGTCCGGCCGCCGTGTGCCGTACCAGGAAACGATGGAGTCGAAGCCGCGCAGGCGTTCGATGACGTCGTCGGCGGCGAGGATGCCGAGGCGGTCGAGGCCGACGGAGGCGATGGAGCGGGCGGCGTCGGCAAAGCGGGCGAGCGGGACGTTGGGCGCGGCGCACCAGACTTCTGTATAGTCAGCGCGGAGCGCTTCGAGCGCGGGGAGACTGACGATGAAATCGCCGATCGCGCCGGGGCGAATCAAAAGGCGTCGCAAGAGAATCCATATTGTACGCGCAGGGACGGCGAATTGGGCAGCGTCGGTGCGCAGGCCGGTGACGGAGCGCACAGGCTAGCACTCGGGCGGGCGTTGTGCGCGGACCAATTGTAAGATGGGGAAAGTCCAGAATCCATGACCGGCACCCAATTCGCGCCTCGCATGGCGCACGATGTAATCGGAAATGTGGGCAACACGCCTCTGCTGCGGCTCGAAAAGATCGCGGCGGAGTTTCCCGGCATTGAGATTTACGCCAAGGCCGAGTACTTCAATCCGGGCGGTTCCGTCAAAGACCGCGCGGCGCTGAACATGATTCAGGACGGCGAGCGCACCGGCAAGCTGACCAAAGACAAGACGCTGATCGACGCCACCAGCGGCAACACCGGCATCGCGTACGCCATGTTCGGCGCGGCGCGCGGTTATAAGGTGAAGCTCTGCCTGCCGATGAACGCGTCAATGGAACGCAAGCGCATCCTCGCCGCCTATGGCGCGGAACTGGTGCTGACGCCGGGCGACGAGGGTTCGGACGGAGCCATCCGCCGCGTGCGCGAAATGTACGCGAAGGATCCGGACCGGTATTTCTATCCCGATCAGTACAACAATCCGGCCAACTGGCAGGCGCACTTCGAGACCACCGCGCCCGAGATCATCGCGCAGACCGGCGGACGCATCACGCACTTCGTGGCGCTGCTCGGCACCAGCGGAACGTTCATCGGCAACAGCCGGCGGCTCAAGCGGGATGTGCCGGGCGTGCAGTGCTTCTCGGCGCAGCCTTCGGTGGGCTTCCACGGGATCGAAGGCACCAAGCACATGCCGACCGCGATTGTGCCGGGCATCTACGACGAAACCGTGGCCGACCGCAATCTGGAAATCGAAACCGAGGATTGCCACAAAATGGTGAAGCGCATGGCCAGGGTGGAAGGCATTCTGGGCGGCATTTCGGCGGGCGGTAACGTGGTGGCGGCGGTCAAGGTTGCGCGCGAACTGCACGCGCAGGGCAAAAAGGGTGTGATCGTGACCATCCTTTGCGACAGCGCCGATAAGTATCTGAGCGAACATTTCTGGGACGAAACGGAAGACTGAATCATGATCGATATTGAACGCGGCCCCTGGCGCGAAATGGTGAACCATGCGCAGGCGGCGTATCCGAACGAATGCTGCGGCGCGATGATCGGCACCATCGACGGCGAGAAGAAGGTGGTGACGATTGCGCTGGCGCTGGACAACGTTTCGGCCGGATCGCAGGCCGCCCGCTACGAACTGCGTCCGGAAGACCTGCTGCGCGCCGACCGCGAAGCGCGCGAACGGAAGCTGGATCTGATCGGCATCTACCATTCGCATCCCGATTGCGGCGCATATTTTTCGGAAACCGATTTGAAGAATTCCTGTCCGTGGTACTCGTTTGTCGTTCTGTCGATTCAGAACGGCAAATTCGACCACGCCAACAGCTGGCTACCCAATGCCGAGCAGACACACGCAGATAAAGAGGAACTAACATGGCCCGTATCATGATCCCCACGCCCCTCCGGCAGTTCGCGGAGAAGAATGACAGCATTGAACTGGGCGGCGCAACCGTCGGTGAAGTGCTGGGAGCACTTACCGCGCGTTTCCCCGACCTCAAAAAACATTTATTTACAGACGAGGGGAAACTTCGAAGTTTCGTTAACGTCTATTTGAATGACGAAGACATTCGATTTATGGATAAAGTGGCGACCGCGGTGAAGGACAGCGATACCGTGTCCATCGTGCCCAGCATCGCAGGCGGTCATGTCTGAAGTAACCCTTTCCAAAGAAGAGATCCTTCGCTACAGCCGGCACCTGATCATGCCCGAAGTGGGTATGGAAGGCCAGCTGAAGCTGAAGCAGGCGAGCGTGCTGCTGGTGGGCACGGGCGGACTCGGTGCGCCGCTCGGCATGTATCTGGCGGCGGCGGGCATCGGGCGCATCGGCCTGGTGGATTTCGACGTGGTCGATTTCACCAACCTGCAGCGCCAGGTGATCCACGGCACCAAGGACGTGGGCAAGAAAAAGCTCGATTCGGCCATTGAGACGATGACCGACATCAACCCGTTCGTGAAGCTGGACCGTCATGAGACGGCGCTTTCGAGCGAGAACGCGATGGAGATCTTCCGCGACTACGACATCATCGTGGACGGCACGGATAACTTCCCCACGCGCTACTTAGTCAACGACGCCTGCGTGCTGATGGGCAAGCCGAACGTTTACGGTTCCATCTTCCGCTTCGAAGGTCAGGCGACGGTGTTCGCCTATCCGGGCGGGCCGTGCTATCGCTGCCTGTATCCGGAGCCGCCGCCTCCGGGTCTTGTGCCGAGCTGCGCCGAGGGCGGAGTGCTGGGAATTCTGCCCGGCATCATCGGTCTGGTGCAGGCGACGGAAACGGTGAAGCTGATTCTCGGGATCGGCGACACGCTGGTCGGGCGGCTGATGTTGTATGACGCTCTCGGGATGAAGTTCCGCGAGATGAAGCTGCGGCGCGATCCCGAGTGCCCGGTCTGCGGCGACAACCCGACGGTGAAGGCGCTGATCGACTATGTGCAGTTTTGCGGCGTGCCACACGCCGAAGGTCCGGCGGAGGCGGCTGTGATGACGAGCGATATCGATCCGGTGGAAGTGAAGGCGAAGCAGGATCGCGGCGATCGGTTCACGCTGCTCGATGTGCGCGAGCCGCATGAATTCCAGATCTGCCGGATCCCGGGGTCGGTGCTGATCCCGCTGAACGAACTGCCGAAGCGTTACGCGGAGCTTGGCGACAAGAACGCGGAGCTGGTGGTGCATTGCAAGATGGGCGGCCGGAGCGCGAAAGCGGTCGACTTCCTGAAACAGAACGGATTTACGCAGGCGCGTAACATGACAGGCGGAATCCTGGCATGGAGCGACAAGGTCGATCCGAAGGTTCCGAAGTACTAGGTTTGTAAGTACCAGGTTTTTGCGCAGCAGGTTCGGAAGTGCCGGGCTTCTGAGTATTGGGTCCCGGAATATTTGATATATAATTGGCGACCGGGTCCCCCCGAACGCTCATTCTGAAGAAGAGGTATTGAGTAACTTATGAAGGCAAGTCAAAAAATCGGCGTCGGCGCCGCGCTGCTCACTGCGGCGGTGGTGCTGGTGATCCAGGCCCCGAACGCAGCCGGCCAGCAGGGCAAACAGGAAAAGAAGGGCGGTTCGGACTTTGCGGATTCGGTGAATCCTGCTCTGGTGACGCACCCGGCTCCCTCGAACAGCGGCCTCGGCGAGCATAAGCGGTACAATCCCGACCCCATGTTTTCGGCGCAGGAACTGATCGGGCGTCCCACCGATACCACGGTGACGATCGACGCGGCTCCGGTGAAGGCGATCGAAGCTTACTACGAATACGGCACCAAGCCGGGTTCGTATACGGGCAAGACCGCGCCCGCGAAGTATCCGGCCGGCGAGCCGTTCAACGTCGAGATCCAGAAGCTGAAGGCGAATACTCAATACTTCTACCGGATGCGTTATCGCGAAGGCAACGGCGAATACATCGCCCGCGCCGAGCACACCTTCCACACCGCGCGTCCCGCCGGCAGCACCTACACCTTCACGGTGCAGTTCGACCCGCACATGGACGAACGCTCGAGCGACGAAACCTACGCCCTCAGCCTGAAGAACATGCTGGCCGATAAGCCGGACTTCATGGTCGATCTCGGCGATAACTTCTTCGTCGACAAGCTGAATCCGAAGTCGAAGGAAGGCGTGGAAGACCGCATGCTGCTGATGCGCTCCTACTACGACATCCTGAACCACTCGGCGGCGCTGTTCCTTTCCATGGGCAACCACGAAGGTGAAAAGGGCGCGACGGCAGCCGTGGCGGCCAACGCCAATGCCGATGCTGGTAAGAAGGGCGGCGGCAACAACGGCGTCAACATCGGTATCCTCGATGCGCTGGCCCGCAAACGCTACTTCCCGAATCCGATTCCGAATAACTTCTACACCGGCAGCACGAAGGAAGAAGCGATCGTCGGCGTCCGCCAGGCCAACTACGCGTTCACGTGGGGCGATGCGCTCTTCATCGTGCTCGATCCGTACTGGAATCACCCGCAGGCGCCCGAGATGGCCGGCGACTGGAATCTGACGCTCGGCAAGGAACAGTACGACTGGCTGAAGACGACGCTCGAAGGCAGCAAGGCGAAGTACAAGTTCATCTTCTCGCACAACCTGATCGGCGGTCTCGATATGGACGGCGCGATGCGCGGCGGCGTGGAAGTGGTGAAGTACCTCGAAATGGGCGGTTACAATCTCGATGGCACGTGGGGATGGGATAAGGCGCGTCCGGGCTGGGCGAAGCCGATCCACCAGTTGCTGGTGGAGAACAACGCGTCCATCTACTTCCACGGCCACGATCACACGTATGCCAAGCAGGATCTGGACGGCATCGTGTATCAGGAAGGCCCTCAGCCGAGCGCCAGCGGCACCGAACTCGGCAACCGCGGCAAGCAGTACAACTACATTCACGGCACCGTTCTCGGCGGCACCGGTTACCTTCGCGTGACCGTTTCGCCGGAAAAGACCAAGGTGGATTACGTGGAAACCTGGATTCCTTCCAAGGAAACCGCACAGCATAAGAACGGCGAAATTGCCGACTCTTATGTCGTGTTGCCGAAGAAGTAACCCGCTTCACTCAAAAAACGCAGCCAGCGCGGCGCGGACTGTATCGGATCACGATGCAGTCCGCGCCGCAACTGTTTATTGGCATAAAATAGCAGGACGGATAACGACATGAAACTCACGCGGATCAATTACGGGATGGCCGGGATCGCCATCTTCGGCGCCAGCATGCTGGCGGTGGTGGTGACGCTTTCGCAGGCGCAGCAGCCGCCGGAATCGATGAAGGCGGACACCAAAGCCGTGGTGACGACGCTGACGCAGGTGCTGGGGCGGCCGACCGACCATTCCATCACGCTCAGCGTGCTGGCGCCCGACGACATGGATGCGTACATTGAATACGGCGTGAAGGCGGGAAGCTATCCGTCGAAGGTGGCCGCGAAGACCACGAAGGGCGGTGTGCCGGTCGAGTTCGTCGTCGACAAACTGAAACCCAATACGCATTACAGCTACCGTCTCCGCTACCGCAAACCGGGCGCGGCGGCCTACACGGCGGGCGAGGCAAATTCGTTTCAGACGCAGCGGCCGGCGGGCAGTTCGTTCGTGTTCGGCGTGGAGGGCGATTCGCATCCCGAACGCGTGAACCGGATGTACGACGCCGCAATGTTCGACCGCACGCTGGCGCAGGTCCGCGGCGAGAAACCCGACTTCTATATCGCGCTCGGCGATGACTTCAGCGTGGACACGCTGACGACGCTGACGCCCGAAGTGGTGAACCAGTTGTACATCAATCAGCGCGCTTTCTTCGGCAAGGTGGCCAGTTCGGCGCCGCTGTTCCTGGTCAACGGCAATCACGAGCAGGCGGCGAAGTACCTGCTGGACGGCACGCCGAATAACGTTGCCGTGTGGGCCGGCAAGGCGCGCAACCTCTACTATCCGCAGCCGGAGCCGGATGGTTTTTACACGGGCGATACCGAGCCCGTCCAGTTCGTCGGTCTGCGCCGCGATTATTACGCGTGGACCTGGGGCGACGCGCTGTTCGTGACCATCGATCCCTACTGGCAGTCGCCGACGCAGGTTGGCACCGAGGTGGGCTTCGAGCGGCCGGATAAGGACAAGAGCAACCGCAAGGGAGCGAAGAACGGTTACACGTACACGCTCGAGAGCATCGGCTGGGGCAGCACCCTCGGCGACGCGCAGTACAAGTGGCTGAAGAAGACGCTCGAAGAGAGCCACGCAAAGTACAAGTTCATCTTCACGCACCACGTGATGGGGATCGATCGCGGCGGCATCAAACTGGCCGATCTGTACGAGTGGGGCGGGAAGAATCACAAGGGCGAGTGGGAGTTCGACAAGATGCGGCCGGGCTGGGAACTGCCGATCCATCAGCTGATGGTGAAGACCGGCGTGACCATCTTCTTCCAGGGCCACGATCATCTGTTCGCGCATGAAGTGAAGGACGGCATCGTGTATCAGGAGACGCCTAATCCGGCGGACCCGAGCAACTCGACGCCGTTCCCCGACGCGTACGCCGGCGACATCCTGCCGGGCGGCGGGCACCTGCGCGTGTCGGTGACACCGGACAACGTGAAGGTGGATTACATCCGGTCCTATCTGCCGAAGGATGAGACGCCCGCGCACAAGCAGGGCGAAGTGGCGTACTCCTACGCGGTGAAGCCGCGCAAATAGTCCGGTTTGCGTTCGCGCCTGCGATGATAGAAGGCACAGGCACAGGCGCGAACTGAACCCATGGCTTACGACGATCTTCGCGAATTTATCGCGGCACTCGAAAAGAATAACGAACTGAAGCGGATCCCCTTCGAGGTGGATCCGCGTCTCGAAATCACCGAATTTGCCGACCGTTCGGTCAAGAGCGGCGGGCCGGCGCTGCTGTTCGAGAAGCCGCGCGGGTCGAATGTTCCGGTGCTGATCAACAGCTTCGCCAGCATGCGGCGCATGGAGATTGCGCTGCAGGTGGATTCGGTCGATTCGGTGGCCAAACGCATTTCGGAATATCTGGAAATGCGCATGCCGGAAGGGCTGCTGGGCAAGCTGAAGATGCTGCCGAAGCTGGCCGAGATGGGCGCATTCTTTCCGAAGATTGTTTCCAAAGGGCCGTGCCAGGAGATCGTCAAAACCGACAACTTTTCGCTCTACGATTACCCGGTGCTGACGTGCTGGCCGGAGGACGGCGGGCCGTTCATCACGCTGCCGATGGTGTTTTCGAAGAACCCCGAGACCGGCAAGCGCAACTGCGGGATGTACCGGATGCAGGTGTTCGACGAGCGCACCACCGGTATGCACTGGCAGACGCACAAGCAGGGAGCCGAGCACTACCGGCGGCTGATGGCGGACGGCAAGTCGACGCGCATGGAAGTTGCGGTGGCCATCGGCTCCGATCCGGCCACGATGTATTCGGCGATTCTGCCGCTGCCGCCCGACCTCGACGAGATGATGATCGCCGGCTTCCTGCGCGGCAGTCCCGTGGAGATGGTGAAGTGCCAGACGGTGGATATCGAAGTGCCGGCGAACGCGGAGATCGTGCTCGAAGGCTACGTGAACCTCGGCGAACTGCGCACGGAAGGGCCGTTTGGCGATCACACCGGCTACTACTCGCTGGCCGACCAGTACCCGGTCTTCCACGTGACGTGTATCACGCAGCGGCGCGATCCGATTTACGCGACGACGATTGTTGGTCCGCCGCCGATGGAAGACTTCTACATGGGCAAGGCAATCGAGCGCATCTTCCTGCCGCTGATGCGTCTGCAGCTGCCCGAAGTGCGCGACATGTGCATGCCGGCCGAAGGCATCTTCCACAACATCATGCTGGTGTCGATCCGCAAGTCTTATCCGGGCCACGCGCGCAAGGTGATGAACGCGATCTGGGGTCTGGGCCAGGCGATGTTCACCAAGTGCATCGTGGTGGTGGATGAAGATGTGGACGTGCAGAACGTCAGCGAAGTGGCCTGGCGCGCGCTGAATAACATCGACCCGGAGCGCGACATTCAGTTCACGATGGGGCCGATCGATTCGCTCGATCATGCCAGCCGGCTGGTGAATTACGGCAGCAAGATGGGCGTGGATGCCACGCGCAAGTGGCCGGGCGAAGGCTTCACGCGCGAGTGGCCGGATGTGCTGAAGATGGCTCCCGACGTGAAGGCGCGGGTCGACGAATTGTGGAAGCAGGCCGGGCTGTAAGCCGGCTACACGCTCTTCAGCAGACTGAGCATTTCGTCGATCTTCGCCGGCTCGATGTAAAAGTGCGGCGCGGTTCGGACCCAGCCCTGGCGCGGCGCGGCGATGATGCCGGCCTCGCGCAGCCGGCGCACGATCACCGGGCTTTCGATGCCCGGCTTACGGAAGCTCACGATGCCCGCGCCGGTTTCCGGTGTGCGCACGCCGAGCGTTTCGAAGCCGAGTTCGCGCACGCCGTTCCAGATGCGGTCGCCGAGCGCCTGCACGTCCGGCGCGATATTGGCGACGCCGATTTCGAGCAGCAGATCGAGCGCGGCGCGGAGGCCGTAGCAGCCGATGGTATTCAGCGTGCCGCATTCGTAGCGGCCGGCATCGGAGCGGAGCTTCATGTCGCGTGAGGCGTAATCGGCGTAGCCGGCGACGTTCGTCCAGCCGAATTCGAGGGGCTCGACTTCATCCTGCAGGTCGCGGCGGATGTAGAGGACGCCGCAGCCTTCGGGTCCGAGCAGCCACTTGTGGCCGTCGGCGGCGAGAACGTCGATGTCATCGAGATGCACATCGATGGGAAAGGCGCCAAGACCCTGGATGGCATCGACCAGAAACAGGCAGCCGTGGCTGGCGCAGATTTCGCCGATGGCCTGCAGGTTGACGCGATAGCCGCTCAGGTACTGCACGTAGCTGATGGCGAGCAGGCGCGCGCCTTTGGCGGCGGCGTCGATCTTATCGAGCGGATCGAAGACGGACAGCCAGCGCACTTCGACGCCGCGCGCTTCGAGGCGCTTCCACGGATAGTAGTTGGCCGGGAATTCTTCGAGGAACGCGACCACCACGTCGCCCGGCTGCCAGTCGAAGCCCATGGCAAAGGTGGCGATGCCTTCGGAGGTGTTCTTGACGATGGCGATCTCTTCGGGCGTGGCATTGATGAGCTTGGCGGTGGCGCGGCGCACGCCGTCGTAGGTTTCCATCCACTCGGCGTAGTGCTGGCTGCCGTATTCGAGGGCATCCTGCGCCAGATGCTGCATAGCTTCGGCGGCGCGGCGGCTCAGCGGCGCCACGGCGGCGTGGTTCAGGTAAGTCAGTTTCTTCGTTACGGGGAACTGGTCGGCGTATTTTTCCCAAAGGGCCACTTAATTCACTCCTCCCATCAATTCACGCATGGGCTTCAACAGCAGCAGCAATCCGGCTGCCACAACGATGCAGAATGCCGCCACGATTCCGAATAAGGTCGGCAGCGGAAACGTTTCGTAGACGGAGGCGAGGCGGCCGCCGATGTAGTCGCCGACCGACATGGAAAGAAACCAGACGCCCATGATGAGGCCGACCATGCGGGCCGGCGCGAGCTTGGTCATGGCGCTGAGGCCGACCGGGCTGAGGCAGAGTTCGCCGATGGTGTGCAGCAGGTAGGTCAGGGTGAGCCACCACGGACTGACGCTGGCGCCGGTGGCGACGGGAATGAGGATGGCGAAGCCGAGTCCGACGAAGAGCAGGCCGATGGAGAACTTGCCGGTGCTGGAGGGCTCGCTCTTCTTCAGGCGTATCCAGAGCCACGCGAAGAACGGCGCGAGGGCGATGATGAAGACCGAGTTCAGGCTCTGGAAGTAACTGGCGCGGAACAGGCCCCAGAGCGCGAAGTCCCACGCGTGGAGGTTGGTGTTGCGTTCGGCGAACAGGTTGAGCGTGGAGCCGGCCTGTTCGAAGGCGGACCAGAAGAGTGTTGACGCGATGAAGAGGACGATGATGGCGCGGAAGCGCTTCTTCTCCACGGTGGTGTAGCCTTTGGCGTTGAACAGCCAGGCGAAGAAGACAACGCAGACGGCGGCAAGGATCACTCCGAAAGCATTCGAAATGCTGTTGGCGGAGATTTCTATGGCGCCGGTCATGGCAACGCCGATTCCGGCCGCAATCACGAGCGCGGCGACGGCGATCGAGCGTTTCAGCAGACGAGTGTCTTCGAAGGTGCGATTGGCGCGGGTGCCCGCCGTTCCGAGATACTTCATGCCGAGCACGTACTGGATGAGGCCAAGCGTCATGCCGACGCCCGCCGACAGGAAGCCGTAATGCCAGTTGATGTTTTCGCCGAGGTAGCCGCAGACGAGCGGGGAGATCATGGCGCCGATGTTGATCCCCATGTAAAAGATGGAAAAGCCGCCGTCGCGCCGCGCATCCTGCTCTGTGTAGAGCGAGCCCACCATGGTGCTGATGTTCGGCTTCAGCAGGCCGGTGCCAATGACGATCAGGCCCAGCCCGAGGTAAAACATTTCGATGACCGGAATGGCCATGGTGAAGTGGCCGGCGGCAATGAAGATGCCGCCCCAGAGCACGGCCCGCCGCTGTCCCACGATGCGGTCGGCCAGCCAGCCGCCGGGCAGGCCCACGATGTAGACGAGCGAGGTGTAGAGACCGTAGATGGCGCCGGCCTTCGACACCGGAAAGCCGAGGCCGCCGTGCTGGACTGTCGCGGTCATGAAGAGGATGAGCAGCGCGCGCATGCCGTAGTAGCTGAAGCGCTCCCACATTTCGGTGAAGAAGAGGGTGGCGAGGCCGCGCGGATGGCCGAAGAAGGACCGGTCCCAGCGGGCAATGGTCGGGTCGGCCGTGGCGGCCTGTGCGTCGGGCGACATCGTTATCGCTCATTGTGGCACGCTACGCTGGAACAGAGTGATAACGGATCTGGTCCAAATCAAACGCCTGGGGGAAAAGGCCCAGCCGGAGAACGAGCGTTTCGGCAAGCATCTGCGGCGGCAGAACTTTCCGGAGCTGCGTTTTCGGCGGATGGCGGAAGAAATTGAGGAGCAGATCGACTGCCGGGCCTGCGCCAACTGCTGCAAGGTGGCGGAGACGGACATCACGAAGCGCGACATCGAGCGCCTGGCGAAGTATCTGCGGATTACGCCGAAGCAGGTGCTGGAGCAGTACACGACTTCGTCCGTATTCGAGAAGAACGAGACGATTCTGCGGCGGCGCGAGACGGGCTGCATCTTTCTGGACGGCAACGACTGCACGATCTATGACGCGCGGCCGGATACGTGCCGGGACTTCCCGCATCTGATGCGCGGGGCGGGCTCATTCGAGAGCCGGATGTGGCAGATGCCGGACCGGGCGACATACTGCCCGATCGTCTACAACGCGCTCGAAGCGTTCAAGAAGATCACGACGAGCTTCAAGACGGCCGTGCTGAAGTAGGCGGGCTGAAACAGGCCGGCTTCCATAAAGCGGAAGGCCCGCTAAACTGGTAGTGACCCCATGCGAAGTCTGCGCTGGCTCCTGCTGCTGGCCATTGTTCTCGTTTCCGCCGCCGTCTTCCGAATCTACCAGGTTCAGCAGACCGTTCGGAAGAGCCAGCAACGGCCGGTTCCATCGGCGGTGTCGCTCGACACCAAGACGATGGCGAACGACTGGGAGTGGGGGCAGAGCGGCAACGGGCAGCCGCAGGTCAAAATGTTCGCCAAAAGCTTCCGTCAGTCGGCGGATGGTTCGCGCGCCGAACTGGGCGACATCGAACTGCGCATCTTTCAGAAGGACGGGCTGCACTTCGACCGCGTAAAGAGCAAGGCGGCGGAGTTCAGCACGAGCGACAACCGGCTGTATTCGCCGGGCGCGGCGGAGATCACGCTGGACGTGCCGGTTTCGGGCGAACCGCCGCACCAGCTGACGACCATCACGACAGCGGGAATCAACTTCGACAGCAAAAGCGGCCAGGCGGTGACCGATGAGCACGTGGCATTCACCTTCGAGAATGGCGACGGGACGTGCACCGGCGCGCGCTACGATCCGCAAACACACGCGCTGTATCTGGAGCACGACGTGACGCTGAATCTGCGCGGCAAGGAACCGGGCAGCGCTTCGATGAAGGTGGAGGCGGGCGAACTGGAGTGGAACGAGACGGCCGGGATTCTTGTGCTGCAGCCGTGGTCCCGACTCACGCGGGAGCAGAACATCATCAACGCGCAAAAGAGCACGGTGAAGATCGACGGGAGCCTGATCCAGTGGATCGACGCGGCGGCGGGGCATGGAACCGATAAGACGCCGGGCCGCGACGTGGACTATTCGGCGGATGCGCTGCATGTGGCCTACGACGATGCCGGCGCGATCCAGTCGGTGAACGGTACGGGGCACGCAAAGCTGATTGCGAACTCGACGACGTCGCTGACGACGATCAACGGCGATCAGGTCTGGATGACGTTCGCCACGGCGGAGAAAGAGACCGTGCTCACGGCGGCCACGGCGACCGGCCACGGCTCGCTGGAATCGAAGCCGGTGCCTGATCCAAAGGGCAATACGGCGGATACGCGGCTGATGAAGTCCGAGCACATTGAGGTCTACATGAAGCCGGGCGGGCGGGAACTGAACAAGGTGGAGACGATGACGCCGGGGACGATGGAGTTTGTGCCGAACCAGGCCGGACATCATCGCCGTTTGCTGAAGGCGGATCGGATCACAGTGGGCTACGGGGCACGCAACGAGATTCAGACGTTCCATGCCACGGCGGCGTCCACCGAGACGTATCCATCGGAAGAGGACCTGCGGCGCAAGCGTGGTTCGCTGGCGACGGCGTACACCAGCAGCCGGACGCTGGATGTGGCGTTCGACGAAAAGGGCGAAGTCCGCACGATGAAGCAGAGCGGCGACTTCCGCTATGCGGAGGCGGAGCGCAAGGCGCAGGCGGAAAGCGCCACGCTGGAGAACGAGAAGAACGTGATGACGCTGGAGCGCGGGGCGCGGATTGCCGACGACACGGGGTCCACGACGGCGGATCAGATTGTGCTGGATCAGGCGACCGGGGACTTCGACGCGCGCGGGCACGCGGTTACGGTGCGACTGGCGGATCAGAAGAACGAATCTTCGGCCATGCTGGATAAGAGCGCGCCGACGCAGGGGTCGGCGGACCGCGTAACGTCGGCCAATCGCAATCACGTGCTGCATTATGCGGGCAATGCGGCGGTGTGGCAGGCTTCGAACCGGATTCAGGCGGAGCGGATCGATATCGACCGCGACCGGAAGACGCTGCTGGCGGATGGCAAAGTGGTGACGCAGTTCCAGGATGAGATGCGTCCCACGGCGACCGTGGTGAAGGCGCAGCACATGGTCTACACCGATGCGGACCGGCAGGCGCACTACACGGGCGGGGTGGATTTCTGGCGGCCGTCGATGACGGTGAAGAGCGAAGCGCTGCAGGCGTGGCTGAACGAAGAAAATTCGGGCGCGGATTCGCGGCTGAACCACGCGTTCAGTGACGGTAAAGTGGAGATTGTGCAGTTCGCCGCGGACCGGCAGCGAGTGGGGAACAGCGAGCACGCCGAGTACTACACGGGCGAGGGGAAAATCGTCCTTTCCGGCGGCGCACCGCAACTTCAGGACTCGAAGCGGGGTAGTACAAAGGGCGACAAGCTGACTTACTTTACCAACGACGACCGGCTGCTGGTAGATGGCGCGCCGGATCAGAAGAAAGACGCGAAAGAGCCGAAGACGCAGTCGCACCTCCGCAAAAAGTCCTGATGCAGAAGCTGGAAACAGTCGAGATCTCGAAGTCCTACCGCGGCCGGCGCGTGGTGAATGACGTGTCGCTGCGCGTGGAGCGGGGCGAGATTGTCGGGCTGCTGGGGCCGAACGGGGCGGGCAAGACCACGTCGTTCTACATGGTGGTGGGGCTGATCAGCCCGGATTCGGGGAAGGTGCTGCTGGACGGCACGGACCTGACCGATATGGCGATGTTCCAGCGGGCGCGGCACGGGATCAGTTACCTGCCGCAGGAGGCTTCGGTGTTCCGGAAGCTGTCGGTGGAAGAGAATCTGATGGCGATTCTGGAGACGCGCAAGATGCCGGGCCGGCAGCGGCGCGACCGGATGAATCAGCTGATCGACCAGATGGGCCTCGGGACGGTGCGGCGCAGCAAGGGCTACGTGCTGTCGGGCGGCGAGCGGCGCCGGGTGGAGATCGCGCGGTCGCTGGCGATCGATCCGAGCTTCCTGCTGCTGGACGAGCCGTTTTCGGGCATCGACCCGATTCAGGTGCTGGAGCTGCAGCGCATCATTCTGGACCTGAAGCGCGACGGGCTGGGCATCCTGGTGACTGACCACAACGTGCGCGAGACGCTGAGCGTGACGGACCGGGCGTACATCATCAACGACGGCAAGATCTTCCGCACGGGCAGCCCGGACACGCTGGCGCGCGACCCGGAAGTGAAGCGGGTCTACCTGGGCGAGTCGTTCAGCTTTCAGATGCCGTAACGGCAAGCGCCGTGCCGGCCGATGTGCCGCGCGGACCGATGCGCCGTGCGGACCGATGTGCCGTGCGGGCCGATGTGCCGTGCGGGCCGATGCGATTACTGGTCGGGTGTCCCGAAGGTGATCGAGGTGTCGGCGCTGAACTTCTTATAATTGCGAAATTCGGTGACGTTGCGCTGGCAGTCGGCGGTGCCGCGGGCGCAGGTCAGGTTTTCGGCGTGGGTGGGCAGCAGGTAGAGCTGCGAATCGCCGAGGCGGACATAATCGTAATCCACGGCGGATTCGACGGTGTCGAGGGGGAAGCCGCGCGGCATGTCGCGGGCGGACATCTCGATGCGGAGCACGCGGAAGTTCTGGGCGTCGATCCAGATGGCGCCGCTGTAGGCCGGGGCGTAGGACTGTGACTCGGTGGTCACGTGCCAGTGCGAGTTGGGCTGATCGACGGAAAACTCATAGCGGATGGCGGAGTGGTTGACGATGGTGGTGGTGCGTTTGTTGCGAAACTCCGCGTCGGTCCAGGGCGAGAGAACGTCGAGCAGGACGCTGGAAAATTCGCCGGTGGACCAGGCACCGGTCTTTTCGGGCGCTTCATTGGAGCGGCGGCCGTTGATCATCAGGTTGCTGTAGGTTTCGCGGCCACCTTCGGCCTTAACGTCGGTGGTGATGGTGTCGATGGCGCGCCAGGAGGTCTGGCGTCCCCTGGCCTGCTCGGTCTGGTAGCGGGTGGTGAACTGTTTGACTTCGTAGTTGGGCAGGGTATTGGCGAACTCGTCGGCGGCGGCGCGGGCCTGATCGATGATGTTGTTGCCGCTGGAGCGGAGAGGCGCGGCGCCGGGGTCGACGGGGAGTCCGCGGTCGGGCGGGGCGTCGAGGCGGCGCGGGGAGAGGTCGTCCATGTCCTGAGCGGCGGTCTGCTGGGGGCCGGGCTGGGTGTCGACCGGCTGGGTGTCGACCGGTTGGGTGTAGCCGGGCTGGGCGGCGGAGGCGCGCTGCGTTGCTGCGTCGCGATTGCGCGTCAGACGGGGCGGGCCGGGGTCATCGGGATCGGGCGTTGCGGCGGCGACCGGCGCGGGGGCGGCGCGGCGAGCAATGGTGGCGGAACGAGAGGAATCGTAATCCGGAACGACGGTGGGACGAACGGCGGTGGGTCGATCAGCGCTGGGTCGATCGGCGGTGGGTCGATCGACGGTGGGGCGATCAGCGGCTGTGGCGGACGGTGCCGGCGTGCCGTCCGAGTCACTGGCGGACGGGGAGCGCTTGAGGCGCGGGCGGTCCGGGTCGTCGCCGGAGGAAGCCGCGGCGGAGTTCGACGAGCCGCCGCCGGTGGCCGAGATGCCGCCGCCGGAAGCGATGGGCAGGGAATCGGAATCCATGGGACGGAGCGCGGCGCGCTGTTCGTCATCGGTGCCGATGCGGGTGCGCTTCATTTCGAAGACGCGGAAAGAGGTGTTGTCGTCCTGCGTGACGTCGAGCGTGACGTGGTCGCCGGGCTGGAAGTCGGCGAGGCGGGCGACGACGGTGCCCTGGCCGTCGGCGATCTTGGAGAGACGGGAGGAGCTGTTGAGGGTGGCGGAGACGATGCGGCGGTCGTCCGCTTCGACGACGACGGAGCCGGAGGAGACGCGGCGCAGCATGCCGGCGATGGTCTGGTGGAAGGCGGAGGTCTGAGAACTGCTGGTGGTGCCGGAGTTCGGCGATGTCTGCTGGCCGCGGCGGCCGCTGGCGGGGGACTGGGAGCCGGGATATTGTGTGCCCGGGTATTGGCCACCGGGATATTGGCCGCCGGGGTATTGGCCACCGGGGTATTGGCCGCCGGGGTATTGGCCGGGGAAGCTGATCTGCGCCGGGCAGGCCGAGGCGGCGAGCAGCGCGAACGCAGCGAGAGCGCCGCTGCGAGAGAGCAGGTTGCCGCGATCCATATAAGCGTCCAGACGAAGCCGGCCAGTGAAAAGTTGCACGCTCACTCCTGCATCCAGCTTATCTGAATTGACCGATGCGAAGCGGCCGGACGCAATGGCTTGCGGAAGATTCGGGTCCGCCTGGTTTGCGCGGGTGGCGATTGCGGGCGGGCACACGTGCAGCGTGCCTGTGAGCCTTGCTTGCGGACTGGAGGAGCGGGAGTGGGTCAGGCGGCTCGTTTTTCGCCTCCGAACGGGGGATGCGGCGGGGTGGCGGGGCGCGAATCGGGCGACGGGGCCGGGTTCGGGGTGGCCGGGTGGGGGCTGTGGGCCGCGTTGTGCGCTGCGGCGGGTGCGGGTTGGGTTGGACGGTCCTGCGTTTTCAACTGGTTCTGGGGTTCTTTGGTATTTTCGGGTGCGATTTGGCTGTTTGGCGTATCGGCATCGGGTGAATCTTCGTCCGGTTCGGGATAGCGCGATTG
>CAIKMJ010000033.1 GCA_903828455.1 uncultured Acidobacteriia bacterium | reverse complement strand
TGGTGCGCGAAGTGATGACGGCGCGGCCGAACATGGTGACCATTCAGGCAGACCAGACGCTGCAGGCGCTGCATCAGCTGGTGGTGACGGAACAGTATTCGCGGATTCCGGTGTGGCAGACTTCGATCGACGACGTGGTCGGGTTCGTGCACGTGCGCGATATGTTCGAAGTGGCCGAGAGCCAGCGGGCCGTGCGCACAGTGCGGGAACTGATGCGGCCGGTGCGTTATGTGCCGGAGACGAAACCGGTGAGCGACCTGCTGCGGGAGATGCAGCAGGAGAACGCGCACATGGTGATTGTGGTGGATGAGTACGGCAATACGGCGGGACTGGCAACGCTGGAAGATCTGGTGGAAGTGATTCTGGGCGAGATCCGGGACGAGCACGAGCCGGGGTCGGACGTGGAGCCGGACGGGCGCGGCGGGTATGTGGTGTCGGGGAATTTCGATCTGGCGCGGGTGGGGGACATCCTGAGTTTCCGGCCGGATGACGAAGTGGAATCGACCACGATCGGCGGCCTCGTGATGGAGTGGCTGGGGCGCGTGCCGAAGCCAGGCGATACGGTAGAGAGAGACGGACTGCGGGTGGAAGTACTGGCGAGCGATGAACTGCGCGTGGCGCAGGTGCGGCTCAGCCAGGCGACGGCCGGCGTGAAGTCCGGGACGGAAGAGCCCGCCGGAAGCGGCGAGGCAAAGGAAAAAGAAAGCAAGAATGGCTGAACATAAGTCCGGGTTCGTTTCGATTCTGGGACGCCCGAATGCAGGGAAATCGACGCTGCTGAATGCGCTGGTGGGGCAGAAGGTGTCGATTGTGGCGGACAAACCGCAGACCACGCGCACGGCGATTCAGGGCGTGATGACGACGCCGGAAGCGCAGGTGGTGTTCGTGGACACGCCGGGGATTCACAAATCCGACAGCGCGATCAACAAACGGATGATGGACGCGGTGCGGGCGTCACTCGAAGAACGCGACCTTTTCATCTACGTGGTGGATGTGACGAAGCAGTTCGCCGAAGGGGACGAGAAGGCGCTGAGCGTGCTGCGCGAAGCGGGGCCGCCGGTGATTCTGGTGCTCAACAAGATCGATGCGCTGCCGGGCAAGCATCAGATGATTCCGCTGCTCGATGAATATCAGAAGCGGCGCGACTTCGCCGAGTTCATTCCGCTTTCGGCGGCGACGGGCGAGGGGCTGGAACTGCTGAAGGCGGCGGTACTGAAGCGGCTGCCGGAGGGACCGGAGTATTTTCCGGAGGATCAGTTTACCGATCAGCCGGCGCGTTTTCTGGCGGCGGAACTGATTCGCGAACAGATTCTGGCGGCGACGCAGCAGGAGGTGCCGCATTCGACGACGGTGCTGATCGATAAGTGGGAAGAAGCGAAGCGACTGATCCGCATTTACGCGACGATTGCGGTGGAGCGCGAGGGGCAGAAGGGGATCATCATCGGCAAGCAGGGTTCGATGCTGAAGGAGATCGGCACGCTGGCGAGGCAGGAGATGGAAGCATTTTTCGGTGTGAAGATCTTCCTGGATCTGCATGTGAAGGTGGAATCGGCGTGGCGCGAAAAGGCGGCGTTTTTGAACACCATCGATTGGCGTACAATGACCGGAAGAGATGACAATTAAGCGCGTTCTCAGTTCCGCGGTGCTTTTTCTGACTCTGCTGGCCGGCGCTTACGGGGCGGGCAAGCCGGCGTCGGACGATTTCATTGCCGATACGATCATGCAAAAGCTGGCGGCGGACACCGAGGTCAAGGGCGGCAACATCAAGGTGGATGTGAAGGCCGGGGTGGTGACGCTGGAGGGCCGCGTGGAAGAAGAGAAGCAGAAGTCCAAGGCCGAGAAGCTGGCCAAGAAGGTGGACGGCGTGAAGAGCGTGACGAATAAGCTGCAGGTCGCGCATCCGTAATTTGGATATTTGGCAGCCGCAGACTGAAGACTCGCCGACGGGCGGCGCGGCTGAGAACAGGCCAGCAGTTTGCCGGACAAGCCCACAGACAATCCCACATATGAATCGCTGCGAGTTGCGGCGGGGCTGAAGTTTGCCGATGGGCTGGCATGGTCGCGTTCGGGCTGGCTGGCGATTGCGGACGGCCGGCAGAAGAAGGTCCTGCGGCTGAAGACGGGCGACGCCGGTGTATCCGAACTGATGGCCAGCGAGGGCGGCGCGGCGGGGGTGGCATTCGATGCGCAGGCGCGACTGTACGTGTGCGAGACCGGCGCGCGGCGGGTGACGCGGACCGATCTGAAGGGCAAGAGCGAAACGCTGGCGGAATCGTTTGAAGGCAGGAAGCTGAACGGGCCGAACGATGTGACGGTGCGGCGCGACGGGCACGCGTACTTCACCGACCCGGCGTTCGGGAGCGCGGTGGAGAGGCGGGCGCTGGATTTTTACGGCGTGTTCCACGTGAGTCCAAAGGGCGAGATGGCGGCGGTGGCGCGGTGGCAGACGCGGCCGGGCGGGCTGGCGCTGACGGCGGACGGGCGGACGCTGTATGTGGCGGATGCGGATCGTCATGCGGTGGTGGCGTTCGAGGTGGGGCGCAACGGCGAAGTGGACAAGCCGCGCGACTTCGTGACCGGCGTTGCCGGAGTGCCGGGCGGGATGCGGACGGATGCCGAGGGCCGGTTGTACGTGGCGGCGCGCGGGATTGCGGTGTACAGCGCGGCGGGAAAGCTGGAGCGGACGATGATCGATTCCACCGACTGCACGAACTGCACGTTTGGCGGGGCGGAACTGGAGTATCTGTTCGTTTCGGCGCGGGCGGATGTTTATCGAATTCAGGCAGGCGTGAAGGGAGCGCTGCAGTATTAGCGGACAGGAAGCGAATTCGAGGCGCTATTCGGCGCGGCCGTTGCTCGGGGTGGGGGCGATGATCGTGGTGGAGGGGCGCGTCCTGATGGTGGAGCGGGGGAAGGAGCCGCTGAAGGGGTGGTGGTCGCTGCCGGGCGGGCTCGTCGAGATGGGCGAGCGGCTGGAGGCGGCGATGCGGCGCGAGGTGCGGGAGGAGACGGGGCTCGAGGTGGAGATCGAACATCTGCTCGAAGTGTTCGAGCGGATTATTCGGGACGGCGAGGGGAAGGCCGAGTATCACTACGTGCTCGTCGATTACATCTGCCGGATGACCGGCGGCGTGCTGCAGGCGGGCGACGATGCGAGCGCGGTGCGGTGGGTGGCGGAAGACGAGCTGGACGGGATGCTGATCACGGAAGGTACGGCGGGAGTGATCCGGAAGGGCTTTGAGTGGCTGAGGAACAGGTAGAGATCACGGGCGAGGCGGAATTTGCGCGTGGCGCGCTGGAGTGGGAGCAGGTGCGCGGGCTGGTTGCGCGGTACGTGGGGAGTCCGATGGGCGCGGCGGAACTGGCGCTGGTGGAACCGGGCCGCGACCGGAGGCAGGCGGAGCGGGCGCTGGCGGAGTGCGGCGAGGCGATCCTTTATCTGAAGGCGGCGGGATCGGCGCCGGTGGCGGGCGGCGGTTCCACGATCCGGGTGAATTTCAACGGGCTGCCGGATGTGACGGTGCCGGTGCAGAAGCTGCATATTGAAGGCGCGGCGCTGGAGCCGCGGGAGATCTTCGATCTGATTGCGTTTCTGGACCGGGCGGCGGATGCGGCGTCGAATCTGAACGCGGCGGGCGAGCGGTTTCCGCTGCTGGGGGAGCGGGCGGGCAGGATTGGCGACTTCCGGCAGCTGCTGGAAAGCGTGGAAGGAAAGATCTCGGCGGACGGGACGGTGCTGGATACGGCGAGTCCGCACCTGCACAAAGTGCGGCGGGAGATGGAGAGGCAGCGCAAGGCGATACAGGAGTCGCTGGAGAAGTTTCTGCGGGCGCATCGCGACGAGGGCGTGCTGCAGGAAGAGTACGTGACGCTGCGGAATGAACGCTTCGTGGTGCCGGTGATCGCGGGGCAGCGGCGGAAGCTGGCGGGGGTGATTCACGGGGCGAGTTCGACCGGACAGACGGTGTTTCTGGAACCACTGGACACGATCGATCTGAATAACGAACTGGTGCGGCTGCAGGAAGAAGAGGCGCGCGAGGTTTTCCGCATCCTCAAGGAACTGACGGCGCGGCTGCGGGTGCATGCGGCGGAGATTCGGGCCGCGACAGGGGTGATGGCGGCGCTCGATCTGATTTTCGCCAAGGCGCGGTTTGCGACGGATTTCGATTGCGCGGTGCCGGTGTTCGGCGAACGGCTGCGGCTGGAGAATGCGCGGCATCCGCTGCTGATCGATGTGATGCGAAAGAGTAAAGGGCGGGTGGTGCCGTTTACGCTGACGCTGGACCAGAGCTGCCGGACGCTGCTGATCAGCGGTCCGAACACGGGCGGCAAGACGGTGACGCTGAAGACGACGGGCGTGATCGCGCTGATGGCGCAGGCGGGATTGCCGGTGCCGTGCACGAGCGCGGAGCTGCCGTTTTTCGAGCAGGTGCTGGCGGACATTGGCGACAACCAGTCGATTGCGCAGAATCTGAGTACGTTTTCGGCGCATGTGGCGAGGCTGCGGGAGATGGCGCTGGATGTGACGCCGGCGTCGCTGGTGCTGCTGGATGAGATCGGGTCGGCGACGGATCCGGAAGAGGGCGGCGCGCTGGGCGTGGCGCTGGTGGATCACTTCCGCGCGGCGGGGGCGTATACGCTGGCGTCGACGCATCTGACGGCGCTGAAGATTTACGGGGCGAATACGAAGACGGTGCTGAATGCGTCGATGGGGTTCGACGAGGAGACGCTGGCGCCGACGTATCAGCTGCAGGTGGGGCTGCCGGGGAAGTCGGCGGGGCTCGATATTGCGCAGCGGCTGGGGATGCCGGAAGACATCATGCGGCGGGCGCGGGCGTCGCTGAGCACGCAGGAGATTGAGCTTTCCGAGCTGATTGCGAATCTGCACAAGCGGCTGGCGGAGACGGGCGTGGAGCGGGCGCAGATGGAGCGGGAGCGTTCCAATCTGGCGGCGGCGGAGCGGCGGCTGAAGCTCGACTGGGAGAAGAAGGAAGCCGAGCAACTGCGCGAGATGGAGCGCCGCTTCGAGGAGATGCAGAAGCGCTGGCAGGAGCGCGCGGACGAGACGGTGGCGCGGATCGAGGCGACGTCGGAGAAGCGCAAGGCGGCGGATCATGCGCAGCGCGATACGTCGCGGGTGCGGCGGGAGATGCGCGAGGACTGGGAGTCGATGGTGGTCGCGCAGAAGGCCGGCGAGGGCGGGCCGAAGAAGCCGCGTATAGAGGAAGGCATGCGGGTGCGGCTGAAGGGGATTCGCGAGCCGGCGCGGGTGCGGAGGGTGCTGAACCAGGGGAAGCCGGGCGAGGGGAAGATCGAAGTGGAGGCCGGCTTCATGAAGATGCAGGTTTCGCTGGACGATGTGGAGGAAGTGCTGGCGGAATTGCCGGCTGGTTCGCCGGGGAAGCTGCCGAAGAATGTGCGGTACCAGGCGGGGCCGGCGCTGACGCCCTCGGTGCAGGAGATCAATGTGATCGGCGAGCGCGCGGATGAGGCGATCGAGCGGGTGGAGCGGTTCCTGGATGCGGCGGCGATGGCGACGGCGGTGCGGGTGCGGATTGTACACGGGCACGGGATGGGAATTCTGAAGCGGGCGGTGCAGGAGTTGCTGAAGGCCAGTCCGCACGTGGAGAAGTTTTATCCGGCGACGCAGAGCGAGGGCGGGGCGGGGGCGACGATTGTGGAGCTGAAGGAGTAGCCGGGCGGGCGCTTCGCCACGGGCGGGAGAGTCCGCGGCGGGCGTCGAAGGCGGAGGGGATGATGGGCGCGCTAACGGTGCTTCTGCAGCCCGGGCTTCTGCATCCTGATTTTCGAGCACTGCGGGCATTGCCACTTGCGCTGCTTATGGTAGATGTGACCCTTGAGCTC
This sequence comes from uncultured Acidobacteriia bacterium, assembly GCA_903828455.1. Classification (GTDB taxonomy): domain Bacteria; phylum Acidobacteriota; class Terriglobia; order Bryobacterales; family Bryobacteraceae; genus BOG-234. Next base: position 18,383 of record CAIKMJ010000033.1, on the reverse strand, counting down.
CTTCATGGGCACCCTGCATTTTCGGCACGTCACTGAATCCAGCATCGCAGGTGAGCGGGGGGAGCGGCGGTCGCGCCCGCGGGCTCACGCCGCACGAGGGCGGAATAGCGGGCCAGCGGCGGTATTTTTCCGCAGTTTGTAGATTATATTGGCAATAATATACTTGACGTACCGGAACCTGCTACGATGGTTTCGGCGTGACAGGCTGGCGTGCTTTTGTGTGGCTATTACAGGGGCTGCTTGGGGGATCGTGCCCGAGCCCCTAGTCGGTAGTGTAGCCATTCGGAATATCTATCAGCCGCAATTCATTTGCGATTCCAGTCGGAGTTATATAGGGCTGAAAACCTCCGTCCTGCGGAACTCCCAGATAGTACATGAACCTCGTTTGATGAGTTGGCAAGCTCTTTGGCTCAAACGAAAAGCGGTACCATATGCAGCCAACAACGACAAATCCAGCCTTGCCGTTCAAGGTGGTGCTGTCGCGTATTACGGACTTCTGGATTCTGGACATCTCGACGCCCGTTGCAGAGAACTCCACTCTCGGGTCATGCGGGAACAGGGCTTCTCCTTGCAATTCGTTGGGGTGCGGATGCCGGTGCTGGTCACAATATTGACGGGCTCGCGCGGTGGCTGTTTTAGTAGCGTGAAGAGGGTCTGGGTCCATTGGGATTACCTCTTCCCAATGGCCCACATTCAGCGCCACGGAGTTTCCTACGTTTTCAATAACGTCCTCAATCGTAAGTGTGGCAGGGCTGCCAACGCGCCCGCCAACGTCGAAGGTCAACGGGCTGGCAATTCGGTGTCTGATCTTGACCCATGGGCGATTTCCGATTACGAGTTCCTTCCCAGCCGTATCACTAGCGCTCCTCGCGGCATCGGAGCTAACTTTCTCGGATGCGATAAGCTGATCGGTCTGTGCGGAACTTCCCTTCATCTGTTCAAGTTGCCCCTGCATGACTTGTGTTTGTGTCAACATAGCCAGCAGGGTCTTATCCATCGTAGTTTTTTGGTCCGCAACAATACCGGTCTGACGGATCAGATACACTACCGAAAGAGCGCTGGTAACAAACAACAACGCGGTGAAGATAGCTATAGTCGTGTTTACTCTAAGCTGATTGAGATTATGGCTTCTCTCGTCTTCTTCGTCTTTCCGTTGTCGTCTTTCTATTTCATCTATACGGGCATTAATAGTGCGCAGGGATTCATTGGGTGGCGCGTTGCTGTCGGGGTTGCTTTGTATGTTTTCGCTCACCTGTACGGCCTTTATGTTCTCATTCCAGAGATTTCCGCTTTCTCCCCGGCGCACCCGGATTCTTCCATCGCGGTGAGTCAGCGCGGGCTTCCAGTACTAGTTCATCCAGTCTTACTTTCGTTACGCGGAGTAGTTTAGTCATGCCGACTTTGAAACTGGCAAACTCGGGACTTGACTCGAACTGTTCTCGGCTGAACGGGGGGGGATTCGTTTCCCGCGTCCCCGTTGCTTCCTCAATTGGCTTTCGCCCGTCAGCCATGGGTAGTCACCTCTGCTTTCCCGGTCAACTCAGCATACGTCAAACGGCGACCTACGCACTGGCGCATTCCGGTGACGAAGCGGTGAAGGTCATCGGATTCGCGATTGTTGAACCGGAACGCTTGTTCATCCACATACCGGAACAGGTGGAAGGGTTCAACGGCAACATAGGTGCCGTGGAGTCCGCGCTTCAGGAGCGACCAGAAGTTTTCCATGCCGTTCGTGTGGACGTTGTCGCGAACGTACTCACTCAGATGGTCAACCATTTCATGCTCAAAGCGGTCGTCCATCTTCCACTGGTGGCCGTAATCGTCGGAATAGACCTTCGTGCCCTTTTCGACGACGCCAGCGACTTCCGCTTGCATGGTTTCCTTCTTGCGATCCGAAACGACGGTAGCGCGTACGCGCTTGGTTTTCTTTTCGCTGGCGCGTTCCAGAATGCCCAGAACAACGGTCTTGTTCCCGGTGTTGCGGTTGATCTTCTGGACTTCCAGCTTGCGATCTTTGTGCATGTTGCGCACCTTGCCGCCGATGTAGGTTTCATCCACTTCGACCTCACCGCCCAGCATTCCGCCAGTAAGATCGTCCTGCATCGCCAACCGGATGCGCTGGAGCATAAACCAGGCAGTCTTCTGGGTGACGCCAAGGGCGCGATGCAACTCATAGGAACTGATCCCGTTCTTGCAATTCATCAGCATCCATGCAGCCGGAAGCCACTTTTCCAGACCAATAGGAGAGTCCTCAAAAATGGTGCCAGTCTTCAGTGAGAAACGAGGTTTCGGATGGTTAGCGTAGCACTTCCAAACACGGGGCTTTTCGAGCCAAGTGACCTTTTCGGAGCCGCATTCGGGGCACTTCACGACGCCATCCGGCCAGCGGAGTTGGATCATGAACTGACGGCAATTCTCGAACTCCGCGAAGTAAAGAATTGCGTCCCGAAGAGTAGCGTGGTCGCTCATGACTTCAGTATGCGCCTAAATCTTCGGTACGTCAAGTATATTATTGCCATTATATTCGGCCTGTTTTCATGAATTTGTCGTTTTTGCGTGCAGAATTGGCACGGTGCGGAGGCTATGTTGTAGTCGCAGACCGGCCCGGGCCGGCACGCAGAAAGGCAAAACAATGGGCAACGGTGATCCGATTTTCATCATCGACGGCTTCGTTCTGTGCCTGGACTAAGATAAGCGCTGCACAGGCGCTTTTTCCAATAAATCGCCGGTAATACATTCCGGCTGCGCCACGAGCGCACTTTACTTTGGTAGGATTGGTGGTAGGTCCCAGTAAGAATTGCGGCCTACCACCAGCTACCAAAGGCTCTGGTGCTGATAAATCCCGGTAATAAGGCTGCGATCTCTGGCCTTGCTCTGATCGCGCTGTCGCTGACCGGTTCAACACGGAACGCAGCGAGTTCGCCTATTTCCGTCACGCACTCCGCATCGCCGGCACTGACCGGGCAGATGCAGGAGGCGCAAAAGCTGTTCCGCGCCGGACAGTTCGGGCAGGCGCGCGAGCATTTCCTCACCACCGCCGCGCGGGCGGAAGCAGAAGGCAATACCCACACAGCAGCGATCGCATGGAATGGAGCGGGGGCGGCATCGGGCGTAACGATGCAGTCGCGCCAGGCGCTCGAGGATTTTCTGCGGGCGCGCAGGCTGGCGGAAAGCAGCGGGGACGCCGACGCACTCGCACGAACGCTGAACAACCTGGCGAGCCTGTATCAGACGATGGGCCGGCAGGAGGGCGCGCTGAGCATGGCCCGCGAAGGGCTGGCGGTGCGGCACGGGGCCATCGATCCGGCAGTTGCGCGCGCACTGCGGTACGAGGAAGCGGAGGCGCTGGCGAGTCTGGGGAAGTTCAACGAAGCCGAACCGCTGTATCTTTCCACCGCCGCCGACATGGAAAATTCGGGCGATCTGGCGAATGCGGCGCGGGTGCTGGGCGCGTTCGGCAACGAGTGTCTGAAGACGGGAGATCGTCTGGACATGGCCGATGCGGCGCTGAGCAAGGCGCTGGCGATGGTGCGCATTCATCGACTAAATAACGGAGCCAATATTCTGCGCGGGCTGGCGCGACTGCGGCAGCGGCAGGGCGACGCGCGTTCGGCGGCGGCGCTGTTTCAGGCCGCGCTCGATGCGCCCCCCGGAGCGACACCGCGATGGATGATTCTGGCGGATCGCGGCGATTTTCTGCTGAGCGAACACCATCTGGACGGCGCGCTGCGGGACTTCCGCGAGGCTCGCCGGCTGGCGGCGCGGGCGCGTGCCGACGTGGTGCCGGCGGATCAGGATCGGGTGGCGCTGGAGGGCGGGCTGAGCCGGGTGGCGGCGGGGCTGATTGAAGCCGGAAATCGACAGGCGCTCGCTGCTTCCAACACGCTTCTGCTGGAAGAAACATTTGCGGCAGCCGAGCAGGACAGGCTGTGGAGCCTGCGCGCGCTGATTCCGGAACCGAACGACTGGCGTACGCGACTTCCGGCGCGGTATTGGGAGGTCTTGGCGCGTTACCAGAATGCCGAACGGTCCAATCTGGGGGCGCGCGGAGCGGGGCGGGCGGGGGACACCACGGAACTGCAACAGCAACTGGAGCAGATGGAGGCGCAGGCGGCCGGCTCCGGCGTGGGGCGCGATGCGGGGGAGGAACGGGAGGCATCCGGACTCACGTTGCAGCGAATTCGCGCGCGGCTCGATGCGGAAAGCGTGCTGTTCAGTTTCCACACGGGCAAAGCGGGGGGATGGGTGTGGGCGGCGGACCGGAAGCGCGTTTCGGCGTACCAGATTGCGGATGCCGGCGCGCTGCATTCCGAAGCGGCGGCGCTGACTCAGGCCCTGCAGCGGGGCGACGCAAGCCGGGCGCGGGCGCTGGGACAGCAGATTTACCGCAGCCTGTTCGGCGGCGCGGCGAAATCTTATCTGGAGCACCGGCGCTGGCTGCTGGAACTGGACGGTCCGCTGTTCGATGTACCGTTTGCGGCGCTGATTGCCGAGGGTTCGGGCGGCGGGCAGGCGGATTACCTGGTGAATCGCGCGGCGCTCGAAACCATTCCGAGCGCGCTGATGCTGGAGCCCCGCAAGCCGTTCCGCCGGGGCGAATTCCTGGGAGTGGGCGATCCGGTCTACAACAGCGCCGACGCGCGCTACGGCACGGGCGGGGCGAAGCCGGAAATGGCTCTGCCGCGACTGCCGGCCACGGCGCCGGAGCTTACGGCGTGCGCGCGGGAGTGGGGCGCGGGAGCGCGGCTGCTGACGGGGCTCGAGGCCGGGGCGGCGCAGGTGGGAGCGGCGCTGGGATCGAATCCGGCGGTCATACATTTTGCGACGCATGTGGTGGCGGGACCGGGCGAGCATGCTTCGGGGCTGATCGCGCTGAGTCTGAGCCGCGACGGAACGCTGGGGCTGATGGGCCCGACAGAGATTGTGGCGCGCCGCGTCAGCGCGCAGCTGGTGGTGCTGAACGGCTGCCATTCGGCGCAGGGCGAGGCGTTGCCGGGAGCCGGGCTGATGGGCCTGACGCGGGCGTGGATCGGGGCCGGCGCAAAGGCCGTACTGGCCACACGCTGGGATATTCCCGACAACGCCGGACAGGCGCTGGCGGTGGCATTTTACCGGGCGCTGCGGTCCGACCCGGGCGGCGGACCGGCACGGGCGCTGCAGCGGGCGCAAGTGGCGCTGCAACAGGATGCCCGCTGGACTCCGGCCGTATGGGCCGCCTATTTTTTGCTGGCAACGCAGTGAACGAAAGAACGAGTGACGATCCCCCATGAGTAAAGCCGCACCCGCGACATTGTTACCGAATCAGGCGTCAGCACATCGGGCGCTGCCGAGTGAGGGGCCGACTGCCCCCCTGGCGGACCTTTCCGACGAGGAACGGCCGGAGGTGGAGCGCCCCGCCGTGGTGACGGCTCCCGACTGGAGCGGGCTGGTGGCGCGCATCCGGGCGGGCGATCAGAACGCGCTGAGCGATCTCTATACCGTGTTCGCCAAGGGCATACGGTATTTCCTGCTGCGTAATCTGGGGCCGGAAGATCTGGACGATAAGGTTCACGACTGTTTCCTGGCAGTGGCGCAGGCAATTCAGAACGGCGAACTGCGGGAGCCGGAGCGGCTGATGGGCTACGTGCGGACGATCGTGAAGCGCAAGGTGGCGGCGTCGATCGAGGTGGCGGTGCAGCAGCGGCGGTCGCGGGTGGAGTTCGACGAGACGATGTTCAGCGTGTCGGACTGGCGAGACAACCCGGAATCGTCGGTGCTGGCACAACAGCGGCTGGAGATCGCGCGGAAGGTACTGAACGGCGTTTCCCGAAGAGATAGGGAGATCCTGAATCGGTTTTACGTGCTGGAGCAAAGCCAGGAGCAGATCTGTCTCGAAATGGGACTCAGCTACAACCAGTTCCGGCTGCTGAAATCGCGGGCGAAGGCGCGCTTTGGGGAACTGGGGAAACGACTTGCGGCGGGTGCGGGCATCCAGTTGAGAAAGTTCTGAGAAGAATCCGCCGGATACGCACTTTTCCTAAAGAGGGAGTCCGGGCGCCGGAACAGGGCGCGGGAGAACCGGAACAGGGCGCGGGAGACAGGAGGAAGGAGTTCGGAGTGGTGGAGCTACAGGAGCACGGCACGGAAGATCTGATCGAGTGCTACACGATGGGGAAGCTCGGAGAGGCCGAGACGGCAAGGTTTGAAGAGCACATGCTGCTCTGCGAAGAATGCCGGGAACAGGCGGAGTACGCCGAAGGAATGCGGCGGGCGATGCGGCAGGCGCTGATGGAAGTTCCGGCGCGTCCTTCCGTTCCGTCGCTTCCGGCGCGAGGCGCGGGCTGGCTGGACTGGCTGCGTCAGCCAATGGGGATTGCGGCCATGGCGATGCTTGCGCTGGTGGCGGCGATGGGGATCTTTTCGGGCGGACGCGGTTCCGTGCCCGCGGTGGCGAGTCTGCAACTGACGGCGGTTCGGGGAGATATGCCGGTAGTCGGGCGTTCGCGGGAACTTGATCTGCGGCTGACCGGGATAGCGGCGGGAGAAGGTCCGTATCGCATGGAAGTCGTGAACGCACAGGGGCAGCGGGTGTGGAGCAGTCTGACTGGCAGCGACGGCGACGCAGCTACGGCGCGGGTGCAGGCGCAACTGCGGACGGGCGATTATTTCGTGCGGCTCTACGACACGGGCGGCGCGATTCTGCGCGAATACGGCTTCGCAGTACACGACTGAGGGACTTTTCCGGCCCCAACGGGGGCCACCGGCGGGGGAATTCCACGCGGCCGAATTTTCGAATATAATTGGGCGGGAGCCACGTGGGCTCCGGAATCAGGAACGTTCCCTGAATGCGCCGCGCTGTCGCTTTTGTATTGCTGTTGATTTCGCTCGTCTTCCCGATGACCGCTCACGACCGTGCAGCGGCGGAACCCGACGTCACCGTTGTTCTGCACTTCAAAGGCTCGTGGACGGCTGCGGCTGTTGACGAGATGCGGAAGGAATCCGACCGCATTCTGCAGAGCACCGGACTTCGCATCGGCTGGATGATGAGCGAAGAAGCGGCGGGCCGGTCCTTCAGCGAAGTTGTGGTGCTGACCTTCAACGGAGCGTGCATGTTTCAGCCTGAGCCGCCGCCGTTCGATGCGCTGGGGCCGTTTGCCTCGACCTCCATCGTTGACGGGATGGTGCAGCCGTTCGCGGAAGTAAATTGCGACCATGTAGCCGGATCGGTGAAGAATGCGATGGCCGGCGGCGATGCGGGGCACGGCGATTTACTGGTAGGCCGCGCGCTGGGCCGGGTGATCGCGCACGAACTGGTGCACATGCTGACGCATTCGGAGCAGCATGGCGAGGAAGGCGTGCAGACTGCGTCGCTGACGGGGAAGCAACTGATTGCGGCCCGGCTGCCGCTGGGTGCCGGGGATGCGGACCGTGTGCGACTGGGAATCGAGGCACGATAGGGCAGGCAGGCGCGGCGACAATCGCGCGGCGCTGAACTGGTGCATGATAGCTGAGGAGCATCCTCATGCGACTCAGCTTTTCCGGTTGTTTTTTCCTTTCGTTTTTCCTTGTCGTCCTGCACGCTGAAACAGCGTCCGGACAAACGTCCGGCGCAAAGGCGGCGGCCGTCCCCTCGCCTCTGCATGAGCGCGCGAACGCCATGCTGGCCGCGGCGCTGAAGGACAAGAATCCGGACACGCGCAAGGCAGCGGTGCAGGCACTGGGGCTGGCGAGCCAGAGTGAGCCGTACCTTTCTCAGCTGGAAGATGCGCTGCGGCAGGACAAGGACATCGAAGTGAAGCAGGCAGCCATTGCGAGCCTGGTGGATCTGAAGAACGCGCGCACGGTGCCGGTGCTGACCGAAGCGCTGGAAAGCAACGTACCGGAAGTGAGCTTCGACGCGGCCAAGGCATTGTTCGCGATGAACGAGACGGCGGGGCGCGAGGCGCTGGTCGCGGTCCTCATGCGGGAGACGAAGACTTCCTCGGGATTCATCACGAAGCAGAAGCGCGACATGATCCGGATGCTGCACACGCCGCGGACGGCGTTCCTGTTCGCGCTGCGACAGAGCGTGGGGCTGGCTCCGGTGCCGGGGCTGGGTGCGGGCGTCTCGTCGCTGCAGGGGATTTTGGCGGATTCGGGAACGTCGGGCCGGGCGGCCACGGCGCTGCTGCTGGGTTCGGACCGAAGTCCGGAGGTCATGGCGGCGCTGCAGGATGCGCTGGAGGATTCCGACGGGTCGGTGAGGGCGGCGGCAGTGCATGCGATTGCGGTGCGCAACGACCGTTCGAAGATGGCGATTCTGATTCCGCTGCTCGATGACAAAAAAGACGCGGTGAGGCTGCGCGCGGCGGCCGGGTATTTGCGGCTGGAAGCGGTGCAGCCGCCGCAGGCTCCGAAACGGCCGGCGGCCGGGAAGACGGCAAAAAAAGCAGCGAAGACGGCAGCGGACAAATAGCCGGAATCTCGCGCTTGCGCGGGGGCGGAAAATCTGCGAAAGTAGAGTTCCACGAGGCGAATAAAAGGCGAATAAAAGGTGCCTGACGGATGCCCGTGCAACTCTCATGTACGCCTGTCTTGTCGTCCCCGGCAACCTGGAACTCGGCATCGAATGCGCGCGCGGATTTTCCCCGCATATTGAAGAAGATCCGCCGGATGCGGTGCTGTTCGACGCGCGCGGGCTGGAGACGCTTTTCGGGCCACCCGGGGCACTGGCCGGGGAGATCGCGCGGCGCATCGGCGTGTCCGCCTCCATAGCGGTGGCGCCGAATCCGGATGCGGCGACTTTTGCGGCACGGGGTATCGGGATGCGGGGAGGCGGGGGCGTGACCGTCATCCTGCCCGGCGAGGAAGCAGCCGCGCTGGCGCCGCTGCCGCTGAACCTGCTTCCCTGCCCTCCGCAGACGGCTGAGCTGCTGCATCTCTGGGGACTGCGGACTTTCGCCGATCTGGCGGCGCTGCCGGCGGCGGGCGTGGCGGCGCGGCTGGGCGACGAAGGGATTCGGCTGCGGCGGCTGGCGCGCGGGGAATCGAACCGGCAACTGCGGCCGCTGGAAGAGCCGCTGCTTTTCGAAGCGGCGTGCGAGCCGGATTCGCCGGTCGAGCTGCTGGAAGCGCTTTCCTTCGTGCTGTCGCGGCTGCTCCACGACGTTTGCGGGCAGCTTGCGGGGCGCGCGCTTTCGACCAATCAGCTCACGCTGCGCCTCACGCTGGAACGCGCGCCGGAGCATGTGGCGCAGCTTCGCCTGCCCGTGCCGATGCTGGATGCGGCGGTGTTTCTGAAGATGCTGCAACTGGAGCTCAGCGGGCGGCCGCCGGCGGCAGCGGTGCTGCGGGCGTGGCTGCGCGCCGAACCGGTGAAGCCGCGGCGGCTGCAGCACAGCCTGTTTCAGCCGCCTTCACCGGAGCCGGAGAAGCTGGAGGTGACGGTGGCGCGGGTGCGGCATCTGGTGGGGGAGGGACGGGTCGGGTCGCCGGAACTGATGGATACGCACCGGCCGGATAGTTTCGTGATGCGGCAGTTCGGAGAGAAGCACAGTGCCGCGGGCGCTGCCGTGGCGGTGGCACTGCAAGAGACAGCGGCGGCGGACGGCGCGGCGGCGCGGCTTTGTCTGCGGCGCTTCCGGCCAGCGCGTTATGCGCAGGTGCTGGTGGTGAATCAGCAGCCGGTGCGGGTCTCCTCGCCCACGGTGAACGGACGCGTGGTGGTGGCCAAAGGGCCGTGGCGGACGTCGGGCGACTGGTGGCAGAGTTCGGCGTGGAATCGCGACGAATGGGATGTGGCGCTGGAATCGGGCGTGCTTTACCGGCTGTTCCGCGAGATCGGTTCGGGGCGCTGGTTCATTGAAGGCAGCTATGATTGACTGGCTGCAGGCGATCAGACCAGGGCGCGGCGGCGATTGCTACAATTGGATGCAGAAGTAGTCAACCGGTGCGGGAGTAACTCAATGGTAGAGTCACAGCCTTCCAAGCTGTTGGTTGCGAGTTCGATTCTCGTCTCCCGCTCCAATATTTCATGAACTTACCGTCGAGAACACCGTACGACGGTACGACCGCTCCGCACTTCCCTTGATTCGCGGAGTCCAGCGAAGGCGGCGTTGGTAGCGCCGCCTTCGCAATTTCTGGCCTCGTGGTTGATGTCATGGAGAGCCGATTCACAGCCCCCCGCCAAAAAACTGATCATTGCAGCCGCTTGCTCCAGGCGTTCACAGCTCGCGCAACTTCGATCCTCGGCTCCACCAGCTTAAAAAACACGAGTGCCCGACGGGGCGTCTGGAAGTTATAAACCGAAACATGATAACCTTCCGACACTATGGTGGATCGTCCTTCCGTCCCATTAGCGCTACGCTCCACGAAACGAAGCGTATATTAGCCGTTTAGGAGTTCGCATGTCGAAGCGTTATCAAGTGAGTTTCGAAATTGCCGGGCCGGCCGCCATCTTCACCCGACCCGACACCGGGGCCGGCTTCGTTTCTTACCCCGCTCCCACGTACTCGGCACTGAGGGGCATGTTCGACTGCGTGGCGTTTTGGAAAAGCGCCTACATTCAACCGGTGCGCGTTGAAGTCTGCAACCCAATTCAGTTCCAGCGTTACGCGACCAACTATGGGGGTCCATTGCGCAAGGGGAATCAGGTCGCGGGAGGCTCCTCGTACCAACTCTACGCGACCATCCTCATCGACGTTTGCTATAAAGTTCATGGCGTCGTGGCCGAATCTGTGGCTGCGCCCGGGAATAATAACCATCTCCACGCCCTCCAGGAGCTCTTCGAACGGCGTTTGAAACAGGGACGATTCTATCGAACTCCGTGTCTTGGCTGGAGTGAATTTGTTCCGAATTATTTTGGACCTCTCAGGGAGACAACCCACGCCCGGGAAGACATCGAGCTGTCGGTGCCCAGTATGCTCCGAGGCGTGTTCGATCGCGAGTCGGCTGGCGCGTATGGCCCTACGTTCGATCAGGACGTTCGGATTCAGAGAGGGGTTCTTTCGTTTGCTCAATGAACTTTCTGCTCTCAGCCAGAGCCTAGCCGCTTGTGGAATCCACACCCAAGCCTGGCACCCTTGGATTAAGACCTACAAAAAAGGGGAAGCACTCGTCGGGGAGCTTAATCAGTCTGGAGATCTTGCGCGGGTATCGCTGCTCTCAACTGACGAGGTAGCCAACCTTCGTAACATCGCACCAGACTTTCACAATTCGTTCCCCGGCCTCAATCTCAACTGTCCGCTGCTCGAGGTTCCTGATGCGACGCTGTGGAATCAGCCTGAGGAACTCTGGAAGGCAGCCGCGCTGGTTACCTTGGAGAGCCCGCTCGCGTATAAGACGAAAGATCTCCGTCGTCTTGGCCGCCTGCTGGGTGATTTCCCTTTAGACGAGATCGCTCCCCGATTGGTGGGCGATGGCCCGAAACTCCGTGCAACTAATGCGATTCTTGAGCGCCTGGCCCTGAAGAGGCCCGATCCCGAGTCGTTTCTCCATGCCCTCTCTCTTCAAATCGTCGCGGCTGCTCAAGATGGGCGATTGCCGCAAGCTTTGGCTCTTGCGATCCTCTACGGGAAGCTGAACAAAAAGAAGCCGCGACTTGAAGAATGGAAAACTACGCTCATCTTCGACGTGAGCGATGTCGACCATTTCCCCTACCGCGTTGCGGACCCGGCCGTCGCAGCCGACTGGAGCCGCATGCTGCTGGCTTCAGACTCGACTTCTCCGGCGGGTGCCGCCCCCTTCGTGTGTAGTCTTACCGGACATCCCGACACGCTCATGGACGACAAAATGCCGAGCCCAAACCTTAAGATTCTAGGGCCGACGGTTCTTATGTCCATGAATGCCGATATACCGTGTCAAACGCGGTACGGCCAAACCTCCACGGCGATTTTCCGGGTCGGAAAGAATGCCGTGCAGAGTCTGAACGACTCGCTGCTTTTTATCACTGAACCGAACAGACGCGAGAAAACATGGGCTGGCGTGCCGAATGGATCGAGAGATCAAGGCGATTTGCTGATTGCGTACCTCGAAGAGGAACCAGCCATCGATGTCCCTTTGACAGGCCTTTTTGCTGATATCGAGTCGAGTCCAGAGCAAGAACTGGCTACATACGAAGCGCGCACCGCGCACATTCACGACGCGCTTCGTCTACGGGAGAAGCCAGGCAAGGATTCCTACATCAAGGTCATCGTGCTGAGCAAAATCGACAAGGGCCGGACTCAGATCGTTTTCAGCGCGCGCTATTCGACCGCCGCTATCTATGTGGGCCGCGACCGCTGGCTTGCGGGCGCCCGAAACATCCCAAATATCGCTGTTCCGTTCCGGGCAAAGGGTAAGCCTGTCATCTGGCGTTCAGGTTACCAGCCAAGCCCGGCGGAGGTCATGGTCAGTTTTAAGCGGCAGTGGCTGCGTGCGGGCCAAACCAATCAAAGCGTATCCGGTGTAGATCTTGGCAGTGTCTACGCCATTCTTCTGGAGCCGGATGCAGCCGCTCAAGCCTCGTGGCTGCTGGATCGCTATCTTGGCCTGACTGAACCGCTTCTGATCGGACTCGCGCGTTCATTGTCCGACAAATCCAGCTTTTCGGACTTGGCTCGCAAAGAGGCTCTCATTGCTGTCAGCGTATACGGAATCCTCTTGCTGCGGCAAGGAAGACAAAAGGAGAAATACATGGAAAGCCGCGATTACCTTCTGGGCCAGTTTCTGCAGTTCGCAGATTTGCTCCACAAACTTTATTGCGTCCATGAGCGGAAGGGTTCGATTCCACCGCAACTCATTGGCAATGCCGCAATTCCGATGGCGCTTCAAAGTCCGCGGCGAGCGATTCAGGTTCTTGGCAATCGAATGCGCATTTATCTGGCGTGGGCGGACCGATTTCAGGGCGAAGATGCCGGTCTGGCGAAATGGACCCGTAAAGAGCTGGGTCGGCTAAGCGCCGAATTGAAGGATGAAAATCTCGATTTGCGGGTGAGTACCAACGGCAAGGCCGAACTGCTGCTCGGCTATCTGGCGAACGCTAAGCAGAGTGACAAACAGGAGATCTCTTAAATGAATCGTGCTACTGGACTTTTGGTTATCGAAGTCGTCAATTCCAACCCGAACGGTAACCCCGATCAGGAGAGCGACCCGCGCCTTCGACCGGACGAACGAGGAATGATTTCTCCGGTCTCTTTCAAACGCAAACTGCGCGACCTCGTCGAAGATAAGGAAGGTCCCGTCTGGGAACACGCCGCCGCCAGCTTCAGCCCTGCACTGGAAGCCGAAGCGTATCAAATCCTCGAGAGCCGGGGCCGGGATCGGAACGCGATCAAGGCGCTGAACACTGCCGAGTTTGTTCAGCGCTACTGGGACGGGCGCATTTTCGGAAACACCTTTCTCGAAGAAGGTGCCTCCACTTCGATCCGCACAGGCGTGGTTCAGTTCGGAATGGGTGTCTCGGTCTCGCCTGTAGAAATTGAACGAATGACCAACACGAGCAAAGCCGGAGTGCAGTCGGATAAAGATCGGGGAATGGCGCCTCTTGCCTACCGAATAGTCCTTCACGGCGTCTACGTCATGCCCTATTTTGTGAATCCGACCGCTGCAAGGAAATCCGGTTGCACGGAGACGGACATCGAACTCATGAAGCGCCTCATTCCTCATGCGTACACGCATACGGCCTCTTACGTTCGGCCGATGGTAACCATTCGCCACGCCTGGCACATTGAACATAAGTCGGCCCTCGGTTCCTGCCCGGATTTTTCGCTCATTGAGGCATTGACCCCGAAACGAGTTAGAGAGGCAGAAAAGGACACTCCCAGTAAAAGCTGGAGCGACTACTTTGCGCCTTTTGAGTTGCCGAAGGAACTCGCAAATCGCGTATCCAGCGTCAAGGATCTTGTTTTGTAAGAAATGGAGCCCCTCGCACACAGCGGCCGAGCCGCTCGTGGGCTTGGCCCGCAATCTTACGCCGCTCACGTGACGGCGGTTCGGAATCTTGCGCGCCTGCACGCGTCCGCAGCCCTTGCATATCGGGCTTCGCCCGAACCAGCGTTCGAAGCCGCCGCCCAGTGGGCAGGGACGTTTCACGATCTTGGAAAACTGGAGGCTGCGAACCAAGTTGTGCTTCGAACCAAAGAAAGCGGCGGCCTCGCGGTAAATCACGTCGACGCCGGTGTCGCCCATCTGGCGGCTCTTTGCCAGACCGAGGCCGCAATAGCGGTCTACGGTCATCACATTGGGCTGTGCGATATCCCGTCTGAGATGGCGAAGGAACGACGAGGCCGCATCGAACGGGCCGAGGCCGCTTGCCGGGACTCGGCAATCAAGCTCACGACTGACGCGAATCTCCCAGAGCTGATCCGTAAGCATCATCAGGCGGTTCCCGGTGACCCGCCGACTGTCGCTCAATCGCGGCGCAAAATTACCGGACTTGAGCGCCGCCTGCTCTTGAGCTGTCTGGTGGACGCGGACCACACCGATACTGCCCGCCACTATGGAGATCAGCCGGATCTATACCCCGGCGCAGGCCGTTGGGACGAACGACTGGCGGCTCTTGATCGCTACGTGAGCAATCTGGGACACGAGCCATCAGGCCCGCGCGCCGCTTTGCGGGCAACGATCTATCACGCCTGCCGGAGCGCCTCATCGGATCAGCTCTTTTGGGCCTGCGACAGCCCCGTCGGAAGCGGGAAGACCACCGCGATTATGGCCTATTTGCTTCAAACAGCACACGAGCTTGGACTGCGGCATATCTTCGTCGTATTGCCGTATACAAACATCGTTCAGCAATCGGTGGATGTCTACCGCAAGGCACTTGTTCTTTCGGGCGAGGACCCAGAGAAGATCGTTGCCGCCCATCACCACCAGGCAGAGTTTAAGAGCGCCGACCTCCGCTTTCTTACCACGCTCTGGGACGCTCCGATTATCGTTACCACTGCCGTGCAGTTTTTCGAAACACTTGGGGCCAATCAAACCGGGCGTTTGCGTAAGCTTCATCAGCTCCCGGGTTCGGCGGTATTCATCGACGAAGCCCATGCAGCTATGCCTATCCACCTTTGGCCTTTCATGTGGGAACAGGCCAAATCCCTCGCACGCAGCTGGTCTTGCCGATTCGTGCTCGGTTCCGGCTCGCTGGCGAGGTTCTGGGAGAACCCACGCATACTGGGAGAGGGCAAGACGGAAGCTATCCCTTCAATGATTCCGGATGAAATCCGGAACACCGCTTCGATCTTCGAGCGAACCCGCGTCTCGTATCGCAGCCAACCGGAGGCGTTGACGATGGCGGCGTTGTGCGATTGGATTCAAACGAGCAATCGTGCCCGCCTAGTGGTTCTGAACACGGTCAAATCCGCCGCCGTTGTCGCACAGGAACTGCGGAGGCGTGGAGTGTTGACGCTGCACCTTTCCACGGCTCTTGCTCCAGTCCATCGAAAACCCATTTTGCGACTGATTCGGCGCCGACTTAAGATGAACCCCGATCTGAACTGGGTTCTCGTTGCCACTAGTTGCGTGGAAGCCGGTGTTGATTTTTCCTTTGCCACTGCATTTCGGGAACGCTGTCGCACCAGCAGCCTTGTTCAAATCGGCGGCCGCGTTAATCGTCACGGGGAGCGATCTGAGGGTGTGGTCTGGGATTTCACTGTCAACGATCCACTTCTCAGTCTCCACCCCGATTTCAAGTCCAGCCGCGACGTTGTCGAGGATGTCTTCCGCAAAGGCATGTGGGACCGGGATCTGACAGCGCTGATGACATATGCGCTGGAAGAGGAGTTTAAGCGAAAGTCTGAGGAGCAAAGAATTGGCGACCTTTGGGAGCAGGAGACAGTGGGCTCATATCCGAACGTGGCAAAGCTTACGCGTCTCATTACTTCAGATACGCGGCTGGTTTTGATCGATCCGGATCTAATCAAGGCCGTTCGGGAGGGTGCCCGCGTCGATCATCGCGAATTGATGGCCCGCAGCGTACAACTCTGGTTTACCAAGGTCGGTAAACTGGCGCTGAGCGAAATTGGCCATGGGGCTGAACTTTACGCATGGGAATACGAATATGACCCAAAGTTTCTGGGGATCATGGCAGGGATTCTCAAGTTGAGCCAGATCGACCGTGACGGGTATGCATTCGTCTAACAATTTCTTCTCCGAGGACGAGCTACTCCCGCTCTCCGGCCTCCAGCACCTGCTTTTCTGTGAACGGCAGTGGGCGCTCATCCATATCGAGCAGCAGTGGGCGGAGAACCGGCTGACCGAGGAAGGGCGCATTCTGCATAATCGCGTCCACGAGTCCAGTACCGAGGCGCGGCCGGATGTTGTGGTTGCGCGTGGGCTCCGGGTCCGGTCGTTGCGGCTCGGCTTATCCGGCGAAACCGACGTTGTCGAGTTTCATCGAGCGAAGGGAAAGCGCGACGGCGTCGTTCAACTGGAGGGCCGAGCGGGTTGGTGGACTCCGTTTCCCGTGGAGTACAAGCGCGGGCGACCAAAATCGGATGCGTGGGATGAAGTTCAGTTATGCGCACAGGCGCTGTGTCTCGAAGAAATGTTCGGCATTGCAATCCCGGCCGGAGCGCTGTTTTATGGAAAGAACCGGCGTCGCACGCAGGTAGACCTCGACGTCCCGTTGCGCACGCTGACCGAGGGCTTGGCGCGGCGGATGCACGAATTGTATTCCGCGCGGACTACGCCACCGGCGGTGTACGCGAAAAAATGCGAGAACTGCTCTCTGTTAGGGCAGTGCATGCCGCAAATGAGTACGCGGCGGCGCGAAGTGGAACGTTATCTCGCAACCGCGCTGCGAGATCTACCGCGCCGGGATCTGGAGGGCAGCGCCTGAAACAACTACTGAACACGCTTTACGTAACGACCCAGGGTGCGTACCTCGCCAAAGACGGGGAGACGGTGGCGGTGCGAGTAGAGCAGGAGACGAAGCTGCGCGTTCCGATTCACACGCTGAGCGCGATTGTCTGTTTCGGGCAGGTTTCCTGTAGTCCATTTCTCATGGGAATGTGCGGCGAAAGTGGGGTCGCTTTGGCTTTTTTGTCGGAACATGGGCGATTTCTGGCGCGCGTGCAAGGTCCGGTTTCGGGAAACGTCCTGCTACGGCGCGAGCAGTACCGGTGGGCGGACCGCGCGGATAGGTCGGCAGAGGTGGCACGGTCGGTGGTCATCGCGAAAGTGGCGAATAGTCGGACCGTGCTGCAGCGCGCCCTGAGAGACAAGGCGGATGGGATCGGCAATGAACAACTGGAATTCGCGGTGCGCCGACTGGGAAGGCTGCTCGATGATGTGGCAAAGGCTGGCGACGTCGATGCGATTCGGGGACACGAAGGGGACGCGGCGCGGGTGTATTTCGGAGTGTTCGATCATCTGATTACGGGGTCGAAGGGAGAATTCTTCTTTCGCGGGCGGAGCCGACGGCCACCGCTGGATAACGTGAATGCGCTATTGTCGTTCAGCTACACGTTGTTAACACACGACATTACGGCGGCTCTGGAGACGGTAGGGCTCGATCCGGCGGTGGGGTATTTGCATCGCGACCGACCGGGCAGACCGAGTCTCGGGCTGGACTTACTGGAGGAACTGAGGCCGGTAATTGCGGACCGGCTGGTGTTGTCGCTTATTAATCGGCGGCAGGTTCGGCCTGAAGGGTTTCGCAGAACGGAAAGCGGTGGAGTGGTGATGGATGACGCGACTCGGAAGGAACTGCTGGTGGCGTATCAGAACCGGAAACAGGAGGAAATTCAGCATCCGTTTCTTGGAGAAAAAGTGGCATTCGGGCTGATACCACACCTGCAGGCGACGTTGCTGGCGCGGTCGATCCGGGGAGATCTGGATGGTTATCCGAGCTTTTTGTGGAAGTGAGGCGGCGGTGGCACGATGATGCTGGTGGTGGTTGCATACGATGTAAGCACGGAGACAGACGAAGGGAAGAAACGGCTCCGGCGGGTGGCTCGAGTGTGCGAGAACCGGGGGCAGCGCGTGCAAAACTCCGTCTTTGAGTGCCTGGTGGACGCGGCGCAATGGGTTCGCCTGCGGGCGGAGTTGATCGGGGAGATCGACCCGGGCGACGATAGCCTAAGGTTCTATTTCCTTGGCGATAACTGGAATCGGCGGATTGAGCATGTGGGGACGAAAGTGGCGTATGATCCGCAGGGTCCTCTAATACTTTGAGTTGGCGCGGACCGGAAGCGAACATGAATTGCCGGGAGGTTTCGCGGAACCGGATAGATCGAAGAACTAACGGAAGTTACGCACCCCGGTCCCGAATCGGTCCCGCGAGTTTGGAATGTCTTCCGCTCATCTTCGCGGAAAATGCTTTTTGAGGCTCATTGAATGTGCGCGTTACCAATGAGCGGTCGCCCCCCGCGTGGGGGCGTGGATTGAAACGTGCCTGAAGTGATCGCAGTAAACGAAGGTGTACGTCGCCCCCCGCGTGGGGGCGTGGATTG
>CAIKMJ010000032.1 GCA_903828455.1 uncultured Acidobacteriia bacterium | reverse complement strand
GATCGTCACCCGGCACTC
This sequence comes from uncultured Acidobacteriia bacterium, assembly GCA_903828455.1. Taxonomy (GTDB): domain Bacteria; phylum Acidobacteriota; class Terriglobia; order Bryobacterales; family Bryobacteraceae; genus BOG-234. The sequence goes on along the minus strand of CAIKMJ010000032.1, from coordinate 35,431 downwards.
GCCCGTAGCTTACGCCGCGGCGCTTTCCCTCTGCAGCTTCTCGGCCTGATAATGCGACGTCAGCGCCTCGATCACGGCATCCAGACGGCCTTCCATGATCAGATCCAGCTGGTGCAGCGTGAGCCCGATCCGGTGATCGGTCAAACGGTTCTGCGGGAAGTTGTACGTCCGGACCTTTTCGCTGCGGTCGCCGGTGCCGACCATGTTCTTGCGCTCGGCGCCGATGGCCTGCTGCTGCTTTTCCAGTTCCAGTTCGTAGAGCCGCGAACGCAGCACGCGCATGCCCTTCGCGCGGTTCTTGATCTGCGACTTTTCATCCTGACAGGAGACCACAAGCCCCGTCGGAAGATGCGTGATGCGCACCGCCGAATAAGTGGTGTTCACCGACTGCCCGCCCGGCCCCGACGAGCAGAACGTATCGATGCGAAGATCCTTCTCCTCGATCTTGATTTCCACGTCATCCGCTTCCGGCAGCACCGCAACCGTGATGGCCGAAGTGTGGACGCGCCCCTGCTGCTCGGTCGCCGGCACGCGCTGCACGCGATGCACGCCGCTTTCGTAGCGCATCTTGCTGTAGACCCTGGTGCCGCTGATCAGCGCGAGAACTTCCTTCAGCCCGCCGACGGCCGACTCACTCACGGACGTGACTTCCACCTTCCAGTGCTGCGATTCGGCGTAGCGCGTGTACATGCGGAACACTTCCGCGGCGAACAGACTCGCTTCGTCGCCGCCCGTGCCCGCGCGGATTTCGAGCACCACGTCCTTTTCGTCGAGCGGATCCTTCGGCAGCAGCAGAACCTTCAGTTCATCTTCGATCTGCGCCAGCGCCGGCTCCAGCCGCGCCACTTCCAGCTCCGCCAGCTCACGCATGTCCGGATCCGATTCGCCGAGCATGGCTTTGGCTTCGGCCAGTTCACGCGTCGCCTGGCGGCATTCGCGGTACTTGGCGACGATTTCGGAAAGGTCGCTGTGCTGCTTGGAGATCTTGCGGTACTGTTCGCCGTCCGAGATCACGGCCGGGTCGGCCATCTGCGCGTTCAGCTCTTCAAAGTGCTGCTCGATCTGGTCGAGCTTCTGGGTATACTGCATGGCCGGTATCTGTAATCTGTCGTTAGGCGATGACGAGCTCGCCGCCCTGTTTGGCTTCGAGCGCCATGGCGCCGTTGAGTGCGTGAATGGCCACGGCGGCCTGTTCGTCGGAGGGCGCTTTGGTCGTGATGCGCTGCGTCCAGAGGCCGGGCGCGGTGAGCAGCGCGAGGAACGACCCGCGCTGTTTGGCGGCAAAGCGGATCAGTTCGTAGCTCAGCCCCGTGATGATCGGCAACAGAATGACGCGTTCGGCCAGCTTCGCGGCAAACGTGGGAGCCGGAATCAGCATGTAGCAGAACATCGAAATCAGCATGATCACGAACATGAAGCTGGTGCCGCAGCGCGGATGGAAGGTCACGAACTTCTGCGCATTCTCCACATTCACAGCCTGGCCGGATTCGAAGTTGAACACCACCTTGTGCTCGGCGCCGTGGTATTCGAAAACGCGCCGGATGTCCTTGGTCATGGAGAGCGCCAGCAGGAAGCCGACAAAGATGACGAGGCGGATGAGACCGTCCACCGCATTGAACAGGATCTGACCCTGAATGGCCGGGAACCGGTGGCTGGCGTATTCGGTCAGCTTCAGCGGCACCAGCTTATAGAGGACCAGGAAGAAGAGCACAGAGAAGACGACTTGGACGGTCATCATCCACGCCGGAATCTCAGTCGGCTTCTGGCCTTCGGTGGCTTCCTTGCCGTCGTCGAGCGCGGCGGTGGCGGAAAACTTGAGCGCCCGCACCCCGAGTTGCATCGCCTGCACCAGGGTGCCCAGTCCGCGGAGTACCGGGTATTTCAGCCAGGGGTATTTCTCCGACATCCGCGCGATCGGAAGTTCTTCGGTGACGATCTCGCCCGAGGGCTTACGCACGGCCACGCAGTAGCTGTGCGGAGCGCGCATCATGACGCCCTCCATCACGGCCTGCCCGCCGACGAGCGTGGTCTCTTCCCCGCTTTCGAGGATGGGCAGCATCTGGAGATGGGTAAAAAGGCGAAGGCAGGAACGGAAACGCAATCGAAAACCTCGTTAAGTCTTTATAGTAGCTCAGATTCAGCCGACAGCCGGTTTGTTGCAGGGAGCGCGGCGGAAATTCGTCGCGGTGAGGGCAAACTGTTGAGCATTCGACCAGTCGACGGGAGGCATCCGGGCTGTAACGCGCGAATTATCAGTGACTTGCCGTGGGCGGCCGCGTTGCTTGCGGAAAGTTGGGCAAAAGCTCTAAAGTTCGTGCGCGATCTGCCGATTGAATCACCATGTTGACTATCGGTCAGACCGATCATCGTATGGACACCGGACACCTCTCGCCGGCGAGCGGGACGGGAGGTCCGCACAGGAGCGCCACGTTTACAGGCGCAGGAACCCCGGGCGCAGGAACCCCGGGCGCAGGAACCCCGGGCGCAGGAACCCCGGGCACAGGAACCCCGGGCACAGGAACTAAAAGCCATGCAGTCCCGGATATCGCAGCGCCGACGCGAATTCCCCGGTTCCAAACCACACTCCTGCCTGCCGCCCTGCTGCTTGGCGTGCTGGTAAGCGGACTCCCCGCACTCGCGCAGGACGGGCCGGCAGGTTCCGTTCCGGTCAAGCAGGCAGCTCCGTTTACCCAGGCAACGCCGATTACCCAGGCAACACCGATTACCCAGGCAACACCGATTACCCAGGCAACAGTGGATGCGCTTCTCCGTGAGCTTGCCGCTCACGATGCCCGAATTCAGGAGTTGGAGCAGAGATTGCTGCTGCAGTCGGCCGGCTCTGCCGCCGCGCCGTCCCCGGAGGGCATCCATGCGATGAATGCCTCGGACAGGACAAATGGAGCGTCCGGACTCATTCGGCGAGCCGTGATGGCGATGCCGGTGGCGGCGGAAAGCGCCGCTGCGCCGGTTGCGGAGACGCCGGCAACGGTCAGCGCGGGCCCTGTCGCCACGGGCGCCAGCGTGACCTCGGACCCCGCGCCTGACCCGCACGACCATATGCTGAGTCTCCCCGGCGGCGGCCCGGCTTTGAAGTTCCGCGGCTTCTTTGACTTCGATTACGGCATGGGATCGGTAGCGAATCCGCTCGTGTTTCCCCTCGGTGCACCGGCTCACGATACCTTCCAGGGCGGCGAATTCGATTTATTCATGTCGTCCAAACTTTCAGACCACTTTTCCTTCGTTGCGGAACTGGTCGTTGGTTCGGATCACACCAATTTATTCGGCGTCGACCTCGAGCGCTACCAGTTGAGCTACAAGGCCAATCCTTATTTCGAAATCAGTGCGGGACGGTTCCACTCGGCCATCGGCTACTACAACACGGCCTACCATCACGGAACGTGGTTTGGGACCGCAACCGGCCGTCCGTTTATGTACATTTTTGAAGACAGCGGCGGGCTCCTGCCGGTCCACAATGTGGGTATCACAGCAACGGGACTCGTGCCGGGTACCGGACGTCTGGCGCTTCACTGGGTCGCGGAAGTAGGCAACGGAAGGGCGGGTAGCCCCAATGCCGCCGAACCCGTCCAGAACTTCCTTTCGGACCGGAACCGCAAGGCTGCGAATTTCGCGGTGTACATCAAGCCGGAGTGGCTGGAAGGTCTTCAGGCCGGTGGTTCCTACTACTTCGACAGATTGTATCCGGATGGCTTGAAAGCTGTTGACCAAAAGATCGGCAGCATCTACGCGGTTTACTTCAAATCGGGCCTGGAATTTCTCAATGAGGGAGTGTGGCTGCAGAATCGCTCCGGATTCAACGGAAGAACCTATAACACACCGATGATGTACACACAGATCTCGCACAAAATCGGATCGTACGTGCCGTATTTCCGATTCCAGTACGTTAATGCACCGGTCGGAGATCCCGTCAACGTATTCGCGGGCCGTTATGAGGGACCGTCGTTCGGTGTCCGTTACAACGTCACCGACTATGCCGCGCTGAAGCTGCAATACAACCGCGTATACGGCCTGATCGGGAATACCGTTCCCGCCAACGGGCTCGACGCCAGCCTGGGCTTCACATTCTGAGAGCAGGAGAAAAATGACAATGAACAACCTTCGCCCGTTACTCCTCACTCTCGTTGCCTGCGCGGGTTTGCACGCGCAGTGCGTTCCCGGTGGTCTGGCCGTGGTCGTACCGAAGAACAATCCGACCGATGGGCTTTCCATGGCCCAACTCCGCAAGCTGGTGCTCGGCGATGTGCACACCTGGCCGGACAAGACCAAGGTCACGCTGGTCAGCACGGATCAGGAAGGCACCGTCTTTAAGTGTCTGCTTAGCAGCGTCGTCCGCATGTCTCTGCCGGAATACCGTAAGTACCTTCTCAGCGCCGAGTTCCGCGGTGACGAACCGTTGCACGCCCGGGCTGTCGACTCCTCGCCGAACGCATTACGTGCCGTGGCAGGCTTCGCTGGTTCGATATCGGTCGTGGAGGCTGGGTCGGTGGCCGCGCTGGAGGGCGCGGTCAAAGTCCTCACCATAAACGGAAAGCGTCCCGGTGAGCCGGGCTATCCGCTGCCGTAAAACGGACGACGCATTCCTGGAGAACGAAATGAAACTGACCATCCGAAAGAAACTGATTCTTGGTTACACTTGTCTGCTGGTATTGATGTCCGCGATCGCGGGGATCGGCACCTATTCGCTGTTCGCCATGAAGCGGGATGCCCATCAGGCCACCACGGTGGGCGGACGGCTAAACTCCATCGCGATCGAAATTCAGGTCCACAATCTGGAGGCCCAGCGGCGGGTCCGCAGCTTTCTTGCAGACTCGGCCACTCTGGGCGTGGAGAAGGCCCGGTCGACTTATCTGGAGGAGGCCGATTTCGAGATACACGAGATCGAGACGCTGACAGCAAAGGCTGTCAGCATCGCTCCCGACTCAGAGAAGCGAGCCAGATTTTCCAAAATTGCCGACAGTCTCGCCTTGTATAAACAGGCACTCGCGGAAACAGTTCGGGCAGCCGAGGCTGGGACGAACCCGTCAGTCCGGCAGGCATCGGTTGAAAAATACGAAGCGGCAGCCGACAACCTGCACGACAACGCCGAAGACGGCGAGGTCGCCGGGCGCGATGCCAGCGAGACATCCGAGGCTGACATCGCCCGAACCAGCCAGCGGGCTGAGCAGTTATCGCTCGGAATTTCCCTTCTCGGTCTGCTTGTCGGGATCGGTATGAGCGTGACGCTTCTGCGCGCCATCCTGCGGCCGGTCGAACATCTCAAGGATGTCGCCGAAAACGTCAGCATGGGCAATCTGCAGATCGACGTGAAACGATACTCAGATGACGAGATCGGTGATCTGTCTGACTCCTTCTCCCGCATGCTGACGGCGGTGAAGTTCTTCCGCATGGAGGCGCAACTGGTCGAAGAAGAGGCCCTGAGTGGCCGCGGAGGTGCTGCTTGACTTTGTACGATAAAGCCGTGGCCGTCAGCAAGCCCTACCTCGGGCCGGCGACCGAAAGCTTCCTGGACCGCCAGTGCAAAACGCGCCTCAAGATCGAACCGGCCGTTCTGATGACTGCCCAGTTGGCCGAATTGTCCAAATGGGTCGGCATCGGTGCCGGCCTGATCATGGACCAGGCGAAAGCGAACGAACTTTCCAAAAAGATCGCGGCTTTATCCTGATCGCGGGAAAGGGGCGGCGGGCCATCACGGGATCTGCCGCCGCGGATCTGCCGCCGCCCCAATGCTACCCTACTTCGGCTTATCCGCCAGGATCAGGGGTGAATGCGAATGGCAATCCACCGTTCGCGCGTTCACGTAGCCGCAAGCTCGCAGCCAGTCGGCGATTTCTTCGAAGCTCCAGGTGTCGCCATCGGTCGTGTTGACGAGCATATTGACGCCGAAGATCAAACCGCTGAGCGGCCCGCGACGGTCGGGATTGACCAGAAATTCGCCGATGACCACCGATCCGCCGGGTGCCAGTGCAGCGAATACTCGCTCAAGCAACTGCCGGCTGCGCTCTGCACCTTCGCTGTGCAGAATGTGACCGATCGTAGCCGCCTGATAGCCGGTCCCGAACTCCACTGTCCGCAGGTTGCCCGGAATGCAGCTGAGGCGGTCACCAAGTCCGAATTTCGCAGCAATCTTTTGCGTGATCTGCAGCACGTTGTCCCAGTCGACGGCGGTGATCGCCACGTGTGGAGAAGCCTGGGCGAACGCGATTCCCCAGGCTCCGGAACCGGCGCCGATATCGAGCACCCGGTAGGGACGACCACCCATGCCAGCGGCAACAGACGTTACCTCCAGCGCTTCGGCGGCGATCTTCGCCGGGCCAAAACTCATCGGAAATATATCGGCCACCATTTGTTCGAAGAATCCGGCACCGTCGCTTTTGTCGTCCACGCGCAGCGCCGGCTTCCCGCTGCGCACCACTTCCTCCAGATGAAGCCATCCCGGGATCAGGTGGCTGCTAATGTGCCGGTAGAAACCTCCCAAAAACGAAGGCTTCGAACTCACGAGGAATGCCGCGCTCTCCGGTGTAAGCGAGTAACGGCCCTCGTCGTTTCGGAGCAAAAGTTCCAGTCCGATCAGCGCGTTCATGATCATGGTCAGCCCGCGCTCAGACGCCCCCGTTGCTGCGCTCACTTCCGCCGCTGTCTTCGGTCGGTCTTCAAGGGCGTCAAAAACGCCGTTGCGCACGGCTGCTTCAATAATCAGTGGCGGAGCATATCCCCACGCAAACTGCATGATTCTCTCGGGTGTCACGGCTCCGTGCTCCATCGGGGCCTTCGGCGGGGCTGCCTGGCTGCTCATGTCTTTTTCCTCCGTTCGGTATTAAAGCATTTTGATGTACTCGCAAGCCACTCTTGCAGTGCTTTGCCGCCGGATGTAAGAAATCGCCCATAATTTACAGCGACCGGCTTCCTTCCCCATCCCGCTTTGCGGCCAGTAACCTTCGTTACGCGTCAGCCGCCCTGTATTCGGGGAGATTGAGAAGCCCCGGCGTCACTCTTTCCCTGCATCGCACGGTACAATACTGGCGAACCTCGAAGATCGCGACAGCCCCGATGCGGCGGGGAATTTTTTACAGACAGAGCAGACAGTATGTGGATTGTCCGACTGGCGCTGCGGCGCCCTTACACCTTTGTCATCATGGCGTTGCTGATCGTTCTGCTCGGCGGGACGGCGATCGCCACGATGGCGGTCGATATCTTCCCGGTCATCGATATTCCCGTCCTCAGCGTGATTTTCCAGTACACCGGCCTGACGCCCGAAGAGATGGCCAGTCGCGTCGTGGCGGGTTTCGAGCGAACCCTGACAGGCACCGTCAACGACATCGAGCACATGGAGTCGCAGTCGTACAACGGCGTCGCCATCATTAAGCTCTTCCTTCACCCCAAGGCCAACGTGGAGCTTGCGCAGGGGCAGGTGGTCGCCAACGCGCAGGCCTCTCTCAAGGGATTCCCCCCCGGAATGTATCCGCCGTGGATCATCAAATACGATGCTTCCACCGTTCCCGTTCTCTCGCTCGGCCTCGCCAGCGACACCATGTCGGAGCAGGAAATCTCCGACGCCGGGAACAACTTTCTGCGCACCCAACTTTCCACCGTGCAGGGGACGGCGGTTCCCAGCATCTATGGCGGCAAGTATCGTAATATTTTCGTCGACCTCGATCCGGCGGCGATGTACGCCAAACAAATATCCGCCAGCGACGTCTCGAGCGCGCTCGGCGCGCAGAATCTCATCCTTCCGGCCGGCAACGCCAAGTTCGGCGACCGCGATTACCAAATCCGCATCAACTCCAGCCCGCGGGTCCTGCAGGATCTGAACTTCCTGCCCGTCAAGGTCTCCAGCGGCGTCCAGGTTTATATAAAAGATGTCGCCCAGGTGCGCGACGGCGGCGCCGTTCAGACCACGATGGTGCGCGTCAACGGCAAACGCGGCGCGCTGCTCAACATATTGAGGGCTGGCGGAGCCTCTACTCTCGATGTCGTCAGCGGCGTGCTGAAAATGCTGCCGAAGGCCATGGAACAATTGCCTCCGGAACTCAAGGTCAGTGTTCTCAACGACCAGTCTCTCTTCGTCCGCGCCTCGATCAACGGCGTCCTGCGGGAAGCGCTCATCGCCGCAACTCTCACCGGCATGATGATTCTGCTCTTCCTCGGCAGTTGGCGCTCCACGATCATCGTCTGTGTTTCGATTCCGCTCTCGATCCTGACGTCGCTCATCGTGCTCAGCCTCACCGGACAGACCATCAACGTCATGACGCTCGGCGGTCTGGCGCTTGCCGTTGGCATCCTGGTGGACGATGCGACCGTCGAACTGGAAAATACCCACCGCAACATGGCGATGAAGAAACCGCTGGTCCGAGCGGTGCTCGACGGCGCGCAGCAGATTGCCGCGCCATCCTTCGTTTCCACGCTCTGCATCTGCATTGTCTTTGTGCCGGTGCTGATGCTGACCGGGGCTGCCCGCTTCCTCTTTACGCCGCTCGCCATGGCCGTGGTTTACGCCATGCTGGCGTCGTACTTTCTCTCCCGCACGCTCGTGCCGAACATGGTGCACTTCATGCTGCGCCCGGAAATGAAGCTTTACGTCATGGGAGAGCACGGGGAGGCCGAGGGTGGTACCGGTATCTTCTGGACGCTCCACCACGCCTTTAACCGCCGCTTCGAGCGCCTGCGGGATTTCTATGCGTCCCTGCTGGACTGGGCGCTCGATCACCGCAAGCTGGTCCTCGGATGTTTCTTCATCTTCACCGTCGGTTCGCTCGGCCTGATCCGTTTGATTGGCAGCGACTTCTTCCCGAGCGTCGATTCCGGCCAGCTCCGCCTCCATGCGCGAACCCCGGCTGGAACCCGCATCGAAGAGGCGGAGGTCTATTTCGGTCGCTTTGAAGATGAGATTCGCAAAATCATTCCGCCGAGCGAACTGGGCGACATGCTGGACAACATCGGCGTCCCGCCCGGCGGCGTCAATCTGACTTTCAGTGACAGCCCGACTCTCGGTACCGGTGACGGTGAAATTCTGATTTCCCTGAAGCCTGGCCGCCATCTGTCCTCCGACGAGTACACCGAGCGCATCCGCAAGCGCCTGAATGAGGCCTTCCCGGAATGCTTTTTCTTTTTTCAGTCCGCCAATATCACGAATCAGATTCTCAATTTCGGACTGCCTGCCCCGATTGATGTACAGGTCACGACGCGCGACGCCAACGCGGGCTACGCCATGGCGCAGAAGATTCGCGACCGGATCGCCCGCATTCCCGGAGCCGTGGACGTTCATGTCCATCAGGTCGTGGATTATCCGGAAATTCGTCTCGAAGTCGACCGCCGGAAGGCCAGCCAGATGGGGCTGACGCAGCGCGATGTCGCCAACAGCCTTTTGATTTCCCTGAGCGGCACATCACAGGTCGCTCCCGCGTTCTGGATGAACTGGGAAAACAGCGTTCAGTACAGCGTGACAGTGCAGACTCCCCAGCGCAAAATCGATTCGCTTGATGCTCTGATGAGTACGCCGATCTCTCCTGTCGGGGCATTTAATTCCGATAGCCCCGCCAGTTCCAACATTGAGACGGCACCTCTCGGCAATACCCGCCCTGCTGCGAATCAGGGTTCGATCGCCTATGGGAATCCGGGCGCCGGAACGGATGCTTCGCAGCATCTTTCCAACCTCGCCACTACGTTCCGCGACGTGGCGCCGCAGATCGTCAACCACTACAACATTCTTCCGGTTTTCGATGTTTACGCCAACCTCGACCGACAGGATCTTGGCAGCGTTTCCAAAGGCGTGCGCGCCATCCTGGCCGATCTGGAGAAGCAAAAATTGCCACGCGGCATGTCGCTCGGTCTTCGCGGTCAGGCCGAAACCATGGATTCGTCGTTTACGCGGCTCGGAATCGGCATTGTTTTCGCGATCATCCTGGTCTACTTCCTGATGGCGCTGAACTTCCAGTCGTGGCTCGATCCGTTCATCATTCTGATGGCGCTGCCCGGCGCTCTCTCCGGCATTCTCTGGATGCTGTTCGTCACCCAGACCACCTTCAGTGTGCCCTCGCTGATGGGTTCTATTATGTGCATCGGCGTTGCCACGGCCAACAGTATTCTGATGGTCACTTTCGCCAACGACCAGCGTCTGGAAGGAATGGATGAACGCGCCGCCGCGCTTTCGGCCGGCCATACGCGCATCCGCCCGGTAATTATGACCGCGGCGGCCATGATCATCGGTATGCTGCCTATGGCACTCGGTCTCGGCGAGGGTGGCGAGCAGAATGCGCCCCTTGGCCGCGCGGTCATTGGAGGCCTGTTGCTGGCGACGGTCACGACGCTCTTCATCGTGCCGATTGTCTACAGCGTGATGCGAAAGAAGCCGCCGGTTGATTACGACCGTAAACTGGAAGAAGAAGAACGGGAAGACATTACCTCCTATCTGACGGCATAAGTTCTAATAGAATCAGCAGCAGAATCCAGGCAGATGCCAGAAATGAAACATGCATCTCTCTCCGAAACCGAAGAAAGGCTTCGGGCGGAGATCGAAGAACTCAAAAAGCGTCTTGCTGACCGGCACGGAAGTCCCGGGCACGGACTGCACGGCCATGGCTCGCGCCGGCGTCCTTCCGGCCTGACGCTGGCTGTTCTCGGCTTCCTGGTTATTGCCGTTTTTGCTGTCGCTTTTTATGCCGGCTACGTGCCGCTGACGCAGCGGCAGACGGCGCTGGCAAAGGGCGTCAGGGACGAAGCGGCGGAACTTCCCGTTGTCAATGTTTCGACGGTTGGCCGGGCGACCGGCAAGAGCGAATTGGTGCTCACCGGGAACATTCAGGCGGTGACCGAGGCGCCCATCCTTGCCCGGGCCAGCGGCTACGTGCAGAAGCGCTACGTCGATATCGGCGACCGCGTGAAGGAAGGCCAGGTGGTGGCCGAAATTGTGGCGCCGGAGCTGGAGCCGCAGGTTCGGCAGGCGAAGGCCGTCGTGGATCAGGCTGCATCTTCTTTGGAGCAGGCCACAGCCAATCTGCAGCAGGGCCGGACCAACGCCGACATGGCGCGCGTGACGGCGGAGCGCTGGAACAGTCTGGTGAGCCGTGGCGCGGTGGCCCGGCAGGACGCCGATCAGTACGCCTCGCAGTACGAGGCGCAGAAGGCCAATGTGCTGGCGCTCGAGAAGGCCGTGGGTGCGGCCCGCAGCAATGTTGGCGCGGCCGAGGCGAATCTTTCCCGGCTTCAGGAAATTCAGAGCCAGTTGAGCGTGCGCGCGCCCTTCGACGGCGTCATTACCGTGCGGAATGTGGATACCGGGGCGCTGGTCAACGAGGGGAGCACGCTGCTGTTTCGCATTGCGCAGACTGACAGGCTCCGCGTTTACGTCAATGTCCCGCAGGCCGATGCGACTTCCATTCACGTCGGCATGGCCGCCCGGCTGACTGTTCCGGATCTGTCGTCGAAGACCTTTACCGCAACCGTGACCCGTACTGCCAACGCGCTCGATGCCGCCACACGCACCCTGCTCGCCGAAGTCCAGGTGCCCAACACCGGCGGGTTGCTCCTGCCCGGTATGTATTCCGCGGTGAATTTCACTACGCCGCGCGCCGAACCGCCGCTGCTGATTGCCGCCGATACGCTGGTTGTTCGCGGCAACGGACCGCAGGTCGCGGTGGTTGATGCGGACAATATTGTGCACTACAAAGTCGTCAATCTTGGACGCGACTTCGGGGACCGCATTGAAGTGATCAGCGGAATCAACGAAGGGGACCGGTTGGCGGTCAATCCCGGCGACGCCGTGCGGGAAGGTGCAAAAGTGTCGCCCCGGTTGCTGACTCCCGCAGGCAAAAAGTAGCGGCTCTGATTCGCCGCGTTGCCGCAGCCTCCGAACCTGAAATTATGCTCCGATGGTTATCCGGCGCGAAACCCGCGCCTTCTGCAGACATCCCGCGAATTGCCTCACGCGAAGCTTTGGAAGATCTCCTTGCCGCGGAGTTCGCCGTCTTTTTCAAACACAGCCCCTCTTGCAGCGTCAGTTGGGCGGCGCACCGGCACGTCAAACAATTCGTAGCGGATCACCCGGACGTGCCCATCCATCTGGTGCTGGTCCGGGAAGATTATGAGCTTTCGCAGCGGCTTGCCGCGCATACGGGGATCGCGCACGCTTCGCCGCAAATACTGATGCTGCGCAACGGCGTGATAGCCGCCCACACGTCACACGAAGGTATTACGGCGGATCACCTTGCTGAAATGGCGGTGTCGGCGCGGGGGACATCAGCCTAAACGCCGGGAAGAGGTGGCGGAGGAAGAGGGATTCGAGACTCCGCCGAATACTGATTCTGCATAACTTACTGATTCATATACCACTAACCAATTATCGCAATGTCTCCATGGCGCTGTATTATCAGTATTCACAAGCAAACCGGAGACATCCCGGCCAACGCCGACAAAACCATTCCCTCGTGCCAACCGAGCCACGACGAACTCCACCAAGCGGTTCGCAAACGCTTATGCAGTCATTGTAACCAAAGGCGAGAGTCTTGAGGCACGAAATCTCTTCAATGAGGCTCTGGCGTCCAACCGTCGAGCACGGCGGTGGAACGGCCTACCTGAGACAAAAGGGCGCGGCAAGGAACTCGGACATCACTGGAAGTTCCAATCGGCGGAGTTCCCGCTCTGACAACAAGCCCCACCCCTCTATAGAACCTTTTCGATGGGTACCCTTTTTCAGTTTTTGCTGTCGTAATTCATTGGGGCATCATGGACGCGCCATCCCGCGTGGGACCGGAATATCATGGAGGTTCGTTCCCCGGTTCAAGGCGGCACATGCAGACGCTCACACTCGAAGTCACGCAGGATCACATAGACCGATTGTGCAAGGCTAAGAAGCCCGTGCTCGGTATCGCCGAACTGATTTGGAATAGCGTTGATGCCGACTCCACCGAGGTCGCGGTGCGAATAAAACGGAACGGCCTCAACAGCATCGACACAATCGACGTTGCCGACAACGGACTCGGCATCAGCATGGTGGAAGCGAAAGAGGGTTTTGGTCATCTCGGTGGCTCGTGGAAGCGACGAGAACGCCAAACCAAACGAGAAAAACGGATACTGCACGGAAAGCAGGGTCAAGGCCGATTCCGGGCCTTTGCACTTTCCGAAAACGTCAGATGGGACAGTACCTACCTTGCGAACGGTAGCCTCAAGGAATTCAGCATCATCGGAACGAGTGGAGATAAGCGAACTTTTAAGATCACGGATGAATCTCCTAGCCAACGCGCCGAAACGGGCACCACGGTAACGCTTTCCAACATCATCAGCCAGCAAGCATCGTTGGACGGAGAGAAGGCGGTCCTCGAACTAAACAAGCTGCTGGCTCTCTATCTCAAGCAGTATCCTCACGTCCAAATCACCTACGATGGAACGCTCATTGACCCGGCGGCGCTCGAAGACGCCACGACTGAGTACGATCTGCCGCTATTCAGAACCGAAGACGGAAAGGAATACGAGGCAAAGCTAACGATTATTGAATGGAAGATCGAAATCGAGCGTGCCCTTTATCTTTGCAGCAAGAGTGGATTCACACTGCGCGAAGTTGCTCCCGGCATCCACGCTCCCGGATACCGCTTTACCGCTTACCTTCGCAGCAAGATGCTCGAAGAAATGGACGAAGCCGGAACCATCGATATGGATGAGTTCACGGACTTGCGGAAATTACTCGACATCGCAAAAGAACAGATGCGTAAGCATTTCTTACAGCGCGATGCCGAAAAAGCCTCGTCTGTGGTGGAAACGTGGAAGAAGGATGACCTTTATCCCTATTCGGGTGAGCCGCAAAATATCCTTGAAGAGACCGAGCGTCAAATGTTTGATGTCGTCGCGGTCAGCCTCGACTCCTACGTCTCCGACTTCAAAGATTCCGCGCCGAAGAACAAGAAACTGACATTCAACCTGTTGCGGTATGCGCTGGAAAGCAATCCATCGTCTCTTCAGTTCATTCTCGAAGAGGTCGTGGGCTTGCCGAAGGACAAGCAAGATGAATTCGCTTCTCTGCTTCAGAAGACCTCGTTGATCTCGATGATTAACGCTTCCAAAATCGTCACCGACCGTCTCGACTTTTTGAAGGGACTGGAGTTTTTGCTGTATGACAAAGACTCGAAGGAAGCGCTGCGCGAACGGTCGCAGCTTCACAAGCTCGTCTCGCGCAATACATGGATATTCGGGGATGAGTTCTATTTGGTAAACAACGACGAATCGCTCACGAACGTCCTGCGAAAACATATAAAGGACGTTGCGTTTGGCGTGGACCTCGATAAGCCAGTGTTGCGGGAAGACGGGTCGCGTGGCGTTGTCGACATTGCATTATCGAACGTCCCGAGCAGCGAACAATTGACGGAGACGAGCGACGTTATCGTTTCAAAGATTCTGAATCGGCAACCGTCGGAAGGGCGGCACCATCTCGTCATCGAACTAAAGCGGCCATCAGAGAAGATCAGCCCAAAAGTGCTCAGTCAGACTGAGAGCTACGCGTTTGCGGTGGCGACGGACGAGAGATTTCAGGGAATCAGTACGACATGGACATTCTGGTCGCTGTCAAACGAACTGACGCCCGAAGCGCGTTTTAAGACGGAACAAAAGGACCGGCCCAAAGGAATGGCGTTTCAAGGCCCGAATGACCCGCAGAAGAATTTCAACATCACGATTTGGGCAAAGCAGTGGAACGAAGTGATCGAACAGTGTACCGGGCGGCTCAAGTTTTTTCAGGAGCGCCTGAACTACAACGCAAGTCAGAGTTCCGGCAGAAAGTATTTGCAGGAGACGTACCCGAAGTTCATACCGAAGAAAGCAAAAGGTTGAAACTGCCGTCAGAGGTCCGGCGGCGGTCGCTCGTTGAATTCTGTCCCTGACAACCAGCCCCACCCGTCTATAGACCCTTTTCGATGGGTACCCTTTTCCGAATTTCGCTGTCAGGCAAAGCGCACGAGGCCGATGGTCGGCGGGACGTGATTGGGGTCAGATTGGTTTGGGTCAGTTTAGCTGCGGCCCATTATAGCGGCGCAGGGCGGTGATCGCACACGCCAAGCTGCAACGCAGAAAGTCATTTCTGTCGAAGCCGATCTTCGACGCTTGGAGGTCCAATTCGGCAGATAGTTCGTTTGCGAGAGGTATCGTGACCGGCAGTTCGTTTCGTTGTTTCGATGTCTTTTTCATTTGCGGAAGCCTCCAGTGCTGCTTGCCAGAGTATTTATGAATGATGGTCGCGGCTGACGAATCCTCGCTGGACCCTGTTCGATGGGCGCATCATTATTAAGGTTTGCAGCGCGGCACGCCATCGTTGGGCGACTTCGCCGATCATCGCAGTGAAGCAGGAGATCGGACGATAGAATGGTCCCGTTCGGCACGGCAAATCTATGGTTGACTTCAAGAAACGTTTGGGCAGGAAAGAAATTGAGCGGCCCATTGACCCCATCGCTCTGTACGAAAGTCTGGACCGCGCCAGTGATAAAGGTCCGCTACGCCCCTCACAGGAAGCGGTCCTCCGAGAGTGGCACGGCAAGCGCCGGGATGAACGCGATGTGATCGTCAAGCTCCACACTGGTCAAGGCAAGACGCTTATTGGGCTGCTCATGCTGCAATCCCGTCTAAACGAGGGCGTCGGTCCAGTCATCTACCTCTGCCCCAACAACTTCCTTGCCAGCCAAACTGCCAGTCAAGCAAAGCAGTTCGGGATTCCGTGCGTGATGCCGGAAGATGATCTTCCCGTCGAGTTTTTCGACCGCCGCGCAATTCTAGTTACGTCCGTCCAGAAGCTCTTCAATGGCTTGACCAAATTTGGTCTCGGACCACGATCAATTGCCATCGGCGCACTCCTGATGGACGATTCTCACGCGTGCATAGATGCGATCCGACAAAGTACGCGTATCGCGCTCCCTAAGACCCACGCCGCGTATTCCGAACTGCTCGGCTTGCTCGGCGCCGAACTTGAGAAACAGGGTGTGGGCACGTTTGCTGAAATCAAACAGGGTAGCTATAACGCCCTCCTGCCGGTTCCATATTGGGATTGGTGGGCTAAGTATGCGGACGTTGCGAATATCCTCGCCAAGTACACCGACACCAAGGAAGTCAAATTCCCTTGGCCGCTAATCAGGGATATCCTTCGAGACTGTCTTTGTGTAGTGTCGGGTGACAGTCTTGAGATTGCTCCCTACCTTCCCCCACTCCACATCTTCGGCTCCTATGACAAGGCGAAGCACCGGATATTCATGTCGGCCACGGTGACCAGCGATTCCTTTCTGATTAAAGGGTTAGGTTTGGCAGAAAGCGTAATCACCAATCCGTTGACGTATGACGCCGAAAAATGGTCCGGCGAGAAGATGATCCTCATCCCCTCGCTCATCGACCGTTCGCTTGATAGGCCCACTATCGTGGAGTCTTACGCGAAACCGAACGCGAAACGGACTGTCGGCGTAGTCGCCCTCGTCCCGAGTTTTCGGAACACGGCAGACTGGCAGCGATACGGGGCGGTCGTTGTCAAAAAGGAGAACATCGATGCATTCGTTCAGAACCTCATCAACGGTGATCGCGAAAAGACCGTGGTGTTCGCAAATCGATATGACGGAATCGATTTGCCAGATGATGCTTGCCGCATCCTGATCTTTGACTCGCTCCCTTATGCGGAAGAGCTTTTTGATCGGTATATGGAGGGGTGTCGGAGCGAGAGCATTGTCACAAAGACCAAGCAAGCGCGAATCATCGAACAGGGACTCGGGCGGTCGGTACGCGGGGAAAAAGATTACTGCGTGGTGATTGTGACGGGAACCGAATTGGTGAGCATGATTCGTTCAGCCGACACCGCGCAATATTGTTCGATGCAGACCCGCGCCCAAATTGATGTGGGGCTTGAAGTTGCCCAATTCGCGAGAGAGGATGCAGAAAAGTCGAGCAAGGATGTCCAAGCCGTTGACGTGTTGCAAGAAGTTGTCGGACAGTGCCTCAAGCGCGACGACGGCTGGAAGGAGTATTACGTATCACGGATGAATGAGATGGGTCTTGGCAAGCCCACTATTGACGTGAAGCTCCTAAAGCTCTATGCGACCGAACTGGAGGCGGAAACCTCGTTTGCCAGAGGGGAGCACGCCGACGCCATTCGGATCATCCAAGACATGCTGAACAAGGACGCCTTCGACTCGTCGGAGAAAGGATGGTATTTGCAGGAGATCGCGCGGTATTGGTACGCGCTCGACCGCATCAAGTCGAATACAGTCCAAGTGGCGGCTCATCGTCAAAATCGCTATCTCTTGAAGCCGAGAGAGGGCATGGAGTTCACAAAAATCGCGCTCACTGAACAAAAGCGCATCGAAAATGTGATCGCGTGGATTCGACAATACCATTCGTTCTCTGAACTGATCCTAAAGCTGGAAGCGATTCTAGGCGATCTGGCGTTCGGCGTGGACAGCGACCGTTTTGAAGAAGCGCTTCACAGGCTTGGCACCGCGATGGGATTCGAGTGCCAGAGGCCGGACAAAGAGTGGAAGGAAGGGCCGGACAATCTTTGGGCCGTGAAGGACGGCCAGTATCTCTTGATTGAATGCAAGAGCGAGGTGGATGCCAATCGAGAATCTATTAACAAGCACGAGACCGGCCAGATGAACAATTCGATTGCGTGGTTCAAGCGTAACTACCCCGGAACCACAGCAAAGAGATTGATGATTATTCCTACGAAAAAGATTGGCGCTGCTGGCGGATTCAATGAACCTGTTCAGATCATGCGTCGGCCAAAACTGGAGCGACTCGTGAAGAACGCCAGAGCGTTCTTTCTTGTTTACAAGACCATTGATTTCCAGACGTTATCTGTTGAGCACGTTCAGGCAACGCTGAATGCCAACGGCCTCTCAGTACTGGACATGTTGAATGAATATTCTGAAGAGCCGTTTCAACTCACATGACTAGCGAACGACCATACGTCGGTACACCCGCTCAAGTACGGATTCGGGGATTCGGAGCGTGGTGTAGCTTCGGCGACCCCGGCGCTGCTGGCGGCTTCCAATTATCAACACGCCAGCCTCATCGCGGAATATCCGGGTGATCGTTGCGGTGCTCAAATTCCATAGCGTGCCGAGTTCCTTGACTGTGTAGTGATATTCGGCAGCGCCGGTGCGCGGTGCATCTTTGGCGATGCGAACCCGATCATCGCCAATCCCTGAAGCCAGTTGCGTGCGCTCATTGCGCCGCCGCATGTCAGCGGCACGTCGTTCGTATTCCTCAGACCACATAGTTTGGCCGAAACATACCACGATGAAGACCACCGTATCGCCCCAAAAACGGCTTAGCTGGAACCGTCGGCCTACTTCGCGCGAAGTTGCACCTTCGATTTGCATCCATCTTCATGCGGAGAGTCTCACGGATGCGGGTGAGTTGCTTCGAGCAGTACGGACCCGGTATCGGTAGGGTGGGGTTTGTATAACCCTTTTGGATGGGAACCCTTTTTCGATTTTCACGGTGTCGATCACTTCTGGCACGGCATCGTCGGAGCGGCTCCGATTCGCCAATAATCAGTTAACCTGAAACCAAACGACTCTGAACAGCAGTTCCGAACGCCTCGACGGATTCGGCGGACTCAAACAACTTCCACAGCAGTCTGCCGGTCTCATCCCATTGCGGATGGGAGCGCTTCTGACAAAAGTAAGCGTGAAACCGCTGGAATATGAAGGCCGTGATCTGCGGCCACAGGATTTGGGGAACCGACTTGAAGGTTCTGCGGACTACCCGGTTTTCGGTGCCGCCTATGCAGCAGAGCGAAAGCAGCACCTTCTCGCTTTGGAATGCGCCACTCGCGTACAGGGCTTCAGCGGCGGTCTCTTGCTCTTCTGGATGAACTACGCCTATGGCAGTGAGAACACGCTGCATGTTGCGGTCGCCCGGCCTCGTCCACGGACCATTCAGTTTGCAGCCGTCTCTCTTCACTTCAGCAATTACGACATAAGGGCGGTTCTTCTCGTGGGTGAAGGGAACATCGTCCACCATTGGGTCGTTCAGAAGTTCCGCTCTGTGGGGAAATCGAACGCCGAGCACGTCAACGTCCGTTCGCTGCCCTTCTCCTTCTTCGGGATGCACCACGAAGTTGACAGTCGTCATGAAGCCGTTAAGCCGGAAATACCAATACGCCAACTGTTCTGAACTGATCGCGGTCGCATCCATAGGAACGATCATCCTACGCTCACGGCGATCAGTGATTCAGGGGCGGACGCTTCGTGTAAGGAACGTGCAGGAGCCGTGCTGCTTTTTGCTTGGTGACTTCTCCGCGCCGGTCATACCGGGCGGTCGTCTGAATGTTGGAGTGTCCCGCTAACTGTTGCACCGTGGAGATATCCGCACCGGCATCGAGAAGATCGCTGATAAAACTGCGACGGCAGTCGTGCGGCGAAAAGGACGAAACACCGGCTTCGGACGCACGCTTCCGCAGGATGTGGAGGACGGCTTGATCGGTCATGCGGCGGATCGTGATTCTCCCACCTTTGTTGATGTTGCAGAAGAGCGCTCCGCTATCCCTGCCACGAACTCCAATCCAGTCTCCCAAGGCAGCGGACGAGCCATTGGTCGCGTAGGCAAGGCGATCCTTTCGACCCTTTGCGCCACGAATCGCCAGTTCGCCTGTTTCGTCGTTGTAGTCCGATATATCGAGCGCCACGGCCTCCGACCGGCGCAATCCGGCTCCATACAGGACTGCAATCAGGGCGGCATCGCGAGAGCCAGCGGATGAACTGTCACGACCACAAGCCCCCATCAGCGCGGCGATCTCTCCAGATGCCAACGCGCGACCGCGAGGAAGCGTGTGAGACTTGATCGTCTTAACGTCCACGGCTGCGTGATAGTCTTCGGCGCTCATGTAGCCGAGACGCCAGCATTCCTGCAAAACCCCGCGCAGCGCAGCCAGAGCTTTGTTCGCCGTTGACGGCTTGTACCTCGCGATCAACTCCACCTTAACTTTGGCGCTGTCGCAATAGCGCAGCGTCGCCCACGGGTATGCCTCTGCGTCAGACTTGCCGTCCGTCAAGAATGCCGCGATGCCATCCAGCGCCCCACGCATCGTTCGCCGGGAGCCATCTCCAAGACGGTCAATATAGACGTGCATCGGGTGGCGATCTCGCGGCAGTAGGGCGGATGTCACAGGCGACAAGGGTCGGACGATGGCTAGGCGGGGCGTCATTTAGGTATTGAGAAGGTACATTCTCATAAGTAATAATGCCTGAAAAACCGGGGAATATCAAGACCCGATCTTGGTCGCGGTCACCGCGCGACGATGCATCCAAAACCATCGCCGCAAATAAATAGCTATCGACCGATAGCTATGACAAAACTGACCAGAGAAGAAAGAGAAGCACAAATCCTGTTGAGCCGATCATTGGGACCAATATTTCCGCTGTACGGCATCGTAGAGCGCACCCCCGGCATTCTAACGTGCGAGTGCCGTCTTGGGCAGGAATGCCCCAAGCCCGGCAAACATCCCCGTTTGCGTGGCTACAGACAGAAAGCTACAACCGATCCCGAACGCATCCGACAGTGGTTCCGTCGCTACGACCACGCAAACTATGGCGTCATGACGGGTCCGCTCACAATCGCCCTCGATGTGGACGTGCGGCCAAACGAAAATGGGTGGCTCATCCTCGAATATTTGGAGATCGGCCACGGCAAGCGCATTCCCTTCACTGTCGAAGTTCTCACTGGCAGAGGAAACGGTTCCCGGCATCTCTTCTTCAAAACACCATCTGAAGCCTTAATTCGCACCAGCGTCGACATTCTTCCGGGGCTGGACGTTCGCGCCGCTGGCGGCTATGCGTGCGCGGCTGGCTCCCGCCATCTCAGTGGTGGCTACTATCACTTTCCCGATGAGTACAGCCCGGACGAACAGTCAGTGGCCGAACTGCCAGACTTCCTGTTGGCGGCGCTGGCAGAAGACGATCACGAGACGGTCTCTGTTGCCTCACACGCGCCTTCCAGCGAATTCTCCGCGTGGCCTGACGCATTTCCAGCCACGAGACAACCGGCGCTGCCTGACGCAGTTGTCTTGGGCGTAATGATACGCGATCCCGTGGCCCGGCGATACTGGAACGGCGGACGACGAAACCACACCCGGAGCGAAGACGATTTCGCGCTGGCGTGCAAATTGGCATTCTATTGCTGCCACCGAATCGAACAGATGTACCGTCTCTTTATGCGCTCCGGTCTGCGCCGTTCAAAATTTGAAGAGAAGCGACCGGGCGGCAACTATGCCCTGTGGACCCTGACACGAGCGATCAAGGCTACACCGCAAACGTGGATCAGGAGGAAGCGTAAGCGGCCAAGCACGGCGACTGGAGCGAAGAAGGGAAGGAAGCCGTCGCCGGATACCATCGCGGTCCTCGACCTTCACAAACGTGAACCGACATTGACTGGAGCGGAGATCGCTGCGCGGTTGGCATTGCCACCCAAACAGGTTCGCGACGCACTCTACTATCACGGTCGTCAGGTAGCGGAAAATGCAAGGACACTAATACACAGTAATCAATTGGCTCACGAGTGTCTCGGTAACAGCAGTCTTGCATCTGACCGACGAGCCGCATAGGTACATCCCTCACCAACCTCAAAAGTCGCGTCTTTCTAAATAGCAATAGCTATCAACCGATGGCTTCAGAGGGAAATACAATGAATTGGAATTTTGACAAATTGAGAGCAGAACTAGAGAAACAACTCGACCTCGATTCGATCCGAGAACGAGAGTACCGAGCGGTCCTCAGAGAACAGATCGTCAATGAAGTCCGCAGACAGGCCCGTCAAGAGGCTGAAGAAGAAATTGCCCGGCTGCATATGCTCAACCGGATATCCCGATAGACGGAACTAGATATATGAAACAGCCCAAAAACGATTACGCTATCTTCTTCCGCCTACCAAGCGGTCTTGTGGACCAGATCGACGCAGCAGCGTACAACTTCCACATGACCCGTACTCAGTACATCCGCACTGCTATTTGCAAAGCGTTAAACCCGATTGCAGGGTCGGGACTAGGACTCCATCAGCACGGACGATAAGCCGCTCCAGCCGCCCGGCGCACCGGACGATTTGACAAAACGCCGATTCGTGAGACGGTGAATATAGGGGTCGCAAGTCACAACAGCCCTGCGGCCCTCAACCCTTACAAATATGAATTCAACCACCCAAGTAGACGATACACACGACTTCTTTGAAAAGTTAGTACGACGGCAAGCCGATACAAAGCACAGCAGCCCAACCCGCACTCTGCACGACCTCGTAGGCAACGATGACCTCGATGACTTCTTCATCAAGCAGAACAGTCGCCACTTCTATGGAAAGACTGTCAAACAACAACTGACAGACAGCTTCTATGTCGGCAGAATACTTGACGGCTTCGCCATGACCGAAACCACTATCGAACACCGAATGGGTACCGACCACATTTCGGAGCCGTCCAACGAGTACAACGTGTACGAGAGAGAGGCTATCGTCGATAAGCTGGAGAACAACCATGGCCGACTGGAATACGTCATCACCCGTTCAAAGGCTGGCTTTGAAGTATTGAACACATCGGCAATGATGGTCGTCGACATTGACTTCGACTTGGAGTCGGGCGTGCCGGTCGAGGCCCAAACTGCGTCATCGGTAGCGAAGATAACGGGATGGGCGCACAGGGAAAACTGGAGCATCCGCATCTACCGCACGCATTCGGGCTTGAGACTGATAACCACACACCTCGCCTACGAATCAGTTGACGAGTCGTTTGACGCCGTGTGCGCTGCTGTCGCTGCCGACGCTATGTTTCAGGAACTCTGTCACGTTCAATCGTGCTTCCGTGCTCGTCTGACTCCGAAGCCCAAACGCTGCGGCCTCATCTCTCCCGAGTGCTTCTTCCCGTTCAATAACGCTGAAGAAGAAGAATACTTTGCGGCATGGCTCGAAGCCTATTCCGCCGAGTCCGCTCAGTACGGCACCTGCCGATACATCACCACGGTCGGGAACGAGATCATTCTGCCCCGATTGCTTCCTCTCGTCACTCTGCACGACGACTCCACGAAGGCCCACAGCGGTCTTCCTATCCGTTAACCCAAAACTCCACGCTCTGCCCTCCCCCCTTCAAGTAGCGCCCCACCAATCATTTAGGGCCGACCCGACCAGTGCGCTGGCGGTACAATTCCATCTGTAAGATGACCGAATTTACCATCACGCACCGCAGGGCGGAGCCATGCCGAAACTGACCCAACAAGAACTTGAAACGTACCTGTGGGGCGCGGCCAACATTCTGCGCGGCAAGACCGCCGGACAGGACTACAAGACGTACATCCTCACCCTACTGTTCTTCAAGCGGCTCTCCGACCAGTGGGACTACGAAGCCGATGAGGTCATCCGGGAAAAAGAAACGGAATTTGGCCGGACTCTGAATGAAAAGCAACGGCAAGCTCTCCGCGCAACCGCCCATGTCCATCGATTCAATATGCCAGAAGGGTCGCACTGGCACGACGTTCAGGCTGTTGCCGAGAACATCGGGCAAGTGCTAACTGCCGCGACGCGAAATATTGCGGCTGCAAACCCGGAGTTGAAGGGCGTCTTCACCGTCGATTGGAATCAAGCAGCGCCGGATGGCACTGACAAACTCATCAAGAACGCGGTGGTCCACGCCCTGATCCAGCACTTTAATGGAAGGAACCTGTCAAACGCCAACGTTGAGCCGGACATCCTTGGCCGCGCGTATGAATACCTCATCAAAATGTTCGCGGACGACGCGGGGGCCAAAGCCGGAGAGTTCTTCACGCCGCCGGAGGTAGTAGACATTCTCATCCGTTGCCTCGAACCGATACCGGGCGAGACCATTTACGATCCTACCTGCGGCTCCGGTGGAATGTTGGTTCATTCTGCCGACTTTCTGAAAGAGCGCGGCCACAAGCCAAACCTGATTCAGTGCTTCGGTCAGGAAATGAATTGGCAGACCTACGCCATCGCGAAGATTAACGTAATCCTCCACGGCCTTGAGGCGGAGATCAAGGGCGGCAAGTCCACGATCACTGAGCCGCAGTTTTTGGACCCAAAGGGCGGCGTGCGCCTGTTCGACATGGTAATCGCCAATTTCCCGTTTAGCAACGAATACTGGTGGCTGCCGGAAGAGCTTCAGACCGAAGAAGAAGCGAAGAAGCAGAAAAAGAGCATCAGCAAAGACGGCTATACTGACCCGTACAATCGATTTGTTTTTGGTACCCCACCACTCAGTAACGGCGACTATGCGTTTATCCAGCACATTCTAGCTTCGACAAAGACTGACGGACGGTGTGGAGTGGTTTGTCCACAAGGCGTGCTCTTTCGGGGGCAACCTGAAGTCGAAGAAGAGACTGGTGAATTTGATAAGAGCGGCAACCCGAAAATTCGCCGACGGAAAGCCGATGATGAATACCTTATTCGCAAAGGAATCTTGGACTCCAAGTTCTTGGATGCGGTAATCGCTCTGCCTCTGAATATCTTTTACGGCGCTGGCGTTCCCGCGTGCTTACTGCTAATGAACAAGGACCGACAAGAAGAACGTCGTGAAAAGGTGTTATTCATTTATGCCGCTCGGCATTACCGTGAACTGTCCAGCAAGAATCAGCTACGCCCTCAAGACGTGATGCGAATTCTGGTCCACTACCATGCCTATGGAGATGCAGCAAGGGCCGAAGAATTAACCAAGCTGCATCGCGACCGGCTTCAGGCCGAAGTGACGCGAGTCGAAATCGAAGAATGTTCACGAATTGCTGCAGAGTACGAGCCGTCTCGAAAAAAAGTGACCGAACTTCAGGCCGCACTTGCCGACATGGCACAAAAAGTTATGGCCGCTTCAAAGTCGGAGCGCAAAGCACTGGAATCCGATCACAAGAAGCTACAGGCAGCGATGGAACGTCCTTTGCGGGAACTGGCGAAGCGGGACGAAGAAATTGCCGCAGCGCGGAGGAAGGCGGCAGAAGACCATCAGTCACTCGTAGACACTGCCGACGAACTGCATAACATTTACTCCGATCCGAGTGAACTGGCAAAGCACGCGAGGGTCGCGGGAATGGATGAGATCGAGGATAACGAATTCAACTTGAACATCCCGCGTTACGTCGATACTTTCGAGCCGGAGCAGCCGATTGAGGTTTCCAAGACTTTGACAGCGCTAGTATCCGCATCGCTGGACCAGCAGAAAGCCGAGAAACAACTTCGTGCTCTATTGGCTGACTTAGGACTCGCGGGTTAATAACAGATGGCTCTACGCTGGACTGAATTTCCCGAAACTGTTAGAACTCCGGTCGGCTGGAGTGTGCGCGATTTTAGCAACCTAGCGACCGTGATCGCCGGACAGTCACCATCGTCAGAATATTGCAATCAAAGGGGCGACGGGCTTCCGTTCTTGCAGGGGAATGCCGAATTTGGTGACCATGTGCCGTGCCCTGAAAACTGGTGTACGAAAGCGCCTAAAGTAGCGCCAACCGGGTCCATTTTAATTAGTGTTCGTGCGCCCGTGGGCGAAATCAACAGAGCAGACCGGGACTACGCCATCGGAAGGGGCTTGGCGGCACTTCAACCCGGTGATATTGAACCCGCTTTTCTCTATCAGGCTCTTCAGCATTGGCGAATTGCACTTCAACGAGTCGGTCAAGGGACGACTTTTGATGCGGTCACAGCCAAACACTTTCGACAGCTACGCGTAGCTGTTCCTCCACCGGAAGAGCAAGCGGCTATAGCGAAAGTCCTCGACGCTGCCGATGCCGCCCTCGAATGCGCTCGTGAAACTCTCTCTCAGGCGAAGCGACTCCGACAAGGCATCCTCCAAATGCTTGTGTTTCGCGGTATAGACCCGAAAGGGCAGGTGCGCGACCCGTCGGAATTGAGAGCTACAGAACTTGGGAGATTTCCTTCCGAATGGGAAATTACGCGATTGGATGCCGTCGCGACCATCGGTTCGGGTGTCACGCTAGGCAAAGATTTGACTGGACAGCCGACCGTTGAATTGCCATATTTGCGCGTTGCTAACGTCCAGTCTGGCTTCCTGAGACTCGATGAAATCAAGACGGTTCGCGTCAGACCCGATGACATCGGGAACTACCTGCTTGAGGCAGGAGACATTCTTATGACCGAAGGCGGCGATCTTGATCAGTTGGGCAGAGGGGCAATCTGGCCGGGCGCGATTGATCCGTGTCTACACCAAAATCACATTTTTCGCGTCCGGGCGAAACGGGATCGGCTGGACCCACGTTTTCTCGAATCCGTCATCTGTTGCGATATTGGACGACGATACTTCTTTCGTATTGCAAAACAAACCACCAATCTTGCGTCAATCAACAAGACGCAGTTGAAGGCATTTCGGATGCCCCTGCCACCCGTCAAAGAGCAAGAACGGATCGCCAGCGTTCTTGAGAAAGCGGACGACGAGATCAACGTGCTGGCAGCTAAGGTGTCGATTCTCACTGACTTGAAGCGCGGCTTGATGGAACAGTGCTTGACGGGAAAAGTGCGGTGTTCCACCGTGACGGAGGTTCGGTAATGACCGAGTACGGCTACGTCGAAAAGGCAATCCTTGAGTGGCTGGCGGGAAGGTTCGACGATCCGAACGACAGTGGTGCAGGTTGGCGATTCCGTTCAGCAGAGGCGATGGAGGAATTCAATCGGGATGTAAACGAACCGATCTGCGATGGTCTCCTGATTCCTGCGCTCCAACGCATCAACCCTGCTGTCAACACTGAGGACAAAGCTCGGAAAGTGGTTGAATCTCTTCGCCGTGTATTAGATTATCCCGACCGTCAAGAGGCGAACCGCCGAGCGCTGGACGTTTTGCGTGACGGCTTAACGCTTGTACTGGAATCGGGGCAAGATGCTGTCACGGTCTGGCTCGTAGAACTGGACCCTACGCATCAGGATCGTAACGATTTCACGATCACGAATCAGTATCCCGTGAAGGGAATCAAGACGGCCATCGCCGATTCCGTGTTGCTCGTGAACGGTATCCCGCTGGTCGTTGCCGAGTACAAGAGCTTCGTGAACAGCGGCCACGACTGGCGCGAGGGTGTAAAGCAGGTTCATCGGTATCAGGAAGAAGCGCCCGGCTTGCTGACGACAAACGTGTTTTGCGTCTCGGCGGATGAACAGGAATTCCGATACGGGACCGTCGCGTTCGCAGCGAAGGCGGAACAGGACGTGCGGCTTCAAATGGATCAGTGGCGTCCGTGGCTGAGTGCATATCCAGTCGAGCGAATGGCGTGGAACCAGAAGGGCGATGGCGCGGACGATGACCCTGTACGCAAGGCAGCGGTCAGTCTCATGCGTCCATTCAATGTCCTCGATTTTCTTGAAAACTTCGTAGTGTTCGAGACGAGGCGCGGCAAGACCACAAAGAAGATCGCCCGTTACCAGCAATTCGAGGCGGCGAATGACATTGTGGACCGGGTGCTCGAAGGCAAGTATAAGCGCGGTCTGATCTGGCATACACAGGGGAGCGGCAAAAGCCTGACAATGATCTTCACCGCATACAAACTGCGCCGCCGTCGCCAGCTAAGGAATCCAACCGTTCTGGTCGTTGTGGACCGCCGCAACCTGAAGAAACAGGTTGGCGATGACTTCGACTACTGCGACTACCCGACCGTGATCCGCGCGATGGGCGTTGACGATCTGAAAGACCGACTTCGGACGAACTACGCCGGGACAATCATCACGACGGTCCAATGCTTCCAGTCGATGAATGACCTCGCGCCGAATGAACGCGACAACATGATTTTGCTAATAGACGAAGCCCACCGCACGCAGAAAGGCAAGGGCGCTGGCTTCGCGATGACTATGAGGGCCAAACTGCCCAACGCCTATCGTTTCGGCATGACCGGCACTCCCATCGACAAGACGATGGTGAATACTCATCACGACTTCGGCCCGGTGATCGACGGAAAGCAGGAGCGGTATTTGAGCTACTACGGAATCCGCCGCGCCATCATGGACGGCGCGACGCTCGAAGTTTATTACAAGCCACACTACGTTCCCGTCGCCGTCGAGGAAGAGCCTCTGAACGTGAATTACGAGCAGATGTGCGACGAACTAGAGGTAGAAGACGAGGACGAGCGGGAACTGGTCAAGCAGAAGGAAGCGCGGTGGAAGAAGCTGCTGAAAGACGAGCGGCGAATCAAGAAAGTGATTCCTCATCTCGTCGATCACTTCCTGAAGTTTCCCGACCCGTCTGGTTTCAAAGCGATGCTGGTGGCCGTGGATCGGGAAGCGTGCGGCCTGTACAAGGACGCTTTGGACAAGGAACTTGAAAGCCGGGGCTTATCGAAAGAATGGTCGGAAGTCATCATCTCGACCCGTCAGAATGAACTGCCGGAGTTGAAGCGATTCCGCTACGACACCGATAAAGAAGAGCAGATTATCGAGTGGTACAAGCTCTCGCCAGAACAGTGGGAGGCACAAAACCGGAAGACCTTTGGCGACGACCGGACCAAATGGAAGCAGCCGCTCAAAATCCTGATCGTTTGCGACAAGCTGTTGACCGGGTTTGATTCGCCGATCACGTCAGTGATGTATCTGGACAAGCCGATCCGCGATCACAACCTTCTGCAAGCCATCGCACGCACCAACCGGCCCATGCCTGAACGCGAAAAACGCAACGGTCTCATCATCGACTACTTCGGCGTGTTCAATGATCTTCACAAGGCGCTGAATTTTGACGAGGATGTGATTGAAGAGTCGATTATCAATTGGGACAAGCTCAAAGAGTTGGCCCCAATTGAAGTCGGCAAATGTCTGGCGTACTTCACCGGCATCCAACGCGAGGATACCCGCGATTGCCTGATGGCTTGTCTTCGGCGATTGGCCGATCCGGGTATCGCGTCAGAGTTTGAGACGCAGTTCAAGCGGATGGAAACTCTATGGGAAGCCCTGTCGCCGGATGAGTGCTTGTACGACTTTCGGTACGACTACTCTTGGCTGACCACCATCTACATCGCCCATCGACGGCGAAACCGCCGCGCGTTGGCGACCCATGAAGAACTCTCCGTTAAGACTCGTGAACTGATCCAGCAGCATACGGAGTTCATGGAGATCGCGGAGAAGGTTCCGGTCTACAAGATCGACGCCAACTATTTGACTAAGGTGAATCAGTTGCCGACACCGGCAGATCGCGCCGCAGAACTAGAAGCCGCGCTCACGCGGGAACTGATCGAACGGAACAATGGCGGTATCATGCACAGCCTCTTAGGGGAGCGCCTTCGGAACGCCGTGCAAGAGAAAGAACAGGGCGATGCCGCCGGTCTCAAACTGTTGCAGGAACTTCGATCCATCGTCACGGACCTGAATGTAGCCCAAGCGGAACCGGATCGGCTCGGCTTGACTCAACGCGGTGAATACGAACTCTTCACCGTTATCCGACAGTTCGCGGCAGTGAAGGATGAGGCTTTATGCGTCCGTGCGACGAAGGCCATGATGAGCCGTCTGAATCGCGGCCAACATCTTCCGCCGGGCTGGTGGGACACACGAGGCGGGAAGAATAAAGTGAGCCAGACTCTTCAGGTCGAATCGTGGGAGCCGGACTTCGAGCCGCTGAACCTGTGCCCGGTTGAGGAAACGGAGCCTCCATTTTTGGCGGCGGCGGTCGATGAACTTGGCAGGGCGTTCGGCAAGGAATGAAATCGGCAACGAAATTACAGGGTGGAACCGTCGAGCTTTGTGGGAGGCCGGTTAACTACTTGATTCGCACGTCACCGGGAGCGAAGCGGCGACGGATTCGGGTGACGCCGCACGGGGTCGAGGTTGTCATTCCGGGTAACGGTGATATCGGCAGTGCCGCGCCCTTTCTTCGGGAAAACGAGAAGTGGGTTCTTGAGCAACTGGACTTCGTTGAACGCTCGTCAGGCGTGGTTCGCAAGAAGAACCAACCCCGGTCGCTTTTGCTGCGCGGGAAAGAACGCACCGTCCGCATTGGGGAACAGGAGACGACGCGGCGCTACGGGTTGGTCCACGAGGAAGGCGATGGACTGATCGTGCGCGTTCCGACCGGCAAGTCCGACCTCGCTTCACGAGCGCTCGAACTGTGGCTGCGGAGAATGGCACGTGCGGACCTACAGGCCGCGCTGGAGCGTCGTGCGCGACAGATGAAGGTGAAGTTCGGTCGCGTGTTCATCATGAACCAGCGGACGCGGTGGGGAGGGTGCTCGTCCCGGCGAAATCTGTCGTTTAGCTGGCGACTGATAATGGCACCGCCGAAGGTGCTCGACTATCTCGCGGTCCACGAGCTTGTTCATCTGGTGGAACCGAATCATTCGACGCGGTTCTGGCTGACTGTTCGGTCGTTCTGCCCCGATTTCGAGAAGCACAAAAAGTGGCTCCGCGAGAACGAGTGGCGGCTACGCATTCCACTGGTCTGATGTGATATCGCCGTCGCTGACGACTGGCAGTGGGCACCCGCATCTTTTTTTATCTTGTCTATCTAAATCCATCTATCTGCCCTCCTTTCAGTAGGTTGACAGATTCCCGGATCATGAAATAATCGATAGTATGTGGCCCCCAAAAGCTACTTGATTAACAGCGAGTCGAGATGGAAAAAGAGAAACAGAATACGGTTGCTGAAGCAGCAGAAAGGATGGGATGGAGTTATTGCACGACACTGCGGCACTTCGAGAAGGTAGATGGCACGATCATCAAGCCCGGATTGAAGAAGCGTGGCCGCACAAGGCGTAAGTTCACAATTCCAGAGTCAGTCTTCCTCCAAGAAAAGCAGAAGTTGTCAACCCGAACTTCAATCGTGGACGAGGCTGATGAGCGGATGCTAGAACTCCGCATCTCTAAGAAGGCGGCATGATGTGTCGCTTCAACGACTGAAATTCCTTTTTTGAAAGCGTTCCCTCTTTGAGCATCCGCTCCAATTCCCGAAGACGTTCAACGATATGCTCTTTGTTGATTGAGCCTTTAACGTCTTCCTCGTTTGAAGTCATCCCCCACATTTTGCGTTTGTACTCATCCAGTTCCGAGAATCGCCGCTTGTTCCAGCCGAGATAGCTCTTCTCAGTTGTGGCCTTCCTCTTGTGGTTGAGTGCCGCCTGAATGTGCTCAAGCTCTGCTCCCGCCCCCTGTAAATCGGCTCCGAGTGTGTCTCTCCATTCGTGGCCTCGCTTACCCTCCACCCCAACAGTCCGATAGAGTTTCAGCATTTCGTCCGTCCAGTGCGTGACCACAGTCTTCAACGTTGACTTCCCCGTCCAAAACCAGTATTCCGTCGAACTTGACTTCAGGTTGCGGAGCATAGAAACGACGAGTGGTGGCAAAAGGCACCATACGTAGTTCGGCGGTCCACCCTTCTCATTTTTTCTCTCCCGCAGCCAAATGCCGTTGTCGTCCAGCTTGTCTATCTCGGCGGTCGCAACGGCGGAAATCCTTGCGCCACTGTAGCGCTGCAACGCCAGAAAGGTACGAATCCGATCAGCACTCTTGGGAAAGACCTCCGGGATGCTGTCAAAGAGGCGACGAACCTCATCGGCGGTGAACGGACGCGCCTCCGACTCGTTTGGGGTGATGGAGTCAAGGTTGTCGCAAGGGTCCGTCAGGATGAGGCCGTCCTTCAAGCACCGCGCGGTGAACTGGCGGAGAAGGATTTGATCTCGGTCCTTCCCGAAGTCGCTCTTTGGCTGCTGCACTTTATCGCCGGTTTTCGGGTTCCTGAGTTCCCGGCCCTTCCACGATTCCTGAAAGGCGAACATCAGATCGCCGTTCATCTGCTTGCAGAGGGGGAGTTCACGTTTGCCCACGAACGTGACGAGTTTCCCCAACAACGTCTTGTATTTTTTGTACGTGTTGTGGTTCCGGGGATCATCGCGGTGCTCGGGCCGAAGTTTGGGCTTGAGGCGAACAGCCAGCCGCTCAAGATAGCCATCCACCGCTTCAGCAACGGTCTTGTTAAGCCGATCTTCTTCCGCTTGCGGTTGGCGATTTCCAGAGAGGTATTGGAAGAACCACTTGTCCACGAGCTTATCGGCGTCCTCGAATTTACGAATGCCGAGCTTGCGTAGACTGCCTTCCTTCCAATGGAAGAGAACTTCATCGGTATCGGGATCGAGAATCGTCACACGCGCGTAGATGGGGCAATCGCAGCCCTTGAACGTTCGCGGGTTTTTCTTCCCGTGGCTCTTACAGGTCTTCAGATGGCGGAGATAAATTTGACGCTCTGTTCGCGGCACGAGACTTCATCGTACATGCAAACGGGAGACACCGCCATCTAAACTATTGAAAATAAAATGGCGGAGGAAGAGGGATTCGAACCCCCGAGCGCCTTTCGACGCTAACGGTTTTCAAGACCGCCGGTTTCAACCACTCACCCATTCCTCCGCCTTTTATGTTAGCGGATCGCTCCGTTTTTCGCTCTATTGCCGGGGTACCAATGTCGGGGCACCGTCGCCGGGCAGAGAATCCCCGGCGCGCACCTCGCCCGAACGGACTATCGTGATCCAGAAGGTTCCGTCGCTGCACTGAAACGCTATCCTTTCGCGTTCCTGGCGTCCGCCGGGAAAGTGCAGGACATCGGCATGGCCGGACGCACCTGCGCCACTCGTCGCCGGCGGGCTGCTGGGGAGGACAGGGCCGTCGCTTACCGTGGGTGTGGAAAGTTGAATGCCGGCGGTCAGAATACATTTCAGGTTTCCGCCGATCATGTTTGCCATCTCGCCCAGCACGTCGCGGACGACTTCGTCCACGTGCAGCGGTGTCTCGACGGAAAGAAAACGACCTGCGAAGCGGCAGGCCTCGCGCGGGTTGCATTCCACTAACACGGCTCCGTTCCAGTCTCCGGAAAGATGGACGGCCGACGTCAGTCTCTCGTGCGCCGGAACCCAGGGGGTCGCGCATTCGCTCACTTCCAGTCCCATCATCGTCCCGAAAACCGACTCGACGATCGGCGTTAGTTCTCCCGGTAAAATCTCTGCTTTCGACTGGATCAGCATGAATTATTCCTTTCAGCGCGCGACGTATACGGTCGCGGTCCCGACGAGTTGTCTGTCAAACGAATCTTCGAACCCGAATGCCGGCTCCGCACCGCCAAGCAGCAGCCAGCCGCCGCGAAACATGGTGCCGTGGATTTCTCTCATAATATTTTTCTTCGTCGCGGCGTCGAAATAGATCATTACGTTGCGACAGAAGACGAGGTCGAACGGCCCCAGCGCGCGCATGCTCTTCCGCAGGTCGATTGTTTCGAACCGGACCATACGGCGAACCGTCTCGCTCAGTTGCCACTCCACCCCGGAGCGCGCAAAATATTTCAGCAGGAGCGGCGTGGGCAACCCGCGGTTGACTTCGATCTGCTGGTAACGGCCGGCGCGGGCTCGCTCCAGCACCTTTGAAGAGAAATCAGTGCCCAGAATCTGTATGTTCCAGTCGCCCAGTCCCGCTTCGAGCAGCAGCATGGCAAGGCTGTAAGCCTCCTGGCCTGTCGATGCGGCCGCCGACCAGAAGCGCAGCATTCTGGTCTCGCGGCGCTGTTCCCTGAGTCGGGGCAGAAGCGTGTTGCGTAAAGCGTCGAAGTGCGCCGGGTCCCGAAAAAAATAGGTTTCATTGGTCGTCATCGCTTCGGCGACCTGCATCCCAACGCCTCCGTCGCCCGTTGCCCGAATCAGCGCGCAGAGGTCGTCAATCGAATCGAGTCCGTGTTGTTTGACGATCGGGGTTAGACGGCTTTCGAACAGATAATGTTTGTCCTGTTCGAGCACAATCCCCGCCCGGGAATACACTTGCTCCTGAAGGAACCGATAATTCTCGGGCTGAATTCCCGCGCTGTGCAGTTCGCTGTGCATCCTTTTCCCTTCAGTTTGCGGCCGCGATTCGGAGAATTGCCGGCACGATTTGATCGAGCGGCAGTACACGATCGGCGAGTCCGGCGTTGACAACCGCTCCGGGCATCCCCCACACCACGCTGGATGCCTCATCCTGGGCCAGCACCGTGGCCCCCATAGCCTTCAGCATCTGCACGCCTCGCAGCCCGTCCTGTCCCATTCCCGTCAGTATTGTTGCGATAACCTCGCCGCCATAGACTTCCGCGACCGAGGCGAACAGCGCATCGACTGCCGGCCGACACGAGTTCTGCTGTGGTGACTGATCCAGATGCACACGCACGGATCCGTCAACCAAAGCTGTCTTCATGTGAAAATCTCCGGGCGCGATCAGGATTCTCCCGCGCTCGACAGGCGCGCCCTCAACTGCTTCCTCAACCCGGAGCCGGCAAACTGAGCCGAGCCGTTCCGCCAGAAACCGGGTGAACAAAGGTGGCATGTGCTGCACCAGCAGCACCGGCAGCGGGAACGTCGCCGGAAGTTCGGGCAGAATTTCGCGCAATGCATTCGGTCCTCCGGTCGAGACCCCTATCACGAGAGCTTTGGGTCTGATCGATCGCGAACCTGCTGCTGGCCTTGGGTTCACGGCCTCTAATCCTGCTGGCGCCCCGCGAAGAGCTGAAACCGGAGACGATGAGGCCGGCGAATGAGGGGCGACGGGGCTTGCCGCGCACGGCGTCTCGGCGTTCGCGTCGTGCGGGAATCGATCTCGGCCGGGACCGGGCAGGTGGAAAAACTGCTTGATCTTGGGGACCATTTCCTCGCGCAGCCGCAACATCGAGCGGTCGAGCGAGCCTTCGTTGGAGACTTTTGCCACATAGTCGTCGGCGCCCAGCGTCAGGGCGTCCAGCGTCACGGCCGCGCCGCGCTCGGTGAGCGTGCTGAACATGATCACGCGTACGTTCGGAAACTCCCTCCGCACCCTCCGCAGCATTTCGAGCCCGTTCATTTCCGGCATCTCGATGTCAAGAGTCAGGACATCAGGGTTGTACTGCGGAATCCTTTGCATCCCGATCGAGCCGTTCGAGGCCGTCCCGACGACTTCGATCAGAGGTTCTTCTTCGAGCGCAACCGTAACGAGCCGGCGGATCACGACCGAATCATCCACCACCATGACACGAATGCGTTCTCCTGGCCGGAGCGACCTTTTGATCAGTGCCGGCATGTATTCAGGTCCCGGACGGGTAATCCCATAGCGAAGCGTCTTTCAGGGGTGAATGCCGGCAAGCTGAAGCTTCTCCACCAGAATTTCTTTTGTGAAAGGTTTCATGACATATTCGTTGGCCCCTGCGGCCAGTGCAGCGGACATCTGTTCCACCTCTGTTTCGGTCGTCACCATTACCACGGGGAGCGATGCGAGCTCCGGATTCTTCCTCAGCCGCTTCAAAAGGTCCAGCCCGTTGATTTCCGGCATATTCCAGTCCGCGAGGAGCAGATTCATTTGGCTCCGCCCCGCGACTTTTTCTGCTTCGATAACTTCCAGTGCCTCGCGCCCGTTGCCCGCCTCGCATACTTCATAGCCGAGTTCCCGTAGGATTCGGGCGAGGATCATGCGAACTGCCCGGGAATCATCCACCACCAGCGCTTTGGCCATCATTCACCTGAGTTTCTTT
>CAIKMJ010000031.1 GCA_903828455.1 uncultured Acidobacteriia bacterium | reverse complement strand
TGACGGAGAGGGAGGATCGCTTGCGGCGGGTTGAATTCCGCTAAATCCCTGTAATATTTCCAGTTGGATGGCGTGAGCGCGATTGCGGCGCGGATGGCTTCATCGGTGTTTGTACGCCGAACCCAGTCCGACCAACCGACTCGAACTGCTGCATAAAACCCGCACGATGCCCCCAGAATTCCCAGCAGCAGGGCCAAGCGTACCAGAACTGAATGGAATCGTACCGTATGAGAATCCTGCGATTGTTTCGTGTACGGATTGTATACTAACATTGATTTTGCGGTTCTGCAGTTGGGGTTAACAGGCTTTGCAGAAAGTGCAAAGCTGTGACTCATAAAGCGGTAGCTTGGGAAAAATCGCCTTATGGCGGCCTTGAAGACCCGAAAACGGGCCGTAATATTCCGGCTTACTGAAGAGGAATACCAGCTCCTTCAGGACAACTGTCGTAGTGCGGGAGCTCGCAATCTGTCCGATTTTACGCGTGCCGGAGTGCTGGCCCAACTGAAGAACGGTGCGGAGGAAGACCGTTTCTCGGTGATTGAAAAGCGGCTGGAAACCATATGCCGCGACATCGTTGCACTGCGGGAAACTGTGGAACGGCGGGCATGAGTGATTCTGCCGCTGAAATTCAGTGTCCGGGTTGTAAGGGAGTCAACCTTCGGCGCTCTCATCGCACCGGGGTTGCTGAACGATTTCTCGGTTTATTCGGGCGATATGCTTACCGGTGCAGGGATTGCCAGGCGCGATTCCTGATTGGAGCAAAAAAGCATTCCGCGCCGCCTTCGGCGCGCCGGGTGGAGAGAAGGCAGGCCGACGCCCGCCGCAAGGTTCAATTGATGCTGCTTTTTGCGGCCGGTTTGGCAGTGTTCCTGATTTTCGCCTGGAAAGTCATTCTGGCTCCCCCCGCCCAGTAGTCACTCTGTGTTCGATATACTTGATTTCAGACGTCTGACGCCGGTTTTTGAATTCCTGAGGCCGTGATGCAACGCTTTTGGCTCGTTCTCTTTACCGCCGCCGCGGCCGTCGCGCAGACGCAACCCCAGGCCCAAACCCCGCCGGCGACGCTGGCTCGCAGTGCGCCGTTTTCCGATGTGGCCTACAACAATTTGCCGGCGCAGCGAATCGGGGCGAATGATCTGCTTTCGGTTTCGGTGTATGATGCGCCGGAATTCACGCGGACGGTACGGGTCTCGGCCGATGGCATGGTCATGCTGCCGCTGATGAAGAAGCCCGTCACCGCGGCGGGGCTTTTACCCTCCGAACTGGAGCCGAAGCTGGCCGAGGCGCTGCGGGAGCAGGATCTGCTGAACGATGCCACGGTCATCGTCACCGTCGCAGAGTACAACAGTCGGCCGATAACCGTAAGCGGCGCAGTCCACACGCCTCTGGTATTTCAGGCGGTGGGGCGGGTTCGAATCACGGACGCGCTCAATCGCGCGGGCGGTGTTGCTCCTGATGCCGCACAGGAAGCCGATCTCATCAGTCGGGACGGGACGGTCCGGAAGATCCCTTTGAAGCCGCTTCTCGATTCCACGGCACCGGAACTAAATGCGGAACTGGTGGGAGGCGAAGAGATTCGGATTGCTCCCGCCGGACGGATTTACATACTGGGCAACGTCAAGACATCCGGGGCCTTTGGAATACAGGACACAGCCGACGCATCGGTGATGAAGTTTCTGACTCTGGCAGGTGGGTTTAGCAGCTTGCCTCCCAAGGTCGCCTATATCATTCGGGTGGAGCCGGATACCCAGGTGAAGCACGAAATCGAAATCCCCATGAAAGACATGTTTGACCGCAAGTCGCCCGATCTTCCGCTCCAGGCGCATGACATCCTTTATATCCCGGAAAACAAGAAGCACCAGGCATTGCTGGATGTCGAAAAGGTTTTGGCGTTAACTGCGGGTGCGGCAATCATCGTCCGGACTTTCGGGTGGTAAAGGCTAAAGATTAGTGTCGGACTCTCTAACACCTAAACCGGAAGAATCGCTGCCAGCAGTGAGCAATGCAGCGCCCCTGCAGCGGGAACCGGTGCGGCCTCGTCTCCAGGCGGCAGACTCTGACGACGAAGATTCACCTTCGGGCGTAAGTTTTGCGCACAGGCTCTGGGTCATCCGGCGCCATTTATGGGCAATCGTTGGGTTTGCCGTCTTCTGCTGCATCGGGACTGCTATTTATTCCTACCGCATTACGCCAATTTACGAGTCCACCGTAACCGTCGATGTGGATCGAAGAGCGCCCACTGCGGTCGTTGGCCAGGAAGCGAACTCTTCTTCCACCAATGACAGCGACCAGTTTCTCAATACGCAGGTGCGGTTGATTCAATCGGATGCCGTTCTGCAGTCTGTCGCTCGGGAGTTTGAGATTCCCAGGGCTCCCGGATCGGTCGGGATGTCCAGCCTTGCGGTAACGCGCCCCCCGGCAACCTATCTGATTCTAATCAGCTACCGATCCACGGATCCGCAACGCGCCGCGGCAGTGGCAAACGCGATCGCGGCATCCTTTATTGAACAGACTTACAGCATTCGATACAAGACGACGCTGAGCTTATCCACCTTCATGGAGAAGCAGATCGAAGAACTACGGGCCAAGATGGAGCGGTCGAGCGAGGCCCTGACCAGTTTCGAGCGGGAACTGAACATGATTCGGCCCGAAGAGGCGAACGGCATCGTATCGGCACGCCTTCTGCAGTTGAACACGGAGTATACCGGTGCGCAGGCTGAACGGGTCCGGAAGCAGGCATCATTAGAATCGCTGAAAAACGGAGCGCTGGCGGCAGCCGAAGTGTCCTCGCAGGGTGATTCATTCCGGCAGTTGGCGGCGCGCGTGGAGCAGGCGCGGGAAAAATTCACAGAGGTTCAGCGGCTTTATGGGAAGAGCCATCCGGAATACAAGAAGGCCGCCGATCAGTTGCAGCAACTCACCGAAGAGCTCGAAGTGTCTCGCGCCGATGTCATTCGCCGGGCCGAGAGCGAGTATCACGAGACGGCAAACCGGGAAGCCATCCTGCTAAAAGCGGTGACCGAAACCAAGGCGGAATTTGACCGCCTGAACGCCAAAGCATTCCAGTATCAGAGCCTCAAGCGCGAAGCGGATGCCGACCGGAAACTGTACGAAGAACTGGAAAACAGAATCAAGGAAGCGGGAATTAACGCCGGGTTCCAAAACAGTTCCATTCGTATCGCCGACCCGGCGCAGCCTTCGAGGTCGCCCGTTTATCCGAACGTCCCCCGCAATATTCAAATTGCGTTGCTCGCTTCGCTGGCGCTTGGAATCGGAGCGGTGCTGACCGCCGACGCGATGGACGCGACACTTCGCAGTGCGGAAGACGTGGAGCGCATGCTGGGAACTCATGTAATCGGCATTCTTCCGCAGGTGAAAAAGTGGTCAGGTGGCTGGCTTAGCCTGGTGAAACCGGATGGGACCATCGTGGATACCGGTGGTAAGGCCGTGGTTGCTTCAAGGCAAACACACTCGTACGAAGATGCTGTGCAGACGCTTCGCGACTCGATTCTCCTGAGTGGCTTTGGGCAGCCGATTCGCAGCCTGATGGTGACCAGCGCTTCGCCCGCGGAAGGAAAATCCACCACTGCCGCTCATCTCGCCATTTCTCATTCGCATCAGAAATTGAAGACTCTTCTGATTGAATGCGATCTGCGCCGGCCTGGCCTGCGCTCGATTTTTGGTCTGGAAAACGGTACCGGGCTGTCGCAGGTACTGTCAGGCGCGTCCCACTGGAAACAACAGCTTGTGACGCGGGCGGGAGCCCCGAGTCTGGATATTCTGCCGGCCGGTTCGGCGTCCCGCCGCGACGCCAATCTGATCGGCCGCGCGCTGCCGGGCATACTGCAGGAAGCGACTTCGGAATACGATCTGATCATCGTGGACTCGCCTCCATTGCTCGGCTTCGGCGAGCCACTGCAGTTGGCATCAGCCGTCGACGGTGTGGTGCTCGTTGCGCTGGCGGGAAAGACGAACCGCAAGGCGGTTGCATCGGCCATCACCACGCTCCACCGATTGCGGGTCAACATAATCGGAGTCGTGCTCAACGAAGTCACCAGGAATACCAGCAGCGACTCCTATTACTACGGCTACTACGGCAAGTATTACGGTTCACCGTCTTAACTGAATCAGGCTCAATAAAATTCATCATGTTCATTCTCGGCCTGAACGCATTTCATGGCGATTCATCCGCCGCCTCGCTGGACAGCGACGGCGTGCTGGCGGCAGCCGTGGAAGAAGAGCGCTTCAACCGGCAAAAGCACTGGGCCGGTCTTCCAGTTCTCTCGGCGAGCAGT
The DNA here is from genome assembly GCA_903828455.1 of uncultured Acidobacteriia bacterium. Classification (GTDB taxonomy): domain Bacteria; phylum Acidobacteriota; class Terriglobia; order Bryobacterales; family Bryobacteraceae; genus BOG-234. The sequence continues at coordinate 13,353 of CAIKMJ010000031.1, read as the reverse complement.
GTGCTTGGCGGTAACCAGCCGGAACATGTCGCGATCTCGCGCGATCCGAAGGCGAACGTTTTCCATAAAATCCGCCGCGCCGTAAGCAGCCCCGCAGGCTGGGGACGGGCCACTTCGCGGGCGACTAACGCGCTGCGCATTACCGGGCTCAAGGAGCAGTTGATAGCCAATGGAATCGCTACCGCGCAGACCCAACTGCACTTTGTTGAGCACCATCGCGCTCACCTCGCCAGTGCTTTTTTCTGTTCCCCGTTTGACGAAGCGGCGGTCGTTTCCGTCGACGGCTTCGGCGACTTCAGCAGTGTGATGTGGGGTACGGGGAAAGGAAATCAGCTCGACGTATCGGGCAGTGTCCGGTTTCCTCATTCGCTGGGACTGTTTTACTCTGCCTTTACCCAGTTTCTCGGTTTCCCCAAGTATGGCGACGAGTACAAAATGATGGGCTTGTCGGCATACGGCGAGCCACGCTTCGCCGCTAAGGTTCGCGATGTCGTTCGCACGGAAAAGGACCAGATTCGGCTCAATCTCGACTACTTCACTCATCACGATAAGGGCGTCGAAATGACCTGGGAGGGCGGGGAGCCGATCATCGGCTCGGTCTTCTCCCGAAAAATGGAAGAGGTCTTCGGCGCGCCCCGTGCGTATCGTGCGGAGCTGGAACAGCAGCATGCCGATCTCGCGGCGTCAGTCCAGGTCGTGCTGGAGGAAAACTATTTCGCCCTGCTGAATTACATTCAGAAGCAAACCGGGCAAAAATCCGTTTGTCTCGCGGGCGGCGTGGCGCTGAACTGCGTTGCAAACGGGATGATCTTCGAGCGCACTGATTTCCGTGACGTGTACATTCAGCCAGCAGCGCATGATGCCGGAACGTCCATCGGCGCGGCACTCTACGTGCAGCACCAGATTCTGAAGCGGCCCCGTTCGTTTGTCATGCGACATGTTTATTACGGCTCTGAACATAGTGACTCGGCAGTGCAGCAGGCATTGGATCAGGCGGGTTGCCGTTACAGTAAGCTGAGCGAGGACGAATTGGTTCGCCAAACGGCCGGGCAAATCGCCGAGGGGAAGATCGTCGGGTGGTTCCAGGGGCGGATGGAATTCGGTCCGCGCGCGCTGGGAAATCGCAGCATCCTTGCCGATCCGCGGCGGGCCGATATGAAGGATACGCTCAACGCGCGTATCAAATTCCGCGAGCACTTCCGCCCGTTTTGCCCCTCCGTTTTGGCCGAATCTGTCGGTGAGTTCTTCGAGACCAGCTATCCTTCGCCGTTCATGGTGATGGCGTACAAGATCAAGCCGAAGATGCGCGACGTGATACCGGCCGTCGTCCATCAGGACGGCACCGGCCGGCTGCAAACCGTCGAAAGGGACGTCAATCCCCTTTACTGGAAGCTGATCCGGCAATTTGGGGACTCAACTGGCGTGCCGGTTTTGTTAAATACGTCTTTTAATGAAAATGAACCGATTGTCGCCACTCCGGAACAGGCCATCGATTGCTTCCTCCGGACACAAATGGACGTGCTTGCGATCGGATCGTATCTGCTGCTCAAGTCTGAAAACGAGCAATTGAGCGCTAACCGTAGTTCATTTGCGGATTCCGCCCCGGTTGCCGGGTAGTCCGCGACTCCCCCTGGCGCCGCCCAGAGCTTAAGTGCCTAAGGTTCTAATTTTTTATCATTATTTCCACCCGGACGACGTCGTAAGCGCCGTTCACTTCACCGACCTCGCCGTGGAACTGGCACAAAGAGGCTGGGACGTCACGGCGATTCCGTCCAATCGTTCCTGCAGGCACGCGTCGGTAACTTATCCGTCCAGCGAGGTTTGGCAGGGCGTTAAAATTCGGCGCGTCTGGCGCCCTGGATTTCCTCAGTACCGGACGCTCGGTCGCTTTTGCAACGCCGCATGGATGGCGCTTCGCTGGGGGCTGACTGCGCTTACCGAAGCACCGGATCTTGTCATCATCGGCACCGATCCCGTACTGAGCGTCACTGCCGCCTCCATTTGGAAGACTCTCCGCCCCAAAACCAAAGTGGCGCACTGGTGTTTCGATCTGTATCCGGAGGCCGCCATCGCGGACGGCATTCTTCGCCGCGACGGCTGGCTCATGAGATTACTGACGCCTGTTTTGGCTCATGCCTACCGTTCGTGCGATCTGCTGGCCGACCTGGGGCCGTGCATGGCAGAGCGGCTTCGGGCCCACGGGTCTCACGCACACCAGACCACCCTTACGCCCTGGGCACTGGCGGAGCCCGGGCATCCGGTGCCGGTCGACCGGGCCGAGCGAGCCAGTATTTTTGGTTCCGCGCCTCTCGCGCTCCTATACGCCGGCAATTTCGGCCGGGCTCACTCGTCCAAACTAATCCTCCAACTGGCCAGAAAACTGGAACCCGCGGGGGCGAAAGTTGTCTTCAGCGTTCGGGGGAACAAGGTGGACGCATTGCGGCGGGAAGCTGCCTCTGTCCAGAACGTCTCCTTTGCGTCGTTCGCCGACCAGGAAAATCTGGAGAAGCGGCTTTGCTCCGCCGATATTCATGTGGTTTCACTTCGTTCCGACTGGACCGGCATGGTCGTGCCGTCCAAGTTCTTCGGCGCCCTCGCGGTGGGTCGGCCGGTGCTCTTCGCCGGCAGTCCGGATGCCGCGATTGCGCACTGGATTCGCGAGCACAAGGTCGGCTGGGTGCTGACGCCGGACACGCTTGAAGCCGTGGCGGCTGAATTGATCGAGTACTGCCAGGAGCCGGAAAGGCACGAACAAATGTTCCGACACTGTTATGCGGTCTATCAGACTCACTTCTCGAAGAAGTTGATGGTGGACCAGTGGGACGGCGAACTGCGGGCTTTGCTGGGAAGCGCGAGGACCGTCGCGGCTGAGCGGGAAAAGCTGGCGTTGACGCGGTGAGAAGCTACCTGGATCATTTTCTGGATTCAAGTTTTCGTCTTTGGTCTCTGATCCAATAACCATTCTCGATGGCCATCAGTGGCCTACGGTAAAAACTCTCAATTCACACAATGACAATTTTGCAAGCCCCGGATTCAGCACTGTCTAACAGCAAAAAATACCCCGTATTACACATCCGCCCATCTCGTGGCGGAGTGGCGTTGCGGTTGGGGGACATCTGGGAATATCGAGAATTGCTGTATTTCCTGGTCTGGCGTGACGTCAAGGTGCGATATAAGCAGACAGCACTGGGGGCCGCATGGGCCATTTTACAACCCGCTATGACGATGTTGGTGTTCAGCCTATTCTTCGGTCGGCTCGCGAAAATGCCTTCCGACGGCATACCCTATCCCGTCTTCACCTTGGCCGCATTAGTCCCATGGCAATTTTTCGCTTTTTCGCTAACCGAGTCCTCAAACAGTCTGGTCGCAAACCAAAATCTGATCAAAAAAGTATATTTCCCTCGGTTGGTAATACCACTTAGCGCGGTTATCGGAGGCTTGGTGGATTTCGCTATCGCGTTCGCTCTCCTGCTCGGGATTATGGCGTACTACGGTCTGCGCCCGACCGTCGCGATTGCTGTCCTTCCCTTGTTCATTCTGCTCGCAATGGGCACCGCCTTTGCGGTTGGGCTCTGGCTGTCAGCCCTCAATGTGCAGTTCCGCGACGTACGATATGTAATCCCATTCCTGACGCAGTTTTGGCTATTCGCCACCCCGGTGGCCTATCCGAGTAGTATCGTTCCCCCCAAATGGCGTGCTTTGTACGGATTGAATCCCATGGCGGGCGTAATCGAAGGATTCAGGTGGGCGTTGCTGGGAAAGCCAGACGGTCCGAGCAGCATAGTCCTTGTGTCCGCTCTGGTGGTTGGCGTGCTGTTCATCGGTGGACTAGCATACTTTCGCAGGACCGAAGAAACGTTTGCAGATATTATCTGAGTTTTTTCGCGTAACCCAGATTGGAATTCCGACCTGAATCCAGAAAGTCTTATTTGTCAATCTCGTAGTCATCGTTCGTCGCATGCACGGGCATTCCCCCCAAACTTATGAGTGATATCGCGATTCAGGTCACAGGGCTGACGAAAATCTATCGACTGGGAAAACAGGAGTCTTATCGAACCCTGCGGGATACGATTTCGAATGCTGCAACAGCGCCGTTTCGGCGTTTGTCTGGTCGCCCGGCTGGCCAATCCAGGCGAGCCAAAGAACAATTATCCGCACTGGATGATGTTTCGTTTGAAGTCAAACGTGGAGAAGTCATCGGCATTATCGGAGGTAATGGTGCCGGCAAAAGCACCTTGCTAAAGATCCTCGCCCGGATAACCGAACCAACCAGCGGAACCGCGGAAATCCGCGGACGCGTGGGCTCATTGCTGGAAGTCGGGACAGGCTTTCACCCTGAATTGACAGGCCGGGAAAATATCTACCTGAACGGCGCAATTCTTGGAATGAAGCGGGTCGAAATAGACCGAAAATTCGACGAAATCGTCGCGTTTGCCGAAGTAGATCGGTTCATCGATACAGTAGTAAAACACTACTCCAGCGGAATGTATTTGCGTCTGGCATTTTCAGTGGCCGCTCACCTGGAACCGGAAATTCTTCTGGTCGATGAGGTCCTGGCGGTCGGCGACGCATCCTTTCAAAACAAATGTATCGGGAAGATGGGCGCGGTCGCAACCCAGGGACGAACGATATTGTTTGTCAGCCACAATATGGAAGCTGTTGCCCGCCTATGTGCACGGACCGTTCTGTTGGAGCACGGCAAAGTGAGCGATTACGGACCGACAGATTCCGTAATTGAGTCGTATCTCCGGCGATACGTGAAAAGCACAGGCGCAACGGTATACCAGCCCACAGATTCCACTGAATTCTCTTTTCTCGCGGTTTATGTTGGCACGGACCAAACTCTGCATTCCGGCGTAATATCCATCAATGCCCCTTTACGTGTCACGATAGACTACCGCGTGCACCGTACCCTTAGCAACGTCCAGATCGTATTTCACATATACAATGGGTACGGGGTGCATGTTCTCTCAAGTGCTGACCACGATACGATTGGCGAAATCCCGGTCCGCCCGAGAGGTGACTATCGCGCGGTGCTGAGCCTCCCTCCGAATCTTCTAGCGCCCGGTCCTTACCGAATCACGGTTGCATGCGGGATCCCGGATGTCAGGGTGATTTCCATCCTGGATGGCCCTACGTTCGACGCCCGGGCTGAGAACTCTGAATTTTCCTCGCGCAGTTCAGGGCGAAGACGGACCATATTGAGCCTCGCCGTTCCGTGGCTTACGGAAACGAATCATGACTCTGACTTTAAGTTCGCGGAAACGGCAATTTCGCAGCCTGATCTCACGAGATAAGGTATTCGATCAAACGGTAAGCTGCGTTGGCGCCTTCCGCAGTACCAAGTCATATCGTTATCAGAAGGGCACAAGTCCACGGTTCTCTTGTCGAACCAGACTGGGCCGTGTTATGGAGATAGGAACCGCGTCGCTTATGCCGGGATTCAGGCTTGCCGGCTCAATCTGATTGATTAGAATTACTGTTCCATGTGTGGAATTCTATTTACGAACGACCCGAAAATATTAGAGGCGAGCTTTCGCAGGGCGCTCAGCCTCATGAATCATCGCGGCCCGGACGCCTCTGGGTATTGGACAAACGAAGAAGCAAAGCTCGGCCACACCCGGCTAAAAATCGTTGATCTCGACGACCGCAGTAATCAACCTTTCTGGTCCGCCGACCGTCGTTACTTAATAGTTTTTAACGGCGAAATTTATAACTACCGCCAACTTGCCATTGAGCACCGCATTTCGCGACACACCACCTGCGATACCGAAATCATTCTTGAGTTGTATGCCAGACTAGGTCCGGACTGCGTTGCACAGCTCAATGGAATGTTCGCCTTTGTCATATTTGACACGCATACATCTGAATATTTTGCTGCCCGCGACCGCCTTGGGGTCAAGCCTCTTTATGTGTGTACACGCAATGGCCGGCTGACTCTGGCGTCAGAGATGGCACCGATGCTCGAGTTGACCGGTATCGGCCCCCTCGACGAAGTCGGACTGCGCCAATATCGAAAACTCCGGACGTTTTTCAATGGATCCACGATATACGCCGGAGTGCAGATGTTTCCCGCCGGACACTATATGGTGAACGGAAAACTAGTCCAGTACTGGCGGCTTCCCGAGGGCGAGCAGTCGCCCCCCTCCGATGAGGAAGTTCGGGCGTTAATTGCCGAATCCGTACAAATGCGAAGAATCGCAGACGTACCGCTGGGATCATATTTAAGCGGGGGCTTGGACAGTACGATCATCGCCGCACTTGTCGGCAAGACTCATACCTGGACAGTCGGATTTGCCGACGAGAACGAATTCAGCTGGAGCCGTTTGGCCAGCAAGGCACTTGGTACAACACACCACGAAGTCTTAGTTTCCCCCGACGAATTTGTCGAATTGGCTCGGGCTATGATCCGCAAGCGCCGGGAGCCGCTTTCCGTACCAAACGAAGTTCTGCTCTATAAAATGACCAGCGAAGCCCGGCGCTACAATACCGTAATCTTGAGCGGTGAGGGGGCCGATGAGTTGTTCTTTGGCTATGATCGAATCTTTCGATGGGCAGCGCGCGCGAAAACATTTGATTTGATTGAATTTGATCGACTCTATTCTTACAGCCAAACGAACGATCTTGAAATTGTAGAGTCTGTAGTTGCTCCGTTTTTGCACTGGAAAACTCCCGCTCTGATTGTCGCGGCATTTTTTCAGTGCGCACACTTACACGGCCTGCTTCGCCGGCTGGATAATTCTACTATGCTGTGTTCTGTTGAGGCGCGCGTACCGTTTGTGGATCATCACCCCCTCGTGGAACGTCTCGCCGGCGTCTCCGCGACGTACCGAATGAAAGACGGCGTTGTCAAGGCACCGCTAAAGAGAGCATTCCGGAACATCCTCCCGGCGGAGATAATTGACCGCCCGAAAGTCGGATTCCCGGTCCCTCTGGCTAATATACCTTTTCCTTCAGACGATACCCAAACACCGATGGACCGGTGGCTGGAATTTAATTTGAATGTGCTGACATCATGATTATTGGATACACGGCCGGGGTTTTTGATCTTTTCCATATCGGACATTTAAACCTTTTGCGCAATGCAAGGTCTCTTTGCGACCGACTGATCGTCGGGGTGACGACGGATGAATTAGTAGCTCACAAATCAAAAAAAGCCGTGATACCCTTCGCCGAGCGGATGGAAATCATACGAAGCATTCAGCATGTCGACGCAGTTGTCCCGCAGGAAAGCCTCGATAAGTACGCCATGTGGGAGAAGCTGCGGTTCAATATCATGTTTGTTGGAGATGATTGGTTCCAGACCGCAAAATGGAAAGAGCTGGATAAACAATTTGCGGACCTCGGTGTAAGGATCGTGTACTTTCCCTATACCAAAGGCACTTCGTCTACGTTGCTCAATCAGGTCCTGATAAAGCTCCGCAACGAAGAGTGAAGTGAAAAAAGTGAAGTGCCGTACCGATAGTTGAGAGTTGACGTGGTTGAGCGGTGGGCTGTAACCTCGAATTTCAAGTCGGCCGCAAATATCGGTCTCGGTGACACGTGGTCTCGTTGGTGCAGGAACGTGCCAGAACCGGCGGGAGATCGAAATGGCCAAACCGAAAACCATCGCCCACCTTGTTCGCCGTACGTAGAGATATGAAAGCTGCGTTTGTAATCGTCCACCCCCATGAGTGGTTTCGATTCGAACCGGTGCGCCGCAGTATGGTCAATGCCGTTTATCTTCTTATAGGGTTACCCGGAATTGATCATCGGGCGCGAGCGGCCGAGCTACTTCGGCACTTAGAATTACCATATGTTGATTTCGCCGATGCTGACCTTAATGACTTTGACGTATTTATTGAGGCATTTCCACTAGAGATCCGGAGCCTGTATCCGCCAACGGCGGCTGTCGTCCGCATGATGTACGGATACGCCAACAAAAATAATACTACCTACTCCGAATCCAATGCTGCCTACGACATGATATTGACTTTTGGGCCGTATGCGTCAGCGCACCTGCTGCCGTTTGCTCCGGTGGCAGAAGTGGGGAACCCAAGATTTGATGACTTTGCTGCGCAACTGGTGACATCGCACGGAAATGGGAGCAGCCCCGCTTCCCGAGATACAATCGTTTATCTCCCAACGGTAACTTACACAAAGAGGCTCAATCTTGATTTCAGCACTGTGAGGGCCTACTTGCCCTGTATTCATGAGTTGAGCCGGAAGTACAAAATCATAGTCAAACTGCACCCCGATGTTATCATTCATGATCCTTCGTTGTGCGACGAATTAAAAAATATTGATGGCGTCGAGTTAGTTGATCCATGGACTGATTCAGTTCCCCTTATTAGTCGAGCATCGGTAGTGCTGTCGGATGCTAGTGGCGTAATCTTTGAGGCCATGGCATTTGGTATTCCGGTCGTTTTATGCGGTGGGTCGGACTGTACGCCGTTACTGAACGAATGCTTTGTGTCATTGGATCCAGCGGAGGACCAGACTCTCTACAATTCTTTGGGTATCGTCAATAGAAATCCTGCTGATTTGGAACGTGATGTCCTCCAAGCACTCAAACGAGTATCAGTGCCGCATCCTTTGCTTGACGTCTTTTACAACCGGAATCTTCTCGATGACAAGGCAGGGCGCAGGGCGGCACATGCATTGGAGGAGGTCGCACGGGAGAAGCCACATCGGACCCACTTACAACGTCACCTACGAAGGCTGTACAGCAGTCGAAGTGGAGCGCACCTTTACGCCGTGCGAACGGCATTGGGTGTGAGGCGCTGGGATTTGCTTGGGAATATCAGCCAGGGCGCGGAGGGCGATGTGGCCGTGCCGCCGTTAACTTGGCGTGGGCTTGCGCGTGAGATTCTGGAGACGGTTACTCGTCGGCAGGACACCTCACTGGCGTTATCGAATTTCCGAGCAGTTTGCGGCAAAGGGGTTAAGGAGATTGTCGAGCACTTCATCTCACTCCGCTGGCCCCCCATGCCGCTTTGGCGGGTTCTTAGTAAGTGCGTGCCACTGCCGAAGGCAACGAAACCGAAGATGGAGAGCGATTTCAAAGGCGAGGTTGCCCGTAGAGGATAACGGTGGTCAGCCGAATTTGCTGCGGGGTCGGTTTTCGATAAGACACTCGAGTCAGCGCACATTCTGAATGGTAGCGCTAGGACATAATCACCAGAAGTCGGTATAGCTCCGGTAGGTGTGATGTGAGCACAATTCGTCCTGAATACAAGGAACGGCATTGATTTTATTAGTTAAGCAACGCCTTTGCCGCTTGCGAGACCGCGCTCGGAATGTGTTTGGTGCGGGCCGACAGGGTGACCACCCGCCATGCGACGGAGTTGAGCCGGGACCGGCGCGAGCCTTAAATTGGTTGCGCAATAACGAAATGCCCGATGGCGGTATTCGCGTGCACTCGGAGCACTCCAACGCCTATCAGGAGGTCTCTGGCTACATCGTGCCAACCCTTCTATATTATGGCGAACGGAGTCTGGCCGACCGGGTCGTCTCCTGGCTGATCCGTGTACAACAACCGGATGGGGCCTTCGTCGACCCCGATGCTGGACGTCCGATTATCTTTGATACCGGCCAGGCACTGCGAGGGTTGCTCGCGTCCGCGGCGCGAAATCCGGAAGCGCTCAATTCCGCAAGGAAGGCGGCGACCTATCTTCGGGACCAAATGATAGATGGCGGTCGTGGTGGCTTTGGGAACCGTTACGGGGGGACGATCTCTGAGGCCATCCATCTATACGTGCTCCCGCCGCTTTTGGAGGCGGCTGAAGTCCTGAATGACCGTTCATACCGTCTTGGGGCCGAGCAATGCCTGGAGCACTATCTCAATCACCCTGACGCGCTGCGCATCAGGGATCTGACTCACTTCTTGGCTTACCAACTGGAGGCCCTGATCGATCTGAACCGGCCAGAGTTGGCTTTGCCCCTGCTCGACAAATTAGCTCAGTCCCAGCGCAGGGATGGTGCGGTGAACGGCATTCCGGGATGCGGTTGGGTGTGCACACCCGGTCTGGCCCAGCTTGCGATTTGTTGGTACAAAACAGGGAATGTTGATGCGGCGGATCGGGCCGTAGGCTGGCTGGATGCACACCAGCGCACCTCCGGAGGGTTTCTGGGGTGCTATGGGCGGCGTAAAGGCTACTACTTTCCCCGCGCGGAGTTGTCGTGGGCGGCCAAGTACTACCTCGACGCCCACGCCCTGCGGTTGGCTGCGCATTTTAACCGTCAGGCGCACCTCTTTCCGGAGGAGATTCCAATCGAGGATGGTCGCATACAGGCCGTCCGGCCTCTGGTGGCCCCGGGCTCGAGAATCGTGGAATTGGGCTGCGGAAAAGGAAGGTTTCTAAAAGCGCTGGCACAGGCCTGCCCAGGTATCGAATGCACGGGAGTGGACATATCTGAAGTGATGCTCCGAAGCCTGTCCCCGGAGTTCAAAAAGGTTATTGCGCCATTGGAATCTGTTCCGCTGCCGGATGCGCAATACGATGTGGTTTTTGCGGTCGAAGCGATTGAACACTCATCAAACCAGCCAGCGGTCATTGAAGAAATGGCCCGGCTTGCACGTCCTGGCGGGTGGATCATCATTATCGACAAACAGCAGTCACAGAATGGCAGGATGCAGACTGAGTCCTGGGAGCGCTGGCCGGCACTGGCCGAAATGAGCACCGCACTCGCTTCCCATTGCAGCGATGTGACCGCCCGGTCTGTTGGCTACGATGGCCGCGACGCCGCCGATGGCCTGATGATCGCCTGGACAGGGCGAAAGGCAGAAGGCCTGCCGCGGTAAGTGGCGACTGAAACCGGGATGGCTGTTACAGGAGATAGCGGTACCGCCTCGCCGCGCAAAAGTCTGGTTTCGATCGTTCTTCCAACGTATAACGGTGCTGCCTATCTGGGCGAGGCGATCGAAAGCTGCCAGTCCCAGGATTACACCAACTGGGAATTGATCATCGTTGACGACGCTTCCACCGACAAGACCCCGGACATCATTCAGAAGTACGTTACCGCGGATCCTCGAATCCGCGCGGTGCGGCATCCGAAAAACCGGCGTCTGCCTGGTGCGCTCAATACCGGATTCTCTCAGGCGAACGGACAATATTTCACCTGGACCTCCGATGACAATCGATACCGTCCCAACGCCATTCGCGAAATGGTCACATTCCTGGAGACTCATCCCGAAGTCGATTTTGTGTACTCCGACTTTAGCCGAATCGATGAAGGCGGCGCCGTTCAGGAACGCGTCAGCGTCCAGAGTTCTGCCTCCCTTATTTTCGATAACTACATTGGGCCGTGCTTCCTTTACAAGGCCGAGTTGCAGCGCGACACAGGTGCTTACGCCGAAGATCTTTTCTTAGCTGAGGACTTCGACTATTGGCTGCGCGCTTCCGTAAGATTCCGTCTGGAGCCGCTGCATCTCGATCTGTATTTGTACCGAATGCATGCACAATCTCTGTCTGCGATGCGAACGTCCGATGTGCGCTGGGCGGCAGAGCGCGCCATCGCCCGAAGTCTGCCACACTTGAAATGGGCGGAGCCGTCTCTCAGGGCGATCCGGTTTCTGAATCTGGCTCGATCTGCACACCTCAGGAGCGAATGGAGTCTTGCTGCCCGTTATAGTGCACTGGCAGCACGCACATCGTTCGCCACCTGCATCGCCTATATCGCGCGCAGGATCGTGAGATTGGCGGCTCCGACGAAGGCAACCCGGCGGTAGATGTCACTCCGGTGTTCCGGCTTACCGCGTTCGTTGATCCGAACGAAGCTGCACCTAGCGCCGCAGTAATGTTATGCGCTGAAGAATTGAGCTGATGCCGAAAGTTCTCCTCGTCCCATATTCGTTTTATCTCGATCCGGTCGGTGGCGCTGAGATCTATGTCGCCGCCCTCGCCCGGGAACTAGTCGGCATCGGAATTCAGGTGCTCATCGCCGCCACGGGCACGACCGCCGGCAGCTACGTCCATAACGGCCTTAGGGTGATCAGGTTCACGTCCGGGCGTGAAACATCCGATGTCAGCAGCAATTATGGCGACGGTCTCGAATGCGCTACTGCCGAACTGCTGAAGATCGTCGAATCGGAGTCGGTCGACATCGTTCACGTCCACATCATCACCGCGGCGGTTTCGTACAAATTTATAGCGGCATGCCGAAGTCGCGGGATTCCCGTCGTCTTTACCTCCCATGCGGCGGCAAATGGATGCGCACGTAGCACGTTGCTTCGCTGGGGAACCGAAATTTGCGACGCCAAATACGATCGCCGCAAGTGTGCAGCATGCCTTGCCAATTCCAGGGGATTACCGCGCCCCGTCGCCGCTCTGGTTGGGTGGCTCCCTCCTGTCGTCGGACGAGTGATCGGCCGAATGGGTCTTCGCGGAAAAATTTGGACCGCGTTGCGGATGCCGGAACTCGTTGCACTGCAACAAGCAACATTTCTGCGTTTGCTGCAGACCGTCGATCAAATTGTCACCGTCAGCGCGTGGCAGAAAAAGGTGTTGGTTCTCAACGGTACACCCGGGGAGAGCGTTTTTGTCAGTCGGCAGGCAGTCGCCCAGGTCACGGACGGGCCTCATAATCTCCGAAGTGCCGGAATCGGCGCTGATGACCAACCCGTTCGCATTGCATTTTTCGGGCGACTGGTCCCCATCAAGGGCATCGACATCCTGTTGAGCGCCTTTGGTGCTCTGGATGGCGAGCAGATTGTACTCGACGTGTACGGATCCCCGTCTAACGACGCCGCCCCCGAATATGCGGAAAGCATTCGCGCCCGGGTTGCTGCGAGCGCGAATGTACGTATCCGTCCGTCGGTACCCGCGGACGAGATCCTTCAGGTGATATCCAGGTATGATGCTGTCGCAATGCCATCGCAGATATGCGAAGCGGCACCGCTGGTGATTACGGAGGCCTTCGCCGTGGGTGTGCCCGTGATCGGTTCGCGTCTCGGGGGAATTGCCGAGATGGTACGCGACAATGTCGACGGCCTCCTGGTGGATCCGTTCTCAGTCAGTGCGTGGGTAGAAACCTTCCGCCGGGTTGCCTGTGAACGTGGATTGCTCGACCGGTTGCGCTCCGGTGTTATTCCTCCCAGGACGATGAAAGATGTGGCTATGGAAATGAGCGCCATTTATGGACGGCTTGGGCGACGCGGGAATGTCACGATCCAAGACGAAAGTGGTGTCAGCGCGTGAACATTTTCGAATCTGCGGCCGCGCAAATACGGCATAGCCGCCTTCTCGGCAAAAACCAGGGCCTGTGGGACGCCGTTCGTCCTGTGTACAATTCGGCGGTGAGTCTTGTTGGACGCCGTGGGTTGAAGCGGAACATCAATGGCACGGATGCCGTCCTCGTTGCACCTGAATGCAG
>CAIKMJ010000030.1 GCA_903828455.1 uncultured Acidobacteriia bacterium | reverse complement strand
TCCGATTCGCGCCTCGTCACCGCCAGCCCGTCGGAACGCGCCGAAATGGCCGGCATCGCCGCGCAGTTCAGCGAGGACGATCTCACCCGCTACCTCCAGTTCTCGCTCGATCGCTTCCGGGAGCTCCAGTTCTCCCTCCAGCCGCGCTTCCATCTCGAGATTGGACTGCTCAAGATGATCCAGGCCGGCAAACTCATCGGCATCGAAGAGGCCCTTGCCTCGCTCGGCTCGCAGCCCGCGCCCGCGCCTTCGTACGCCGCGCCCGCGCCCGCGCCCGCCAGACACGCCGCTCCCCCGCCGCCCGCGCGCACCGGCCCGTCGCCCTTCCAGTCCGACAGTCAGAAGAAGACCGCCGCGCCGCCGCCCGCCCCATCCGCGCCCACCTCCGCCGGCCCCCCGTCGCCCGACGACGACTGGCGCAGCAAGCTCTACAACGCCATGATGGAAGCCGGCCTCAAGTTCTCCGCCGACGCCATGGCGCAATCCTCCGCCACGCTCGTCAACGGTGAACTCCAGATCGCCGCCCCCAAAGAATTCCAGCTCGATCTCGGCCGCGAAGAAATCCTCACCGCCCTCAAGCACCTCGGCCATCCCGCCCTGCGCTTCAAAGTCACCTTCGGTGCCGTCGCCGCAGCCGCCGCGCCCCCCGTCGCCGGGTTAAAAGTTGCCGCCGCGCCCCATGCCGGCTCAAAGGAAAATGAAGTAACCGAGCGCGCCCTGGCGCACCCGGAAGTACAGAAGTTTCGTGAATTATTCGGCGGGGAAGTCCGTACCGTCCGTGACCTCAAGGAGTCCTGATAACGATGAAGATGCCCGGTAACATGCAGGCCATGATGCAGCAGGCGCAGAAGATGCAGGAGCGCCTCGCCGCCGAGATTGCCCAGATCCGCGTCGACGGCACCGCCGGCGGCGGCATGGTCACCATCCAGATGGATGGCCAGAAGAATGTCCTCGCCGTGAAGATCGATGCCGAAGTCGCCGGCGACGTCGAAATGCTGCAGGATCTGGTTCTCGCCGCCTGCAACGAAGCCGTCAAGAAGGTCGACGCCGAGTCGCAGAAGAAGATGGGCGGCATGCTCGGCGGCATGGGCCTGCCTCCGGGCTTGTTCTAGGCCGTCCGGAATACGCCATGCCGGACTTTGCCGAACCACTCGCCCGTCTCATCAATGAGTTCAAACGCCTGCCCGGCATCGGCCAGAAGTCGGCCCAGCGCGTCGCCTTTCACATCATGCGCAACGGCCGCGGCGACGCCGAACAGCTCGCCCAGGCCATTCTCGATGTGAAGGATAAGCTGACCATCTGCGCCGTCTGCAACAACATCAGCGACGCGGAACTCTGCCAGTACTGCCGCGATCCGCAGCGCGACCGGAAGGTCGTCTGCGTCGTCGAAGATCCGAACAACATCGTCGGCATCGAAGTCACACGCCAGTTCAACGGCCTCTATCACGTGCTCGGCGGCGCGCTCTCGCCGCTCCGCGGCATCGGGCCCGAACAGCTGAAGATCAGGAGTCTGGTGGATCGGATTGCCACCGGTGAGATCGAAGAAGTGATCGCCGCCACCAACCCGACGGTCGAAGGCGAGGCCACGGCAGTCTACTTATCGAAACTGCTCAAGCCGCTCGGCATCAAAGTCACCCGGATCGCCATGGGGGTTCCGGTCGGCAGCGATCTGGAATTTGCCGATGAAGTAACCATGTGGAAGGCCATGGAAGGCCGCCGCGAAATCCAGTAGCGGATCGCGGCGGCCCGCCTGCGGCTTTATTTCGTGATGATGTGGTCGCGCGACTTCTCGTTCTCGTTGCAGTACGATTCCAGAATGTCGGAATCCGGCATGATCACCTGGCTGAATTTGATCGTGAACGGCTTCGAATACATCTTCGGATCGTTGAACGTGATCTCCTGATCCATGTGCCCATAGTCATGGCGCGTGAACCGCTCGGTGACGCGCAGCGCTTCGCTGTGCGAGTGGCCGGACATGTCGAGCCAGGATTTGTCGTTGAATCCGGCCGTCTCCACCACCAGCGTGTCGCCTTCCCAGTGGGCCGTTGAGTAGCCCATCCACGCCGGAGACGGGTCTTCCGGCAGCTTGCGGCCGTCGAGGTAGATCTGACGGTAGGTCCCGTCCACCTCGTAGAGGATCATCATGATGCTCGGCGCCTGGATGATCTTGACCACCTCGGGGAACAGGTTGCCCATCGGGATGCCCATCGGCAGGCAGAACACGGTGGGGTTCAGTCGCTTGCCGTCGGCCGTGCGCGCGATGCGGATCTTCGCGGCAGCCGGCAGCTCGGGCACATCTTCCGGCTTCATGTCCATGAAGATGTTCCCGGCGTAGGAACCCGTTCCAATGCCCGTCGGACCGGCCTCGGCATTCGGAGTCGTGGAGCGCAGCGCCTGCTGGCTCGGCGGGCGGTGCCAGGTGCCGGAAAGGTCAGGCTTGCCGTTCGGTCCGCGCGGCACGGGAGCCGAAAGATCGGGCTGCCCGTCCTTGGTCATGGGTGTCCCGGGCGGAATGTAGCCCAGCCATTGCGCATAGGCGCCGGTTCCCTGGACCGCCAGCAGGGCGCAGATCAGAATAGTTCGCATACTACTGTTTTACTCCACGCCCGCCGGTCGGTTCGCCGCGTCGGCGCCGGGGGCGCGCGGCCGTTGACAGTCGGTGCGGATGGTCGCTGGTTCGCTCGTTTCGAAACTATAGTCGCCGCGTTCTCATCGGGTTGGCGCGCAATGCTGCCGCCGCCGCGCCGCCGGCGTGCTACAAGTTGGTTTCGGGGCGCGTGGCAGCGAAACGACGCCTTCGCGCGACATCGCGGGCGCAGCGTCAGTTGTGCGGCATGTGCGGCTGATCTTTCTCCAGCTCACATACCGATTCGATCAGGTCGGTATCCGGCAGCAAACCGAGACGCACGCTGATCGTCACCGGCTTCGCATACGTGACCGGATCATCCACCGTGATCTGCAGGTTCATGTGGCCGAAATCGACCCGGCGGAAGCGCTCGGTGATCTTCATGGCCTCGCTGTGCGGATGGCCCATGGCGTCAAGTGCGGCGAGGTCGTTAAACCCGTTCGTTTCGACGACAAACGTATCGCCCTCCCATCTGCCGGCCGAATAGCCGAGGAAGGTGGGCTGCGGATCCTTCGGCAGACCGCGCCCGTCAGTGTGGATCTGCCGGAAGTTCTCAAAATCCTCGTACAGGATCAGCGTCAGCCCCGGCGTCTGGAGCAGCTTGAACGGAACAGGCACCAGATCGGAATTCGGCAGCCGCGCCGGCGGACAGGAGGCCTCGGGAGGCGAATGCTTTGCATGAAACGCGGCGGCGGCGGCGGGAGTAAAAGGTTCTTCGCCGAACTTATAGTCGGCGAAGAAATTGGCGAAGTACACCGAAATATCTGTCTCGCCCAGAATGGTCTCGCCGCCGGGATAAGTGTAAGGTTCGATCACCTTCTTCGGCGAACTTTCCACCTGCCACATGCCGGAAAGATCCGGTTTGCCTGCCTTTTTGGGCGCAGGCGCGCTCAGGTTGGGCTTGCCGCCCGCCAGACGCGGTGTCCCGGTCGCCGGGTAGTTCAGCCATTGGCCCTGCAGGCAGAGGGTTCCCGCAAGGGTGGCAAGCAAAAGTCGCATGGCGGCAAGCATACCACTCCGGCGGAACTGCAACAACGGGTTTCCGGATTAATGGGTCATCGCGTAGGTCACATAATTGACCGCGATCTTCATGCCGAGCGAGGAGAACTTCTCGTCGTACTCGGGATTGTCGGCGTGCTCCCAGGAGTCGCCAAGGTCCATGTTGTGGCAGATCGCCACCATCAGCCGCCCGTGGTCGTCGTAGATGCCGCGCCACCGCGCCTGCGTGCCGTCTTTCTCGTAAATCCGGTGGCTGTACACGTACTGCAGGCCCGGCACCTGAAAACGCTTGTCGAGATCGTAGATCGTGTGGAAGATCGGGTCCGAGTCCGGAATGTCGACGACCGGGCGGTCCGGAAACACGCGGCTCATGCTGGCCATGAAGCCCGCCCATTCCTGCGTGCCGTGGAAGTCGTCGCACATGAAGAAGCCGCCGCGCAGCAGGTATTCACGCATCTTCGCGGCCTGTTCGGTGGTGAGGTTCCAGTAGCCGACTTCGACCGCGTACAGCCACGGGTAGTTATCGACTTCGTCGCCGGCATCGAAATCGACCGGTTGCTCCACCGACCGCACATGGATGCGCGTCAGCCGGCGCAGCGCCTCCGACATAGGGCGGTCGGAACGGGGATAGTCGATCGTCCAGTTCGCGTGGCCGTTCTTCCAGTCCGGATTGCCGCGAAACCCGACGCCGGGAAACGCCGGATACATCAGGCGCGCAAAGACCCACTCGGTCTTCTCCTGATAATCGGGCGGAAGCGGGAAGGCTTCGTATTCGATGCCCGGATATTCGCGGAACGGCCGCAGCTGCCACGCAAAGGCCGATACGAAGGCCAGCAGGCTGAGCAACGCCGCGATGAATATGGTGCGAGGGCGCATGGGCGCGCGCGGCCGTTACAGCCGGACGATCTTCGGCGACTGAATCCCCTTCAGCGCATTCCGTGTGTCCACGATCAGGCTGGCTTCGGCCACCAGTTTCTTATAGTCGAACGCCTTATGGTCGGTCACAATCAGCACGCAGTCCACGGATGCGGCGGCCGAGGCCGGCTGCGACGCGATGGTCTCGCCTTCGAGCACGATGGAGTCGACATGCGGATCGGTAAAGGAAACCTCGGCGCCGCGCTTCTGCAGCAGATGCATGATGTCGAGCGCCGGCGATTCGCGGACGTCGTCGATGTCGCGCTTGTACGCCATGCCGAAGATCAGTACTTTCGAGCCTTTGAGCGCCTTGCCCGCATCGTTCAGCGCGTTCTGCACCTTGGTGACGGCGAAGTGCGGCATCTGGCCGTTGACGTAGCCGGCCAGCTCGATGAACCGTGCCTCAATGCCGGACTGCTTGGTCTTCCACGAAAGGTAGAAGGGATCGATCGGAATGCAGTGGCCGCCGAGTCCGGGACCGGGGTAGAACGGCATGAAGCCGAACGGCTTGGTGGCCGCGGCGTCGATCACTTCCCACACGTTGATGCCCATGCCGTCGCACATCACCGCCATTTCATTCACCATGGCGATATTGATCATGCGGAAGGTGTTTTCGAGCAGCTTCACCATCTCCGCCACCTGGGTGGAGGTCACCGGCACCACGGTTTCGAGCGCCTGGGAATAGAACAGCCGGCCGAGTTCGGTGCAGGCCGGCGTGGTGCCGCCCACAACTTTCGGGATGTTTTTGGTCTGGAACTTCGGGTTGCCCGGATCGACGCGTTCGGGCGAGAAGCAAAGGAAGAAGTCCTCGCCGACTTTCAGGCCGGACTTTTCCAGCATCGGCAGCACCAGCTCATCGGTGGTGCCGGGGTAGGTAGTGGATTCCAGAATGACGAGCAGACCGGGGTGGAAGTAGCGCGCGATCTCTTCGCAGGCGGCCACGATGTAGCTCATGTCCGGATCCTTGGTCTTGCGCAGCGGCGTCGGGACGCAGATGTTGATCGTGTCCAGTTCGAGGATCGACGAAAAATCGGTGGTGGCCTTCAGCAGGCCTTTTTTCACGAGCGGCCCGACTGCTTCGGTCGGCACGTCGCCGATATACGATTCGCCGGCGTTGATGCGTTCCACCTTGGGCTCGCTGAGATCGATTCCGGTGACGTGGTAACCGGCCTCGGCGTACTCGACGGCGAGGGGCAGGCCAACGTAGCCCAGTCCGACGACGCCGACGCGGGCGGTCCTGTTGCGAATCTTTTCGGCAAGAAGGGCGCTAGAGCTCATTGACATTTATTTTCCCATGGTGAAAGACCCCGGAAGCTATATACTCGGCCGGGCCGGTGAGATGTGCGCCGTTGTCGAAGCGCAGGACCAGCGGTCCGGCGGGGGTCAGCACGGTGACGGGCGAATCGGCGAGGCCGCGCGCAATGGCGGCAAGCGCAGCCCCTGTGGAACCGGTTCCGGAGCTGTTGGTCTCGCCGGCGCCGCGTTCCCAGAAGCGGACATCGATGGTGTGACGGTCCACCGGACGGACGAACGAGACGTTGGTGCGGTGCGGGAAGTACGGGTTGCGCTCGATGTTTTCGCCGAGCGAGCGCCAGTCGAAGTGAAAGTCTTCGACGACGATGGCGCACTGCGGATTGCCGGCATCGATCAGAACCGCGTCCTGGCCGAGCACGGGCGCATGCAGATCGAGCACGCGGATGTTGCCCATGCCCATTTCGAACTGCCACTCGGCGCCCATGCGGCCGATGATGCGCAGCGGCTTGATGCCGGCGCCGGTGCGGATGCGGAACGACGTCGCCTCCGGGTTGGCAATGGAGAGCAGGGCGGCGGCGCAGCGCGTGCCGTTGCCGGAGAGTTCGGGTTCGCTGCCGTCGGAGTTGAACAGGCGGATGGTGGCGTCGAAGGCCGCGTCATTCTCGCAGCCTTCTGTCGGGTCGACGATCATCCAGCCGTCGGCGCCGACGCCGGTGTAGCGGTCGCAGATGGCGACCGCGAGGGCGGGGTAATCGGTGAGCGGAACGTCGGCGATCCAGGTCAGCAGGAAGTCGTTCTTTGCGCCATGCAGCTTATGGAAGGGGATTTTCATGGTTTGGAATGTCGAACACGCGCCGGTAGATTTCGAGCGGCGGCGCTCCTTTTACAATGATGCGCTTTTCGAGTTCAAAACGGGGACCGCGCAGCCGCGTCTTATCGATGATCGCCTGCGGCAGCGCGTCGTCGCCGGTCTGGAAGAGGGCGCGATTGGTGTGCAGGAAAAGGTCGGGGCGGGCGAAGGCGGTATTGAAGTCTTCCTCTTCATCCACGTGGAGCGTGTCGCGCGCCGGAATGCCGAGGATGCGGTAGATGGGCGTGACGCGGCCGAAGGAGGTGAGGAACGTGTCGCCGGGCGCGGTGGAAACGCGCAGATACGCGACGGCCTGATCGATCCACTGGCGGCGCGTGCGCGAGTTGACGTCGGATTCCTGCCACGTGATGGGGCGCTCGGCGGGATGAAGCAGAAACGGCGCGAACGACAGCAGGACCACGGCGAAGGCGGCGGGCTTGCCGAACCGCGCCAGAGCGCCCGCGCCCACGGCGAGCAGCGGCAGGAAGGCGACGGCGTAGCGCGTGTTGTAAAACGAGTGCGGCCAGAGCGTGGGGATGTAGAGCGGAATGGAGGCCGAATGAATGCTCCACACATAAAATACGAGCGGCAGCGTGAGCAGAACGAAAGGCCACACGATGCGCTTCGACAGCGCCAGCAGCGCGCCGGCAGCGCCCAGCAGCAACGCCGGCCATTTGGTGACGAGAAGTCCGGCGGCGAGGAAGTATTGGGCGGCCACCGGCCAGTTGCCCTGGCCCGGATACGTTCCTTTGCCCTGAATCGCGATGGCGGAATACGGGCCGCGGTAAAAATAAAGCGCGTCGGAATAGTAGTAGCGGTTGTGCAGCAGCCAGAGGGCGGGCCCGGCGGCGGCGATGAGCGAAAAGACCAGCGCCGGAGTGATCCGCTTATCCGACCAGATCCAGATGCAGATGGCGACGAACGGCAGCAGGAACCAGCCTTCGTAACGGGTGAGGGTTCCGGCGAAGGCGGCGACGGCGGCTCCGAGCAGAGCGCCCGGGCCGGAAGTGGCGCGATAGCGGACCGTGAAGTAGAGCAGCGCCGAAAGGGCGGCGAAGAAGATCGGCTCGGTCATGGGGATGGCGCCCATGTAAAGCGAGTTCGGGTTCAGCAGCAGGATGGCCCAGGCGGCCACGGCGGCGGTGGTGCTGTTGTAGATGCGGCGTACGGCGGCGAACAGAAACGTGGCGGCGAGCGCCATGCAGAAACCGGCCGGAAGCGCGCCGCCGAGGCCGGTTTGCCAGAGCCAGTCCTGATTCACGAACGGCGCCATCAGCAGATGCGGCAGCGGGAGCCAGGTGGTGCCCACCTGATGCCAGCCGGGATGGCGGGAATCGACAATGCGGCGCGCGATATCGAGGTGCGCTTCGGCGTCGCCGAACCAGAGCGTTTCGCCGGCCCGGTAATACCAGAAGACGGCGGCGGCCATGACGGCGAGGCTGGCGAGAAAACAAAGCGCGACGCCGGAAGCGCCGTGATCTCTCGCCGCGCCGCCGGCTTTCGAGCCGCGTTTCAAACTGCGTTCAGAACCGCGTTCAGAACCGCGTTCAGAGCCGCGTTCAAAACGAGGTGAAGGCTTTGAATTCTTCGAACCGGCCATCGATCTCCCGGCGCGTCAGGGTGCGGAAGCGATCCACGCCGAAGCGTTCGCAGCAGAAGCTGCCCATCACGGAACCATAGATGACGGCGCGGCGCAGTTCGCTGGCTTCCACTTTGCCGCCGCGCAGGTCGAGCCCCTGGCCGGCCACGTAGCCCATGAAGCCGCCGGCGAAGCAGTCGCCCGCGCCGGTGGGGTCGAACACATCGTCGAGCAGGTAGCCGGGCACCATGAAGTGGGTGTCGCCGTGCCACAGGATGGCGCCGTGTTCGCCGCGCTTGATGACCAGAGTGCTCGGGCCCATCGACGTGATCTTCGCGGCGGCCTTCCGCAGATTGTTTTCGCCGGACAGCATGCGGGCTTCGGAATCGTTGATGAGCAGGAAGTCCCATTCGGCGATGGTCTTGAGCAGGTCGGCGCGATGGTCGGCGATCCAGTAGTTCATGGTGTCGCCGCCGACGAAACGCAGTCCGCTGCTGTTCATCTGCGCCTTGACAGCCTTCTGCAGCGTGGGCTGGATGTTGCCGAGCAGCAGGTAGGGCGCGGTCTTGTAGGATTCGGGAAGCTTGGGATCGAAAGTGGCGAAGACGTTGAGATCGGTGGTGAGCGTCTCGCGGTCGTTCATATCCTGCGAGTAGACGCCGGCCCAGAAGAAGGTCTTGCCGGGGACGCGTTCGAGGCCCGCGAGGTCGATGCCGCGCGAGGCGAGCAGATCGTAATCTTCCTGCGCGAAATCGTCGCCGACGACGGCCACGATTTTCGGCTGCGTGAAGAAGCTCGCCGACAGGGCGATGTAAGTGCATGCGCCCCCGAGCATGCGATCGACTTTACCGTGAGGGGTTTCAACACCGTCATACGCGACGGAACCAACGACGACCATGGACAGTCTTTAGATTGTAGCGTTGCCCGATGCAGCGGCCGACCTAAGCGGCGGCCTGCACGGCGGCCGGTCGCAGGCGCGCGGCGACGCGGTCGCGGATGGCGCGGTTGGCGGGATCTTCCACTCGTTCGAAGGTCGCGGAGGAGGCGACGACGACGATGCCGAGGTAAGCCAGCGACGTGACGATGTGGAGACGATCTCCCATGATGTCCAGCGTGGTGCGCGAATACCACCAGAGCAGCGGCACATGCAGGATGTACATCGAATAGCTGACTTTGCCGAGATACTGGGCGCGGGCGGTGGAAAGGAGGCGTGCGCTGATGCCGCCGCCGAGGGCGAGCCCCACCAGCGCCGCCACATTGAGAGGACGAAGGATGGTGTTCAGATTGGCCAGCGTGCCGCTGAGAACTTCCGGATGCGTGATGATGGCGAGGCCGCCGATGAGGGCGGGAATGTAGAGCCAGTGGCCGCGGTCGCGCAGCCACGGCGCGGTGCGGTGAAGCCGCAGGAAAATGTTCGACGCGGCGATGCCGGCGACGAAATCGGAAAGGTGATGGAAGGGCTTCCAGCCCGCGGGCACGCCGGCGTGGGCCAGAATGATCGGCGTGACGAACGAAAGCGCGAGCACCGGCAGGGTGCGGCGCATGGTGCCGTCGCGGAACCAGAGCAGCAGCAGAGGGAAGCAGAGATAGAAGAAGAACTCGCAGGAGAGCGACCAGGCGGGCGTGTTCCAGCCGACGCCCATGGCGCCCGTCCAGCCCTGCAGTACAAACGTGTAGTCCGCGATGAGCGCCAGTTGCCGATCCGCCGCGAGGTGACGCTTCACGAACGTTTCGATCATGAACGGAACGATGAGAATCAGGCTGAAGAAGTACGCCGGATAGATGCGGGCGAAGCGCGCCATGCCGTAGCGCGTCAGCGTGGTGCGATTCCAGCGGGCCGTGCCATAGCTCTGCGCAAGAACGAAGCCGCTGAGGATGAAGAACGACTGCACCGCGAGATAGCCGCCGCGGATGATGCTCTGCAGGTATGGCGGCCAGGTGAGCAGAAACGGTTCCAGCATCATGCCCGGGCCGGTGATGTGATTCAGCACCACCCACAACGCGAGAACGAAGCGAAGGCCGGTGAGGGCGGGGAAGTACGGCTGACTGGCCGGCGTCTGCGCCGCGCGGGCGGAAGGGCGCAGGGTGGCTACACGAGCGGCGTCCGGAGGCGCGCTCGTCAGCGTGGAAGCAGCTGGCCGACCAGAGAGAACAGGTATGAAAGCTATTGTACCTGCTGAAAGTTAGCGGCGTTTCCAGCGATCGGCAAGCGCGGCCAGCTTGTCTTCCATACGCATTTCCGGCTTCGGTTCCGGTGCGCGCGAGGGCCGCTTCGGGGCGTCGCCGGACTTCATGGAAAGGGCGATGCGCTTCTGTTTCGCGTCGGCGCTGAGTACGCGGACCTTGACGATCTGGCCGACTTTGACGACGTCGTTGGGGTCGGATACGTAGCGGTCGGAAAGCTCGCTGATGTGAACGAGGCCGTCCTGGTGGACGCCGACATCGACGAATGCGCCGAAGCGGGTGACGTTGGTGACGACGCCTTCGAGCGACATGCCGGGCTTGAGGTCGGAGATTTCGCGGGCGTTGTCGTCGAACTTCGGGGCGACGAACTTATCGCGCGGATCGCGGCCGGGCTTCTTCAGTTCTTCAAGGATGTCGTTGAGCGTGTAGGTGCCGGCGGCGAGCGCGGTGCGGTCGACTTTGTCGAGCAGTTCGGGCTTGCGGATCAGATCGTCGATCGAAAGCGAAAGGGCCGCGGCGATCTGCTCGACGACCGGGTACGATTCCGGGTGAACCGCGGTGGAATCGAGCGGATTGACGCCGCCGCGAATGCGCAGGAAGCCGGCGGCCTGTTCGAAGGTGCGCGGGCCGACGCCGGGCACGGCATTGACTTCGACGCGCGACCGGAAAGCGCCGTGATCGTTGCGATACTCCACGATCTTCTGCGCCGTGCGTTCGGTGAGCCCGGCGACGTAGCGGAGCAGCGCCCAGGAGGCGGTGTTCAGATCGACGCCGACGCGGTTGACGCAGCTTTCGATCACGCTTTCGAGCGACTTCTGAAGCTGCGTCTGATCGACGTCGTGCTGGTACTGGCCGACGCCGATGGACTTCGGATCGATCTTCACCAGTTCGGCGAGCGGGTCCTGGAGACGGCGGGCGATGGAGATGGCGCCGCGGACCGTGAGATCGAGGTCGGGGAATTCCTGCCGTGCAATGTCGGAGGCCGAATAGATGGACGCGCCGGATTCATTGACGGTCACCGAGAAGACTTCGCGAAGGGATTCGCGGGCGAGGAATTCACGGACGAGCGAATCGGTTTCGCGCGAGGCGGTGCCGTTGCCGATGGCGATGGCGCGCACGTTGTATTTGGCGATCAGTTGCTTCAGGATGCGCTCGGAACCGGCTACGTCGTTCTTCGGCTGGAACGGGTAGATGACGCTGTGATCGAGAAATTTGCCGGTTGCATCGACGACGGCGATTTTGCAGCCGGTGCGGATGCCAGGGTCGATGGCGAGCACGCCGAGTGCGCCGGCGGGCGGGGCGAGCAGAAGGTTGGAGAGATTTTCGCGGAAGACTTTGATGGCTTCGGCATCGGCCTTCTGCTTGAGTTCGAGGCGGATTTCCGACTGGATCGAGAGGTTCAGCAGCCGTTTCCAGCAGTCGGCGATGGCGAGTTCGAGGTGCGGCGTCCAGTCGCCGGGCTGGCGCAGGATCTGGTGACGAAGATGGCCGAGGGGCTTATCCGAATCGAGCTCGATGTTGAAGTAGAGCACATTTTCGGCCTCGCCGCGGCGGATGGCGAGCATGCGATGCGACGGGATTTTGCTGACCGGCTCGCGATACTCGTAGTACATTTTGAACTTTTCCTGCTCGTCGACGGCGGATTCGGACTTGCTGCTGACGATGACGCCGTCGTCGAACATGACCTTGCGGAGGGCTTTGCGGAATTCGGCGCTTTCGCTGATGGTTTCAGCGATGATGTGGCGCGCGCCTTCGAGAGCCTCGTCGGCGGTGGCGACGCCCTTTTCGGCATCGATGAAAGTCAAAGCGAATTCGGCAAGCGGTACAGACGTGGCTTCCTGCGCCCAAAGATATTGCGCGAGCGGATCGAGGCCCTTTTCGCGCGCGATGGTGGCCTTGGTGCGGCGTTTCGGCTTGTACGGCAGGTAGAGGTCTTCGAGTTCGGTGCGATCCATCGTGGCGAGGATGCGGGCGCGGAGCTCATCGGTGAGCTTGCCCTGCTCTTCGATGGTGCGCAGCACGGTTTCGCGGCGCGATTCGAGTTCGCGGAAGAAGGAGAGCTTTTCTTCGATGTCGCGGATCTGCACTTCATCCAGATTGCCGGTGGCCTCCTTGCGGTAGCGCGCGATGAAGGGGACGGTGCCGCCTTCGTCCAGCAGTTCGATGACGGCGATGAGGCCTTTCAGCGGGACATTGAGCGTTTTGGCGATGTGGAGAAGAATTTCGGAGGAGAGCGACTTCAGTTCAGGCATGCGGGAGTGAATCTCCATGGTAGTCCGGCGTGTTAGGCTGGCGACTGTTTGCTGCCTACCGACCCTATCGGCTTTGCCTCCGGAGACTACGCGGAACTGGCGCTGGCCGCGATTTTCCTTGTGCTCGCGATTGCGGGCCGGGGCTGGATTGCGGCGTGGGGCGAGCGTCTGGCCGCGCGCGCCGCGTGGTGCGTGGCGCTGCTGGCCGCGCTGCCGATTGTGCTGCGGCTGGCGCTGCTCGGCAATCATCCGGTGCCGGTGCCGGACATCTACGACGAGTTCGGTCACCTGTTCGTTGCCGACACGCTGCGGCACTGGCGGCTGGCGAATCAGCCGCACGCGCTGGCGCGGTTTTTCGAAACCTTCTTCATCCTGCAGTCGCCGACTTACAGTTCGATCTATCCGCTCGGGCAGGGCCTTCTGCTGGCGGCCGGCAAGGCAATTGGCGGGACGCCCTGGGCGGGCGTACTGCTGGGCACGGGCGCTTTCTGCGGGCTCTGCTGCTGGATGCTGCGCGGATGGACTACGCCGGGATGGGCGCTCATCGGCGGACTGCTGGCGGTCTTCGAATTCGGGCCGCTCAATCAATGGACGAACAGTTACTGGGGCGGCGCGCTGCCCGCCGCGGCGGGATGCCTTGTGTTCGGCGCTCTGCCGCGCCTGCGGTGCCGCGCCCGAGTGCGGGACGGCATTCTGCTCGGGCTGGGCTTTGGGATGCACATGCTCTGCAGACCGTATGAGACGGTGTTTCTCGCGCTCAGCGTGGCGCTGTTCCGGCTGCCGGAAATGCGGAGCGCGGCGGGGAGGAGCAGGCTGCTGCGGCCGTTGTTGTGCGCGGGGCTGATCGTTATTGCCGCGCTGGGAATTACTCTGCGTCAGAACAGAAGCGTTACCGGCTCGTGGACGAAACTACCCTATTCGCTGAGCCAGGAACAATACGGCGTACCCGCGTCGCTGACGTTTCAGAGTTACGCGACGCCGCATCGCGAACTAACCCGCGAGCAGGAGCTGGATTACCGGATGCAGCGCGGATTCCGCTCGCGGGAATTCGATTCCGCCGGCACTTATCTGCAGCGGTTGCTGTTTCGCGTTCGTTATTACCGGTTTTACTTCTACGCGCCGCTTTCCGTGGCGCTACTTATCTGGCTCCTTACGATTCGCGACCGGCGGCGGGGTTGGATTGCGTTCACGATCCTTTTATTCGCGCTCGGCGTGAACTTCTTTCCGGCGTTTCAGTTTCACTATCTGGCGGCGGTGGCGTGCCTCTTTGTCCTGATCAGCGTGGATGGGCTGCGCAGGCTGAGTGAGTGGCCCGGCGGGAGCAGCGCGGCGCGGGCACTGCTGTATCTCTGCATCGCGCAGTTCTGTTTCTTTTATGCCGCGCACTTATTCGAAACGCCGGCGTGGGCAGTGCGGCTCCGTTCGCTGGATGTGTGGGACAGCGTGGATGCGGCTCCGCGAGTTACTCAGCGGGTGGCGGTCAGTAACATGCTGGCTAAAGAGCCGGGTAAGTTACTCGTGCTGGTCCGTTACTGGCCGCAACATATCTTTCAGGACGAATGGGTCTGGAATGAAGCGGACATCGATGCGTCGCGCGTTGTCTTCGCGCGGGACCGCGGGGCGGAAGAGGACCGGAATCTGCTCAGTTACTATCCGGACCGGCGGGTGTTGCTGCTCGAGCCGGATGCGCGGCCTCCGAAGCTTGAGCCTTACATACCGGAGCCGAAGACAGAAGCCGCAAAGCCGGCCGCGCCGGCGCAGCCTGCCGCGAGCAGGCCGAAGCTGGTTCTGGAGCAGGTCCGATAGCAGGTTCGCCGGTTCGGCAGCCCGGTCAGCCGCGGATGCCGCGGTGCACGAGTTCCATGGCAAAGGCCTTCTTCAGGCGCGCGGCGCGGTCGAGCATGCCGGCGCAGAGTTCATCGGCGTTCAGCGCGCGCAGGTCGTCGTCGGAAAGTTCATCGAAATGCGCCTGCCAGTCGCTTTCGAGAGCGGCGTTGAAGATCTCTTTGTCGAGAACGCTTTCGGCGAGCAGGCGCAGGGTGGCCGGAATCATGACCAGGTAGCGGGGCGCGGTGCCTTGCGAGGGATCGCCCGGGTCGGAATCGATAAAGCAGGGAATGCCGGCGTCGGTGAGGGCGGCATCGGCCGCGGCGGCGCTGGCTGCTGCGCTGTCCTGCGCGCTGGCCTGAACAAAGGAACAGGCACAGATGGCGTGCTCTTTCCAGTCGTCATCGAGCGCCTGTTCCGCCGAATCGGCCTCGGCTGCATCGTCGAAGCCGCCTTCGGGCTCGGCGCCGGCGTCTTCGAGGTCGGCGAGTCCGCGATTGCGCAGTTCCTGTTCCCAGCGTTCGCGCGCGACTTCGACCAGATCGGCGGGGTCGATGGCGAGCAGAGCTTCGTCGGAAAGCGTGGCGTAGTGGCGGCTGAATTGTTCCGGATCGATGTGCATAGAAGGCCTTGGCGGAAATGTTCCACCATCGATGATAGCGGGGCGGGGGAGAGCAGGGCGAAGGCGCGGCGTTAAATAGTGTTAAGAAGTGTTCGGCAGCGTCGTGAAAAAAATCCGCCCTGCTATGATGAGCGGTTTAACGGAGGTATCTCATCGCCCTCATAGTTGGTGTTCCTCGCGAGACGTTTCCGGGCGAACGGCGCGTCGCGCTTGCGCCCCGTTCCTGCGAAGCGTTGAAAAAAGCGAAACTCGACATTATTGTTGAGACGTCCGCCGGCCTTGAAGCCGGTTTCACGGACGAAGAGTATGTGAAGCGCGGTGTGAAGGTGGCATCGCGCGCCGAGGTGTTTGCCGAGGCGAACATCATTGCCCAGGCGCGTTCCTACGGCGCGAATCCGGAGCATGGGCGCGCGGACCTCGGGATGTTACGGGCCGGGCAGATCGTCTTCGGCTTCGGCGAACCGCTTACGGCGCTGCGCGAGGACCAGGAGATGGCGGCCACGGGCGCGACCTTCTTCGCCATGGAACTGGTGCCGCGCATCACGCGCGCGCAGGCGATGGACGCGCTTTCGTCCATGGCCAGCATTGCCGGTTACGAAGCGGTACTGCTGGCGGCAACGGCGCTGCCGAAACTGTTCCCCATGATGATGACGGCCGCGGGCACGCTGACGCCGGCCAAGGTGCTGATCCTCGGCGCGGGCGTGGCGGGATTGCAGGCCATTGCGACGGCGCGGCGGCTTGGGGCCGTGGTGCATGCCTACGACGTGCGGTCCGCGGTGAAGGAACAGATCGAAAGCCTGGGCGCGAAGTTCGTGGTGCTCGATATGGGCGGCCAGAGCGCCGAGGGGACCGGCGGCTACGCGAAGGCGATGGATGAGGCCTTCTACAAGCGGCAGCGCGAACAACTGGCGCTGGTGATCAAAGAGCAGGACGTAGTGATCACAACGGCGGCGGTGCCTGGCCGCAAGGCGCCGATTCTGGTGACGAAGGAAATGGCCGAAGTGATGGCGCCGGGTTCGGTGATCGTGGACATCGCGGCCGAACGCGGCGGCAACTGCGAACTGACGGTGGCGGGCAGGACGGTGATGCACAACGGCATCACGATTATCGGCCCCACCAACATGCCTTCGCTCGCGCCCGCGCATGCCAGCCAGATGTACGGGACCAACATCGTGAACCTTCTGAAGCTCATGGTGAATAAAGAAGGCGCGCTGAAGATCGATCTGAACGATGAAGTGATTCGCGAAACGATGGTGACGCACGAGGGGCAGGTCGTGAACGCGCGGATCAGAGAAATGCTGGGCAACTCCGCCGAAGGGATGGCAAAGGCTTGAACTACGAATTTGGACTCTATGTCTTTATGCTCGCGGCCTTCGTGGGCTTCGAGATGATTCGCAAGGTGTCGCCGCTGCTGCATACGCCGCTGATGTCGCTGACGAACGCGATCGCGTCGATTTCGGTGGTGGGCGCGATTCTGATCAGCGGAGCCGGGGATTCGCCGACGCTTTCCCGCGTGCTCGGCTTTATCGCCGTGGTGTCGGCCACAACGAATCTGGTGAGCGGCTACCTCATCACGGACCGCATGCTGAAAATGTTCAAGAAGCGGGAGCCGGCCCAGAAATGAATTCCGCCGTTCCTCAGGTTGCCGCCGAAGCCTTCGGCGTTTATCAGGCCTTATACATTGTTGCGGCTGCCTGCTTCATCCTGGCGCTGAAGTGGATGTCGTCGCCGGTCACGGCGCGGCGCGGCGTGCTGACCGCCGAACTCGGCATGCTGCTGGCCGTGGTTTCCACGATGATGCGGCACGAAGTGGTGACGTACCAGTGGATCATTGGCGGGCTGCTGCTGGGCGCGGCGATCGGCGTGCCGCTGGCGATGCTCATGCCCATGACGCATGTGCCGCAGCGAACCGCGATCTCGCAGGCGTGCGGCGCGCTGGCATCGGCGCTGATCGGCACGGCGGAATATTACCGGACATTCCCCACGGGCTTCACGATGGCGGCCCTGATGGTGGAAACGCTGCTCGGCTTCCTCACGGTGACGGCGAGCTGCATGGCGTTCGGCAAGCTGAACGAGATGCTGCCTTCGCGGCCCATCACGTTTAAGGGGCAGACGTTTTTCAATCTGGGGGTGCTGGCGGCGGCGCTGGCGGTGGGCATTGCGATTGTGATGGATCCGCACAACACGATGCTGTTCCCCGTCTTCGTGTTGCTGGCGCTGATCTTCGGCGTGCTGCTGATTATTCCGCTCGGCGGCGCGGACATGCCGACGGTGATCGCGCTGCTCAACTCCTACGCCGGCCTTTCGGCGTGCGCGATGGGCTTTGCGCTCGATAACAAGCTGCTGATTATTTCCGGAGCGCTGGACGGGTCGAGCGGCTTCATCCTTTCGATCATCATGTGCAAGGCGATGAACCGTTCGTTCACCAACGTGCTGTTCGGCGGCTTCGGGCAGGTGCAGACGTCGGCGGCGGCGGGCGAACAGAAGCCCATCCGATCGGCGACGGCGGAAGAAGCGGCGCAGATTCTGGCCAGTTCGAGCAGCGTGGTGATCATCCCTGGCTACGGCATGGCGGTGGCGCAGGCGCAGCACAAGATCCGCGAGCTTTCCGATTCGCTGACGAAGAAGGGCGTGGAAGTGAAGTTCGCGATTCATCCCGTGGCCGGACGTATGCCGGGCCACATGAACGTGCTGCTGGCCGAGGCCGATGTGCCGTACGACAAGCTGATCGAGATGGATGACATCAACGGCGAATTCGGGATGACCGATGTGGCGCTGATTGTGGGCGCCAACGACATTGTGAATCCGGCCGCGATTAACGATCCGGCGAGCCCGATCGCGGGCATGCCGATTCTGGATGCCTACAAGGCACGCACGGTGATGGTGATCAAGCGCGGTATGAGTCCTGGATTTGCCGGTATCGACAATGAGCTGTATTACATGGACAAGACGCTGATGCTTTTCGGCGACGCCAAGAGCTTCGTGACCGAACTGGTGAAGGAAGTGGCGGCCGCCTGACGAAGGCCGTCTGAAATGGAAGCCGGTGACTGAACTTCCGCTTCCGCATCGCGGGCAGGAAAACGCAGCGCAGGAAATGGAGCGGGCCCTTGGGGAACTTCCCAACCGGCCCGCCGTTTTTTTGTTGTGGCCCGCGCAGACGGGGAGCGCGCCGGCAAAGCCTTTCCTCGCGCGCACCAACGTGCTGCGCAAGCGGCTGCTGCGGCTGCTGACGGAGCGCCCGGAAGCGGCCGCCGGCGCGCCGTCGAAGGCGCTGAATCTGCGGGGCACGGCGGAGCGGCTGGAGTACCGGTTGACGGGTTCGCGGCTCGAAGCGCAGATGCTGCTGCTGGAGCAGGCGCGGGCGCATTTCGGAACGTCATACCGCGACGCGATCCGGCTGCGCATGCCGCCGTATGTGAAGCTCGTGCTCTCGAATGCCTTCCCGCGCACGCAGGTGACGAATCACATCGGCAGGGCGAAGGCGGTTTACTACGGGCCGTTCCGCAACCGGGCCGGGGCGGCGCGGTTTGAGTCGGAGTTTCTGGATCTCTTCCAGCTGCGCAGATGCCACGAGGATCTGGCACCGTCGCCGGATCATCCCGGCTGCATTTACGGCGAAATGGGCCGCTGTCTGCGCCCCTGCCAGCAGGCGGTGGGGGTGGAGGAGTATCGCGGCGAGGCGGCGCGGGTGGCGGCATTTCTGAGCACGAACGGGCGCTCGCTGAGCGCGCTGGCTGAGAGCGCGCGCGAGCGTCTGAGCGGCGAGATGGATTTCGAAGGCGCCGCGATGATGCACCAGCGCTGCCAGCGCATCGCCGAAGTGCTCGCGCTCAGCGATGAGATGTGCCGCGACGTTGCGCATCTCAACGCCGTCGCTGTGGTGCCGTCATCCGCCGCCGACGCCGTGGAACTGGGCTGGCTGCGCGGCGGCGTGTGGCGCGGATTCACGCGCATCGAATTCACTCCGGCGGACGGGCGCTCGGTTTCGCTCGACGCGCGCATCCGTGAGCTGTCGACGGCGGTTGCCGGCGAAGGACACGCGCCGGCGCCCGTGGAACGCATGGAACGGCTCGCCGTGGTTGCCCGGTGGTTCTATTCCAGCTGGCGTGACGGCGAACTGATTCTCTTCGATGACTGGGAAAAGCCGCCCTATCGCAAACTGGTCAACGCGGTATCGCGGGTGGCGCAAAAAACGCCAGCGAAGCCTCGTCCGAGCACTCATTCTTAGCGATCGAATTCGCCGCAAGACTCACGCCGGGCGCGGCCGCGATGCAGTGATTCGACATCCCGTAACCGGAGATTTCATTGCCTTCCACGGTGTTGCCCTTCGCCGGGTCGGGGCGTTCGGCGCCGGCCCCCAGATAGATGCCGGTGCGCAGCAGTTCGGGCTGATTCGGCGCGTAGTTGCAGTTGATGGGGCCCGGGTCGTTGCAGTGCGCCATGTTCAGATGCAGCAGGCGATTTCCCGTGACCTTGTTGCCCGAGCCGATGATGAAGATGCCGCCGAACAGTTCGCCATCGAGCGTGTTGCCGGTGATCCGGATGTTGCGCGACATCATGTCCGGATTCGTGTTGTTCATGATGATGCCGAAGTTGCCGTACGGATACGCCTTCACGGCTTCGCGGTTGATGCAGGTGTTGCCGCTCACTTCGCCGTCGTGAAAGCCATCGAGGTCGAAACACTTGCCGTCGATCTCCTCGAAAGTATTGCCGCGATAGATGCTCTGATCGACGTTGCCCGCCGTATCGACGCCTACCGGAAAGGCCTGGCCTTCGAGATCGACCTCCGGCGCCGGGTAGCCGATCATCGTGCCGCGGTTGTTCTCCACGCGCATTTCCGTGGCGTGGCCGATCTGGATGGCGTCGCGGGCGATGAGCGCGAATTCGTTGCCCGCAATGCGGCCGCGGGCGTTGCGCGGCGACTTGTAAAGAGAGTGCGTCCAGATGCCGTTGCCGCGCACGTTGCGGATGCGGCAGTCGAGCACTTCGAAGTCCGTGGTGCCTTCTTCGAGCAGGATGCCGCCGGTGGTGTTGTTGCGTTTGAGTGCGTTGAGGCCGCCGCTGTCGGTGATTTCCGCGTTGTGAATGCGGACCGATTTTCCGGCGTTGACGAGTACCGCGAATCCCGCGATTTGCGTCGCGTGAAGGCCGGCGATTTCAAGCCCCGTCACGGTTTCGGCGAGGATGCCGTTGTTCGGTACGTAGCGGGCGAACATCGTTTCCGATGGCGGCAGGCCGAGCGGCCGGGCCACGGCGTCGCGGTTGCCATCGAGCGAAAGATCGGTGATCCTGATGTTCCTGCCCGATGGCAGCACCAGCAGGGCGCGGCCGCGAAATGCCGCGGAAGCTTTGAGAGTGAGGCCGGCGGCGCGGAGGTCGAGGTCGTGCGCGTCGGCCGGCAGTACGATTTCCCGCGAGATTTCGATCACGCCCTTTGGCAGCGTGACAGCGCCGGTCTTTGCAAGCAGCGCCGTTCGCAGCAGTTCTTCCGGAGTTGCGGCGAAGAGACTGACGCCGGCGGCAAGGCCAATCGCCAGCGCCAGTCGCGTCATTGCGTAACCTCGATGCCGATTCTGGTCAGCAGCCGGCGGCCGAGGTGAATTTCGAGCACGTGCCCGCCCGCCGCCGTGCCTGCCGGCAGATGAAAGTTGACTTCCCAGCGATTGGCAAGCGGATCGGTGCGGAAGGTTTCAATGCGTTCCACATCGCGGCCATCCACCGTTGCGGCGAAGCCTTCAATAGACCCCGCTTCTTCGATCGCAACCTTCATGGTGCCGCTTCCGATGTGCTGATACGACATCAGATTGACGCCGTCACTTACCGCCGTGAGCCGCGGCACGGCGGGCCCCGGCGTGATGATGCGCACGCTGGCATCCTGCGCCACGGGAGCGCCGCGCCACTCCAGCCGCACCGGAACGATGCCGGTGCGCACGCCTTTCGGCAAAAAGACATTGAACTGCGAAAGACCGTTGACAGCGGGACCGATGTAGCAGCCCGTGCCTTCGGCGCCGCCGATGTATGCGCGCAGCGAGTTGAGATCGCAGGCCGCCGGCAGCCCTTCGATCCACAGCGTGGCACAGGCGAGGCGCCCTTCCGAAGGCACGGCCTGCTCGCCGCTGAAGGCATTGGAGACCGAGCGGATCACGCAGGAAGCGGCCGGCACGGGGGATTGCAGCGGAGGCTTCTGCCACGTGGTCCACATATACTGCGTATCGACGCCGGTGAGCGAAAGCAGTCGCACGCCCTGAGCGCGCGCGAAGGCGCGCACTTCATCGGCGGAGATGCGCGCGCCATCCCACGTGGTGGCTTCTTTGTCCTCCCGCGGAAGGCCGCAGATCTGCAGCCGCGCGAAGCCGCCGGGCTTCAGCACGCGCACGGTTTCGCGCAGGTAGGAGAAGACAACGTCCGCGCCGGGAATGTGCTGAAAGACGGCGTAGGAGTAGACGAAATCGAAGTGCTCGTCGGGGAACAGCGCAAGATCGCTGCCGCCGATGGCGTGTGGATGCGCATGCGGGACGCCGCGCAGCTTTTCCTTCGCCTGGCGCACCATTTCGTCCGATACGTCGACGCCATGGATTTCGGCGAAGTGCCGGCTCATGGGCCGCATCAGCCGGCCGGGGCCGCAGCCGATTTCGAGGGCGCGCCGCGTGGGCGCGGGGCCGTCCGGCGGCAGGCGTTTCAGTTCGCCTTCCAGATCGCGGATGACGTCGGCGGCGGTGGCGAAGAACTCGTCGTCATCCTGTTCGCGGCGGCCGAAGGCGACGTAGTAGTGGGCGTCTTCGCGGGCGCGTTCGTTCCAGTCCGCGCGCATGCGGTCCTGCACGGAAGCCGGAATCGCGGCGCCGCCGTTGGTAGGGGAATCGGTTTGTGCCAAGCCGTTATTCTAGCCCGCGGCGGCTCAGCGGCGGCGGTAGACGCGGATGTATTCGATGTCGAACGACGCCGGGAAGCTGGTTCGCTCGTCCGGCACTCCCGCAAGCACGCCGCCGACGGCCAGATCGGCAACCAGAAACATGGCCTGCTGCGGGACGCCTTCGGTGGAGCGCATCGTCAGTTTGCCGTCGAGGAACCACGCGATGCTGGTCTTGTCCCACTCAACGGCGAAGGTGTGGAAGCCCGCGGAAAGGTCTGGCGCGGGGTAGGAATCGTAGAAGGATCGCGTGGTCTGCTCGTTGCCCCACTGGTGCGCGAAATGAACCTTCGAGGGCTCGCCGCCGGATGCCGCGAAGACGTCGATTTCCGGCAACTGCGCCAGCGGGACCGGCAGGAGCCGCAACGAAGACGCGAGGCCCGCGCCCGCCGCAATGCGGCAGCGGATTTCGAAGCGCCCGAACGCCTGCGAAAACAGGCCGAAGGTGGAGACGATGCCGGAGCGGTAGTCGCGAGTGCGGCCGTCGTACGCCACCGCGGCGCGGCTGGCCGTGAGGCGCAGCAGGCCGGGCGTGCGCTGCGCCGCATCCGGCGCATAGCCCTGCAGTTCGCGCGGGCGCGCGGTGCCCCACGGGTCGTGCAGCGTCCATTTCGTGAGGTCGGGGCCGGTGCCTGCGGGCGCGGCCGAAAAATCGTCGGCGAAGGTCAGTTCCCAGATCGCCGGATCGGGTGTCGCGGGTGCGTCCTGCCGTGTGCCGCGGGGTGCGGCCTTCTGGGCTGTGGCCGGAGCGCTCACGGCAAGCAACAGCGAGGCCAGGCTAAGCAGCGGTCGGCGCATCCGTGCTGTTCAATGTAACAAACGAGCCATCGGAGTAACCTAGTTAGCAGAATGCGGATACTCGTTGTTGAGGACGAGAAGAAGATTGCCGATTTCCTCGGTCGCGGACTGCAGGGCGCGGGCTATGCAATCGACGTGGCGCACGACGGCGCCAATGCGCTGCAGTTCACGCACGACACCGACTACGATCTGGTGATCCTCGATCTCGGGCTGCCCGACATGGATGGCCTGAAGGTGCTGGAGCGAATTCGCAGCCGTCGCGCCGGACCGCCGGTGCTCATCCTGAGCGCGCGCGGGCAACTGGACGACCGCGTCAAAGGCCTTGAAACCGGCGCCGACGATTACCTCACCAAACCCTTCGCATTTGTGGAACTGCTGGCCCGTGTCCGCGCGCTGCTGCGTCGCGGCCAGCCGGCTCCGGAGCGGCTTCAGGTGGCCGACCTTGCTCTCGACTGCGCGCGCCGCAAGGTCACGCGCGGGGCGGAATCCATCGAACTGGCGCCGAAGGAGTTCGGCATCCTCGAATACATGATGCGCAACAAGGGCCGTCCGCTGAGCCGCACCATGATCGTGGAGCACGTCTGGGATATGGATTACGACGGGCTCACCAACATCGTCGACGTCTATATTCGCCATTTGCGCAGCAAAATCGACGATCGTTTTCAGCAGAAGCTGATCCACACGGTGCGCGGCATCGGTTACATGATCGAAGCGCCGGAAAAGGGCGCGGCCTCGCACCAGGCGGAAGATTCGCAGCCCGAATCGCAAATCTGACGCGGCGCATTGCCGGTAAAACAATCGGCTGCCGGCAGACGGAATTCCGGTGCTAAACTTTTTTTTCCGGATGCTGAAGAAAAGTATTCTCGCGTTCGTCGTCAGTCTTCCCGCTTTTGCTGCTCCGATAGCTCCATTTACACTCAATTTTTCGCAGGCTGGCGGGCCCGGCTCGGTTTCGGGTACGGTCCTCGACACCGGGCTGGATTTTTCCTACGGGCTTTCGGTCGGTCCCGGCGGCTCGCTGCTGTTCGGGCAGACCACCACGACCAATCCCGCGGGGCTCGTATACGGCACGGGACCGCAGGCAACCGGATCCGCCTGGCAGCTTCCGGGTCTGGGTAACGGCGCTTTCGGTGCGCCGACGCAGGTAGCCGGCAGCTTCGCGGGAATGGTGACGAGCGTGAAGTCGCTTTCCGACGGCGTGATGGTGGTCGACAGCGGCGCCGGAGCGGCCGGCGGCACGGGCACGCGGACGATGTCCTTCGTCAGCCCGGGCGGCGCCACGATCGGCAGCATAGCTTTCACCTACCCTTCAGCGATTGCGCCCTCCTGGGAGCACAGCAACGGTATGTCGCTGGTGGTGCCGGGCGCGGGCGCCACCAGCACAATCTACTTCATCGTCGGCTCGGCAGCCGACCAGGCGCAGACCACGGCAACGGTATCTGTCAGCGGCATGGGGCTGAACAACGTCTCGCTGAACGGAGACTCCGTTTACAGCATGACGGTACAGTCGACATCGGCGAATTCGGTGCAGATTACGTCGGCGCCGCAGCAGATTGCCACGGGCCTGCGGAATCCGTTTGCGCTTTCGGTGAATGCGGCCGGCGATCTGCTGATTGGCGATAACGGCATCGACGGTCTGCATAGTCCCAACGAACTGGGCGCCGACACGCTGAAGCTGATCCCCGCGAGCCAGATCGGCAAGTCGGTGGTCGACTTCGGGTTCCCCAATTCGTATGTCAATTTTGCGACCGGACAGTACGTCAACGGCGATCCGACTGCCACGCCGCCGCTGGTGGCGTTCACGCCAAAGGCCGATTCCAATGGAGTTCTGCAGAATGGCGAGGGCATTTCGGCGCTGGCGTATCTTACGCCGAGCGAGTTTTCCTTCGTCGGCAACCAGGGCGGAGTCATCGCGACCTTCCACGGCAACTTCGATCTGGGCGGCACGGCGAACTACGAGAACGCGGTGTTCTACTACGACTTCGCTTCCGGAATGCTGGTTCCGATTCTCGACGATCAAACGCCGGGCGTCGGGCACCTCGACGGCGTCGCCGTAATCGGCAACAATTTGTTTCTGGAAGACATGTCGACGAACGGTCAGGTCAATGAAATCGGGGGACTCGGCCAGGGGGCGATTTATGAATTCAACCTTGCGCAGGCGACTCCCGAGCCCGGCACCTGGCTGCCGGGCCTGAGCGGTCTGGCGCTGATGTGTCTGGCGCAGACGTGGCGGGCGCGGAAAGCGGGCGGATCCGGCCGGCAGCGTCCCTGAGTCTCGCAAAGACGCGGCGGCGGCAGTGTCCGGCGCCATGCTTTCCCGGTCGGGGTGTAAAGTGAAGACGCAGTGGCCGATCGCAAGCACATCACCCGCGGACTTCGTTTCACCCTCACCGCCGTCTACACGGTCGTCTTCACGCTGCTGCTGATCGGCGTCAGTCTGCTGTTCCGCCAGACGCTGGAGTCGAGCCTCGACCAGCAGGTGCGCGGCGATCTGGATCAGAACTGGGCCGTCGTCAAGGCTTACCTGCGGATTGAGAGCGACAAGGGCCAGGGCAACTATCATCCCGTCTGGTATTACGATCACAACGACCCCGAAGAAAACAGCATCGGCGCGCGCGTGCAGAGCGTGATCCTCATTGCGGATTCGGCGGGCAAGGTGATGGACGTCTCTTCCACGTATGAAGCGATGGGCGTCGATAAACCCGCCGATATTCGCGAAGTTGTCCGTTCGCAGCAGGCCGTCTGGCGGACCAAGAACGATCCCAAAGGCGTGCCGTATCTCATCCGCGCCAGCTATATTTACGACGAAGATTCGAAGCAGCGCTTCTATGTGGCCATCGGCAGTTCGCTCGCCGATTCGCGAAAACTGCTGGACCGCTTCACGTATCTGGGCGTCGGTCTGGTGCCGCTGGTCATTCTGACCGGCTGTTTCATGGGATGGGTGTTCGCCGGGCGCGCGCTCTCCCCGGTGCTGGAAATTGCGCGCGCCGCCCGCCGCATCAGCGGATCGAACCTCAGCCTCCGCATCCCCGTGCGCGGCGCCGGCGACGAACTCGACACGCTGATCCATACGTTCAATCAGATGATCGAGCGCATCGAGATCAACTTCAATCAGGTGCGCCAGTTTTCGACCGACGTCTCGCATGAGCTGCGCACGCCCATCACCGTTGTACGCGGTCAGCTCGAAGTGGCGCTTTTTACCGCGCAGACCACCGAGCAGTATCGCGACGCCATCGTTAACTCGCTTTCCGAAATCGAGCGGCTCTCGCAAATTGTGCGCGCGCTGCTGTTGTTGTCGCAGGCCGAGACCGGCCAGGTGGTGCTGCAGAAGCAGGAACTCGATCTGGTCACCGTCGCGGAAAACATTGTGGATCAGTTCCAGATCCCGGCCGAAGGCGGCGACGTGCGGCTCTCCTTCAGGGCCGATGTATTTCGCTGCGCAGGCCAGTTCGATCAGGTGCAGATCGAACGCATGCTCTCCAATCTGCTCTCCAACGCCATCAAATTCACGCCCGCCGGCGGGGAGGTTCGCGTCATTGTGGACCGCCGGGACGACGAAGCGGAAATCCGCGTGGAGGACACGGGCGAGGGCATTCCGGCCGAGCATCTGCCCCACGTCTTCGATCGCTTCTATCGCGTTCGCGGACCCGGCGAGCAGGCCTCTCCGGAAAAGGGGCTTGGGCTTGGACTGAGCTTCGTCGCGTGGATCGTGCGCGCCCATGGCGGCAAAATCGACGTCACCAGCGAACCGGGCAAGGGCACCACGTTTGTGGTCCGTCTGCCGCTGCACGGCGCCAAATTGGCGCTCCAGCAGGCCGTTCCGCCCGGTGAAGCGATGAAGCAGTCCTGATCCGGCTAGTCGCCGGATGCCTGTCCGCGCGAGTGCCGGGCCGCAAACAGGGGCGTGCGAAACGACGCCCGGTGCGTCCACGCCAGCGAAAGCCCGAACATGGAAGCGATGGTGAGGACCGCCGCGAACACCGTCTCTGCCACCGTCAGCCGGTTCTTAAATACGCCGAGCGCGCTGCCGTAGATCAGTTCGATGTGGACCCAATAGACCAGCAGGCTGGTCTGCCCGAACTGCCGGATCCAGCTGAATTTGTTCTCCGTCTGCAGATTCCACACCCAGGCGAAGGCAATCAGAATCATCACCGCGCCGGTCTTGATCAGCGTGAGCGAGGGGCTGTTGAGCCAGAAGTCCGAACTGGCGAAGAGCGAAGGATTCAGGAACGAGAGCGTCCAGGCCGAAAACGCCAGCGCCAGGCCGCCCCAGCCGAACCACTGCATCGCGGCCGGCATGTCTTCCGGTTTCAGGATGCGCATGACGCTGCCCGCGCTCATCCCGAAGGCCACGTAGGCGGCCCAGGGGAAGAAGCCGAAGAACAGGTGATCGGGCACCAGATAGTTGCGCACAATCGCCGGCACGCCGCTCCAGTCGATGCCGGAGACAACGGGCGCCGCGGCCGCGATGGCAAGCCCAAGGACGGCGCAGAGACGAATCCGCTCGGCCGTTCGGAAGAAGGCCATGCCGGAGAAGACGAGCAGCGCGAGGCCCATGGCGTTCAGCACGTCCACGCGCAGCAGATCGGTCCACGGACTGCGGCCCAGCGAAAACGCCCACAACTGCAGCCGGAACGCGAACGCCACGGCGAACAGATAGCCGGATCGTTTGCAGGCGGCCCGCCAGCGCGCCACGCCGTCGACGCCCTTGCGCTCCTGGCTGTCCATCAGGAAAGCGAACGTCACGCCCAGCAGGAAAAGGAAGACGGCGGGTGGCATGCCGCCGGCGAACTGCGACCACGTGGAGGCGCCGCCGCTGCGCAACTCCGTCCGCAGAAAGGAATCGAACACGTGACCCTGCAGCATCACGACGGCTGCCAGGCCGCGAACCCAGTCGATGAAAGGAAGTCTTTGCGGTGCGCGTTTCATCCCGGACATTCCGTGAATCTAGTGCTGCGGGTGCTGGATCTGCACGCCCTTCGGATAGTTCAGCTTCAGTGCGCCATCGGTCAGCACCGGATTGTGCTTCACGTTGGAATAGGTCACAACCATGTAGTCGCCGCTCGCGGAGGTGAGGAACTTCTGCCGCACCGGCATGCCCGAGGCGTCGGAAAGCCAGAGATCCGCCTTCTTCAGGCGCGTCAGCACTTCCTTCGATTTCGGCGTCAGCTGGATGTGGCTCGTGGCCTGCCCGCCAATCGTTTCGCTGCCGGCCGCCGTGATGTCGTACGCCTGCTTCAGTTCCGCGCTGGTGGCGCCGAAGCCGAGCAGCAGGAACTGGTCGATCAGATTCCGCTTGTCGCCCACATCGTAAATCTGCACGGTTTTGATCTTCGGGTAGTAAACGCTCACCGTGGCGTCCACCAGCGCGATCGACTTCGGATCGGGCACGGTGAACTCAATCAGCATCTGCGTCTCATGCGCCTTCTGCCGCCGCAGCTTCATGGTGCCGGATTCGGTGGAATCGTCATTGATCACCGCCGTATGCACCACGCGCTGGATGTCCGCCGTCATACTTTTGAAGCCCGGCGCGGCTTTGTCCAGACGTAAAAAAACGTCATCCAGCGTCTGCGCGCCAAGCATCGGCGCCACCAGCAGCACACAGGCGAAAGTGCGGGAGATCCTCATGAAAGGCGAGGCGT
This sequence comes from uncultured Acidobacteriia bacterium, assembly GCA_903828455.1. GTDB lineage: Bacteria > Acidobacteriota > Terriglobia > Bryobacterales > Bryobacteraceae > BOG-234. The sequence continues at coordinate 85,576 of CAIKMJ010000030.1, read as the reverse complement.
CGGGCTTACGGGCGGGCGAAGGCCATGTAGCCCTTGAGTTCCTGTTCGGTGTCGTAGATCGGCTCGATGCGCGTCAGCACCTGCGTTTTTCCGGTGCGGGCGGTCAGCATTTTGCCAAGCTGCGCGAGGCGCTGCGGCTCCGGCATCTCCGCCACCAGTTCGGGTTCGATCCAGAAGACCGCTTCGCCGTGGCTCGGCAACGACGTGATCTGGGCGGCCTGCGGGATCCGCGGCTGGTCGCGAAACCACCGCGCGGGCGTGAGAAATATGAACGCCAGGATGAGCGCAACGATGATGTCGTACTGCCAGCTGCCGCGATTGTAGTCCCACAGAATGCACCGCTTGAGAATCGCCAGCATAATCTTTCAGTCTACTCGAAGCCGAACGGCGTTCTTTCGCCCGCCCGTACGCTCGCCTCCAGCGTCCCGATGCCGTCGATTCGCGCCCGCACCCGGTCGCCCGCCTTGATCCGCGCGCCTTTCGGACAGCCGGTGGAAATCAGGTCGCCAGGACAGAGCGTCATATATTCGCTGTGAAAGGCCACCAGTTCGTCCGGCCGCGTCTTCATGTTGCGCACGAAGTCCTTCGAATACACTTCGCCGTTCAGCTCCGTGACGACTTCCAGCGCGTCCACGTCCTCCACCTCACCGGCCGTCACAATCACCGGCCCGAAGCTGAAAAACGTGTCGATGCTCTTCGAGCGCGTCAGGTAGCGCGGATTGCGGCTCAGAATATCGAGCGCCGTCAGATCCATCGTCGTCGTGTACCCGTAGATCGCCTGGCGCGCCTTCCCGCGCGGCACGTAGCGGCACTTCCGCCCGATCACGACGCCGAGTTCGCCCTCCGCATCCACGTCGTTCGAAATCTCCGGCGGCGGCAGCACAATGTCTTCGCCCGGTTCGAACATGCAGGAGGCCGGCTTCATGAAGCTGCCCGGTTCTTCCGGCTGCCGCGCGTTGGTGTCGGCGGCCTTCGAAAGGTAATTCAGCCCGATGCACCAGATCTTCGGCGGCGCATCCCAGGGCAGGCGCGGCGTCACTTCGGCCAGCGGAATGGCGGGTACGCCGTCCACGGGAATTGTCCGGATATCGGCCTGAACGATCGCAAGCAGGCTGTCGGGAAGCCGCAAGTTGTACTTCGCGTTGATCGCCGGAACGGAGGCAATTCCATCGCCGGTGAGCACTCCGGCGTGAACCGCGCCGGCGCCGCATGCGCCCTCGCCGCCGCCGGGTCCGCCGTGGCGGAAGGTCATCAGTCGCATCAGGTCTCAGGATACCCAACGCTCGTGCCCAAACCATGCCGCCGGACCAGCCCCGCCGCCTTCGCGATGGCCGTTCCGGCTATGCGAAACTACGTATTACGAGCGCAACAACCATGAACAAACCACTGGCTGCCGGCCCGGTCGAGCTTTTCCAGCACATCGATAACGAAACCATCGAGCAGGCGGCGCTTGCCGCGGGCGTCATCACGACGACCATCGACAGCGTCATCAACTGGGGCCGCAAGAATTCCATCTGGCCCATGGCGTTCGGCCTTGCCTGCTGCGCCATCGAGATGATGTCGATGAGCGCCTCGCGTTTCGACATCTCGCGCTTCGGAGCTGAAGTATTCCGCGGTTCGCCGCGCCAGAGCGATCTGATGATCATCGCCGGCCGCGTCTCGAACAAAATGGCGCCGGTCATCCGCCACCTGTATCAGCAGATGCCGGAACCGAAGTGGGTGATTTCGATGGGCGCGTGCGCGACCTCCACCGGCGTGTTCAACAACTATGCGCTGGTGCCGGTGAATCAGGTGATCCCGGTGGACGTCTTCGTGCCCGGCTGCCCGCCGCGGCCCGAACAGCTCATCCACGCGATCATGATGCTGCAGGAGAAGATCGGCAAGTCTTCCGGCGCGCTGGTCGAAGCTCTGAACATCGGCTAAGCTTGCGGCCGGCCGGCCCGCGCCGGCGCCCGTGCCGCCCGCTGTTTTCCTCCGGCGATTCCGCGCGAATCCCCCGGCGCTTGCTGCGCCGTTTGCCATCCCGATCCTGATATATGCTGGTTAGGCTGAACGACCCGGCTGCGCTTGGTGCGGGCGGGCGGCCGGCTTCATCGACAAGGATCTACCGCATGAACAAACTACGAAATTACGCCTGGATCGCCGGGTTTCTGCTCCTGGCGGGCAATGCCCTTGCGCAGCGCGATCCGCGCAGCTTCACTTTCCCCGGCTCGGCGAACCCGGCCGAGGTGACTCACCCCGAGCCCTCGCCCTACGGTTCCGGCACGCATCCCCGCGGCACCGACGATCCGCTTTTCATCGCGCAGGAACTGCTGGGCCGTCCCACCGCCACTTCCATCTCGATCGATGTGGCGCCGCGCAAGGCTCTGGAAATTTATTACGAATACGGCACCAAACCCGGCGTCTACACGGGCAAAACCGACCCGCGCGTTTTCACCGCCAATGAGCCGTTCCATTCCCTCATCGATAAGCTCAAGCCGGACACCCGGTATTACTACCGCATGCGCTATCGCGATCCGGACGCCAGGGTGTTCAGCAGCCGCGCCGAGCATTCGTTCCACACGCAGCGCGCGCCGGGCAAGTCGTTCACTTTCGATGTGGAATTCGATCCCCACATGATCGAAAACTCGAGCGAAGAAGCCTTCACCCTGAGCCTGAAGAAAATGGTGGCCGATAAGCCGGACTTCATGATCGACCTCGGCGACAACTTCTTCACCAATCTTTCCAGGCCTCCGACGCAGGCCACCGTCACCGACCGCGTACTGCTGCTGCGTTCGTACTACGACATCATGGCGCACTCGATTCCGCTGTTCCTCAGCATCGGCAATCACGAAGGCGAATCGGGCCACGGCACGGCGGCGAGCAAGCCCGATGGTCTGCCGGTGCTCGACACGCTGGCGCGCAAGAAGTACTTCCCGAATCCCGAGCCGAACAATTTCTATTCGGGCAGCAGCACCAGCGAGCCGCTGGTGGGCCTGCGCCAGGCCAACTACGCGTGGGAGTGGGGCGATGCGCTGTTCATTGTGCTCGATCCCTACTGGCACGTTCCCGTGGCCCCCGAACAGGGCGGCGACTGGAACCTGACGCTGGGCAAGGAACAGTACGACTGGCTGAAGAAGACGCTTGAAACCAGCAAGGCAACTTACAAGTTCGTCTTCTCGCACAACCTGATCGGCGGCCTCGACATGAAGGGCAACATGCGCGGCGGTATTGAAGTCGCGAAGTACCTGGAAAACGGCGGCTACAATCTGGACGGCACCTGGGGCTTCGATAAGGCGCGCCCGGGCTGGGCCATGCCGATTCACCAGTTGCTGGTAGCCAATAACGCCACCATTTACTTCCATGGCCACGATCACCTTTACGTGAAGCAGGAACTCGACGGGCTGATCTATCAGGAAGGGCCTCAGCCCAGCCGCATCGGGAAGTTCGATGCCACCAAGGCCGCGAAAGACTACAACTACCTGCACGGCACGCTGGTGGGCGGCAGCGGCTACATTCGCGTTCACGTTTCGCCGCAGGACGTGAAGGTGGAATACGTGCAGACGTATCTGCCGAGTGAGGTGGACGCCACCCACAAGGACGGCATGATTGCCGATTCCTACACGGTGAAGGCGCGGAAGTTCAACCCGGCGTCGAAGTAAGCGCGCCTAAGTGTTCGCAAGACAGAAGAGCCGGGGCGGAGGAATCCGTCCCGGCTCTTCTGCGTTTGCAACCGCAGCGATCATCCTGAAAGCTTGCTGGCAAGCCGGCCCGGAGTGCGGCCGTCTGTCGTGCGCGCGGCGTGGAAGAACTCCGGTCCGTGGAGCGGGACTTCAGCCGTTTTCGCCGTCTGCGTGCGGTGAACCTTCGGGGAGTTTAACGCTGCCCGCTGACTCCGCCAGTTCCTTCCGCACCGCGTCCAGCACGCCGTTGATGAAGTGCACCGATTCCTCGCCCGCGAAGCGGCGCGCCAGTTCCAGCGCTTCATCGATCACCACCGCCGGCGGCGTTTCGGTCCGCATCAGTTCATACACCGCGATGCGCAGAACATTGCGATCCACCGACGGCATGCGCGGGATGCGCCAGTGCGCGGCGTGCTTTTCGATCAGCGTATCGACGGCCTCGATCTCCGCCGTTACGCCCTGCACAATCTGCGCGGCGAATTCGTCGCGCTGCGGACGCTTCAGCCCTTCTTCATCGAGCAGCAGCGATTCGTAGTAGCCGCGCGAAATTTCGTCGAGCGGCGTGCGCCGGAAGTCCCACTGGAACAGCAGTTGAAGCGCCTGCTGGCGTGCGCGGTGCCGGGCCATTAGTTTGCCGCCCGCAGTCTGCGCAGCAGATTCGCCATCTCGATCGCGGTCATTGCAGCCTCGAATCCTTTATTGCCGTCCCTGCCGCCCGCGCGGTCTTCGGCCTGCTCCACCGTGTTGGTGGTGAGAACTCCGAACGCCATCGGGACGCCGGTCTCCACGGAGGCCGCCGTGATGCCCCGCGCCGCCTCGCCCGCCACATAGTCGAAATGCGGCGTATCGCCGCGAATCACGGCGCCGAGGCAGATCACCGCATCGTATCGCTTCGTCAGCGCAATGGTCTTCACCGTGACCGGAAACTCAAACGCGCCGGGGATGTGGATCACGTCCACGGCGCCGTTTTCGGCACCGGCCTGCTGCAGCGCATCGAGCGCGCCGGCCAGCAGTTTCTCCGTCACGAACGCGTTGAAGCGGCTCACCACCACGGCAAAGCGCAGCCCCGCGGCGCTCAGGTTTGCATCGAAATCCGGTGCCGATTTGCTCATTTGCCGGTGAAAACTGCCTTCCGTTTTTCGAGAAACGCCGCCAGCCCTTCGCGCCGGTCATCCGACCCGGCCAGCGCGCCAAACGACATGGCTTCGAAGCGCATGCCTGTTTCGGGGCCGGCTTCGAACCCCACATCCACCGCCTGCATGGCAAACGCCACGCCCAGCGGACCGTTGGCAATAACCTTGCGCGCCCACGCCTTCGCCGCGTCGAGCAGTTCGGCCTGCGGCACCACCGAGTTGAGCAGGCCGATCCGGTACGCTTCGTTCGCGTCGATCGCTTCGCCCGAGAGAATCATTTCGAGCGCGCGGCCGCGGCCCACGAGGCGCGGCAGCCGCTGCGAGCCGCCGTAGCCCGGCATGATGCCGAGCTTCACTTCGGGCAGCCCCAGTTTCGCGTTGGGCGAGCCCATCCGGATGGTCGCCGCCATCGCCAGTTCCAGTCCGCCGCCGAGCGCAAAGCCGTTCACGGCCGCAACCGAGGGCTTCTTCATCGTTTCCAGCAGCCGGAATGTTTCCTGCCCGAGCCGCGAAACTTCCACCGTTTCGACCGCATTGGGGCGCGCCAGTTCCGCGATGTCGGCGCCGGCCACGAATGCCTTTTCGCCCGCGCCGGTCAGGATGAGCACGCGGATGGCGCCATCGGCGGCAACCTGCCGGAACGCCTCGCCCAGTTCGCCGATCAGCGCCTGATTGAGAGCGTTCAGCTTTTCCGGACGGCGGATTGTAAGGACGGCAATACCTTCTGCATCAGCCTCTAACGAGAGGAATTGAAAAGACATATGGGATAATCGGGATTCAGCCTCATCGTAGCAGACCGACACTGGCCGCATGGTCCCTGAATTCATTCGCAATTTCTCTATCATCGCGCATATCGACCACGGTAAAAGCACGTTAGCCGACCGCCTTCTGGAAACCACGGGGGCGCTCTCGCAACGCGAGATGATGGCGCAGGTGCTCGATTCCATGGACCTCGAGCGTGAGCGCGGCATCACCATCAAGGCTCATGCCGTCCGCCTCGATTACAAGGCCGAGGACGGCAACCTGTATCAGCTCAACCTGATCGATACGCCGGGCCACGTCGACTTTTCCTACGAAGTTTCGCGCAGCCTGCAGGCCTGCGAAGGCGCGCTGCTGGTGGTGGATGCCTCGCAGGGCGTGGAGGCGCAGACGCTGGCGAATACGTATCTGGCGCTGCATCACAACCTCGAAATCATTCCGGTCATCAACAAGATCGATCTGCCGGCGGCCGAACCGGAGCGCGTGCGCGAGCAGATTGAAGAGCTGATCGGCCTCGACGCGAGCGACGCTGTTCTTTGCAGCGCCAAGCAGGGCATCGGGATCCACGAGATGCTGGAGGCGATCGTGAAGCGCGTGCCGCCGCCGCGGGGCAATCCCGCCGCGCCGCTGCGCGCGCTGATCTTCGATTCCTGGTTCGATCCGTATCGCGGCGTGATCATCCTCGCGCGTATCGTGGACGGCAGGATTGCGCTGAACCAGAAGATCCGGCTGATGGCGGCGGGCCAGCAGTTCGATGTGGAAGGACTCGGGTATCAGTCGCCGAAGGCCATTCCGACGCAGGAACTGGTGGCGGGCGAAGTCGGCTACATCTACGCCAACATCAAGAACGTTGCGGATGCGAAGGTGGGCGACACCATCACGTCGGCCGGCGAACCGGCCGCCGAGCCGCTGCCGGGCTTCGAAGAGATCAAGCCGATGGTGTTCGCCGGGCTCTATCCGGTGGAATCGCACGAACACGGCATGCTGCGCGACGCGCTGGAAAAGCTGCGGCTGAACGACAGCGCGATGAGTTTCGAGCCGGAAAATTCCGTGGCGCTCGGCTTCGGCTTCCGCTGCGGCTTCCTGGGCCTGCTGCATCTGGAGATCGTGCAGGAGCGCCTCGAACGCGAGTTCGATATCGACCTGATCACCACGGCGCCTGGTGTTCGTTACAAGGTGACCAACACGAAGGGCGACGTGATTGAGATCGACAATCCGACGCGCTTCCCCGACCCGAGCGAGATTCAGAAGATCGAAGAGCCGATCATCGAAGCGGTTGTGATCACGCGCGAGGAGTACATCGGCGGCATTCTGGCGCTGCTCGAAGACAAGCGCGGCGTGCAGAAGAAGTTCGAATACATCGGCGGCGGGCGCGTGATGCTGACCTACGAAATGCCGCTCAACGAAATCGTGCTCGATTTCTACGACCGGCTGAAGAGCGCCTCGCGCGGTTATGCGTCGCTCGATTACCGGCCCGCCGGTTTCCGGATCTCGCCGATGGTGCGGCTCGATGTGCTGATTGCAGGCGAGCCGGTGGATGCGCTCTCGATGATTGTGCATCGCGACTTTGCCTACGAGCGCGGCAAGATCCTGATCGAGCGGATGCGCAAGCTGATTCCCCGGCAGATGTTCGAAATCGCGCTGCAGGCGGCGATCGGCAGCAAGATCATTGCGCGTGAAACCATTTCGGCGCTGCGCAAAAACGTGATCGCCAAGTGCTACGGCGGCGACATTTCGCGCAAACGGAAGCTGCTCGAAAAGCAGAAGGAAGGCAAGAAGCGGATGAAGCGCGTGGGCCGCGTGGATATTCCGCAGGAAGCGTTCCTTGCCGTGCTGAAGGTCGGCGACTCCGGTCCCGACGATTAGGCCGCGGCGGCGGCCGCGCGGGCGGGCGATGTGCCCGCTGCAATTCACAAGAAACATCAGCTGGTTTCGCTGCCGCTCCGCGAGGGCAGCGCATGGGATGGGCGTGGTGTTGCATCGATACGGAGCCCGTTGCGCGCCGCGGCAAACCGCGATTCCGCAAGCGCCGGACAACGGCCGGATTCGCCGCCGGTCCGGTTCGGCAAGCGGCACTCCCCGGTCTTCGCCGGGACGCTCCGGGCGCGGCTTCCGCGTCTCAGCCCGCGCGTTAAACTGTGTGAATACCCGATGAAGCAAACCGTGATCCCCGAAGGTCTCACTTTTGACGACGTCCTGCTGGTGCCCGCGCGCAGCGAAGTCCTCCCGGCCGAGGCCGACACGCGAACCAGGCTCACGCGGCAGATCCCGCTGAACATTCCGATCGTCAGCGCGGCGATGGATACGGTGACCGAATCGCACCTGGCGATCGCGCTGGCGCAGCAGGGCGGCATTGGCTTTATCCACCGCAACATGCCGCTCGACAGGCAGGCCGAAGAGGTCGACCGGGTCAAGCGCAGTGAAAGCGGCATGATCGTCGATCCCGTTACGATCGCCCCGGAGAAGAAGATCTCGGACGCGCTCGAACTGATGAAGCGCTACCGGATTTCCGGCGTGCCGGTGACGAAAGAGGGCAAGCTGGTCGGTATCCTGACGAACCGCGACCTGCGATTCGAATCGCGGTCCGACCTTCCGATTGCCGATGTGATGACGAAGGAGAACCTCATCACGGTGCCGGTCGGCACGACGCTGGAATCGGCGGAGGAGATCCTGCATCGCCACCGGGTGGAAAAGCTGCTGGTGGTGGATGACCACTACATCCTCAAGGGCCTGATCACGGTTAAGGACATCCAGAAGAAGCTGAAGTATCCGAACGCGGCCAAAGACGAGCAGGGCCGGCTGCGCTGTGGCGCGGCTATCGGCGCGACGGGCGACTTCCTCGAACGCGCGCAGGAACTGGTGCGGCGCAAGGTGGACGTCCTTGCCATCGATACGGCGCATGCCCACAGCTTCCGCGTGATTGCGGCGGTGAAGGCTGTGAAGAAGGCGATGCCGGATGTGCAGCTGATTGCGGGCAACATCGGCACTTACGAAGCGGCGATGGAGCTGATCGACCTCGGCGTGGACGGTATTAAGGTGGGCATCGGACCCGGTTCCATCTGCACGACGCGCATCGTATCGGGCGCGGGGATTCCGCAGCTGACGGCGGTGAGCGAATGCAGTCGCGCGGCGGGACCGGCGGGCGTGCCGCTGATCGCCGATGGCGGCATCAAGTACTCGGGCGACATCACCAAGGCGCTGGCGTCGGGCGCGGACTGCGTCATGATCGGCAGCCTGCTGGCCGGCACGGACGAGAGCCCGGGCGAGACGATCCTCTATCAGGGCCGCACGTTCAAGACGTATCGCGGGATGGGTTCGCTGGGGGCGATGGCGAGCGGCAACACGGACCGTTACGCGCTCGACCCGACGCAGAAGCTGATGCCGGAAGGCATTGAGGGCCGCGTGGCGTCGAAGGGTCCGCTGGCGGACCTTGTGTACCAGCTGGTGGGCGGCGTCAAGGCGGGCATGGGCTATTGCGGCTGCCGGACGATTCCGCAGCTGCAGGCGGAAGCGACGTTTGTGCGGGTTTCGCCGGCCGGACTGCGCGAAAGCCACGTCCACGACGTGATCATTACCAAGGAAGCGCCGAATTACCGGGTGGAATAAGGGCGGCCGGATCGCTAAAACAACTTGTAGCGATTCTGTTTTCGGTGCTACAATCACCTTTACCCATATTCGCCTTTTATTCGCTGGCGGCTGAGATTGTGAGGACCGGATGGCCATGGACGAGAAAGAACGCGCTCGCGCACTCGAGCAAACCTTAGGACAGATTGAGAAGCAGTTCGGCAAGGGTTCGATCCTGCGGCTGGGGTCGAAGGACGCCATTGTGCCGGTGTCGGTTATTTCGACCGGGTCGATTGCGATCGACGCGGCGCTGGGCACGGGCGGTTTTCCGCGCGGGCGAATCAGCGAGGTGTACGGGCCGGAATCGTCCGGTAAGACGACGCTGGCGCTGCAGGTGGTGGCAGAGGCGCAGCGGCGCGGCGGGATGGCGGCGTTCATCGACGTGGAGCACGCGCTCGATCCGGTGTATGCCCGGAAGCTGGGTGTAGACGTAGACAACCTCCTTGTTTCGCAGCCGGATTACGGCGAGCAGGCGCTGGAAATTACGGGCGCGCTGATTGCGTCGGGCTCGATCGACGTGCTGGTGGTGGACTCGGTGGCGGCGCTGGTACCCAAGGCGGAACTGGACGGCGAAATGGGCGATTCGCACATGGGTCTGCAGGCGCGGCTGATGTCGCAGGCGCTGCGGAAGCTGACCGGCATTGTTTCGAAATCGAAGACCTGCCTGATTTTCATCAACCAGATTCGCGACAAGATTGGCGTGATGTTCGGCAGCCCGGAGACGACGACGGGCGGGCGGGCGCTGAAGTTTTACTCGTCGGTGCGGATCGACATCCGGCGGATTGCGGCGATTAAGGACGGCGATGCGGTGGTCGGCAACCGGACGAAGATCAAGATTGCGAAGAACAAGCTGGCGTCGCCGTTCCGCGAGGCGGAGTTCGACATTATCTACGGCGAGGGCATATCGCGCGAGGGCGAGATGATCGATCTCGGGGTGCAGCATAACGTGATCGAGAAGAGCGGTTCCTGGCTCAGCTACAAGGGCGAGCGGATCGGGCAGGGCAGGGAAAACGCCCGCCAGTTCCTGAAGGACAATACCGATATTCGGGCCACGATCGACACGGAGCTGCGGAAGGCCGTGGGGCTGATTCGCCCGGAGCCGGTGATTGCGGCGGCGGCCGGATCGAACGGCAGCGGGGCGGTGCCGCCGGCAGGAGCGCCGGCGCGGGCATTTGCCGAGGCTGGTCCGCGGAAGGTTCCGGCGCCGGCGAGATAAGCGGGCCGGGCAGTCGAATGATGGGAGGGGCGGCGCAGCGGGTGCCGCCCCTTTTGTTTTTGCGGACGGGCAGAACGAAAAAACGAAGCCACGGTGGCGCTGCGCGTCGGGATGAAAAAACGAACCCACGGCTGCGGTGGGGGGTGAGGCGAAAAAACGAAGCCACGGTTGCGGTGCGCGTCGAGGCGAAAAAACGAACCCACGGTTGCGGTGCGCGTCGGGATGAAAAAACGAACCCACGGTTGTGCTGCGGGCTGAGGCGAAAAAACGAAGCCAGGGTGGCGCTCCGCGTCGGGATGAAAAAACGAACCCACGGTTGTGCTGCGGGCTGAGGCGAAAAAACGAAGCCAGGGTGGCGCTCCGCGTCGAGATGAAAAAACGAACCCACGGTTGTGCTGCGGGGCGGGAAGAAAAAACGAAGCCAATTTCCACTTGCCGGGGGATGTTTACCCTGGTTGGTGGGGTGGTCCACGGCGTGTGCTCCACGGTGTGTTTGGTGGTGCGTTTCGCGGGGTGGTTCGCAATGGCTTCCACGGAGGCTCTCCTTTCAAACCAGTGGTAGCATGGCGAAGCCGCGTGGAGACGCAGGTTGCGGGCTAAGTTGTTGAGAATGAGAGGCGAATAAAAAGCGCGGCGCGGAACCGGCGGTTAGTTCCGCGGTCCGGCGGTTTCGGTGCGGCCGGCGAGCGGCTGCACGGAGCCGCTGCCGCAAACACCCACGCCGGTCCGGAGCAGCGCCTGCAGGAAGTTGTTCAGCATGGCGTAGAAGACCTGTTCGGTCATGGGCTGCTTGCCGGGAAGGCGGAAGGTGGCCGGCAGTTCCTTGGTGATGCGCATGCGCAGGCTGTTGCTCTGGTTGCGGCCCTGGCGGTCGCGCTTATTGGCGACGGCCATGGGCGTCTGCATGACTTCGCCGGTGCGGCCGTTGACGTAGAACTGGCAGCGGGAGAACCAGCCCAGATTGGCGGGATCGGCGGCATCGAACAGCAGCAGTGGCGAGCCGAGGTTCTCGACGGTGAGGTCGAGCACGATGCTGCGCGCCGATTCCTTCAGCTTCGCCGAGAAGCCGGCCTCCTGGGCGAGGGCGAGCACGGTGGAGGGGTCGATCTCCAGCAGGATGAGTTTGTGGTGGCCGGCCTGAAGTACCTGCATTGTGATCTCGGTTGTGAACTAAGTTGCGGTACCCGGGGCGCCGAGGCTGGTGGCGGCGGCGTCCACGTCCGGGAAAAAGCGGATGACCGAATCGACATGCGTGACCTTGAAGACTTCGAGGACCAGAGATCTGGCGCCGGCCACGGTCATCACGGCGCCGGATTTTTCCGCTTTGGCGAAACAATAGGTCACGATGCCGATGCCGTTGCTGTCGATGTAGTTGACGTGCGTGAGGTCGAGGATGAGCTTGCGCACGCCGTCGCTGAGGGCTTTGAGAACGAACGATTCAATCTGCGAACTTTCCTTCCCGAGCGTGATTCTGCCCTCGAGTTCGATGACGGTGATATCGGGAGAGATGGTCCGGGTTGAGATGGAGAGCGACATGCTGTTGAAAACGAGTCTGCAAATACAGGATACAAAACCGTCGGGCACCGGCAGGGCGGGAGCCGGTAAGCGGCCGCGGCGCGGCTAGCCGGGCTGGGCGGGGGAGGCGGGCGATTCGGCGTCCGGAACGACGTCGCCTTCGCCGGGGGCGAGGAACAGGTTTTCGTCGAGCGCGTGCTGGCGCGTGTACATTTCAAAATAGCGGCCGCGCTGCGCGAACAGTTCGGCGTGGGTGCCGCGTTCGGAGATGCGGCCGTCTTCAATCACGAGGATCTGGTCGGCGCGGCGGATGGTGGAGAGGCGGTGGGCGATGACGAAGGTGGTGCGGCCCTTCATGAGGTGGGAGAGGCCTTCCTGGATCATGGCCTCGGATTCGGAATCGAGGCTGGAGGTGGCTTCATCGAGGATGAGGATGCGCGGGTCGGCGAGGATGGCGCGGGCGATGGAGAGGCGCTGGCGCTGGCCGCCGGAGAGTTTGACGCCGCGCTCGCCGACGATGGTTTCGTAGCCGAGTTCGAGGCTTTCGGCGAATTCATCGACGCGGGCGATGCGGCAGGCATCGAGGAACTGTTCTTCGCTGGCGGCGGGCCGGGAGAAGAGAATGTTTTCGCGGATGGTGCCATCGAACAAAAACGTTTCCTGCAGGACGACGCCGAGCTGCATGCGGTAGGCGGCGAGCCGGATGCGGCTGAGGTCCTGATCATCCACGAGGATTCTTCCGCGGAGGGGTTTCTGGAAGGCGGCGATGAGACCGATGGTGGTGGATTTGCCGGAGCCGGAGGGGCCGACGAAGGCGGTGACGGTGCCGGGTTTGGCCTCGAAGGTGATGCCGTGGAGGACGACGCGGTCGGGATTGTAGGCGAATTCGACGTCTTCGAATTTGACGTCGCCGACGATGGGGCCGATGTCGTTGACGCGCTCGGGGTCTTCGTCTTCGGGCCGTTCGCGCATGACTTCGCGGGTGCGTTCGAGGCCGGCGAGCGCTTCGCTGATCTGGGTGCCGATGTTGACGATGCCGATGATGGGGGCAATGAGAAACGCGAGGAAGGCGGTGAAGGTGACGAACTGGCCGAGGGTGAGGGTGCCGGCTTCGATTTGCCGCGCCCCGAGGTACATGACGAGCGCGCCGACGATGCCCATGAGGACGGTGGCCGACAGGGCCATGACGGACATGGCGGTGAGGCTCTTCATCACGTTGTCGAGCAGGCGCTGGGTGCCGGCGGCGAAGACTTCGGCTTCGCGGTCTTCGGCGTGATAGCCCTTGATGACGCGCACGCCGCCGAGCGATTCGGTGAGCCGGCCGATGACCTCGGCGCCGATTTTGCCGCGCTCGCGGAAGATCGGGCGGACGGTTTTGAAGGCCTTCTGCAGAGCGAGGCCGAAGAGGAGGACGACGGCCAGCGAGACCATGGTCATGACGGCGCTGATGCGGAGAAGCAGGAACAGCGCCATGACGGCGGTCAGGAGGCCGCCGATGAATTCGACGAGGCCGGTGCCGACGAGGTTGCGGATGCCTTCGACGTCCGCCATGATGCGCGAGACCAGCTGGCCGGTTTTGTTGGCGTCGTAGTAGGAGACCGGCAGACGGCCGATGTGCTGCTGGACCTTGCGGCGCAGTTCGGCGATGAGCTTTTGACCTTCGATGGAGAGCAGCTGGGTGAGCGAAAACGATGTGACGCCCTGAATGGCGGTGGCCGCGACGACTGCAAGGGTGAGCGGCAGAAGCATGGAGGCGTGGTGCTTGCCGATGACGTCGTCAATCAGATAACGGGTGGAGGCGGGGAGGACGAGGCCGGAGACGCGGTTGATGACGATGAGGCCGAGGCCGAGACCGAGCAGGCCGCGGCGGGGTTTGACGAGCGCCCAGATGTCGGGCCATAAGGCGCGCAGGCGCTCGGACGGTGGTTTTTTGGGGCCTGGTTTGGCGTCGCCGGCAGCACGAGGTCCGCGATGAATGCGGCCTTCGCCGCCGCCCATGGGTGCGTTGAGTCTCAAGCTTCTATTGTCGCGCGAGGGGTATCGGCTGCTGGTTTTCGCTTACTGGTCTTTGATTACTGCTTTTCGCTTACTGGTCTTTGCCCTACTGGTCTTCGCTTACTGCTTTTCGCTTACTGGTCTTTGCCGCCGCCCAGCCAGTAACCGGGACGCGTCTTCGCCGTGTAGGCCGGGTTTTCGACGACGACGGAGATTTCGTGGAAGCCGGGTTCGGCGGAATTGTTCGGTTTGTAGCTGATCATGTACTGGCTGCGGATCTCCTGGCTGATGCGCTGCACGGCATCTTCGAGACCCTTCTGCTTCAGGAAAGAAAATTCGTTGCCGCCGGTGCCTTTGGCGAAGACCGAGGTTGGGTTCTCCACGAAAATGCGTTTGGCATTGGTGTAGATTTCCTTCAGCAGGGGCATGAACTGGGCCTGGTTTTGCGTTCCGTAGTTCTGCGCCACGGTGGTGGGGGTGTTGGGCACGCCCATGGTGGTGGGGCGCGCGGTGACGTCGATGGGATCGGGGCGCGACGGGACCGGCTGCTCGGTGAGGCGCACGGCGAACTGGGTGATGTCGACCGTATAAACGATGACGTTGGAAAGCTGGGCGTCGATGAGGGTTTCCCGCACGCGGGCTTCGCTGGCCTGATCGCGCGTTTCGCTGACCAGCAGGATGATTTTGCGATTGTTCGGCGAGCGTTTGCGGAGCATGTAGGTGGCGCGCTCGACGGTATCGATCATGCGGCTGCTCGAACTGCCGGCGTTGATCTTGTCGATCGCCACCTTGATTTTGTCCGAGTCATGGGTGAAATCCTGCATGATGCGGATGCGGTGGTCGAAGGCGACGACGGCGGCCTCGCCCTGCGCGCCGACGACGAGTTGGAGGAGCGAGCCGAGGTGCCTGATCTGCGGCAGGATCTTGTCGACGCGGGCCGAGGCTTCGATGGCCACGACGACCGAGACCGGTTCGTAGGCGATATCGACCTGGATGTTCTGTTCCTTGTTGTTATCGAAAAGGCGGAACTGGGCGGGCTTGAGACCATCGACGATATTGCCGGCGCGGTCGGTCACGAGCACGGGCGCGACCACGTTGCTGGTGGTGGTGCGGATGATCGGCTCGCCGATTTCGGGCGCTTCGGTCACCTGCGCGAACAGTGTGCTGCCGAGCAGCAGGGCACCGAGAAGTTTTGCGGTTGAAGCCGGATTCTTCGTCATAAGACCTCAATCCTCCGTCGCGCTTTTGGCGGGGGCGGCGTGTTCGGTACGCCCCTGCAAAAGGTCGAGCACGTGCGGGACCAAATCCAAAATAGCATTCAGCGAATCCAGCGCGCCGCGCGGCGAGCCGGGCAGATTCACGATCAGGACCGTGCCGCGGGAGCCGGCGAGAGAGCGCGAGAGCGGGGCGAAGCGCGTTTTTTCGAGGCCGCGGGCGCGCATGAGTTCGCCGAAGCCGGGGATTTCGCGTTCGATCACGTCGCGGGCCGCCTCTGGTGTGACGTCGCGGGGGGCGACGCCGGTTCCACCGGTGGTGGCGATGAGGTCGACGGTGCCGCCATCGGCGAGTTCGCGCAGGGTGGCGGCGATGAGCGGTCTTTCATCGGGCACGACACGGACGGGCTGGACGTGGAAGCCGGCTTCGGCGAGGCGGGCGGAGAGAGCGGCGCCGGAGGCATCGGTGCGGGTGCCGTGGTGAACGCCGTCGCTGATGGTGAGGACGGCGGCGCGCGGCGTTGCCTTGGGTCCCGGCGTTGTCTTGTGTCCCTGCATTGTCAGGCGTTTCCGCGCCGGAAATCGCCGCTCTTGCCGCCGGTTTTTTCGAGCAGGTAGATGTCCTGGATTTCGATGGCCTTGTCGAGCGCCTTGGTCATATCGTAGACGGTGAGCGCGGCCACGGCGGCGGCGGTGAGGGCTTCCATCTCGACGCCGGTCTGGGCGGTGGTGGAGGCGGTGGAGACGATGCGGACGCCCTCGGGTTCGACGACGATATCGATATCGGCGTGGGAGAGGGGCAGGGAATGGCAGAGCGGAATGAGTTCGGCGGTTTTCTTGGCGGCGAGGACGCCGGCGACGCGGGCGACGCCGAGGGGGTCGCCCTTGGGGTTGCGGGGCAGGGCGGCGAGGACTTCGGCGCTCATTTTGACGAAGGCGTGGGCGCGGGCGGTGCGGCGGGTTTCGCCTTTGGCGGTGACGTCCACCATGCGGGGTTCGCCGGCGGCGTCGAAGTGGGAGAGTTTGCTCATTTCATCAGGACCGGAATCAGGTCGCCCGCCGGATAGTCGGGCTTGTGGGCGTCGGCAACAAGGAACGCATTGGCGCGGCAGATGGCGGGCACATCGCCCGACCCTTGCCAGTCTACAGGGGAGACTTCGGCGCACTGGATGTCGTCGCAGCGGACGATGGCGGGCAGGAAGCGGGTGAGGCCGGGTTTGTGGCGGAAGGGGCGGGTGAGGCGGGCGAGGGTGAGAGGCAGGGGCGATTCACTGTTACCGGCGAGAAGTTCGATGGCGGCGCGGGCGAAGATTTCGAAGGTGACCATCGTGGAGGCCGGGTTGCCGGGGAGGCCGAAGAAGAATTTTTCCTGGACGCGGCCGAAGACGGCGGGGGCGCCGGGCTGGATCAGCACGCGGTCGAAGAAGAAAGTTGCGCCGAGGTCGGCCATGGCGAGTTCCACGAAGTCGTACTTGCCGGCGGAGACGCCGCCGGAGAGCAGGAGCAAGTCGCATTCGAGGCCGGTGCGGATGAGACGCGCGGTTTCGTCGCGGTCGTCGCGAGCGACGGGCAGGATGACCGGGATGCCGCCGGCGCGCGCGACCTGCGCGGCGAGGGCGTAGCTGTTGGAGTTGCGGATCTGGTGAGTGGCGGGAGTGACGTTGAGGGGGACGATCTCATCGCCGGTCGCGAGAATTGCCACGCGGGGACGGGCGTAAACGGGGACGTGCGAGCAGCCGACGGTGGCGAGCCACGCGATTCCGGTGTAATCGAGGCGCATGCCGCGGCGCAGGACGGGGTCACCGGCGCGGGCTTCCGAGCCCGCCGGAGCGATGTTGACGCCGGCGGCCGAGGGGCGGTCTGTGAGCACGAAGCCTTCGGCATCGCGCGCGGTGTGTTCCACCATGACGACGCAGTCGGCACCCTCGGGCACGGGTGCGCCGGTCATGATTTCGACGGCTTCTCCGGGGCCAACGGTGGCGGCAAAAGATGCACCGGCGCGAACTTCGCCGATGACGCGGCAGCGGCCGGGAAGGTCGGCGGCGCGCAGTGCGAAGCCGTCGCGCATGGAGCGGTGGAAGGGAGGATACGGGCGGTCCGCCGCAATGTCTTCGGCGAGGACGCGACCGGCTGCCGCTTCGATGGAGACCTGCTCGACGGGCGGAAGGCCGCGATGGGCGGCGACTTCACGCAGCACGGCGGCACGCGCGTCGAGGAAAGAGAGGGCCGGCACGATTTCAGTGTAGCGGGAGTGGCGCCTGGCTAACTGGTCCGGCTATTTGGTCTGCAGGTTCACGCCGGCGGGGCTGGTTTGTCCGGCGACCTGAATCTGAATCCGGTGGCTGCCGGGCAGCGTGCCGGGCGGGACGGTGAAGTTCACCTGGAGGACGCCGTTGATGAGCGCCGGAGCGCCGCCGGCATAGAGAGTGCTCACGGGCTGGCCGTCGAGCAGGAGTGTGACCGGGTTGGTGGGGACGGGCAGGGTGGAGCCGACGATCGCGCCGTCGGCGGCGGCGGTGGCGGGCGTTGCGGTGCCGTAACCTTCGCCGTAGAGAGTAAGGACGTCGCCGGGCTTTGCGGGACTGGCGGTGCTGACGATGGAGCCGTTCTGCTGGATGATGGCCGCATCGCCCGAGCCCGACGCATTGAGGGTGAACAGCGCCGGATTCGCCGTGGCGACGGGGAACTGCATCCCGGCGGTCTGCACGTTCTGGTATTCGACGACCACCTGCACGGTTTTCAGACCGGCGATGGACTGCGGCGCGACGACGCTGAGCTGACCCGAAGAGGTGTAGATGAGCGGTGCGGGGAAGCCGTTGAACAGGACGCGGGTGCCGCCGAGAGAGGTCTGCGTGACGCCGGTGGCATCGAGCGCCAGAGTGGTGAGCGTGGCGGGGCCGATGGCCGCGCCGAAGACGGTGAGCAGTTCGCCGGGCGCGATGCCGCTGGTGAGCGAAGAGGCGAAGCTGGCGGCATCCGTGATGCCGGTGGGCTTGACGAAAGGAAGCTGCACGATGGAGGTGACGAGAACGAAATTATCCGTGGTGACGGCAGCGCCGTGGGCGTAGTTCTGCAGCGGGACCTGGCTGAAGGGCAGCGAGGCGTAGACGGAGGTGAGATCGGCGGTGGGGAGCGCGGCGATTTTGTCCATCACGGCGAGGCCGGTGGCGTTGGCGACTCTGCCGAAGACGGTGAAGCCGCCGCTGTTGGAGGCGGGATCGAGCGTGGGGCCGTTGTTGATCAGGTTGAAGAACCACTGGTCGGTGGCGCTGTTGGGGGAGCTGGTCATGGCCATGGCGAGGGTGCCGCGCTGGTTGGTGACGTTGACTTCGTTGTTGATGGGCGCGCTGGTCGGGGTGGTGACGGGGGAGCCGTTCTGGAGCTGATAGCCGCCGCCCTGAATGACGAAGTTCGGCACGGAGCGGTGAATCATGGTGTTGACGTAAGCGCCGGCCTTTACGTAGTTCAGAAAGTTGGCCACCGTATTGGGCGCCGCTTCGGGGGTGAGGATGACGTCGATCACGCCTTCGGTGGTGTTGAAGCGGACGGTTGGATCCACGGTACTGGTCTGGGCGCAGGCGGCGCCGGCCAGGACGAAAGCGGCGAAAACCGCGGTGAAGGAAATGTTTTTCATGGGCTGCACAATCAAAGTAGTAACCGTATTCGCTGAAGACGGGTCGGCGCCGCGGCGCGTTCCAACACCGCGGCGGCCGTAAATCCGGCTAGTAAGCCTTGGCGATGAGCGCCCGCTGCGGCACGGTTTCGCCGGTCACGATGCACTTGCCGGGGCCGTCGCACTCATCGACGAGAGGCATGTTGCGGATGGTGGCCTTGAACTGTTTGATGCGGGCGTCGCATTCCGGATCGTCCTTGATGTGCGCCATGACGAACTTCCCGCCGCCCTTTTCGGCGCTGGCGTCCTTGAGAATTTCTTCCACTTCGCCGATCGAGGCGGCCCACACGGTGTTGGCCTTGAGCCGTTCCCGCGCCGATGCGAACAGATTCGTCTGGATGGCTTCGAGCGTGGCGTCCAGGGTGGCGGCGATGCCGTCCTGCGATACCGGTTCCTTGGCTCCCGTGTCGCGGCGTTTGACGACGATCTTGCCCGAGGCGAGATCGCGCGGCCCCAGTTCGAGCACGACGGGCACGCCGCGGCGCTCCCAGTGGAAGAACTTCGCGCCCGGCGAATGGCCTTCGCGCTCGTCGACCTTCGAGCCGGTTTCCTTCGCGATGCGGTGGGCCGCTTCGAGAACGGCGGCGCGCTCTTCCTCCTTGCGGTAGATGGGCACGAGGACGCTCTTCAAGGGCGCCAGTTTGGGCGGCAGCACGAGGCCTTTGTCATCGGAGTGCGTCATGATGAGGCCGCCGATGAGGCGGGTGCTGACGCCCCAGCTGGTTTGCCAGACGTAATCGAGCTGACCTTCTTTGTTCTGGAACTTAACGTCGAAGGCTTTGCCGAAGTTCTGGCCGAGGTCGTGGCTGGTGCCGGCCTGGAGCGCGAGGCCGTTCTGCATCATGGCTTCGATGGAGTAAGTCTTCACGGCGCCGGCGAATTTTTCGGCGCGCGTTTTCTGGCCGCGGATTACCGGCATGGCCATGATGTTTTCGGCCACGTCGGCGTAAACGTCCAGCATGCGCAGCACCTCTTCCATGGCCTCTTCATGGGTGGAGTGGGCGGTGTGGCCTTCCTGCCAGAGGAATTCGGTGGTGCGCAGGAACATGCGGGTGCGGAGTTCCCAGCGGATGACGTTGGCCCACTGGTTCATGAGCATGGGCAGATCGCGCCAGCTCTGAATCCACTTTGCAAAGAAGTGCCCGATGATGGTTTCCGACGTGGGGCGGATGACGTACGGCTCTTCCAGTTCCTTGCCGCCGGCGACGGTAACGACGGCCAGTTCGGGAGAAAAGCCTTCGACGTGCTCGGCTTCCTTCTGCAGGAAGCTTTGCGGGATCAGCAGGGGGAAGTAGGCGTTCTGGTGACCGGTGGCTTTGAAGCGGCCGTCGAGTTCGCGCTGCAGAACTTCCCAGACCGCGTATCCATTGGGCTTGATCACCATGCAGCCCTTGACGATCTCGGCCGGCTCGGCCATGTCTCCCTGAAGGACAACGTCCTGATACCACTGTGCAAAGTCAGCGCCGCGAGGCGTAATCGGTGATTCGGCCATGAGCTACTATTCTGTCAAACGCTGCCCGGCGCCGTCTGCTTCTGCGAAATTTCGACGGCGCGGCGGAGGCCGATCAGCGGCAGTTCCGGCACAAAAGCGTCGAACAGCTTTTCGCCCTGGAAGAGGCTGCCGAAGCCGCCGGTGCCGATGAGCAGGGGCTTGTCCTTGCCGAAGTGTTCCTTCGTAACGGCGGCGGCAAGGGCGCGCACCGTTGCCAGGGTGCCGTGGTAGAGGCCGGACTGGATGCTTTCGACGGTGGAGCGCCCGAGGATTTCGTCCGGCCGCACGATTTCGACCGCAGGGAGGCGCGCGGTTTTCGATTCGAGCACGGACATGGAGGTGCCGATGCCGCAGGTGATGATGCCGCCGAGGTAGTCCTTGTCTTTGGTGACGGCGCAGAGGGTTGTGGCGGTGCCGAAGTCGACGATCAGCAGATTGCGGGCCGGGAAGCTGTGGAGCGCGCCGACGGCGTTGGCGATTTTGTCCGCACCGACTTCGAGCGGATTGCGATAGCGGATCCGGAGTCCCGTTTTCACGCCGGGCTGCAGCACGAACGGTTCGAAGCGGAAATACTTACGGAAGCAGTTGCGCAGGGAGTGGACGGCATCGGGCACCACCGAGCAGATGGCGGCCATCGAGATGCTCTCGGGCTCGAGGCCGTTTTCACGCAGGGTGGTGCGGAAGAAGATGCCGAATTCGTCGGATGAGGCGCGGATGCTGCTTGTTCGCCGGAAGGTGGTCTTCAGTTCGTCGCCGTCATAGACGCCGCCGAAGACCTGACTGTTGCCGACGTCGAGAGTGAGCAGCATACGGAGCGCCGGAATTATTCGGAAGCGAGGGGAACGTTGTCGATCAGGCGCACGCTGTCGGCATAGGCTGCGACAAAGCGGCGGCCCCAGTGCTCTTCGAGATACTCGACGCGGAGGCCGGCGGCTTCGATCTGCGCTTTGGCCTCGCCGGTGGAGGCGGCGCCGGTGAGAGCGCGGTAAAGCACGGCGGCGTTGGCGCGGGCTTCGGGCGAAAGCAGCTGGTTGCGGGAACTTTCGGCGAGACCGGATTCATCGCGCACGGTTTCGCAGGGGACGATTTCGGTGGGGATGAAGAACTCCTGCACCATGTCGGTGACGACGCGAAGCTGCTGGAAATCCTTTTCGCCGAAGTAGGCGCGGTCTGCCCGCACCATATTCAGAAGCTTCATGACGACGGTGGTCATGCCCTGAAAGTAGCCGGGGCGGTGGAGGCCTTCCATCACCTGAACGGAGTCTTCGACGTCGATGCGGAAGCGGTAGCCGTGCGGATACATTTCGGCGCGGTGCGGGACGAGGACTTCATCGGCGCCGGCCTTTTCGAGCAGGGCGAGGTCGGCTTCGAGAGTGCGGGGGTAGCGCTCCAGATCCTTCGGGTCGTTGAACTGAGTGGGGTTGACGAAGATGCTGACCACGACGACGTCGTTTTCGCGGCGGCAGCGTTCGACGAGGGATTCGTGGCCGCGATGCAGCGCGCCCATGGTGGGGACGAAGCCGATCCGCTTGCCGTTCAGTTCGCCGCGCCGTTCTCTCCAGGACTCGGTACTGCGCCAGGCGCGGGTCACGCGAAGCTCTCCGTCTGCGCCGGGAATGTGCCGGCCTTCACCGCTTTGTCGTACCGTCCGATTGCATCTTTCACGCAGTCCGCTCCATTGATAAATTGGCGCACGAATTTCGGCTGGAAGTCAACGTTCAATCCCAGCATGTCATGCAGGACGAGAATCTGCCCGTCGCAGCCGGCGCCGGCGCCGATGCCGATGGTGGGAATGCGCACGGCGGCGGTAATTTCTTCGGCGAGCGGCGAGGGAATGCATTCCAGCACGATCGAAAACGCGCCGAGGTCTTCGAGCGCTCTGGCCTGGGTGACGATGGCCCTGGCCGCATCGCCGCAGCGCCCTTGCACCTTGTAGCCGCCGTAAGCATTGACCGACTGCGGCTGCAGCCCGAGATGACCCATCACGGGGATGCCGCTGCCGGTCAGCTGGCGGATCACATCCTCATGGCCTTCGACGCCTTCGATCTTCAGCGCGCCGGCGCCGGCCGCCATGAGCGTCTGGGCCGCATCGAGCGCGGGGCCGAGTCCCTTGCGATACGACAGGAACGGCATGTCGGCGACGATGAATTTGCCGCCCGCGCCGCGCGCGACGGCTTCGGTGTGGATGCGCGTGAGCTCGACGGTCATCGAGAGGGTGGAGGGAAAGCCGTGGACCACCATGGCCGCGCTGTCGCCGATGAGGATGCCATCGATGGGGCTTTTGGCCAGCACGCGCGCGAACGTGTAGTCGTAGCACGTGACCATGGACAGTTTGCGCCCGTCCGCTTTCGCCTGAAGGAATTCTTTGCTGCTCATTGCTCACCTCGCCATCAGAAGGGCGACCGGGCAACGGCACGACTCGGAAGTAGAGAAGTATTTGCTCAGCATCGCCTTGGTACCCGTCGTCAGATCGGGTCCCGGACTTACATGCAACCGTTTGCGTTGCGGCGAAACGGCGGCAGTGTTCGGTAGTCGCTGCGTATTCGTCAGCGCTGAGGAGAGTATATCAGCCGTGCGCGGGCGGAAGGTTTAACGGAACTGGCGGAGATCGAAGGATTCGGCCATGGCGCGGTAGCCGGCATCGTTGGGATGGATGTGATCGCCGCTGTCGTATTCGGCGCGGAGTTTCTTGGCATCGGCGCCGTCGCGGGTGACTTCGTCGAAGTCGGCGACGGAATCGAAATCGCGGCTGGTGCGAATCCACTGGTTGACGGTTTGGCGGACGGCGTCGCGGGCTTCGGTAAAGGGCACGGGATTGGCGGCGTTGCCGAAAGCGGGCAGCGTGCAGCCGACGACGCGCAGGCTGTGCGAGTGCGCCTGGGCGGCCAGTTGCCGGAGGCCGGCGATCAGGTCGTCCGCTTTGGCGTCGTGCGCGATGTCGTTGATGCCGAGGAGGAGGGCGACCCAGGTGACGCCGGCGATGTTCAGAACGTCGCGGTCGAAGCGGCCGAGGGCGCTGGTTCCGGCGCCATCGGTCAGCAGTCGGTTGCCTGCGAGTCCTTCGTTGACGACTCCGACATGGGCGGTGACTCGGTTGGAGGCGAGGCGCTGGGTGAGAATGGCGGGCCAGGTGTGGTCGGTCTCCGGGGTGGAGCGCGCGCCGTCGGTGACCGAATCGCCGAGCGCTACGAGAGTTTCGGCATTCGCCGGGCCGAAGACGTCGACCTCCGAGAGCCAGTACCACGACTGGACAACGGTGGCATCGGCGATCGAGGGGCTGGCGGTGAAGTCGCCTTCCTTCGAAATGTAAGTGGAGCGAAGGGAGAGTCCGTGGCGGGTCAGGGGTCCGCTGTCGCCGGTTACATAGATACTGACGGCCAGGTCGGCGGGCGTCTGCAGGGGCATGTCGACGTCATCGCTCAGGATCGACTTGCCGGCCGGGATCGAAAATGTAGCTTTGCCGCCGAAGGTGACGGCGCGATCGGTTCCCGCGGCGATTTCCGATTCGCGGGCTCGCTTTGCCACGTGCACCGCACCGATGGAGAGCGGCGCGGTGCCGTATTCGTTGGAGAGCCGGAGCCGCAGTTTCGGCCCGGTCAGCGCGGAGGTGTGAACGATCATGCGCACGGTCTGATTTTTGAAACCGGTTGGAGCCGCCGGACCGCGTCCGCCGGCATTGGCTCCGGCGTTGGCTCCGGCATTGGCTGCGGCATTGGCTGCGGCATTGGCGGGTTGCTGCTGCGTGGCGGCCCAGGTGGCGACCCAGTGATCCTGCGCGAGAGCGGCCGAGGCGGCCAGCACCGCGAGTGCCAGTGTGTGCGGAAGGCGATTGATCATGCGAATGGCTCCTTCACCGCGGCTGCAGGAAAGGCGTCCGGGTGACCGGAGCCGGGTGGAAAACAGGCTGCCGCTGGGTTCAAAACTGATAACTTCGGAACTGTGAAGCTCCAACCTTATCACGATTCCTGGGCGGCCGATGACCCGCACGCCAACTTCAAAGCCGAGGTGGCGTGCTACAGCGCCGCCGACCCGATGCCGACGCTGGAAAATCTGAGCCGCGGCACAGGGATCCCCGTCGGCTGCCTCGTTCGCTATGTGCTTGTGAAGTACGCGGCGTCGGGTTCGGAAGCGCTGCTGGCGATGCAGCCGGTGGTGTTCCGCCAGATGCGGGAGCATGTGGAGCGCGCCGAGGCCGAGGGTTCCGACGCCGCGCGGCTGCGCGGGTGGGCTGCGCTGCGCGACATGATTTCGTGGCTTGGGCTGGCGCGCGAGCCGTGACGGACGGCGGCGAGCAGATCAGCGGGGCCGGAAGCCGAGGGTTTCGAAAACCTTGCGGATATAAACGTGGATGCCGCCATCCTGCACGCGCAGCATGACGCTTTGTTCGCTCAGGTCGACGGACTGGCGCAGTTCGGCGGGAATCCAAAGCAGGCCGTCCGGCGTGAAGCTGGCGTGAAACGTTTCCGCGGCGTCGCCGATGACCGGCTCGATGCGCATGTGATCGTGATCGAGGACGATGAAGCGGAAAAGATCCCAGCCTTCCATCTGGCAGTAAGCCCGCAGGGGCGGCGGAAACCGCAGCGCGCCCTTTTGCAGAGGCGCGAGATAAGTTCCTTCCGGTGGCGCTATCATTTGTGATTTTCGCTTTTGTGGCCTTCGCTTTTGTGACCTTCGCTTTTGGTGACCTTCGCTTGCAGGCTGTCCTTCGCGAGCAGAATATCGAGCGTGGCGCCCACCGGAGCGGCGGCGCGATCCCGCACGATCGTTCCGCTCTGGTTCAGGACGATGGCATAGCCGCGCGCCAGCACGAGGCGCGGATCGAGCTGCGAGAGCTTGGCGGTGGCGGTCTCCAGCCTGCCGCGGCGACGGCCGAGCGCGGTCCGCATGGCTCCGGCGGCGCGGCCGGAGGCTTCGGTGAGGCGGGCGCGGTCGCGGGCGAGGCGCGGCCGCAGGTCGAAGTAGCGCAGGTTGTCTTCGAGGATCCGCCTTGTGCGCCCGGCGGCCGAGATCCGGCGCCGGATGGCGGCGACGGCGCGTTCTTCGAATTCGTCGAGGCGCTGCATGCGGCGGGCGATGGCGCGGTGCAACAGCATCTGCGCGCGGTCGGTGGCCTGTTCGCGCAGCCGTCGCGCCAGTACCGCGAGACGATATTGAACGGCGCGTCGGGACTGGCGGCGCAGCGCGTCGATGCGCTCCAGCAAATCCTGCTGTGTGGGGACGATGAGTTCGGCGGCGGCCGATGGCGTGGGCGCGCGGAGATCGGCCACGAAGTCGGCGATGGTCACGTCCGTCTCGTGCCCCACGGCGGAGACGACAGGGATGGGCGATGCCGCGATGGCGCGCGCCACGGCCTCCTCGTTGAACGTCCAGAGGTCTTCGAGCGAGCCGCCGCCGCGGGCGACCACCAGCACATCCGCCCACGGCGCATCGTGTCCGTGTTCGGCAAGGCCGAAATATTCGATGCCGCGCGTGACGTCGGCGACGGAGCCTTCGCCCTGCACGCGCGCGGGAAACAGGCGCACGTGGATGCCGGGGAAGCGGCGCGTGATCACATCGACAAAATCGCGAATGACGGCGCCCTGCGGCGAGGTGACGATTCCGATGCGGCGCGGGTAACGGGGCAGCGGGCGTTTGCGCGCGGCGTCGAACAGGCCCTCGGCGAGCAGCCTTTTCTTGAGTTCCTCGAAGGCCAGTTGCAGCGCGCCCTCGCCCTGGGGTTCAACGGCTTCGACGACGAACTGGTATTCGCTGCGCTGTTCGTAGATGTCGACGCGCCCGCGCAGCAGCACCTGCACGCCGTCCTTCGGCTTGAATTTCAGGCGCCAGTAGACGGGCTTCCAGCAGACGCACTTGATCTGCGCGTCGGCGTCCTTGAGGGTGAAGTAGCAGTGTCCGCTGGGATAGAGTTTTGCGCCGGAAATTTCACCGGCGACCCAGATGCCGCTGAAGCTGCCTTCGAGGAGGCCGCGGATTCCGTCGCTCAGTTCGCGCAGCGTGAAGACGCGGCGTGGCGGCGGCTGGGGGTCGAAAGTGAGAGAGATTTGCTCCACCGGATGTCTGCTCCAGTTTAGCTGCGGCAAACGTTTCCTTTGCGGGTCTGCGGCGGGCTAGCTGGTCAGCGCTTCGAGCGCCTTCAGATCCGCGGCGGTGAGCTTGAACTGCTTTGCCGCGAGGTCCTGCCGCATATGTTCGGCGTCGGAGGTTCCGGTGAGCGGCACGATGCCGATTCCCGCCATGAAGCGGAAGATAATCTGCGCGTTGGTGGCCTTGTGCCGCTGCGCGATGGCGCTGACGAGCGGGCCGCGCACGACCGAGGCGTTGGCGGTGAGGATCGAAAAGCCCTGATAGACGATGTTGTGCCTGCGGCAGTAGGCGCGGACTTCGCGGTCCCATCCGAAACGCGCGTAGCAGCGGTTCTGAACGAAGGCGGGGCGCTCTCCGCCCGCGGCTTCGAGAGCTTTGAGCTGATCGAGCGAGATGTTGCTCACGCCGAGGAGGCGCGTCCTGCCGGCGTCGCGTTCGGCGCACATGGCGCGCCAGGTTGCCGCGTCTTCCTCGGACCAGCCGTAGCCGGAGGAGGGACCGTGCAGGATGAAGCTGTCGATCACGTCGACGCCCAGATGCTTCAGTGAACTCGTCAGAGACTGGTTTACCTGCCTGGCCACGGGGGCGAAGGCGTCGAAGGGCAGGCGGTGATCCTGCGCCGCGGGGCTGGTGAATTTGGTCTGGATGAAGAGGTCGTCGCGGGTGACGATGCCTTCCTTCAGCGCGGTCGCAAGGGCCTCGCCGACGCCGGCTTCGAAGTAATGACGCCGCTGGTTGGCTGTGTCGATGGCGCGAAAGCCCGAGCGGAGGGCAAGTAATGTGAGCTCGGCGGTTCGTTCTTCCTTCCACGCGGTGCCGTAAAAAAAGTCCGGAGTCATCGTCACCTTCGATGATGCCATGCGATTCACACCGAAAAACACTGACAAAAGAGAGTGTTAACTTCCGCCTGGAGAACCGGTAGGCTGAAAGTGCCATGAGATTTGACGGCACAGTGTTGGTACCAATGACGGCTCTGGTGGCGGCCTTCGCCATCTGCATCGCGGCACTCTGGTTCCGCCATCAGGCGCGGCGGTTGCGGCATCAGGAAAGGCTGGCGGCGATCGAAGCGGGCCAGACGCTGCCGCCGGAAGGAGCGGGCCCGGCGGCGTGGCTGCTCCGCGGCATGATGTGGCTTGCCGGCGGAGTGGGCATTTCCGTGATGCTGGGCGCCATGTTCCTGGTGCATCACGATGCGGCGGCGCTGGGCAGCGCGGCTGTCGGGGTGATTCCGATGGGGATTGGCGCGGCGTACCTGATTACGTACCGGCTGGCCGGCGGGCGGGGGCAGCAGTCCCGCGTCTGAATTGCCGCGTCTGAACTCTGTTTGCGCCGCGGGCGCGGCGTTGGCAAATCGGATATCTTAATTCTGATGTCGATTCGCGCTGTCCGCCATGTTGTTGCGTTGTGCCTGCTGGGCGCTGTGACGGCGCCCGCCCAGTGGTACAGCCTGCCTTCGAAGGACACGCCGCGCACCGCTGCCGGCAAGCCGAATATGACGGCGCCGATGCCGCTGACGGCGGCCGGGCATCCCAATCTGGAAGGCGTCTGGCGCACGGCAGCGGCGCAGTTGCACAATGCGGCGGCCGATCTGAAGCCGGACGAAGTGAAGTTTCTGCCGTGGGCGAAGAAAGTTTTCGATGCGCGGCAGGACGCCGGTTACGACGGCAAGAACGATCCGGCGGCGCGCTGCATTCAGGGGATGCCGAAGATGAACGTGCTGCCGTATCCGTTCAAGATCATCGACAACCCGAAGGAAGTCATCATCCTCTACGAAAGCTTCAGCACCTTCCGGCAGATTCATCTGGATGGGCGCGAGCTGCCGAAAGATCCCGACCCGATGTGGCTTGGTTACAGCGTGGGGCACTGGGAAAAAGACGCGCTGGTGGCCGTGACGACCGGCATCAACGACACGACGTGGATCGATAACGCGGGGCATCCGCATACCAAAGATCTGAAAGTAACGGAGCGATATCGCCGCGTCGACTTCGGGCACATGACGATCGAAACCACGATCGACGATCCCGGCGCGTATGCCGAGCCGTGGACGTACGTGGACCACGCGACGCTGCTGCCGGAAACGGAACTGCTGGAATTTATCTGCGAGAACAACTCAGAAGTGCTGCCGCATCTGGTGCGGTAAGCGGGGCCGGGTGCAGAGCCCGGTAATTCGGACCTAGCGGCCTTCGCTGTACTCTTCGTGCCACGCCATCTGGATGGCCTCCAGCTTGCCTTCGGATGACTTTGCCGGATCGTCGCGGAAGTTGGGCAGTTCGGTCACCCAGCGGTGCAGATCGGTAAAACGCACGGTCAGAGGATCGAGCGTCGGGTTGTTTTCGAACAGTTCGATGGCGATGTCTTCGGTCGAATCCCACGTGAGGTCTGGCATCTGAATCATGTTATCCTGCCCGTGACTTCCCGTGTCCCGTGCCGCAAGATTCGCGTTCGCTCTGCTCGTCACCGCCGGGGCTGAAGCGGCCCACGCGCAGCTTTCCTCCGCGCAGCAGGCGGCGAATCTTGAATCCTTCGATCTGGTGTGGCAGACCGTCCGCGACCGGCATCCGGATCCGAAGCTGAACGGACTCGACTGGGCGGCGGTGCGCGGGCAGCTGCGTCCGCGCATCGCGCAGGCCTCCGATATGCAGGCGGTGCGGCGAATCATGGAAGAGATGCTGCACGAGCTCGGCACGTCGCATTACGCGATCATTCCCGCGGCGCTGTATGGCCGGAGTGACGTTGCGCCGGCGAGCGACGATGAGCAGGCGGAGCGGCGCGTGGCGCTGAATGCGGTCGAACCCGCCGGGGCGAGTGCGCAACCGGAACCGGCGCGCGGCGAGGCGGCAGCCGTTCACGCGGACGCCGCGCTGGTCACGTTCGGCAATCTGCCGGCGATACGGCTCACGTTCGAATCGCGCCGGCTGGCGGGCGGCGCGGGCTACATCCGGTTCAGCGAATTTCTGGATCCGGCGTCGGTTATGCCGAAGATCGAAGCGGCGCTGCGAGAGTTCCGCGACGCGCCCGGCGTGGCGCTGGACCTGCGCGGAAATCCCGGCGGCATCGGCGTTATGGCGATGGGCGTGGCGGGATTCTTCATCGACAAGGCGGGGCAGAAATTAGGCGAGATGAAGATGCGCGATTCCACGCTGAAGTTCGTCATCTTTCCGCGGCCCGAAACCTACGGCGGCAGGCTCGCCATCCTGCTCGACGAAGGCTCGGCTTCGACGACGGAGATTCTCGCCGGCGGACTGCAGGACCTTGGCCGCGCGCGAATATTCGGCACGCGCAGCGCCGGCGCCGCGCTGCCGAGCGACGTGATCCGGCTGCCCAACGGCGATGGGTTTCAGTACGTGCAGGCCAGCTACACGTCGGAAAAAGGCAAGGCGCTGGAGGGCGCGGGCGTTACGCCGGACGTGGTGGTGCGACAGACGCGCGAGGCGCAGATCGCCGGCCGCGACCTGGTCATCGAGGCCGCGGAAGCCTGGCTGGAGGAAGGCGTCAGCACGCCGAAGTAGCAGCCGGGCGCCCTCAAAAACGGCGCGCGGGATTGCATCGTCTAAACTCGTTTCATGCCGATCGACGCAGCCTCTGGTCCTGCGGTGGCGAAACTCAACCGGGTTCGGGATGAGATTGCGCGCGTGATCGTGGGGCAGCGCGACGTCGTCGATGGCGTGCTGATCTGTCTGCTCTCCGGCGGTCATGTGCTGCTCGAAGGCGTGCCCGGACTTGGGAAGACGACGCTTCTCCGCACGCTCGCCCGCGCCCTCAGTCTGCGCTATTCGCGGATTCAGTTCACGCCGGACCTCATGCCTGCCGATATTGTGGGCAGCATGATCATGGAGACCGATGAGCGCGGCCACAAGATGTTCCGCTTTCAGCCTGGCCCGGTCTTCGCCAACCTGGTGCTTGCCGATGAGATCAACCGCGCCACTCCGCGCACGCAGTCGGCGCTGCTCGAAGCCATGCAGGAGCGCACGGTCACCAGCGGCAACACGACGCACGAACTGGAATCGCCGTTCCTTGTGATGGCGACGCAGAATCCCATCGAGATGGAAGGCACCTATCCGCTGCCGGAAGCGCAGCTCGATCGTTTTCTGATGAAGATTGTGGTGCGGTATCCGTCGCGGGAGGAGCTCTCCGGCATTGTCGACCGCACGATTACGCGCGAGGAGATCAGCGTTCATTCGGTGCTGGACCGCTCGGAAGCGCTCGAGCTGCGCGCCGCCTGCCGTGAAATTCTGGTTGCGCCGCACGTTCGCGATTACGCCGTGCAGCTGGTTATGGCGACGCAGCCTTCCGAGAAAGATGCGCCTGAAGCGACGCGCCGCTACGTGCGGTACGGCAGTTCGCCGCGCGGCGCGCAGGCGCTGGTGGAATGCGGACGCGCCCTCGCGCTGCTGCGGGGACGCTTCCATCTCAGCACCGACGATATTCGGGAGATCGCGCCCGCCGTGCTGCGCCATCGCGTCATTCTGAACTTCGATGCCCACGCCGACGGCCAGACGCCCGACATGTATCTGCAGAAGATTCTGGCTGACGTGAAGCCTTCCGCCGCGCAGGCCGGCTAAGTTCAGGGCGCGGACCGGGTTGTTGTCCGCGAGCCCGCGATCACGAGCGGCCTGCCCTGTTTGCGGAACGAAACCGGACCCGGCACCGTGCTCCC
Organism: uncultured Acidobacteriia bacterium; assembly: GCA_903828455.1. Taxonomy (GTDB): domain Bacteria; phylum Acidobacteriota; class Terriglobia; order Bryobacterales; family Bryobacteraceae; genus BOG-234. Next base: position 54,552 of record CAIKMJ010000030.1, on the reverse strand, counting down.
GTGCCGGCAACGCGATTTCAGTTCCACCGTATAATTGGAGTCCCGACGTGGCGAACCCCGATACTCCGCTGCTGGACCGCGCATTTCTCGAACGTCTGGAACGGCTGACCATCTACTGGCAGCGTTCCTTCGCCGGACTTGTGGGCGGGCACAACAGTTCGCGCTATCCCGGCGGCGGCCAGGAGTTTCTTGAGCACCGGCAGTTCCATCCGGGCGACGACCTGCGCGCCGTCAACTGGCGGGCGTACATGCGGCTGGACAAAATGTTTCTCAAAATGTTCCAGGTGGAGCCGCGCGTTCCGGTTCGTCTGCTGCTCGATACGTCGGCTTCGATGGCCGCGATCTCGCCGGAGAAATTCGACTACGCGCGCCGGCTGGCGGCCGCGCTCTGCTACGTGGGCCTCGTGCGGCTCGATACCATCCGCATCCTGCCGTTTGGGGACAGTCTGAAGGAAGGCCGCAACGCGTCCGGCGGGCGTCATCGGTATCGCGAAGTGGCGGAATTTTTAGAAGCGCTGCGGCCCGCCGGCGTGACGGACTTTCCGGCCGTGGTGCGCCGCTTCCTCGACGAATATCCGCAGCGCGGCCTTGTGATCGCGATCTCCGATTTTCTCGACGACGGCTCCTGCGGCCGGGCGCTGCAGTACCTCAGCGACTACGGCAACGAACTCATGCTCCTGCAGGTGCGGGCCGATGAAGATCGCGAGCCGCCATGGAGCGGTGAGGTGGATTTTGTCGACGCCGAGACCGGCAGCCAGGTTCGTCTGCAGGTGGACGCCGACACACGCGCGCGCTACACCGCCGCCTTCGATGCCTTCAGCGAATCGCTGAATCAGCTGGCGTTGCGCAGTGGCGGACGCTACGCCGCAATCCCCGTGTCGATGCCGCTCGACGAAGCCATCTTCGACAACATGGTGCGGATGCGCGGGGTGGCCTGAGCGGGGACTGCGTCAATGGGCTTTCTCAACCTCACTGCCGGGCAGTTCTTCGCGCTTCTGGGCGCGGTCACGGCCGTCACGGTGGCGCTCTACATGCTGGACCGCGCGCGCCGCCGCCAGGTGGTGGCAACGCTGCGGTTCTGGACGGAGGCCGCCAACGCGGCGCCCGTGACGCGCCGCAGACGCATCCGGCAGCCGCTCTCGCTGGCGATGCAGTTGATCGGGATGCTGTTTCTGCTGCTGGCCGTCGCCGAATGGCAGTGGCCCGGGCAGACTGCCGCACGCCGCGATCACGTGCTCGTCCTCGATACCTCCGCCTGGATGGGCGCCGCCGCGCCGCACGGCAACAATAACGAAACGCTGATGGACGTTGCCCGCCGCAGCGCGCTGGCCTGGTTGCGCGCCGTGCCCGCCGACGATCGTGTGGTTGTGATTCGCGCCGACGGTCTTGCCACGCCGGCGACCGCGTGGGAAACCGACCGCCGTGTGCTCGCGCGCGCCATCCTCGAATCGCAGCCCGGCGCGACGCTGCTCAATATTTCGCAGAGTCTCGGTTTCGCCCGGCGGCTGCAACTGGCGGGCGGCGGGGCACCGGGAGAGATTGCCTACGCCGGTCCGGCCCGCATCGGCGCGCGGGAGGCGAACAATCTTGTGTTGCCGCGCATTCCGGCGCTGCGCGTGGTGGCGGTGGATGACGACGTGGACAACTGCGGCCTGCGGGTGGTGGGCGCGCGCCGCTCCGCCGTCGATCCAGGCGTATGGGATGTGCTGGTTCGCGTACGGAACTACAGCACGCGGGACCTGCCTGTCACGGTGACGCTGAACTTCGGCAATACTCCGCAGGGAACGCGGCCGCTCGTGATTCGCGCCGGCGAAGATCGCGAAGCCGCGTTTGCGGTCCGCACGAAAGCAGCGGGTCTGCTCGAAGTCCGCATCTATCCCAAAGACGCGTTTGCGGCGGATAACTACGCGTCGCTCGAACTGCCGGAAGTGCGCAGCATGCCCGTGCTGGTTTATTCGGATCAGCCCGCGCTGATTCGTCCGGCGCTGCTGAGCGATCCGCGCATCGACGCCGAGTTTCGCCCGGTGTCGCAATACAGCGCTTCGGCCCGCATGACCGGGGCGGACGGCGCCGGTGAAGCGCGCAGGCCGGCGCTCGTGGTGCTGCATCGCTTCGGACCCGAGCAGGCTCCCGACGCCAGTGCGCTGTGGATCGACGCGCCTGCCGGCAGAGCGCCCATGCAGGTGAAGGAACGGCTGAGTCAGCCGGAAGGCCTGTTCTGGGTGCCCGATCAGCCGCTGACCGCCGGCCTTCGCGCGCGGGACATGCAACTGGGTCAGGTGTCGGTTCTGGTGCCGGCGGCGAAGGACGCGATACTGGCGGGCGTCAAGGCCGGCCCGATACTGGTTGCACGGGGCGACTCGGAACGCCGCACGATTGTTCTCGGCTTCGATCCGTTCGAGGGCGCGCTGCGCTTCGAACTGGCGACGCCGCTGCTGATTGCCAACGCGCTCCGCTGGATCTCGCCCGATGTTTTTCGCGATGTGGATGTGGCGACGCAGGCGGCGGGCGTGGTTGAGTCCGCGCTGCCGCCGGGTCGTGCAAAAGTGGAAGTCCTCACGGATACGGGCGCGGCGCTGCCGTTCGCGGCGCGCGAAAATTCGGTGTCATTCTTTGCCGGCGAGGCGGCGCGGGTGCGCGTTGTGGCCGGCAACTCGGAACGGGTCTACTCGCTCACGCTGCCGGAAATGTGGGACGCCCGCTGGCAGCCGCCTGGCGGAACACGCCGCGGCATTCCGGCGGTGAGCGAGGCTTTGCGCCGCGGTCCCGGTCTGTGGCCGTGGCTCGCGCTGCTCGGCGCTGCGTTGCTGGTGGCCGAGTGGCTGATTTTCGCCCGATTCCGAAGCTTGCCGGCAGATGCAAAGAGCGGGCCGTTCGGCGCGGCGTCCGGCACAAAGGAGAAGGCAGCATGACGTTCGCGCGCGCCTGGATCCTGTGGCTGCTCCCGCTTGCGCCTGGCTGGATCGCGTGGGAGTGGCGGCAATCGGCGCGTCGCCGCCAGGTGCTGCTCAAGGGCGGCATGGTGCTGGCGGTGCTGCTCGCGCTGGCCGCTCCGGAACTGAATTTCCGGCAAGCCCGCGTGGCTGTCGCGGTGTTGGCTGACACGTCGGCGAGCCTTTCGGACGCCGACCTTGCGAAAGAAAATGCGCTCCTTGCGCAGATCAGCGGAGCGCGCGGCGGCAACCGCGTGGAAGTGATTCCGTTCGCTCGTTATCCGCGTGCTTTGGCAGCCGGCGAATCGGCACTGCGGCTCCGCGCAGCGCAGGGCCCCGATGGCCGCGGCACCAATCTGGAAGCCCCCATCCGCGAGGCGCTGGCTTCGCTGCCGGCCGGTCTTGTACACCGCATCGTGCTGCTGACGGACGGCAACGAAAATGAGGGCGCGGTCACGCGCGCCGCCTGGCAGGCTCGACAGCTTGGCGTTCCGCTCGATACGATCGCTCTGGCCGGACGCGAGCGGCCGCTGATCCGCACCGAGGCAGTTGGCATGCCCGCGGCGGTGTTCACGGGGGAGCGCTTTCCGGTGGACCTCACCATCTCCACGCCGCGCGCCGCCGAAGCCACCGTTGAGCTTGCGGCCGAAGGCAAGCCGATCGGCTCGCACAGGATCGCGCTGACGGCCGGCGAGAACCGCGTGCGCATTCGCATTGCGCTGAATGCGGCTGGCGCAATCGACCTGAGCGGCCGGATTGCCGCTGCCGGCCTCGGCGAATCGCGCTTTGAAAATGCCATTGCGGTGCGCCGCCCCAGGGTTGTGTGGATTTCCGGAGACCCGGCGGGGAGCGACGAGCACATCGCCGCGGTGCTTGGCGCCAACAAGTTCGATGTCGCCAGTGAGCATGCGGTTCCCGCCGACCTCGACGGGACGCAGCTGCTGGTGTTCAACAACGTGGATCTTGAAGCTCTGCCGGCGGGCGATAAGAAGCGCGTGGAAGCTTTCGTGCAGTCCGGCGGCGGCGCGCTTTGGATCGGCGGCGAAAACAACATCTATGTGGATCATCAGGGCGCGCCCGAGGATCCGCTGGCGCGGACGTTCCCCGCCAAACTCTCGCCGCCGAAATCGCCCAAAGGCACTACGGTGGTGTTGATTATCGACAAGTCCTCCTCGATGGAGGGCACCAAGATCGACCTTGCGCGCCGCGCCGCGGTTGGCGTGGTGGAAAACCTCAAGCCGGATGACCGCATCGGGGTGCTCGACTTCGACAACTCCTTCGAATGGGTGGTGCCCATCCGGCTCGCCGACAACAAGGCCGCCATCGCCAAAGCTATCAGCGGCATCACGCCGGACGGCGGCACGCAGATCCCGCCGGCACTTGCCGACGCGTATCACAAAGTGCTGCCGCTGACCGCCGCCTTCAAGCACATTGTGCTGCTCACCGATGGTATTTCCGAAGAGGGCGACAGCTTCGCGCTGTCCGCCGAAGCCGCGCGGAACCACGTCACGATCTCCACCGTGGGGCTGGGGCAGGATGTGAATCGCACGTACCTCGAAAAGATTGCCGAGGCCGCAAGGGGGCGCTCGTATTTCCTCACGGACCCGCACGGACTCGAGCAGATTCTGCTCAAGGACGTGCAGGAACACACGGGCACCACGGCGGTGGAGAAGCCGAGCCGGGCGGCGGTGAAGCATGCGTCGGACCTGCTCGATAAGGTCGACGCGGCGGCGGCGCCCGAGCTGCTTGGCTACACCCGTTTCGAAGCGCGGCCCGGCGCCGACGAAATCCTCGCGGTGGACTCCGATCCGCTGCTGGTGCGCTGGCAGTACGGGGTGGGCCGTGCCGCGATCTTCGCTTCCGATGCCAAGAGCCGGTGGGCGGCGAACTGGGTCACGTGGCCGGGCTTCGACCGCCTCTGGACCAACATCTTCCGCGACCTGCTGCCGCACGGCGATGCCAGCGAAGCGGCGGCGCGCTACGACGGCGCCAATCAGGACATTGTTGTGGAGTACCGGCTTTCGGGCGGCGTTGCGGAAGCCGCCACACCACCCGACATCTTTGCAATAGGGCCGGCTGTCGGACAGGCTGTTGGGCCGGCTACCGGATTGGCCACCGGGCAGGCTATCGAGCAGGGCGGCTTTCGCAAGCCCGTTGAGCTGACGCGTCTTGCGCCGGGTCAGTATCGCGGCCGAGTGCACATCGGCGCGGCGGAGGGACTGTTCCGGGTTCGTCCGCTGAACGAATCGCGCGCGTTTCCTGAAGTCGGGCTGTATCGAGCGGAGACGGAGCTTGCCGAATTCGGTTCGAACGCGGAGCTGCTGCGATCGATTTCGGCGGCCACGGGCGGCCGCTTCAATCCGTCGCCGGGGCAGGTCTTCGACTCCGGCGGTCGCTCGATGGAGGCCACGGTGCGGCTCTGGCCCTGGCTGCTCGGCCTCGCCGTGCTGCTGAATCTGCTGGAACTGACGCTGCGCAAGTGGCGAGGCATTACCGACACGCTGCGTTCGGCGAAAAGGGAAGCGCCGCAGGCGGCGTGACGGGGCCGGGCAGGGAAGATCCGGCCCCTGGCCGAGGTACATTGGAGTCAGCTATGCCCATCTACGAATTCCTTTGCGAATCCTGTGGTGACCGGTTCGAAAAGCTGGTACGGAGCGCCGAGCAGGCACTTGAGGACGGCTGCCCGGCCTGCGGCGAAAAGCATCTGACGCAGGAATATTCCACGTTTTCCTCGAAAATGGCGCCGTCGAGGGGGCGCGTCCCCAACGCACAGCCCCGTATCTGCGAGCAGCCGTTTACGGCCGGGTGCCCGGCCCCCCGCGGTCCGCGTGGCGGCGGCTGCGGCTGCAACTGAGTGCTGGTGCGGTAAGCAACCGATCAGGATCCTCAATGGACAGCATAAAAAGAACCTATCCATTGTGGGCATAATCGGCTTGCCGAATGCATTGCGGATCATTGATAATCAGAGTTTCATCCGGCGAAAAAGCTCGTTTCCGGGCCGTTCGCCGCGCGAAAACAGCCCGAAGAACTTCTTTAGACTTAGCGTTTTACAGGAGATAAATGGCTACTAAATACAAACTCGAATATATCTGGCTGGATGGCACTCAGCCGGTTCCCGGCCTGCGCGGCAAGACTCAGATGAAGTCGTTTGAGACGCCGCCCACCCTCGAGGACATCCCCAACTGGGGTTTTGACGGCAGCTCCACGATGCAGGCGGAAGGCAAGAGCTCCGACTGCGTTCTGAAGCCGGTTGCCCTTTATCCCGATGCCGCGCGCGAGAATGCGTTCATCGTGCTGAGCGAAGTCATGCACGCCGATGGTACGCCGCACTCGACCAACTACCGTGCGACGATCGAAAACGATCCGGACCTCTGGATCGGGCTCGAACAGGAATACTTCCTCTACCAGGACGGCCGCCCGCTCGGCTTCCCGAAGGACGGCTACCCGGCTCCGCAGGGTCCGTATTATTGCGGTGTTGGCTACAAGCACATGGGCAGCATCGCCCGCCAGATTGTGGAAGAGCACCTTGAGCTTTGCCTTGCGGCCGGCATCAACCACGAAGGCATCAACGCCGAAGTGGCCAAGGGCCAGTGGGAATTTCAGGTGTTCGCCAAAGGCTCGGCCAAGGCGGCCGACGACCTGTGGTGCGCCCGCTACCTGCTGATGCGCCTTTGCGAGCAGTACGAAGTGGATGTGGAATTCCACTGCAAGCCGATCAAGGGCGACTGGAACGGTTCCGGCATGCACACCAACTTCTCGACGAAGTACCTGCGTGAAGTGGGCGGCAAGGAATACTTCGAAGCCCTCATGGCGGCGTTCAAGGCGAACGTTGCCGAGCACATCGCGGTGTACGGTCCGGACAACCACCTGCGCCTGACCGGCCATCACGAAACGCAGTCGATCGATAAGTTCAGCTACGGTCTTTCCGACCGCGGCGCTTCGATCCGCATGCCGATCAACTTCATCAAGAACGGCTACAAGGGTTATCTGGAAGATCGCCGCCCGAACTCGGCCGGCGACCCCTACCAGATTGTTTCGCGGATCCTGCACACCATCAACAGCGTGCCGAAGCCGTAATCGCAGCGAACTCTGCTTCAGACAAAAGGCCCCGGTCCCGCCAGCAGGCGCGGCCCGGGGCCTTTTGAATTTCAGGCGGCTTGTCGCGGCAGCACTTCCCGCTCAATCGCCGCCCGGTCGATGCTCTCCAGATGTTGTGTTTTATGCCACGCGGAAGGGGGCCTTATTTCAGTGCGAGGTCGCCGTACCAGTACGCCGCCGTCACGCCGCCGTCCATGAGGATGTCGCTGCCGGTGAGAAACGCGCCGTCCGGTCCCATAAGCAGTGCGCCGACGGTGCCGACTTCGTCCGGCGTCCCCGCTCGTTTTGCCGCGCAGGCGTCGATCATACGCCGGTAGCCTGCGCCCCGCGGTCCGCTCAGTTCGTCATTTGCAAGCGGGGTCATTATGATGCCGGGGCTGATCGAGTTCACCCGCGCACCGCGCTTGCCCCAGCGCACGGCCTCGGCCATGACCCTCAACGAATTCCCACGTTTCGAAAGCTGATAAGCGTGAAGGGAATCTTTCACCTGATCGAACTGGAGAAACGGGAGCCGGAGCAGTTCATCAACGGGCGTCGTCGCAAGTGCCGTATTCTGCCCGGTTGACAGCGGCGGGAGGCGGTGGCCGGACTGGGACGAGATGACGACCCCGGAGCCTCCGTCCGCGATAACGTTTCCGAATTCCTCCAGCACAAGGGCTGTGCCGTAAAGATCGACTCTGAGAATTGTTTCCGGCGTGGCCTGGGAAGGTGAGACGCCCGCGGCGTGGATGAGCCCCGACACCTCTCCGAGGGAGACAGCTTTTTCAACAATGGAGTGAACCGAGGCGCGTGACGATACATCAACGGCAGCGGTCGTCACGCTGTAGCCTGCATCGATCAGCGTTTTCGCGACAGCATCCGCATTTTTCTCATGCAGGTCCCCCAGCAGGATGTGCTTGCCCGCGCTTACCCGGCGAGCAATCGCTTGTCCGATCGATCCGGCTCCGATTACAACAATTACGTTTGACATGGTCGCGCCCCCCCACATTACCTCTACATTGTGCAAGAGCCGGGCAGGCAGAAGTGAACGATGGCAGACCGCACATTGGCCCGGCTCTGAATATTCAGCCGGTGCGGCGGGCTCGTGCCGAAGCATTTTACCTGCCGCATCGGAGTATCGGTCGTGATTCCGCGCTTGCCGCTGACGATCGGATTCCCGCCGTTTGCCGGCTAAATCCCCGCCAGCAGCGTTTCGAGTACCGTCTTTGCCAGCCCCCACGACCCGGTCACCTTACGCCCCGCCTGTTCGAAACTGCCGGTCGTGAGTACGGCCAGAATCGGATCGTCCTGCGCCTCGTGCGCCTTCGCCTGTGCTTCTTTCAACTCCCCGGTTGCGATCCGCAGTTCGCTCGCCAGCACCTTCGCGTCGTCGTCGGATTTGCACGAGGCCTGCAGCCGCGCCTCGACGCCGGTTGTTGTGGCATCGAAGGTCACTACGACACGGTCCGCCGCGCCGACCGCCGTCAGCAGGAACCGCAGATTCGGCGCGCCCGCGCTCTCGCGCCGCAATTCGGCGCCCGGCACGGAGATCCATACGGGCGAACCCGGCAGGGTTGCGGTCACCGCGTCGCCCGCCCGGGCGAGCCGCGTCGCCGCCATATCGCTCGTGCTCACGGCCAGCGCCATGGCGTCGCTGCGCAGGGGCAGCCACGAAATCCGCCGCTCCGCCGTCGAGCCCTGCATCCGGCACAACTTTTCGTAGCACGAGCCGCTGTTGCGCTCGGCGTACGTCTCCAGCTGCTTCCAGTTGAATCGGCCCTGCAGGATGAAGTATGTGCCGCTCGGCGACAACGCAGCCGTCACCTGGTCCAGATCGCGCCGGTAATCGAAGCCGGTGCCTTCCAGAAACGCTTTATATTCGGGTTCGGGTGGAGTCTTCGAAGGGCCGAGCAGACCGGCGCGCCGGAGCAGCGCCACGTCGGCGCTGAATACCAGCGAGTCTTCGGCGGGAAAACGAGAGAGGAGAAAACGGGGATCGCGAAACTCGCGATCCGCCCGAACGCCGCGCCAGATGGCCGCGCCTGCCACCAATACGGCAGCGCAGCAGACACCGAGAACGAAACGGTTCGGGCGGATCGCCAAACCTTACGCCGTGACGGCCATCTCGGCCATCCGCTCCTGCTTCCACAGTTCGATGTAGCCCTTCAGCTCCTTCATCATCTTCTGGAAGCCTTCGATGGTCAGCGACTGCGCTCCGTCGCTCACGGCCTTTTCGGGGCAGGGATGCACTTCCACGATGATGCCGTCGGCGCCGATCGCGACGCCCGCCTTGGCCAGGGCCGGCACGATGCTGCGCTTGCCGGCGGCATGGCTGGGGTCGAGGATCACGGGCAGATGCGTGAGTTCGTTCAGCACGGGAATCGCTGAAATATCGCACGTGTTGCGCGTCGCCGTTTCGAAGGTGCGGATGCCGCGCTCGCACAGCATCACATGCTGGTTGCCGTGCGCGACAACATATTCGGCCGACATCAGCAATTCCTTAATCGTGGCCGAAAGGCCGCGCTTCAGCATGACCGGCCGCCCGCATTTGCCGAGCGATTTCAGCAGCGAGAAGTTCTGCATGTTGCGCGCGCCGATCTGCAGAATGTCGGCGTACTGGGCCACGAGCGGCACATCGGCGTCGCTCATGACTTCGGTGATGATCGCCATGCCCGTTGCCTCGCGCGCCTTGGCCAGCAGTTTCAGGCCTTCCTCCGCCATGCCCTGGAAATCGTAGGGCGAGGTGCGCGGCTTGAACGCGCCGCCGCGCAGAATCTTCGCGCCGGCGGCCTTCACGGCCTCGGCGGTTTCCATGATCTGCTTTTCGCTTTCCACCGAGCACGGTCCGGCCATCATGACCATGTCGTCGCCGCCGATTTCGGCGCTGCCGACCCGGATCACGGTCCGCTCCCGGCGGAATTCCTTGCTGACGAACTTGTAAGGCGCTGAAATCCGCATCGCCTTTTCGACGCCGGGCGTCGCTTCGAGCGACTCCAGACACGCCGTCACGTCTCCGCCCACGCCTACGACTCCGATCACGACTCGCTCCTCGCCCTCGATCGAATGCACACGGAAGCCGAATTCGCGGATTCTTTCGCAAACATAATCGACCTCTTCCTTCGACGCCCGGGCCCTCATTGAAATGATCATGTGACTCTCGAAACCTTCCCTTATTTGAAAACTGAAAAACTAAAATCTCTGTCCCGAAAATAAAAAACCCACTCGTGCGAGTGGGTTGGTTTTGTTTACTGCTGGAAATCGCAAACCAACGCCACTATGGAGTGGGGCTCCAAAATCGGTATCCAAAATATCCGAAGCGGATGGTCATGAAATTTCACTATAACACTACGGCCCGGCGTCTGCCAGACCCCGCGGTACCAGACCCCGGGGCCGCGATGATCAGGGCGCGGCCGGCGAGGTGATTTCGATCTCGGCGGTGGCGTTCTGCCAGTCCGGCAGTTCGTACAGCTTGAGCTTCGTCTTCAGCGGCGAGGTGAGCTCCTTCGATTCGTTCGGCCCGATCTTCGGCAACTTAAAACTGAACGTTCCGACGGAATCTTCTTCCGAGCGCGAGGTGCTGGCCCACAGCTTCACGTTCGCCGCCAGATCCCGGAGCTCGCCCGAGGAATGATTCACCACGACGAACTTCGCCACCGGATCCTTGCCTTCGCTGATCATGCGCAGTCCGACGACTTCCACATACTTCTGCAGCGGGTTGGTGACCTTCTGCGCGGTGCCTGAGGACGCGGATGCCGGCGGCTTATCGGTGGCGGCGGCGGGCGCGGTGGCCGGCTTCGACATGAAGTAGTAGGCTCCGCCGAGCAGAATCAGGAAGCCGATGGCCGAGAGCGCGACCATCATCCACAGGGGCATTGCCTGGGTCTGTTGTTCCGGCCAGGCCGCGTGCGGCAGCGAAGCTGTGGGAGCCGTGGCGGCGGGAAAGGAGGCTGTCTGCGGCGCGGCGTAGTTGTGCTGCGGAGGCGGTGGTGGAGGCGGCGGTGGCGGAGGCGGCGGATATTGGGGCTGCCCATACTGCGGCGCGTACTGCGGCGGATACTGCTGCGGAGGCTGCTGACCGTACGGTGGCGGAGGTGGTGGCGGTGGTGGCGGATACTGCGGTTGCCCGTACTGCGGCGGCGGTGGCGGTGCGCCCCACCCGTGCTGCGGTTGCTGCGCGTACTGCGGCGGCGGAGGAGGTGGCGGATAGCCCTGCGGCGGCTGCCCATACGGCGGCTGCTGGGTTTGCGCGGCTGTCTGCGCCGCGGCCTGCTCGGCGCAATAGGGACACTCTGTCTTGGATGGCGGAACATCGCGTCCGCACTGCGGGCATATCCAGCTGAACATGGGTTTCTTTCACTCTATACGATTCCGCCCGCAACGCGTTTCCGGAATCTGCCGATTTCTTTACTGCAGACTTTCGCGCAGGTGCTCCAGCACCTTCTGTAACTCGCCCGACGGCTGAATCTCCAGCGCGGTGTCCACATGCCCCAGTGCTTTTTGCGACTGCCCGAGGCCCGCCAGCAAACCGCCCAATCCCGCGTGTGCCGCCGCAGCTTCCGGATTTTCACGCAACGCGCTTTCGTACTCTGCCGTGAGCGCGGGAATCCTGTCCTTCGCCGCGGTTGCCACCGCGACGCCGCGATAATAGTGCGCCGCCACGGATTGCGGCTTCGCGCGAACGGCCGCATCGAAAGGAGCGATAGATGCCGCGGTCCGGCCTTCGCTGAATAAAGCCTGCCCGAGCCCGTACTGCCAGTCGCCGTTTTCCGGTTGCACCCGCACGGCTGCCTCGAAATGCGGGATGGCCGCGGCGAAGTTGCCCGTGCGCAGGAGCGCCGTTCCCAGCCCGGCCTGGATTGCGGCGGCGTCCGGCCGCACCCGCAGCGCGGCTTCGTAGTGGGGAATGGCGGCGGCGAAGTGCGTCGTCGCGCCGTAATACTCGGCCAGGCGGAACTCGGCCGCGGGGTTTGCATCCGTGGCGCGGATCGCCTGCAGAAAAACCGTCTCGCTGCTCGCCCAGGAACTCGTCTGCGTGTGCGCGAGCATGAGCCAGGCGGCGCAGCAGGCGAGGGCTGCAATGGCAGCCGGCCAGCGCGTCAGCGGCCACTTATCGATCGCTTCCTGCGCGCTCCACGCCGCCGCGAGGAGCAGCCCCGTGAGCGGGATGTAGATGTAGCGATCCGGGTGTTGGCTAAAAGCGTGTTGGCTAAAAGCGTGTTGGCTAAAAGCGAGCGCCGGCGCCAGCGTCACCAGAAACCAGAACCATCCCACGGTGAGCCACGGGCGCGGGCGCCGTTGCCGGGCGGCCAGGACCGATATCGCCGCGACTGTCGCAAAGGCCGCTGCCGCGTGCCAGGCGGGAATCGAGAGCTGATCGGGATAGATAACGGCGAGGTGCGCCGGCCACGCGATCTGCCGCAGATATGTCACGTACGAAACGAAGACGCTGCCGACGCGGAGCGCCGCCGCTCCGCGCGCGCCGTACGCCACCATTGCCGCGATGCCCGAGAGCGCCAGCAGCGGCAGTTTTTCGCTCGCCGCGCGCGGCCACTCCATGCGCCGCAGCGGCCACAGATCGAGCAGCAGCAGGGCCAGCGGGAACGTCACCATCATCGGCGTCGAAAACAGCCCCGCGGCGAATGCCGCCGCCACCGCCAGATAACGCCAACGCGACGGCCGCTCGCAGTAACGCACGTAAAGGTAAATGCCCGCGAACCAGAACAGCGCGCCCAGCACGTTCTTACGCTCCGCCACCCACGCCACCGATTCCACCTGCAGCGGATGCAGCGCGAAGCCGAACGCCACGAACGCGCCGGGCCACCGGGCCCCGGTTGCGCGCTTCAGCGCGGCGTACAGCAGCAGCGAGGCCGCCATGTGGAGCACCACGTTCAGGAAATGGTGCATGCCGCTGCGCAGCCCGAACATCTGCGCGCCCAGCATGTGCGAGAGCAGCGTGAGCGGCGCCCACTGGCCCGCCACCGCGGCTCCGAATGCCCACTGGATGCCGTCGCGGCTCAACCCCGCGAGCACGTGCCCGTTTTCGTAGACGTACTGCGGATCGCCGAGACTGATGAAGTCGAAGTCGGCAGTCTGCGAATAGACCGCGTAGATTGCGGCGAGCAGCCCGATCCATATGGCACGCTCGCGAACCTGATTCTGCTCCGCCGTCTGGCTCATCTGTTTCTTTGCTCGTCTGGCTCTTTGCTCGTCTGGCTCTCTGCCTGTCTGGCTTTGCCTGGCTGCCTTTGCCTGATCATTGTAGCCGCCGCGCGATGGGCTAAACTGAGCAGAACGTCAGGCCCCGCATGTCCGCCGCTCCGAATACTGCCGCAGAAGGAAACAACATGCACGCGGTGAAGAACCGCTGGTGGATCGTTGTCGCCTCCGTCTTTGGCCTCTTCGTCGGGAACGGCGCCATCATGCAATTCACTTTCGGCACCTTCGCGCCGCCCATCAGCCGCGAATTCGGCTGGAGCCGCGGGACGGCCTCGACCGCCATCGTGGTCGGCCTCTGGATGACCGGCATCGCCACGCCGTTCGTCGGCCGCCTGGTCGACCGCTTCGGAATTCGCGCCGTCGCGCTCCCCGCTATCGTACTCTTCTCGCTCGCCACCGCTTCCGTGGCACTCGTCCCCGCTTCGCCTGTGGTCTTTATCGCGCTTTACGGGCTCATGGGGTTCGGCGCCGCCGGACAAACTCCGCTCACTTACGCCAAGGCGATCTCGGCCCGTTTCGATGAACAGCGCGGCCTTGCGCTCGGCATCTCGATGGCCGGCGTGGGCCTCGGTTCCGCACTGGTTCCGCAGATTGCGCAGGCGCTGATCGGGATGGTGGGCTGGCGCGGCGCTTACGTCGGGCTCGGGGTGCTGATCTTCCTGCTCGCCTTCCCCGCGGTGGCGCTGGTCATCGGCCGCGACCCCTCCGCCCGCCCCACGCTGGCCCCCGACTCAGCCGCGCAGATCCCCGGCATTACGGCGTTCGAAGCCATCCGCACGGCCCGCTTCTGGTATCTGGCGTTCAGCTTCTTCATTGTTTCCGGCACAGCCGGCGGCCTGATCGCCAACCTCGTTCCGCTGCTGACCGACCGCGGGTTCTCGCTGCCGAACGCCACGCACCTCGTCGGCATCGCCGGCTTCTCTCTCATCGCGGGACGCTTCTTCGCCGGCTATCTGCTGGACCGCGTCCATGCCCCCTACGTCGCCCTCGCGTTCATTGTCTCGCCGCTCGCCGGCATCGTGGTTCTGCTTTCGACGCCGCGGCCTGACGCTGCCGTGGCCGCCACGCTGCTGATCGGTCTCGGCCTCGGCGCCGAGGTCGACCTCATCGCGTTTCTGCTTTCGCGGTACCTGGGGATGCGCTCGTTCGGTGAGATTTACGGCTACTTCTTCGCCATGTTCATGCTGGGCGCGGGGCTGGGCTCGTACGCGATGGGTGCGTCTTACGATAAGACCGGTTCGTACACGCTGATGCTGATCTGCTTTGTCGCCGCGCTTGCCCTCGCGAGTCTGCCGATGTTCCGGCTCGGCCCCTATGCGTACCCGGCCACGCGGCGAGGCGCACGCGTCGCAGCCACGATTTCACACTGATGCCGGTGGTGAGGCCGCCGCGCGGCACGCTATTGAACAACGCGGCCGCGCCGCGTTGCACGCACTACTTCTTCAGCTTCTCCAGGCGCTGTCGAATCTCGCCCGCGTTCTTCGCATCGGCCGCCAGATCCAGATACTTTTCGTAAGCGGCGCGCGCGGACTTCTTATCGCCCTGCTTCTCTTCGGTCTCGCCGAGCCGCAGCCACGCCTCGGCGTTGCCCGCGTTCCATTTCGTCGCTTCGGTGAAGCGCCCGGCGGCCGCTTTGTAGTCGCCCTTTTTGAAGTAGAACTCGCCGACCGATACATCCTTCTTCGCCTGCACGGGATTGAAGCTGTACTCCTTCTTCACCGCGCTCTTATCTTCTTCTTCGGGCAATGCCACCTGGCCTTCGGGAAGCTGGACAGCGTCCGCATCCGCTGCCGCGTCCTTTTTCAGCGTGGGCCGTGGCGTGCCCGATTCCGAACCCGCCGCAGGCCGCAGCGTGGGCGCATCCTGTGCCCGCAACCCTGTTCCCAAGCCCGCTGCCAGTCCGCCCGCCATCGCGATCACTATCCAGCTCCGTGACATAATTCGAGTATATTGTCCTTCGCGGGGGAGAACCCGCACACGCCTTGCCTGACTACCAGCAGCTCAAAGCCAAAGTCGCCCAGCTTCCGCTCGCGCCCGGCGTCTATCTGTATAAAGATTCGGCCGGCAAAGTTATTTACGTCGGCAAGGCGAAGCTGCTTCGCGTGCGCGTCCGCAATTACTTCTCCGAAGACCGCCTCGCCGAACCGAAAACCGGCTCTCTCATTTCGGAAGCCGCGGACCTCGACTACATTCTCGTCGACAACGAAAAAGAAGCGCTCGCGCTCGAGAATAATCTCATCAAGCAGTACCAGCCGCGTTTCAACGTGCTGCTGCGCGACGACAAAACTTACCCGTACATCAAGCTCACCGCCGAACGCTTTCCGCGCGTCTTCGTTACGCGCAGGTTATTCCGGGATGGCGCGACTTACTACGGTCCGTACTTTCCGGCCAACCTCGCGTACCGCATCGTCAACTTCATTCACCGCAGCTTTCTGGTCCCGTCCTGCAAGGTCGATCTCACCCGCTACCACCCGAAGCCCTGCCTCCAGTTCCACATCCATCGCTGCCTCGGTCCGTGCGTGGAGAATCTGACGACTCCCGAAATTTACGCGGACGCCGTCCGCCAGACGCGCCTGCTTCTCGAAGGACGCCACGGAGACCTCGCCATTGACCTGCGCGCCCGCATCGCCGACGCCTCGGCCGAACTGCGTTTCGAGGAAGCCGCGGCGCTGCGCGACCTTCTCACCACGGTCGAGGAGATCGATCAGCGCCAGAAGATGTCGGCCGCCTCCGGTGACGATGCCGATATCTTCGGTTTTTACGCCGAGCCGCCGCTGGTTGCCGTGAACCTGTTCCATCTGCGCAACGGCCAGATCGTGGACCGCCGCGAGTTCTTCTGGGAAGATCAGTACGAATTCAGCGCGCCCGAATTCTTCTCTTCGCTCCTGCTGCAGATTTATCTCGATCAGCAATACGTTCCTTCGGTGATTCACGTGCCGCTCGACTTCGACGATCAGGAAGTGATGGAAGAGCTGCTCGCCGAAAAGAAGAACCGCAAGGTGGAGATCCACACGCCGCGCCGCGGCCAGAAGCGCGCCATGCTGAACCTTGCGCAGATGAACGCGAAGCACTCGTTCGACGCGCGCTTCCGCATCCTGAAGCCGAATGCCGATGCCATCAAAACGGCGATCCAGGATGCGCTGGGCCTCCCCGAGCCTCCAGACCGCATTGAGTGTTTCGACATCTCGCACGTTTCGGGCACCGATAAGGTGGCCAGCATGGTGGTGTGGGAAAACGGCGGGATGAAGAAGTCGGACTACCGCAAGTTCATCATCCGCACGGTGGAAGGCAACGACGACTTTGCTTCCATGCGCGAAGTGGTTGGCCGCCGCTATTCGCGCATGCTGGAGGAGAAGCGGCCGTTGCCGGGACTGATCCTGATCGACGGCGGCCTCGGCCAGCTCCACGCCGCCGCCTGGGCGCTCGAACAGATCGGCGTGATCAACCAGCCGCTCGCCTCGATTGCCAAGCGCGAGGAGATCATCTACGTGCTCGGCCAGGAGAATGAGCCGGTGGTGCTCGACCGGTTTTCGCCGATCCTTCAGCTCGTGCAGACGATCCGCGATGAAGCCCACCGCTTCGCCGTCACCTTCCACCGCACGCGGCGCAACGCGCGCACGCTGACATCGGAGCTCGACACCATCCCCGGCGTCGGGCCGGTTACGGTGCGCAAACTGCTGAAGGAATTCGGCAGCTCGGAACTCGTGCGCCAGGCGAGCGAAGACGCACTGGCCGAAAAAGTGGGACGCGCCGCAGCCCGGCGCGTGCGTGCGTTTTACGAGGCGGCGCCTCAACAGGCCTGAGTCCGCTCAGGCGGAATTGTTCCGAACCGAGGCTACCGTCTCCGCCTTTTATAGACCACAAGCCCGGCCAGCGCCAGCCCGAACATCCCCATGGTTCCCGGTTCCGGCGCCGTCACGTTATAGCCGACGGCGTTGAGGATTGCGACCTCTGGGCCCGCGGTGCCGCCGGTTCCGTCGGACAGGATGTCGAAGGTCGCGCCGTTCGGGCAGCCGAAGCCGTCCTGCACGAAGGTACAGCTGTTGAGGAAGTCGGCCCAGTCGTTGCCGTTTGCGGTGTTGTCGTATAAGTTGCCCTGGTAGTCGGTATAGCCGCCGTCCGGCGAAAAGTAGGCGGTGGCGTTGAGTGTGTTGAACGTGCGGACGCCGCCGGATGTGTATCGGAACAGATCCGCCGCCGCGACGCAGTTGCCGGGGTTGGTCAGGCTGCCCGAAGTGGAGATGCAGGAAGAGGTCCCGAGGATTTCGTTCATTTCATGCTCGACCACGCCGAAGAAATCGTAATTGGAGGTGGAGCTGTTCGTGCTTCCGCCCAGTCCGCGGTAGGTGTAGCCCTGGCCGCTGGTCTGATTGTAGAGATCGGTCGGATCGTTGAGCCGGATGATGCCGTTGTAGCAGCCGCTCCCGGAGGTCGCGTACGTGGTGCAGGCGGAGCCGCTCGCGGTGGTGCCGTCCACGAAGCCGTTGCCGATGGTTCGCGTAATCCCCAGCGCCTCGGCCAGCGCGCTGGTGATTTCGACGCCGAGGCTGCCGAAAATGCCGGGTTCGGAGGCGGGCACTGTCGTCCGCGCGCCGTCGGTCGATTCTGCTTCGAGCTTGGTCTGGTAAGTGGAGTAGCTGACCAGATTGTAAAAGCCGCTGGTGCTGTTGGCGAGGCCGCTGTTTGTCACATCGATGTAGATATTGGCGTTCGCGTTGGTGAAGGTGTTCCCATATTCACCGGCAATCGTTGTGTTGAGATAGCTGCAAACGGCGGTCGTGCTGCCGCCCGGGTCAAAAGCCGAATTGAATGCGGACGAGCAGGTGAACGTGATGATCCCCGCGCTCGCCGGAATTGCCCCCGTCAAAAGTGCGGCTGCCAGCCATACTTTCTTTCCCCGCTTCATCGATCCCTCCGGATTCGGTTCGCAGCAATTATAACCGCTTCTCCCCGCGAGCGCGGCTGGTATCAGGCTGAATGGTATCCGGCAGAATGGAATCCGGCTGAATCTGAAATATTACAAGTGTTGCGGCGTCTGACTGGCGGCCTGACGCGGCAATCGAGGGAACTGTTCGTTGCCGGGCAGTCGCTTGAGGTTCCTGCGTGTAAAGTAATGAGTCTTCGTGTGTTGCTGGCATCGCCGGTGGCCCGTTTGGGAAGGCTTGCATCCGTGCGCTGGCCAGGAAAGGGAACGCTCCCGGGTTGCTTCCGCCTGCAGGCGGTTCGCCGTCAAGGTACCCGAACCGCTGCCGGCAATGGCCGGGAAGCCGCGTTGTCACGGGGGTATAAAGAACTGCCTCAAAAAAGCCGAATGTTAAACTAACGACGTGCCGCGAGTAAAAAAAACCTTTAAATTTGCAGGTCCAGCAGCTCCCAAACTGAATTGGCCGGGCCTCGGAGCATTCCGGTCGGGCAGGATTGCCGGAGTGCTCGCGCTGTTTGTCCTCGCGGCGGGGCTGGCCCAGTCCCAGACGTGCGCCCAGTTGGCATGTCCCCTCGTGGGCACGCTTTCCAATTCCACGTCGACCCTGACGTTTTCGGTGCCGCCGAACACCGGCACCAGCACCCAAACCATCACGCTGTCCTTTCAGTACGCGCTGAACGATCCGCCTATCTATCAGGTCACGGTGGCGAACCCCAACGCGAACTTTGCCTGGCTTTCGGTGACGCCGGCCTCCGGTTTGTTTTCTCTGGTCAATTTCGATGGCACGAACTTCAACTTCACGGCCACCGTTACGGTTACGGTAGACCCTTCCGGATTCAGTGCAGGCAGCAGTAATGGGGCTGTCATTACAGTCAGCGCCGCCCAGCAGTCGGTTTCCACGAGCGTCGTTCTGAACGTTCTCGATCCGGCTCAGCTGGCCTCGGCGCCGGCCTCGCTCAGTTTCAGTTATTCGCAGGGAGGAGCCGTGCCGGCACCGCAGAATCTTTCGGTGACGAGTAATCCGCCCGGTGAGAGTTATGCCGTTTTTAGCAGTGGCTCGGCAGGCGGCAAGTGGCTGAGCGTTCCGGCAAATCTGAAGGGAACCACGCCGGGCATCATCCCGGTGAGTGTGAATCCCGCCGGACTTGCGGTCGGTAGCTACAGCGGACAGATCTCCATCAATCCCACGGTGGGCCCGAGTCTGCAGGTGCCCGTGAGCCTTACCGTTACAGCCCTGATTCCGCCGGTTCTTTCCGTCATCCCGCCTGGCCAGACTTTCGCGCTGCCGCAAAACGGCGCGCCGGTCAATGCTGAGCTCGTGGTCGCCGATAACGGTGGTGGAACGCTGCAGTTTTCGGGCAGCGCCGATTGCTCGTGGGTACGGGTCGGCCCGCCCGGCTCCGCCGCTGCCGGCTTGCCCGGTGCGCTCGCCTTTACGGTCGACCCCACCGGTCTCAGTCCGCAGCTGTATACCTGTCACATCACAGTGAAGGATACGGCCAACGCCGCCGATCCGTCTCAGCAGGTCACGGTGACTCTGGCGGTGAGCGCCGCTCCGCAGGCGATCACACTTTCCCGCACGGGCCTCGTTTTTAACGCGGTGGCGAGCGCCCCGCAGCCGAACTCGCAGTCGCTGACGATTTCCGGCGGCGGCGCTTCGCAGCTGAGCTGGTCTACGCAGACGCAATTGCTGGGCGTGCCTGTCGGGCAGCCGAGCTGGCTGAGCGTCAGTCCGTCATCGGGCGCCGCGCCGGGCGGTTCGGGCGCCACCCTCACGGTTTCGGCCAACCCAACCGGGCTGACTCCCGGTCAGTACTACGGAACCGTCAATATAGTGGCTCCTAATGCGGCCAACAGCCCGCAGACCGTTTCGGTGGTGCTGAACGTGGCGGCGGTCGGCGGTCCGCCCTCCGCCGGCGTTCAGGTCCCGGTCGCCGGGCTCGTGATGAAAGGGACGGCAGGCAGCGCGGTACCGGCCCAGCAACAAATCGTTGTATTCAGCCCCGGCAGCTCGCCGGTGAATTTCACGATGACGCCGTCGGCGCCGTGGCTGTCGGTGACACCGTCCACCGGCTCTCTGAATCCGGGAACCAACCTTTTCACCGTTTTCGCCGCACCCTCGGGACTTACCGCCGGAATCCAGCGGGCCAATCTGAACATGAGCTTCGGCGACGGCAGCACGGGACAGGCGCAGGTTGCGTTACTCGCCCTGCCGCTGACTTCCTCCGCTTCTTCGCCCGTATGTCCGGCGGGCAAGCCCTCGTCTCTGATCGCGGCGTTCCGCCAGCCCGCCAGCCAGGCCTCTCTGTCGGCGGCCGTCGCGCAGCCGGTGCAGATCCAGTTGGTGGATGACTGCGGCAATCCGGTGACCGCCAAGAGCGGCGGCAGCGTTCTGATTACTTTCAACGACGGCGATCCGGCGGTGAACCTGAGCGACGCCGGCGGCGGCATCTGGGAAGGCAACTGGACTCCGGTCAATCCCGCGGCCTCGGCGGTCGTGCAGGTTGTGGCGCGGCAAGCCGCCTCCGGAGCCTCTTCCGGGCTGTTCGGCAGCGCCTCGGTCGGCGTCTCGGTGCAGCCTGTTTCTATCGCTTCGGCGCCCCAGGCATCCGGTGTCGTGAATGCCGCCAGTGCGGCGAAAGCGGTCAACGGCATCAGCTCGCCCGGCAGCTATGTGGCGATCTATGGGAGCGGCCTCGCCGCCAGCGGCAATGCCGCGACCTCGATTCCCTTGCCCACCACGCTCAACGGAACTCAGGCTCTTCTCGGCGGCCAGGCCCTGCCGCTGTCCTATGCCGGCCCGGGCCAGATCAACGCCGTGGTTCCCCAGGGACTCAGCGTCAACGCCGCCTATCCGCTCGTGATTGTCCGCGGCGCTGCCGAGTCGGTGCCCGTTCCTGTCCTGTTGACCGCGTACCAGCCCGCCATCTATACGGCGGACCAGTCGGGTTCGGGGCAGGGAATTGCCGAGATCGCCAACACCACCCTGCTGGCCGGGCCGCTTGCCAACGGCTATCGCCCGGTGAAAAGCGGATCCGAGTTTCTCACCGTTTTCGCAACCGGTCTCGGACCGGTCGCCGGTCCGAACGGCGAAGCGGCGCCCGCCGATGGCGCGGCTGCTCCGCTCAGTCCCGTTTATAAGACCACGGCTACCGTGACCGCCACGATCGGCGGTGTGAACGCCCCCGTCGTGTTTGCCGGACTTACTCCGACGCTGGTCGCCCTCTATCAGGTCAACGTCCAGGTTCCGGCGGGCGTTCAGACCGGAAACGCCGTTCCGCTGGTGCTCACGGTGACCGATCCGGCGACCGGAACGGCGTGGCAGTCGAACACCGTCACCGTCGCGATTCAGTAGCCGCAACGTGCGCCCCGCCGGCGCGCCGGGCGGAGGACGCCGGGGTGGCAATGCCGCGCCGCATTACGCGGCAACTGCGGACGGAGGTCCCTCTGCAGCCGGCAGCAGCGATTCGGCCATCACCGCGACCGTAATCGGAGCGAAGAAAAGAAACAGCGCCCACGTCACAACCGCGTGCGCGAGTTTCGCCGCCAGATCCGCGGGAAACGCTGTCAGCCAGTACGCCGCCGGAATTGCCGCCAGCAGAAAAGCCGCGGCGCGGCTCTCGGGTTGCGCACTCGCACGCAGCGAGAACACGAACGGCAATGTGAACAGAAGAAAGATCAGGCGGTAATCGTAGTTCGCCCCCATAACGAAAGCGGCTGCGTAAATCGCGCCGCCGGCGAGAAAGAGCGGACGGTAACGGGCATCGCCCGCATCCGCAATCGTCAGCCAAAACCGCCGGTTCCGGAAACCGGAATATGCGACGAGCGCACACGCGGCGAACAGGGCCGGAGCGGCGAGTTGCATCCAAAAAAATGACTGGAAGCTCCTGCTCAGGATCATCGGCAGCACCGGGTAGCCGAAGGAATCGAAATCCTCCTGCGGTGTCATGCTCTTCACCAGACGAAGATTGTTCAGCGTAAGCGCGGCGAATATCCCCTCCGCGGCCACTGTGAACCAGAACAGCATCCGGCTCCGCTTCGTGTTCCGTATCAAGCCCGCAATGGCGGCGATCGGGTAAATTTTGAGCATTCCCAGGCAGAAAGTCGCGGCCCACCCGCCCGTCTCCGAGCGCCGGCCCACGTAATACACGGCGAGCAATATCAGGCAGAAGAACGCGATGTCCACGTTGGCCCGCTCGAGGCTGAGAATCACCGGCGGCGACGCCAGCAGTGCACAGAAATAAAGCGCCTGCGCGAAACGTTCTCCCCGAAACAGCGTGCAAGCCGCCAGCAGGAACGCCACATCCAGAATCGGCCCCAGCCACTCGCCGTCCTTCACCGAAAGCGGAAACAAACGCCCCAGCCACAAAAACGTCCGCGGATAGTTGAACGTAAATTGCGTGCCCAGTTGCTCGGTGACGCACGGATTGGAAACGTAGACATCGAGCCCGCGCCGGTCGCACTCAAGCCCGGCCAGGCCGATCTTCAGATCGTAGTAGCGGTGGGACATCGGCAGTGCGTTGGCCCTGGCGAGCAGGTTCATACGGGCCGGTTCGGGCAGGTAGTTCATGCCGAAAAAAGCCGCGCCGGTGGCGGCCGCGAACAGGAATACGATCGAACGCAGCAGCGGGCGATGATTCATGGGCGTTGTTCTGATCGGGAAGCGGCTGGAGCCTCGTTCACGCCCCGCGATCCGGCGAGATGTTTTTCAGTATAGCCCGGCTACGAACCAGCGCTCCCGAAGCGCCCGGCTGCACCGCGCGCGCCGCCGCCCGGCCGCTCAAACGAGTCGCAACGGCCCGCAAAGTTGCCGCGCCTCGCGGCCCGGAATTTCAAGTCGCGGGTGATAACATGAGGCCTGACTATCTGAACGGAAATCCGTCTGGTGAAGACCCCGGGCGCGCCACAGAAAAAGGATCTGACATCGGGATGCGGTCTTGACCAGCCCCGATCATTCACCCGTTATGACCACAATGGTGGGCTTATGAGCTTACGCGTCGCCATCGATATTGGCGGCACTTTCACTGACCTGATTGCCTTCGACGAAAGTTCCCAGGAGATCCTGCAGGCCAAAAGTCTCACCACTCCGAGCGATCCCGTCGACGGGCTGATCGACTGCATCCACAAGGCGCGCCTCGAGCCGGCCGCGATCAGCAGCCTGATTCACGGTTCCACCATCGCGATCAACACGCTCATTGAGCGTCGCGGCGCCAATGTCGGACTGATCGTCACGCGCGGCACGCGCGATGCCTACACCATCGGACGCGGCAACCGCCCCGAAGCCTACAACATCTTCTTCCACCGGCCCCGCCCGCTGGTGCCGCGCCATCGCACCATCGAAGTGCAGGAGCGCATGCTGGCCTCGGGCGAAGTTCGCGAGCCACTCTGCGTGAACAGTGTGCGCGCCGCCTGCGAAGTACTGGCAAAGGAAGGCGTCGATGCCGTCGCCGTGTGCTTCCTTCACTCCTACGCCAACCCCGAGCATGAACGCCTCGCCGGCGAGATCATTCGCGAAGCGCTGCCCGATTGCTACGTATCGCTCTCGCATGAGATTCTCCGCGAGTACCGCGAATACGAACGCATCTCCACGTCGGCCGTCAACTCGTACATCGGGCCCCGCGTCGCCGGCTACGTCCGCAATCTGCAGACGCGTCTGGACGGCCTGAAATTTGCCGGCGACCTCGCCATCATGCAATCGAACGGCGGCGTCATGACTCCGGCCGCCGCGTTTCGCCGTCCCGTCATGATGATGGAATCCGGCCCCGTCGGCGGAATCATCGCGGCCGCGCAGGTCGGCATGGCGCTGGGCTTCCGCGACGTTGTCTCTTTCGATATGGGCGGCACCACCGCCAAGGCCAGCCTCGTTCGCGAGGGCGAAGCCGCCATGGCCGAAGGCTACTACGTCGGCGGCGCGGCCAGCGGTCATCCGGTCATGGTTTCTGTTGTCGATGTCGTCGAAGTCGGCGCGGGAGGCGGCAGTATCGCCTGGATCGACGACGTCGGCGCGCTGAAGGTCGGTCCGCGCAGCGCGGGTGCCGATCCCGGCCCCATCGCCTATCGCCGCGGCGGACAGGAGCCCACCATTACCGATGCCAACGTGATTCTTGGACGCATCGGCGCCTCCGATTTTCTCGGCGGCGAAATGCATCTGAATCGCGACGGTGCCATCGCCGGCATGCTGGACCGCGTCGGCAAGGCGCTCGATATGGATGCCGCAACCGCCGCGCGATCGGTCGTGCAGATCGCCATCGCCAAGATGGCACTCGCGGTGCGCGAGGTCTCCGTGGAACGCGGCTACGATCCGCGCGATTTCGCCATGGTCGCTTCGGGCGGCGCCGGTCCGCTGCATGCCGTGGCCATTGCGCGCGAACTTTTCATCCCCACTGTGGTGATTCCGCGCTTCCCTTCGCACTTCTCCGCGCTCGGCATGCTGATGGCGGATGAGCGCCACGATTTCGTCCGCACGTTCTATTGCGAGTTGCCGGAAGCCGATTTTGCGAAGCTCCTCGCCACCTATGAAGATATGGTCGCGGAATCCAACCGGATGCTCACGCCCGGCATTGCGGCCGCCTATCAGGCCTTCCTCGATCTTCGCTACATCGGCCAGGAGTTCACGCTGCCCGTGCCGGTAACGCCCGAACAGCTTGCCGCCGGAGATCGCAGCGCGGTCCGCAAGGCCTTCGACGCGCTGCATGAGCATCGCTTCGCGCATCATGCCGAAGATGAGCCGGTCGAGATCATCAACATCCGTCTGGTCGCCACAGGCCGCCGTCCTAAACTCGCTCTTCGCTCGCCGGCAACAGGCGGCGCAGCGACGCCGAAGGAAATTCGCCAGGTGTATTTTGACGATGGCGGGCCTGCCGTCGACTGTCCTGTGTACCGACGCGACGATCTGCCGGGCGGAACCGAATTGCCCGGTCCGGCGCTGATCAGCGAATATGGCTCCACAACCGTGCTGTTCCCCGGCGACCGCCTCACCGTGGCGGCGACCGGCGAACTCCTGATCTCAGTGGGGAGAGCGTAATGGCACAGAAACCCGATCCCGTAACTCTTGAAGTTGTGCGCAACGCGCTGCCGGCCATCGCCAATGAAATGGCGGCCGACCTGCATCGCACTTCGTACAACATGATGATCTACGAAGTGCGCGATTTCTGCACCGCGCTCATCGCTCCCGATGGCGCGCTGATCTCGCAGAACGTGGGCGGCGTTTCGCACTTCGTCGCTGACCTCGGCGTGATCATTGAAGACGGCATGAAACGTTACGGCCGGGACGGCTTCCAGCCTGGCGACGTCATCATTACCAATCACCAGGCCGTTGCCGGCCAGCACCTGAATAACGTCGTCATCTACACGCCCTACTTCTTCGAAGGCGAACTGCTCATGTTCTCCATCGTGCGCGCGCACTGGATCGACATCGGCGGCGTCAGCACCGGCTTCGGCGGCGGCCCCTCCGTTCGCGACGCGTGGATGGAAGGGCTGCAACTCGATCAGCTCAAAATCCACGAGGCCGGCAAAGTCAACGAAGTTTTACTGAAGGTGATTCGCGATAACATTCGCTTCCCCGATGCCTCGCTCGGCGACATGCGCTCGCAGATCGCGGCCTGCCGCCTTGCCTTCCGCCGCCTCGACGAACTGTTTCAGAAATTCGGACGCGGGACGATGCTGTCGGCCATCACGCAGATCTTCGATGAAACCGAAGCCCGCTGCCGCAAGGTCGTCTCCGCCATCCCCGATGGTGTTTACGAGGCCGAATCGTTTCTCGATAACGACGGCATCCTGCAGGGCGACCGCGTGCGCATCCATGCGAAGGTCACCGTCGACGGCGGCAAGATGATTATCGATCTTTCCGGTTGTTCCGGCGAGCGCAAGGCTGCCATCAACTCGCGCACCTTCGCGGGCGCCAGAGTTGCATACAAGGCTCTCACGGCGCCGCTCGATCCCGTGAATGAAGGCGCCTTCCGTGCCGCCGAAGTGATCATCCCCGAAGGCAACATCATGATGGCGCGCTTCCCCGCGCCCATGGCCAGCTGGAGCACCGTGATCCCCACCGTTGTGGACACGATCCTGACCGCGCTGGCCCCGGCTATGAAGGACGGCATCCCCGCGGCCCATCACGGCCTGCTGGGCGGCGCGGTCGTGTTCTTCGGCGTCAATCCGAAGACGCGCAAACGATTCGTGGTGCAGAGTCTCGAAGGCGGCGGCTGGGGCGGCCGGCCTTATGAAGACGGCGAATCCGGCTCCGTCAGCATCTGCCAGGGCGACGTTCGCAACGGCAGTATCGAATCGATCGAATTGCGAAGCCCGGTTCTGGTGGAGGAGCGCTCGCTGCGGCGCGATTCCGGCGGCGCGGGCAGGTTCCGCGGCGGGCTCGGCATCGACATCCGCGTGCGCAACTTTGTGGAAGGCCGCTGGAATCTGCACCGCCCCAGCCGCATCGACTGCCCGCCCTGGGGCGTGTGGAACGGCCGGCCCGGCGGCACCGCGGATTATCTGCTGCGCGTCCCCGGCGAGAAGGAATTCCGCAGCATGAACGCGAGCCAGTATCCGGTGCCCGCCGATTCCGAAGTCATTGTGCGGACCGGTGGCGGCGGCGGCTGGGGCGATCCTCTGGAGCGCGATCCCGAGCGCGTGCGCGAAGACGTGACCGAGGAGATGGTGAGCGCGGAAAAGGCGCTGAATGATTACGCCGTGGTTCTCGATGGCGACCGCGTTGACGAAGCGGCCACGCGCCAGTTGCGCAAGTCCCGGGGAAATGCGGGAGCCGTGAAAGCCGGAGCCGTGAAAAAATGATCGGCATGACCCGACTCACCACCACACGCCGCCACGCCTTCGCGGCGTTCTGTGCCGCAGGCATGCTTCTGACAGCTGGCGCCGCGCCGCTCGCCGCGCAGACCATGACGAAGCTCCGCGTCGGCAAAGCAATTTCCGTGGCCTTCTCCTTCGTGCCACTCGACGTCGGCATCCAGACCGGAATCTTCAAAAAGCACGGCATCGAGATCGACGAGTACAGCTTCGGCGGCAGTTCCAAACTGCAGCAGGCCATGGCGGCCGGCAGCATCGACATCGGCCTCGGCTCCGGCCCCGAACTCGCCTTCATCGCCAAGGGTGCGCCGGTGATGGGCGTGGCCGCGCTCGCCAACGAGCCCTCGCTGCTGGTGCTCGAAGTGCAGAAGGACGGCCCGATTCGCACCGTCGCCGATCTCAAAGGCAAGACCGTCAGCGTTTCCACCGTCGGCTCGCTCACCGAATGGATGGCGCACGAACTCTCGCGCCAGCAGGGCTGGGGGACGCAGGGAATCAAAACCATCGGCCTCGGCACCGACGCTTCGCAGACCTCGGCACTCATCACCCATCAGGTGGATGGCAATGTGGTCGACGTCGGCACCGCCTACCGGATGGAAGCCCAGGGCGCATCGCACATTCTGGTGCGCTTCGGAGACATGGTGAAAGACTTCCACATTCACGTGATCTTCGGCCACCGCGATCTGCTTGCGAAGAATCCCGATGCGCTGAGCCGTTTTCTCGCCGCCTGGTTTGAGACGATTGCATACATGCGTCAGAACAAGGCGAAGTCGGTCGAAATCGGCGCGCGCGTCATGAGCGTTACGCCGGAGATGACGTCGCGCATCTACGACGAAATTATGCCGATGTTCAGCGCCGACGGAAAGTTCCGCCCCAAAGCTCTGGATGTCCTGAAGCGCTCCTACGTCGAAATGGGTGTGTTGCCCAGCGAGCCGGATATGAGCAAACTCATCAACGAAAAGTATTTGCCGGCCGCGGCGCGCTGACCCAATGACGCCCGCTGCTCCCGCGATCCGCGTACAGAATGTCAGCCAGACATACGGCGCCGCGGGCGACCCGCGCCGCGTGGTTGCACTCGGCGGCGCTTCGCTGGAAATTGCCCGCGGCGAGATGGTCTGCCTCGTCGGGCCGAGCGGCTGCGGTAAAAGCACGCTGCTCAATCTGATCGGCGGCCTCGCCACGCCCGAATCCGGCAACATCTGGATCGACGGCGAACCGGTTCGCGGACCGCAGCCGCAGAAGGTCGCTTTCGTGTTTCAGGAATCCGCGTTGTTCCCCTGGCGCACCATTCAGGAAAACGTGGAACTGGGCATGGAATTTCAGGGCGTGCCGGTGAGTGAAAGGGCGTCGCGCGCGCGCGAATCGCTCGCCACCGCCGGCCTCTCGGCGTTCGCCAGTCACTATCCGCGCCAGTTGTCCGGCGGCATGAAACAGCGCGCGCAACTGGCCCGCGCCCTCGCGCTGCGGACCGGCATTCTGCTCATGGATGAGCCGTTCGCCGCGCTCGACGAACAGACCCGCATGGTCTTCGGCGAAGAGCTGTCGCTGCTGCTCGCCAACGCCGGCAAAACCATTGTGCTGGTGACGCACAGCCTCACCGAAGCCGTCTTTCTCGCCGACCGCGTCGCCGTCTTCAGCGCGCGCCCCGGCCGCATCAAGCAGATCGTTTCGGTGGATGAGGAGCATCCGCGCCGGCAGTCTTTCATGACTTCGCCGAAGCTGGCGCAATTGCGCAACGAACTCTACGACCTGCTGCACGACGAAATCCGCAGCACCATGAACCTGCCGGCGGCGGAGCCCGGCCAATGAACAGCCGCGTGACGCAGCGACTGGTGCAGGCGGCCTTTGTCGCTTCCATCGCGCTGCTCTGGCACTTCGCCACCGCCAGCGGACGCGTCGCTCCGCTGCTTCTGCCGCCCATGCCCGCCGTTGGGCACGAGCTTTCCGCGCTTGCCGCCGATGCCGATTTCTGGCCCGATCTCCGGACCACTCTCTTCGAACTCGTCATGGCTTTCCTCCTCGCCGCCGCAGCCGGCACCGCCGCTGGTTATGCGGTCAGCCGCACGCGCTATGCAGTGCGCACCTTCGAACCCCTGATGGCCGGCATGTACGCGGTCCCCGCGATTCTGCTGTTTCCGCTGTACGTCCTTTTCTTCGGACTCGGACCCGGATCGAAGATTGCGATCGGCGCCACCATCGCGTTCTTCCCCGTCGCGCTCAGCACCATCACGGGGCTTTCGGGCGTGAACCGTTTGTATCTCACGGCGGCGCGTTCCATGGGGGCCTCCAGCGGACAGACGTTCCGCCTCGTGATGCTGCCCGCCGCGCTGCCTGCGATCCTTGCCGGACTTCGCATCGGCGCCAACGCGGCATTCATGGCGATCCTCGGTGCGGAGACTATCGCTTCGTTCGCCGGCCTCGGCCACCGCATTGTCTCGATGGCCGAAAGCATGGACACGGCGAAGATGTTCGCCAATATTGTGCTGGCCATGTCGGTTGCCGCCATGATCAACATCGCCGTCTCGGCCGCCGAAAAGCGGGGGTGGAAGCATGAGCAGGCCTGAGCCCGCCGTCGCCCGCCTCGCTGTCATCGCGCTGTTGCTCGGCATCTGGGAAGTCGCGGCCCGCGCGTTCGGCAACCCGCTCTTCATCTGCCCGCCGTCGCGGGTGGTGGCGGCCTTCGCGGCGCTGTTCCGCGATGCCGATGTCGTTGAGGCCGTCTACTACACTTCCTTCGAAATCCTTGTCGCTTTCGTGATCGCCGTCGTGATCGGATTCGCCCTCGGCCTTGCCGTCGGCCTGCATCGCTTCACGCGCGGCGCCATGTACCCTGTGATCCTGCTCCTATATGCGATGCCGCAGGTCACCATCCTGCCGCTCTTCGTCGTCGTCTTCGGCATCGGAGCCGTTTCGAAGATTGCGTTCGGCGTGAGCCACGGCGTGTTCCCGATGATCATGACCGTCGCCGCCGGAGCCCAGAGCATCGAGCCGATTCTGCTGCGCAGCGCGCGTTCGATGGGCGCAAACCGGATGCAGGTCCTGCGCTACGTTGTGTTCCCGCATCTGGTGCCGAGCTTCTTCGCCGGCATGAGGCTCGCCATGACCGCCGTCCTGCTGGGCGTTCTCGTCGCCGAACTCTACGTTTCGCAGGCGGGCGTGGGACGCTTCACCAGCGCATTCACGCAGACTTTCCAGCCGGCGAATCTCTTCGCCCTGATCGGCGTGCTCGCCGCGCTGGCCATCACTCTCAACGAACTGTGCCGCCGCGCTGAACTCCGCTTCAGCCGCTGGTGCGCCGGATAATCGCGCGCCGCCAAACGGGAGATCCCGCCATGTCAAAAAAACTGCAACTCACTTTCGCCTGCGGTGACTACGAAATCACCCGCCCCCTCATCGAAGGGGCCGTTCAGCCGGACGGCATCGACCTCACCGTGCTCACGCGCGCCGGTTCGCGCGAGCGCCACTGGCGAATGGCGCGTTCGAGCGAATACGACGTCTGCGAATTCAACGCCTGCGCTTACTTCATGGCGCGTGACCGCGGCGCCCGCTGGAGCGCGCTCCCTGTCTTCCTCCATCGCCGCTTCCGCCACGGCTTCATCTTCGTCAACACCTCGGCCGGCATCACGAAGCCCGCCGATCTCATCGGACGCCGCATCGGCGGCACCAACTTCCAGCCTGCCGGCAGCATCTGGGTCCGCGGCATTCTGGAGGAAGAGTTTGGCGTCCCGCATCGCAAACAGACCTGGGTCACCGAGCGCGCCGAAGACATCGAATTCACGCCGCACCCGGAGCTGCGCATTGAAATGATCCGCCCCGGCGAATCGCTCGATGAGATGCTCGTCACCGGCCAGATCGACGCCATGATTTCCCCCAACTTCCCGCGCCCGTTTTTGCGCGGCGATAAACGCGTGGCGCGCCTGTTCCCGGACTACAAACAGATCGAGACCGAGTATTTCCGGCGCACCGGAATCTTTCCCATCATGCACGTCACCGTGGTTCGCCAGGAGATTCTGGACCAGCATCCGTGGGTCGCGGCCAGCCTGCAGCGCGCTTTTGAGGAATCGAAGCGCATCGCCTATGAGCGCGTTCGCAACCCGCGCGTGGTGCCGCTCGCCTGGTTCAGCGCCGCGTGGGAAGAGCAGCAGGCCGTGCTGGGAGCCGATCCGTGGGTTTACGGACTTGGCGCCACCAACCGCGGGAATCTCGAAACCGCCATCCGCTACACCCACATGCAGGGCCTCATCAGCCGCGAAATTCCCGTGGACGAATTGTTCACCGATACCGACGACACCGAACTGAAGGACAAAGGCAACATCTAGCCGTGCCTGCGCCGTTCGATCTCGGGGACCGGCGCAATGCCGTGCTGCAGGCGATGCAGAGCCGCGGCGTCGATCTCCTCGTCGCTGCCTCGGCCGGACGTCACCGGCTCGACCGCTCCGATCCTGTGGTCTTTCTCACCGGCTATCGCTCGCTCGGCGAAAGCATCTTCGCGTTATGGCAGGACGGGCGCGCGCAGCTCATCGTCTCGCCCGCCTTCGACGCCGAGCGTGTTGCGCAGTGGCCGGGCCCGTTCGATCGTGTGGCAACCGGTGACCTTGCGGCTGCATGCGCGGATCTGCCCGGCACCGCCGCGCGCATTGCAACCGCGGGCTTCGACGCGCTTCCCAATGACCTTGCCGAGGCCCTGCTCGCGTCCCTCGCCGCAACGCAGCCGGGCGAAATGAAGGCCTTCGATGGCCCGTTCTTCGCCGCCTCGCGCCCAAAGTCCGCCGGCGAAATCGACCGCGCGCGCCGCGCCACCGCCATCGCGGAACAAGGCATGGAGCGGTTGCTCGAACTGGCCCGCCCCGGCATGGCGGAATGCGATCTCGCAACCGAACTGCTCTGCGATATGAAGGCGCTCGGTGCCGAAGACAATTTCCTGATGCTCAATGCCGCGCCGCGCAACTTCGCCGTCATGCCATCCAGCGCGCGCCGGCTCCAGCCGGGGGACATTCTTCTGACCGAAATCTCGCCGAGCTTCGACGGCCAGTTCACCCAGATCTGCCGCACCGCATTTGTCGGCGAGCCGGGCAGGGAACTGCGCCGCCTCTACGATCTTGTGATTCGCGCCATGTGGGCCGGCATCGAGGCCGTGCGTCCCGGCGTGCCGGTCTCCGCGGTCTGCGCCGCTATCGATGGCGTTCTCGCCGACGCCGGATACGCCGAATACTGCCACCCGCCGCACATCCGCCGCCGCGGTCACGGCCTCGGTTCGGCCTCGATCCAGCCTGGCGACATCGCCCTCGACAATGAAACCATTCTCGAAGAAAATATGATCTTCGTCGTGCATCCCAACCAGTTCCTGCCCGAGACCGGCTACCTGCTCTGCGGCGAGCCCGTGCGCGTCACCGCAACCGGCGTGGAAGTGCTGAGCCAGCGCACCGCCGCGCTTGGCGCGATCGGCAGCTGACAGGAGGCATGACGATGCGGATGAAGAGCGTCGCGCTGCTCACCGGCAACTACGACTGGAATCCCGCTCTCGTGCCGCCATCCGAATGCGACGCGCGTCTCGCAGCAGTCCGGGCCGTCGTGGCCGCCCACGGCGCGCACGCGCTCATCGTTCACGGCGATAGTTCCGAATACTCGGCGCTCGCGTACCTCACCGGTTTTACTCCGAAGCTGGGTCCGGCCCTCGCTTTCATTCCGCCGCACGGGCGTGTGCGGTTGCTGACCGCCGGAACCGAAGGCATGCTGGATGCCGCGCGTCGACTCACGTGGGTTGAACAGATGCGCGCCATCGGCGAGCCTGCCCAATCCATCGCGGAGGAACTGCGGTTGCTGTCCGGCGGCTCGGCAACTCTCGCCACGTGGGGTTGCCGCACCATGCCCCGCCGGCTGCATTCGCTGCTGACTAATGCCGCGCGCGACTGCGCCTCTCTGCTCGATCTGGAAGCTCCGCTGAACGCCATCCTGCTTCGCCGCTCTCCCGTCGAGCTGGATTTGACGCGCGCCGCCTGCCGCTGCCTCGAAGCGGCACATCGCGCCTTTTCGATTGCGACGCTCGCCGGTGCCGGCACGCGCTCGGCCGCCATCGCAGCCGAACGCGCCGCCTTCCGCGCAGGCGCGCAGGACTTTCGTATTCTCGCCAGTGCGCGCCCCGGCGGCCCGCCGCTGCCCTTCTTCGGCACTGCGGATCCCGTCGTCGCGCCCGTGCTCATCTGCATGGAGACGCGCTTCGCCGGCTGCTGCGCGGAAGGTATGGCGACCGTTGCTGCCGGCGACAATCCGGCCGCATTATCTGCCGAAGCCGCGCTGCAATCGCTGCTCGACAGCGCGCGCGCCGGCGTGCGAATGTCCGGTCTCGCCGCCCCGCACTCGCACCCGTTTGTGCAGCACGCGGCGTGCGCGAGTCCCGGTCATCCAGCGAATCAGCCTGTGGATGCACTCGAAGCCGGCGGCATCTACACGCTGCGCGCGGGCGCAGCCGGCAGCGGCGCGGAAAGCGCAATCGTCTCGGCGACGATCGCCGTGCATCGCGACACAACCGAAATTCTCTGGCGAGGGACCTGTCAATGACCGTTCTGGATCGCATGGGCGAATGGATTTCATCCGCGAGCCCTTCCACTCCGCAAACCCGCCAGCGCCTCGCCATCCATCTGCTCGACACCGTCGGGGCCTGGATCGCCGGACGCGCCACCGGCGAAGGCGCTCTGCTGATTCGCGCATCGGCCGACACCGCCGCCGCCCGCGTCGTGCAGGCGCCCGGCATGGTGAAGATGACGGAGGTCGACGACTTCCACCGCGCCTCCTGCACCGCGCCCGGCTCCATCGTCATCCCCGCGGCTCTCACCACGGCGGCACGCATTCACGCGACTCGCGATGCGTGGCCCGACGCCGCCGCGCTTACTGCCGCGCTGCACGCCGGCTACGAAGCCGTCACGCGCTTCGGCATCGCTGTCGCCGGCCCTTCGATACTCTCGCGCGGCCTCTGGCCAACTTATCTTGTTGCACCGCTGGGCGCGGCCGCCGTCGCCGCCCGTCTTCTGGGACTCAACGCCGAACAGACCGCGCACGCCCTCGGCATCGCCCTCGCGCAGGTCAGCGGCGCTCCGGGCGGCCATGCCAAAATTCCGGCCCGCTGGATTCTCCTCGGCTTCGCCGTGCAGGCCGGATGCGCCGCGGCCTTCGCCGCCGCCGAGGGCCTCGAGTCCGATCGCACGCTGCTCGATCAGGACTGGCTCGCCCGAACGCACGGCATCACGTGCGATCCGGGAGCCCTGCTCGCCGGCCGGCTGAACGATCCGGCCGATGTCAGCGCCGCCTCCGCTGGCGCCATCGATGAAGTCAGCCTGAAAATTTATTGCGCGGCCAGGCAATGCGCCGCTGCGATCGACGGCTTTCGCGCCCTGCTCGCCGATGCCGCCGTTCCCGCCTCGCAGGTCGCCAGCGTGCGGATCGCCGTGCCGCCCGCCTACGCCACTATGATCGGCCATCGCCAGACCTCCGGCGTGCGTGCCGGGCGCATCACCAGTGCCGCCTATCATCTCGCTCTCGCGGCCCACCGTCCGGACGCGCTCCTCGACATCGCCCGCCCCGACCTCAGCGGCGAGCCCGCCATCGCCGCCTTCATCGACCTCGTCGAAGTCGCTCCCGATGACAATCTCGCCAGCTACTATCCACGCCAGTGGCCCGCCCGTGTGGATGTTGTTCTCGCCGACGGCCGCATCCTCTCGCAACTGGTTCTCGCCGCTGCAGGCGACCCCGAGTCCGCCGCGACGGTCGAGGTCAATGAAAAGTTTCACCGCCTCGTCGATCCTCTGATCGGCGCGCCGGCGGCCGCCGGAATCGAACGCGCCTGCCTCGGCGGACTCCTCCACGACGCCGGCACGCCCGATCTCTACCGCTGCCTC
The DNA here is from genome assembly GCA_903828455.1 of uncultured Acidobacteriia bacterium. Lineage (GTDB taxonomy): Bacteria > Acidobacteriota > Terriglobia > Bryobacterales > Bryobacteraceae > BOG-234. The sequence continues at coordinate 19,708 of CAIKMJ010000030.1, read as the reverse complement.
CGCCAAATCGACCTCATCTGAATTTCGCCCCGCGCTCGTCCCGTCTCTGATATACATACGGGGACATGCGCCAGCGCATTCTCCTGACCGCTGTATTGACGACCCGCCTCGCGCTCGGTGCCGACCTCGCTCCCACCGGCACTCTGCGCGCCGCCTGGCTCGGTCTCAACCCCGTGCAGGGCAAAGTCGACCCCGCGACCGGCAAGACCACCGGCGTCGTCGCCGATCTTGCCGCCGAGATCGCCCGCCGCCTGCACGTCCCGCTCGTCCTCCTTCCCGATCCCGACGCCGACCACGTCATCGCCCATCTCCGCGACGGCTCCGCCGACATCGGCTTCCTCGCATTCGACAAGGCGCGCGCCGCGCAGGTCGATTTCTCCGCATCCTACGAGATGATGTTCAACGCCTACATCGTCCCCGCCGCCTCGCCGGTTCAAAAGTCCTCCGATGCCGACCGGCCCGGCCTCCGCATCGCCGCCGTTCGCGGTCAGACGCAGCAACTCTTCCTCAGCGCGAACCTGCGCAGCGCCGCCGTGCGCGTCTTTGAAACCATGCCCGGTCAGGCGGATCTCGAAAAACTCCTGCTCTCGGGCGAGGTCGATGCGTTCGGCGTCAATCGCCAGCGCGCCGAAGACGCCGCCGCCGCATCGAAAGGAACACTGCGCGCGATTCCCGATAACTTTCTCGTCGTCGAGCAGGCCATCGTGGTCAAACGGGGCGACGCCGCGAAGCTGAAGCAGATCGAGGCGCTCCTCGCCGAGTTGCGCGCCGCCGGCTGTGTGAAAGCAGCGGTGGAACGTTCCGGCGTCACCGGCGTGGCGGCGAAATGATTCACCGCGCGGCGGAGAACATTCCGGCGTGAAATTGTGCTGCTGTATTTTGGGGGTAAGTCTTTTGGAATGTGGTGGCCAGGGAGGGAGTTGAACCCCCGACACGCGGATTTTCAGTCCGCTGCTCTACCAACTGAGCTACCTGGCCTTTTCGGGCTGCGTCCCCGAGGCGGGGAAGTCCCCAGTATACCAGTTCCCCGTGTGTTTTCATAAGGTCCGCCGCGATTTTCCGCGGCCTTTCCGCTGCGCATTCCTCGATCGGCCCGGCGGTAGTGGCTTTACACTATTGTTTGGCGCTCCCCGGTGGGCTACCTTGAAAAAATCGCTGGGCCGTCGCTCGCGCTTTTTCCGGCGCGTGACCATTTTCCGGCAGCGTTTAACCGAACGCGCAACGAATCGGTTCAGGAGGATCGCTCGGCAGTGGCAGCATTTTTCCCGGCTTCGCCCTATTCGCTGGCTCAGGCTCTGCCGGAGTTGTTATCAGCTTCGGCCGAACGGAGTTTCACGCTATGAACCTGCTCGTCCGTCTGCGTCCCTGGGCTTTCATCGCGCTCCTGCTGGTTGCCTGGCACGTCGCCATCTCGCGCCAGTCCAATCATCTGTTGCCGGATCCGCTCGCCGTCGGCGGCGCCTTCGTGGAACTGGCGCAGCGCGGCCTGCTCTTTAAGTACATCGTCGCCTCGTTATTCCGCGTCACGTGGGGCTTCCTTCTTGCTGCCGTTACCGCGATCCCCCTCGGCCTCGCCATCGGCTGGTTCCGCCGGGCGGAAATGGCCCTCAATCCGCTCATCCAGATCTTCCGGCCCATCTCGCCGCTTGCCTGGATTCCCATTTCGATCCTCTGGTTCGGCGTCGGCGACGTTGCCGCCATCTTTCTCATCTTCCTCGCCTCGTTCCTGCCGCTCACGCTGACCGCCATGAACGCGGTCGGCAGCATCCCGGCCGTTTACATCAATGCCGGACGCAACTTCGGCCTCAGCACCGCCGGCATCGTCTGGCGCGTGCTTTACCCCGCCGTGGTGCCGCAGTTGATCATCGGCCTCCGCATCACGCTCGGCATCGCCTGGCTGGTGGTGGTCGCCGCCGAAATGATCGCCGTGAACTCCGGCCTCGGCTTTCTCATCGTCGATGCCCGCAACGCCGGCAATCGTTACGATCTCGTGGTCGCGGGCATGGTCATGATCGGGCTCATCGGCCTCCTGCTCGATGTCGGCATGCGCTCGTTCGAAAAGATTCGCTCGCTCCGTTGGGGCTACTCAGAGGACTAATCGTTTATGTCACAGACAACGGCGCCCACCACGGCGCGGGCAGTGAAAACCAAGTTGCGGGCCGAAGGCATCAGCATGATCTTCCGGCGCGACGGCAAGGAAACCTCGGTCCTCGACAGCGTCGATCTCGACGTCTACGACGGCGAATTCATCTGCCTGCTCGGCCCCTCCGGCTGCGGCAAGTCCACGCTGCTGAACTCCATCGCCGGCTTCCTCGCTCCCACCAGCGGAAAAGTCACCATCGACGGCGAACCCGTCACCGGCCCCGATCCCCGCCGCATCTTCGTCTTCCAGGAGCGCGGTGTTTTCCCGTGGCTCACCGTGGAAGGCAATATCGCCTTCGGCCTCTTCAAACTGCCGCAGGAAGAGCGCGCCCGCCGCATCGCCTATTACGTCAAACTTGTCGGTCTCCAGGGCTTCGAAAAGGCGTACCCGCAGGAACTCTCCGGCGGCATGAAACAGCGCCTCGAAGTCGCCCGCGCCCTCGCCGTCAACCCCGACATGCTCTTCCTCGATGAGCCCTTCGGCGCGCTCGATTCCATCACCCGCCTCATCATGCGCGGCGAACTGCTGCGCATCTGGGAGGCGGAAAAGAAGACCATCATCTTCGTGACGCACGACATTGAAGAGGCCGTTCAGCTGGCCGACCGCGTCGTCGTCATGAGCGCCCGCCCGGCCAAAATTCAGCAGATCGTCGAAATCGACATTCCGCATCCGCGCGACATCAGCTCGCCGCGCTACCTCGAACTGCGCGACGGCATCTTCGAACAGATCGGTCTCGCCCACAAGGTATGAACTCCCTCACCCAGCCGCGCAAGTGGGAGAAGTTCTTCTGGCCGGTTCTCGCGGCCGCCGTGTTCCTCGCCTTCTGGCACTACGCGGTGCAGTTTTCCGGTTCGAAGATCTTTCCTTCGCCCGCCGACGTGCTCAACGGCATTGACGAACTGATGAAGAAGGGCGTGCTCGGCTCTTATATTGCCGATTCGCTTCACCGCGTCGCCGTCGGTTATGGCCTCGCCGTGCTGCTCGGCGTGCCGCTCGGCCTCACGCTCGGCTGGTATCCGGCCGCCGCTCAGGTCGTCAACCCGGTCATTCAGATGGCCCGCCCTATCAGCCCGCTGGCGTGGATTCCGCTCGCCATCCTCTGGTTCGGCGTGGGCGACGCCGCCGCCATGTACCTGATCTTTCTTGGCGCCTTTTTCCCCATCGTGGTGGCATCCATGAACGGCGTCCGCAATGTGCCTTCTATGTTTCGCCGCGCCGGCCGCAACTTCGGCCTGCACCCGGCCGCGCTGCTGGCGAAAGTCGTTTTCCCCGCCGCGCTGCCGCAGATCATCGTCGGGCTCCGTATCGCTCTCGGCATCGCCTGGCTCGTCGTCGTCGCCGCCGAAATGATCGCCGTCGATTCCGGTCTCGGCTACCTGGTCATCGACGCGCGCAACTCCGGCAAACGCTACGATCTCGTCATCGCCGCCATGCTCATGATCGGTACCATCGGCCTCGCGCTTGACCTGGCGTTCCGCCGCCTCGAGAAAATCAAGTCGGTTCGCTGGGGATTCCGCCTTGAAGCTTAAGAACCGGATCCTGCTCGTTGCGTTCGGCTGGCTCGGCATGATCTCGTGCCTGCACGCCTATCTCAACGTCAACTGGCAGGCCATCACCAACGACTATCTTCCCGAGGCCAGGCGCAAATTCAACGTCGCCTACATTCCGGTCACCTGCCACCTCGCCTGCCCGGTCACCGACTATATTTCAAAATTCTCCAAAGCCGGCGAAGTCTTCCTGCCACGCATGTTTCAGGCCTTCCCCGAAATCAAAGAAGCGCTTATCTCGAATAAGATGCAGGCGGCCTTCATCGTGGCCCCGCTCGCCATCGCGCTCAAAGCCCAGGGCGTGCCCATTCGCATCGTCTATCTCGGCCACCGCTACGGCACCGGTTTCGTGGTGCAGAAGGACGGCCCGGTGAAGACCTTCGCCGATATCCGCGGCAAGACCGTCGCCATCCCCAGCCGCTTTTCCGATGAACGCCTCATCGTCTTCCGCGCCATGAAGGTCTGGGGCATTCAGCCGAGCGAGGTCAAAATGGTCGAAATGGCCCCGCCCGATGTGGCCGGCGCTCTGGCGGCCCACGCCATCGACGCCTTCTCGATGGGCGAGCCCTTCCCTTCGCAGGCCGAAATGAGCGGCTTCGGACGCGTTCTCTTCCACGCCAAAGAATACTGGCCCGATTACATGTCCTGCGTGCTCGTGGTCCGCGAAGACGTCATCGCCTCGCGCCCCGAAGCCGTGCAGGTTCTCGTCGACGGCATCGCGCGCTCCGGCCTCTGGCTCGATCAGGGCAAACCATACCGCGAAAATGCCGCCGATTTCGTCGGCCGCTTCTATTACAACCAGAAACCGGCTCTGCTCGAATGGGCGCTTACCAAACCCCTCGACCGCGTCATCTATAACCACCTCAGCCCGCGCAAGGCCGACTTCGACCTCGTCCGCGACCTGATGATCGAAACCGGCGTGCTCGATAAGAAGATCGAGTTCGAAGAATACACCGACACGCGTTTCGCCGAAAAGGCGCAGATTCAGACCGCCTGGAAGTACGAACCCGGCACCGCATCGGCACAATAGCTCCGAGGATATCCGCCATGGACCGCAGAAACTTTCTCCGCCGCGTGAGTACCGCTACCGCCGCCGGCGCCACCTCAATCGCAGGTGGTGCCGCCACCGCCGCCTCTCCGCAGACACCGCCTTCCGCACGCGAAACCCGTGCCGTGGTCTGGAAGGTCGAAGGCTACACCTGCATCACCTGTGCCACCGGCCTCGAAGTTATGCTGAAGGGGATGAAGGGCGTCGCGCGCGTTTCCGCCAGCTGGCCGGAACGCAACGTGAAAATCGGCTTCGACGAACACCAGACCAGCGAGAAGACGCTGAAAGACTTTATCGAAGTCTGCGGCTTCAAAGTCGCGTAAAAACGGGCTTCCTACCGCAGCCGCAGCCAGCGCCGCTTCGCCCGCGCCCACCAGCCTTCGCGCCGGATCGTCATGTTCTCCGGCGTCGTCCCGCTCACCAGAAAAACCTCGCCCGTGCTGTTCTCAGCCTGCCGCCGCCCGTCCCGCAGGCCCTGCCGGTAAGCAAAGTTCACCGCCTCCGCAAACGACGCGCAGCGCTCCGTGTTGCGAAACACATAGACGCGCCCCTTCTCGAGGCCCGGCCCGCGCAGCAGCGCGCGAAACTCCTGTCCGTCCTCGTCCGGTGAAATGCTGATGTCGTACTGAGTCGTACCGGGCTGTGTCATGCCAACCTCGCGCTGTGTCTCAGTTTATACGAAAATCCGTGCCGCGCGGCAACGTTGCGGCACGACGCCCGCCGGCTTAGTCGAAATGAAAACTCGTATGGAAGCCCGCGTGGATCTTGTTCTTCAGCGGCAGCCTCGCGATCGGACCCGTGCTCAGCGAATGCCCGTCGAAGAGCAGATACTCGCCCCGGTCCTCCGCCGGAATCGAATGCACGCAGATCACCACGCACTCTTCCGGATTCGCCGGATTCATCACCGCCACCGGCTCGCCCCCCAGATACTCCCCGGCCGGCGCGATCCACTTGTCGCAGACATCGCCCGCCTTCCACGAACCCTTCACCAGCTGATCGAAAAACTTGCGCCCCGGCAGGCCGTTCGCCCCGATGCCCAGCACCCAGAACGCATCGTATTTCGCGCCCTGCAGATGCGCGCCCGTCGACGGAAAATCCGGCGCCAGGTCGTAGCTCATCGCAATCCGCTCCACCAGTTGCTTCTTCACCGGATCGATCACAAACCGCACCGGTCGGCACGCCGACGCCGTCGGGAACAGATCCGGCACCGGCTGGTACTCCACGTAGATGGGTCGGTCCATCTCCAGCACATCCACCATCACCATCCCGCCTTCTTCAAAGCAGTTGATCAGGTGCAGGCAGTAACACGGCGGAACTTCCACCCGGAAGCCCGGTTCCTTTGCCGACCGCGGCGCCACGAAGATCACCGAACCCTTTTCCGGCTCCCACTTCAGCGACTCCATCACCGACGCGCCCTCGCCCCAGAACCGCGCGAAATCCATAATCAGCGGACTCAGGTAGAACGCCACATAATTCTGCGTGAAGCCGAAGTCATGCACCGAATGCTGATACTCCAGCTTGTGCCGGCGCCGCCGCACCAGTTCGCCGTGCGGGTCGAACTCGAACACGTTCAGCATCGGCTCGGTCATGGAAAATGAAACGCCGAAGTTCAGCAGGTGCCCGTTGGTCGGATCCGTCTTGGCGTGCGCGGCAAACGGTGTCACTTCATTCAGCGCGCCGTCAAAGTCGTAATAACCCTTCGTCTCCAGCGTCACCGGATCCAGTTCGAGCGGCAGCGCCTGTTCGCCGAAGGCCAGCAGCTTCCCGTTATACGGATACACGCTGACGTTATTCGGCGGCTCCAGCATGACGCCGCGCAGCAGCTTATCGCCCTCCCATGCCGTGCCGAAGCCGCGGTAGACAAACTTACCCGCCGCCTCTTCATCCTTCAGCTTGGTGGTGCCGACGAACTTATTGGTGAACCGCACGCCATCGGCCCCGAACCGGATCGCGCAAATCATCCCGTCGCCGTCCAGCCAGTGGTGGTAACGCATGCCCGCGCGTTCGAACCGCGCCGGGCCGTTCATATAGTAAGTGCCGCGCAGCCATTCCGGAATGCGTCCGGTAATGCCGGTCATCTCATAGGAATCTTCAGTGGCATCGAAAAGAAAGCATTTTTCGAGCAGCGGCGCGAGGTCTTTTTCAGCGGTCATGGGTGGTTACCTCCGGCATCGTCTGCGGGATGAACTCCTCCAGCGCAAACGGATTCAAATTCCAGGCATAAATCTGATCGGAATCGGCGTGGCGCGCGTAATCCTCGCGCATCCGCGCCGGATCGAACGATGTGTCGCGCAGCTTCAGGCTGGCGATAAACGGCGCATTGAGCAGCACCCGCTTATCGCCCAGCACCACCGCGTAAACATGCGCAAGTATGTGCCGCGCGAATTCCTTAATCCGCTCCACGTGCATGTCGAGCACGTCTTCCGCTTCCGGCACCGTCAGCCCGATTTCATAGAACAGCTTCTCCGACATCCGCAGCGGCACCATGTCGTAGAAATCGATGTGCACCGGCTCGGCCGGCACCGTCAGCCCCTGCGCCTTCTTCCAGCTGAAGTAATCCCGCAGGAACATCTGCAGATTCTTGTTAATCGGCCCGAACAGCGCAAACTTCCGCAGATAAGTCTTCATGAACTGCGGATTGGCGAATAACTGATTCGTAAACGGCAGCACAAAGAAGCCGAAGTAAATCGCCAACTCGAACGTATACTTCAGCGTCAGCGTCTCCGCATCGCCCAGGCAGTTATAACTGATCGAGTAAGACGGCACGTACGATTCGTACATCACCCGCATGATCTGCTCGAAGAATTCGCACTTCGCCTCGAGCCGCGCCACATCCTTCGACTCGATCGCATCCACGATCAGCGTGTTGTAGATCGCAATCAGATCGCTGCCCGGGCTGTACAGCGGATCGGAAAACCGCCCCGCCTCTCCCGAAATCGCCCACTTCTTCGCGCTGATCGTCTGCTGCGCGTCGAAGGAGAAATCAACGAAGCGGCCCTCGTCCACGATCTTCCGCTTCCGGAAGTCCTCGGCGAACATTGGCCATTCCTTCGCCACCCAGTCGAGCATCTTCCGCCCGTTGGACACCTCTTCCGGATTCACCACCGCATGATCGTAAACCAGCCCGAGACTCGTCATCCCGTGCAGCGGAATCACCCAGAACCACCGCCCTTCGCCGCAGAAGTGATTCGTCGCGAGGAAAAACGGATAATTCCCCAGCTTCTGCCGCTTCCGGTGGACCAGCCGTTCTTTGTGCGAGTAGCGGCTGAGCAGCTCCGGATTCACCAGCCCGTCCACCCACGCCCACGTCGAACCGTGCCGGATATTATTCGGCTTCGCCAGCGACAAACTCCGCTTCAGAATGCCCGGCCGCCCCGAGGCGTCCACCACCCACTCCGCCGTCGCCGACCCGCCGCTCCAGTTCACCCGATGCAGCCCGCCGTCTTCCGCCAGCTGCACCTGAATGTTCTTCGCCCCGCCGATAAACGTGAACCGCGGATTCTCCCGGTTCACGCGCATCAGTTCCACTTCGAGCAGATTCCGGTCCACCTGGAACGTCGCTATGTTCGACTGCGTCCGGATCGACGCCGACGACACATGATCCCAGTAATCCTGCTCCTTCGCCGCCGTCGGAAAATGGAACCGCAGATTGTACTTCGTAAAGTGATGCGTCAGCAGATGCTCTTCCAGATCCAGCGTCTTGGAAAAGTAATATCCGCCCAGCTGCACCAGCGATTCGCCAACCTTCTGCGACTTACCCGGCGGATTCTCCAGCTTGTCCAGCACCAGCACCTTCCGCTCCGTGTAGAGCATCAGTTGCCTCGCCAGTGTAAGTCCCGCCAGCCCCGCCCCGGTGATGATTACGTCGTAGTCTGCCATCATGCATCCGTTCACTTACGTTGCGCTCACTTACTTCTTAAGATATACGTCGAGCCAGCTATCCTGCCCTTCGGTAAACTCCACCGTCTTATTGATTGGAATGCCCTGGAAGGTCTGCTTTAACCCGCTCGGCCAGCGCACTTCCACCGAATCGATGGCTTCCGTCTTCGCCAGCCCGAAATGCTGCTCCAGCGGCAGGCAGCCGAAGTTACTGCCGCCCGATACTTCGCGCATCTGCGTCTTGCCGCCCGCCTGCACAATCACCCGCGCGCCGATTGCGCTCCGGTTACTCTTTGTCCCCTTCAGCCGCACGTTCAGGTAATTACCCGGTAACTTTGTCGGACAATAAACGCCGGTTGTCAGTAAGTCGCCCGGATACGCGCCGCCCGCCGCCACCAGCACCGACATTCTGCCGTCGCCGAACAGGTCGCCCATGTTCACGCCGTGGCTCTTGCCAAGGAACGGGAAGCCCGCCGAAAACGTAATGTTGTGGAACTTCGTGCCGTCGTTTTCCAGCACAATCATCGGTTCCAGCCGGTCCATCTTCGGACTGCCGTTGCCCAGCACCACATCCATGAACCCGTCGTTGTTGAAGTCCCCGGCGTTGCCGCTCATCGTGCCGAAACAGCCCGTCAGCCCGATTTCGCGCCCCACTTCCGTGAATGTGCCGTTGCGGTTGTTGTGATAAACCCGCATGGGATGCCCGTCCGCCGGCCCTTCGCCGTGCTCCAGCGTGTAGAGCACGTCTTCGTGGTCCGACCACGAAAACTGTCCGATATCCAGCCACCCGTCGTTGTCGTAATCCCACCAGAACGCCGGACTCCCGAAGCACAGGGCGTCGATGCCCGCTTCCTTGCTCACGTCCGTGAACGTGCCGTCGCCGTTGTTCCGGTACAACTGCGAACGTCCCAGCCCGTTGCTCAGGAACAGATCCGGCTTGCCGTCGTTGTCGTAGTCGCCCCACGCGCCGCCGATCGTCGGCCACATCGTCGAAAGCCCGGCCTTTTCGGTTACCTCGGTGAACGTCCCGTCGCCGTTGTTGTGGAACAGCCGGTTCGGCGTCTTGCGCTCGAACAGCCCGCCCAGATTGTTGGCGATGAAAAGATCCAGATTCCCGTCGCCGTCGTAATCGATCCACGACGCCGTGAAGCCCGGCCCCCACACCTTCAGCCCGGCCTCCTTCGTCACATCGGTGAAGGTGCCGTCGCCGTTGTTGCGGAACAACTGGCACTCGCCCGCATAGAAGCCGAGGCGCGTCACGAACACATCCGCGAAGCCGTCGTTGTTGTAATCGCCCACCGTGAGCGCGAAGCCGTTGACGCAGCTGTCCCACCCCGAGCCGATCGAAACGTCGGAAAACGTGCCGTCGCCGTTGTTGTGATAAAGATTGCAGCCGCCGTGCGCCGCCGCGATGAGAATGTCCTGGTAGCCGTCGTTGTCGTAATCGAAGATCGCAATCCCGCGCCCCGCGCTCGTTTTATCCAGCCCGATCTTCGCCGCAATATCTTCGAACTGCAGCGTCGGCGTATCGTAGCCCGCACGGATCTGAATCTGCAGCGCCGCCGGCACGTACGCCGGATACCCGCCCATCTTCTGCGCCGTCAGCCACAGCCAGGAGCGCGTCCGCTCATTCGCCGGATTGGCCTGCAGCGCCTCCACAGCCGTCCTCGCCGCCTCGTCCAGCCGCCCCGCCCGGTACAGCGCCACCGACGCTTCGTGCATCCCGTTGGCGTAATACGACGAATCTTCCGGTATGTGCCGCAGTTGCGTCACCGCCTGCTCGTACAGCCCGCACTTCACCAGCGTTTCGCCCAGTTCGTAGCGAATCCGGTGGTCGTCCGGCGCCGTCTTCAGCCGCTCTTCGCACTTGCGGATCACGTCCGTGTACTCGAGCCCCACAAACACCTGCAGCTCGGTAAACATATCGAAGAAATCGGTCGCCAGCAGCTGGACCCGCTTCGGCCCCATCACCTCGTACGTCACAAGGCCCCGCAGCGCGCTCTGCGCCAGCAGGCTGCCCGTGGCCAGCATCAGCTGCGCCGGAAACAGCAGATTTTTCGGATCGTTGAGCTTCACATAGCCGAATGACGACTTCGCCGCATCCAGCATCTCCTTCGTCGCCCCCGGTAGTTCGCGCGCATCGAGCGGCATGTACCGCGCAATCCGCGACGCCCGGTTGGCGAAGTCCGAAACCGCCGTGTCCGCGTCGTGCGGCCCGTCGATCGGCGCGCCCTTCAGTTGCCCCGTCTCCTGGCCCGTAACGGTTTCGATTGTCTTCTGCGCCGTCTCCAGCGCGGTCTGGACCGCCGCAAGGCCGGTCTCCAGCAGGAAGGAAGGTACTTTCAGGAACTGCGTAAATGGGGAGCTCATAGGGTCTAAAGTGCCTTCGGCAAAATGTAGTAAACCGAGAAAATCGCGCAGCCAAAACTCGCCGTCTCGGTGCGGCTCACCGGCTGGCCGGTCAAAAACTCCCCGATCGCGGGCTCCAGATACCCCAGGTATTCCGGATCCTCCGGGTACTTATAGTTGTCGATCGCGCCCCGGTAGATCAGCCGCCGCTCCGCGTCCATCAGGAACGCCCGCGGCGTCTGCTGCGTGTACCACTGCCGCGCCACCTTGCTCTCCGGGTCGTAGACCATCGTGAACGTCAGCTTGCGCTCCGCCATCGTCTTGCGGATCATCTCCGGCGCCTCGCCGTGCCGCGACGCCACCACAATCAGACTCAGCTCCGGATGCCGCTCCTCGAACGAATTCAGGTACGCGTCGTAGCGTACGCAGTGCGAGCAGATGCCGCTCCAGAACACCACCACCGCGCCCTTCTTGCCCGCCATTCGTCCGCTCAGGCTCACCGTCCCGGCGTTCGCCGACGCGGACGTCACCGCCGCCAGCGAAATGTCATCCAGCGGCTCTCCGAATTTCTGCTTTTCCTGATCGTTCTGCACAGTTCCTCCGAATTCTCCAGATATTCCCGATTATCCTATCCTCGCAGTTGTCCGTTTCGTTCGCGTTAAAAATGTGCTGCGGCCACATTCCGCTCGGCCGCTTCCAGAGCCGCGCCCGCCGGGTCCAGCGTCATGCCGAATATCGATTTCTCATGCAGCTCCCAGCTGATCAGATACGAAATTCCGCCCGCAATCACACCCGGTAAAAGCAACTGGTGGTAGCAGCCGCTCAGGTCGGCGATCATCAGCAGCCCGCTCCAGTAGCCCTTCACAATCGATCCGAACATCACCACCATCCCCAGCAGCACAAACAGCGCCGGCTGCGGAATGGCCCCCGGCAGCACCGCCTGCACGCCGTAGCCGAACGCGCCGCCGAACAGCGCGCCAATCACCAGCGTCGGCGCGAACAGCCCGCCCACCGCCCCGCTGCCGAACGTCACCGACGTCGCCACCATCTTCAGCACCAGCAGCACCACAAAAAGCTCCAGCCCGATCTCGCCCGTCACGCCCTTCCGAATCGTCGAATACCCGGCCGACATCACCTGCGGATACCAGATCCCGATCGCGCCCACCACCGCCCCGCCCATCGTCACCCGCAGCCACAGCGGCCACGCCGCCGGCAGAATCGTCTTAAAGCGGTTGAACATCCCGATGAAGAAATGTCCCGCTCCCGCCGCCAGCACGCCCATCAGCGGCACCACTACCAGCAGCGTCGAAGTCGGCAGCGGGTCCAGTTGCACCGCCGGCCGGAACGGATACGCATCGCCCAGAATCGACGTCCGCACCAGATACCCGATCCCCGCCGCAATCGCAATCGCCGTCAGATCGCGGTTGAATCGCGCCCCGAAAATTTCCAGCGTCAGCAGCACGCCTCCCGCCGGCGAACGGAACGCCGAAGAAACTCCCGCCGCCACTCCCGCCCGCACCAGCGTCTCCAGTTGCCGCCGTCCCAGCCGGAAGAACTGCCCGCACTGGCTCCCCACCAGCGCTCCCAGCTGCACCATCGGCCCTTCCGGCCCCACCGACCCGCCCACCGCCAGCACCAGCCCGCTCAGAATCACATTCAGCAGCCGCACCATCGGCACGCGCCCCTCGTGATGCTGCAGCGTCTCCACCACCTCCGGCACGCCGCCAATCCGCCCGGCCGGAAACTTCTGCAGCAGCCAGCCAATCAGAAACAGCCCCGCCGTCGGCACAATCAGCACGAACGGCAGCCGCGAAACCGCCTTCTGCGCGTCCACCCAGGCGAACAAGACGTCGTCCAGATAATCCGCGATGTAGTGAAACCCCACCGCGCCCAGCCCCGCCAGCACCCCTGCTGAGACCGTCGCGGCGATCAACCGGCTCGCGCTTGTGATTCGCATCTTCTATACACGCCAGAGTAACCCGCCCCGCCTGTCAGCAACGCTTGTCAAAACCGATAGGTCGCTTCGAGGAACGCCAAATGCCCATCCTTGCCCTTCGGATAAACCGCCTGAATCACCGATTTCCCCGCCGCATATCCCAGATACGGCGTCACCGAAAGGTGCGCATTCACCGTCACGTCCACATTCACGTCGAACAAATTCGCCAGACTCGCCGCCCCGCCCGCCGACCGCCCCGTATACCCGAACGTCCACGGCTGATACGCGCCGCCCCCCGTGTACCAGAGGTCGTTCCGGTTCGCCAGCCGCAGGCTGTGAATCTCGTTGTGGAACGTCACCCTCTTGTGCGGCTTCAGCGTCAGCATCGCAAATCGGTCCGCCAGATTCTCCATATCGAAAAACGGCATCCTCGCGTACGGCCGCGCCGTCGGCAGCAGCTGGAAGAACGTGCCGTGCCGGTTGTCATTCGCATTCGAATCGCCCGACCCGTAGTAATAACCGGCCCGCACCCACGGCTTCAGCCGCGGCAGCAGATTCGGCTGGAAGCCCGCTTCGGCGTCGAACATGTACGCCCGCTGCGTCTCCACGCCCCAGGACCCCGTCTGCCCCGCAATCTCCCCCATCACATCGAGCGACCCCGCCGCCGTCTTCGTCACGTTCACGAAATGTCCGCCAAACGTCTCGATCCGGATATTGGCATGGTCCGCCGCCTTCGCCGCCGCCGCCCGGTTATCCGTCTTCGTCACCGGCCGCCAGTCCTGGTAGTAAATCGTGAACAGCCGCCAGTCCGCCGTATTCGCCCCGTGGTGCATCTGGCCCGTGACCGAGCCGTAGCCGAACGCCACATGCAGCCAGCCCCACCCGTCCGTCTGAAACACGCCGCGCGTCGGCACCGCGCCGATCAGCGTGAAATTCACCTCCGGCTTGTTATAGACGTAATGGAAGCCGTCAAACGCCCGCATCACATCGGTAAATGAGAACGGCCCGATCAGCCGCTGCTGAATCCGGTCCCGCTTCAGCGCCGCCAGCGTTGCGTCCTTCGGCGCCACTTCGCCGCCGTCCTGGAAATCGAACCGCCCCACCTGCAGGCTGCCGGCCTCGCTGCCGAGGAAACGATGCAGCCGCACAAACAGCTTGTCCGGAAACAGCATCGCCGAATTCGAGCTTCTGCCGTTCGCCACGTAGTAGTTCGCGCCCACGCCCAGTTGGCCCGGCGTCCCTGTCGCCACCGCATTGCCCGGCAGGCTCAGCAGAATCGGCGCTTCGAACTCCGCCGCCCAGTCCAGCGTCTTCGTGTTCTGCGACAGCCCGAACCGCGCCGTCGTTCCGTTGAACGTGTATTTCGGATTGGCCGTCCCCGCCGGCGTGAACCATTCCCAGTTCTCCACCCGGTCGCGCACGCTTCCGCTGAACGTCAGACCGCCGACTCGGATTGCCTCGAATGGTTGCTGCGCCTGCAGGCTGCAGCAGAGCAGCGCGGACGCAGCGCCGAGCGCAATTCTTCTCATCCAACGAGCGTAAGCCGCGCCCGTGGCGAGCGTCCATAATGCGTTTCGATTACTTCAGCCTTCCAGCACCGTCAGCACTTCGTTCAGCGACCCCTGCCGGTACCCTTCCAGATCCAGCGTCACGTAACGATACCCCAGCCGCCGGAAGATCGCCGTCAGCTTCCGTGCCATCTCCACATCGAGCGCCCGCGGCAGCTCCTCCGGCGCAATCTCGATCCGCACCAGTTCGCCGTGAAAGCGCGTGCGGAACTGCCGGAAGCCCAGCGCCTTGATCTCTTCTTCGCCCGCTTCCACCGTCCGGATGTTCTGAATCGTCACCGGCGTCCCGTACGGAATCCGCGAACTCAGGCACGCCGCCGCCGGCCGGTCCCAGGTCGGCAGCCCGGCCCGCCGCGAAAGCTCGCGGATCTCCGCCTTGGTCAGGCCCGCGTACACCAGCGGCGCCTTCACCTGATGCAGTTTCGCCGCCCGCTGCCCCGGCCGGTAATCCCCCAGGTCGTCCACATTCACGCCGTACACAATGTGCGCAATCCCGCGTTCGCCCGCCACGCGTTCCAGAACGTGAAACAATTCGTCCTTGCAGTGGAAGCAGCGGTCCGGTGCATTTTTCACGTAGTCGGGATTGTCGAACTCGCGCGTCTCCACATACTCGTGGCGGATGCCGAACTCGCGCGCAAACTCCTCGGCGTCGCGCTTGTGCGAGGCCGGGATCGACGCCGAATCCGCCGTAATCGCCACCGCCTTCGCGCCCAGCGCGCGCCCCGCCGCCCATGCCAGATACGCCGAATCCGTGCCGCCCGAATACGCGACAATCACCTGCCCGAGTTCGCCGAGCGCGCTCAGCAGCGCATCCTGCTTGGTCTCCAGTCCCGCTTCCAGTTCGGCTCCCAGCCCCGCGGACGCCGCAATAGTGGCCATGTTCTGATGATAAAGGACGCAGCGCCTGTTCTGCCGTATACACTGTCAGCGATGCCCCAGGCACTTCCCTCGACCGTGGCCACCGCCCGCCTCCGCCTCACTGCCGCCACCGTGGCACTGGCGCGCGCCGAACTCAGCGATCGCTCCGAATTCGCCCGCCTGCTGCAGGCCGCCGTCCCCGCCAGCTGGCCGCCCGAATCTCTCGCCGACGCCCTGCCTTTTCTCCTCGCCCAACTCGAAGCCGCCCCCGATCGCGCCGGCTGGTTCGGCTGGTACGCCGTCACGCTTGCCGAGCCATCCGTACTCGTCGCCAGCGCCGGCTTCTTCGGCCCGCCCAGCTCGGGCGCTGTCGAAATCGGCTACTCCGTACTCCCGCAGTTCCAGCGCAACGGCTACGCCACCGAAATGGTCGCCGCTCTCGTCCGCCTGGCCCTCGCGCAGCCTGGCGTCTCCCGCGTGCTCGCCCACACCGAATGGGCCAATCCCGCCTCCGTGCGCGTGCTTACCAAGGCCGGCTTTCATCCCGCCGGCGACCCAAACAGTGCGGACGATCCGAACGATGCAAACAGCGCGAACGGCGCCCGCTTCGAATGCCCCGGCCCCCGCGAACAAAGCAGTGCGCCCGGCTGAGCAGCCGGACTTAGCCCCGTCGCAATCGGCTTATTCTCAAGCGATGGAAGCCCTCATGTCCGCCGTAATCGCGCGCTTGTCGCCGGCCGAGCGGATTGCGCTGAATGCCCGCCTTTGGGACAGCCTCGATCACGACAGTGTTCCTCTCTCGGAACCTCAGCGTGCCGAACCCGAACGCCGCTGCCTATAGTGCTTCCGGTCGCTCTTACTCCGGCCGCCCGCGTCGGGCGTCGCCTGAAAACACCCTTCCGCCGCCCTCAGAATCCGTACAGCCGCGCCGGATTATCCACCAGGATCTTCTTCCTCACCTCTGCATCCGGCACCCACACCGGCAGCAGATTCAGCACCTGTCCGTCGTCGATCTTCTGCAGCGGCGCCGGATCGGTCGGCTTCCCCACCGCCGGTCCCGGATGCGGCCAGTCCGACCCCCACACAATCCGCTCCGGATTCGCCGCAATCAGCGCCTTCGCCAGCGGCGTCACATCGGCATAATTCGGTGCCTTCGCCGACGCCCGGTACGCCCCCGAAATCTTCACCCACGCCTTGCCCAGATGCACCAGCGCCAGCAGTTCCGCAAAGCCCTCCTGCTGCATCCCCTTCGCCGCCTCCGCGCCGCCGAAATGGTCGAACACCACCGGCACCGGCGAGCTCTGCACCAGCTGGCTGATCCCCGCCACCACTTCCATGTTCGTGTACATCTGGATGTGCCACTTCATGTCCCGGATCTGCCCCACCGCATCGGTGAACTTGCGCCGCGCCAGCCCCACATCGTTCTGCCCGTTGTTGGTCAGGTTGATGCGAATCCCCCGCATCCCGGCCCGCTGCATCGCTTCCAGATCGGCCGCCGTCGTCTTGTCGTCGATCACCGCCACCCCGCGCGCCGCCGTGCCCCGCGCCCGCATCCCGTACAGCGTCGACGAATTATCCGTCCCGTAAATGCTCGGCTGCACGATCACCACCCGCTCCATGTGCAGCGCCCTGTGCAGTGCCGCCATCTCGGAAGGCAGCGCCATCTCGGGCGTGTACGAACGGCCTTCCCAGAAAGGAAACTGCTTCGGATCGCCGAAGATGTGTGTGTGGCAGTCGCAGGCGTGCTCGGGAATCTCGAAATTCACCGCCGTCTTCGGCTGCGAAGCCTTCGCCAAAAGCGCCCGTGCCGGCAGGGCCGCCGCCGCGGTGTAAAGCAGTTCTCGTCTGGTCACGGATTCAGCATATGCGGCTTGCCGCCGCCTGGCAAGTCACGAGGGAAAATTCTCCGCCGGATCTTTTTTTTGAGCCCCGTCCCAGTCCCGCCCCGAGCCCCGCCCCAAACGCGCTATACCGGCGTCACGCCCGCACCGCAACCGCGGACGCGACGCCGCTAACCTCGTTTTGTCGCGAAGCTGTTTCGCGAAACCTTGTCGCGAAACCTTGTCGCGAAACTACTGCAGCGGAAGCTCCGGCTCGTCTTCCGGCTTCGCTTCCGATTCCGGAATCAGGCACGCCGCCGCCACCTGATCGCCCTCTTCCATCCGCACCAGCCGCACGCCCTGCGTCGAGCGCCCCGCCTGCCGGATCTCGCCCGAATCGATGCGGATCATCTTGCCGTCCCGCGTCACAATCATCAGGTCCGAGTCTTCCTTGATGGAAAGGATCCCGACCACCTTGCCCGTCTTGTTGGTCGTCTTCATATTGATGACGCCCTTGACGCCGCGGTTGGTCAGCCGGTAATCGCCCAGCTTCGTCCGCTTCCCGTAGCCGTGCTCGGATATCGAAAGAATCAGGCCTTCCTCGCCCACCACTTCCGACCCCACAATAAAGTCGCCCGCCGCCAGGTCCATCCCGCGGACCCCGCGCGCCGGCCGGCCCATCGCCCGCACCTGACCCTCGGCAAACCGGATCGCCTGCCCGTCATGCGAGCCAAGGAAGATGTAATCCTTGCCCGTCGTCAGCCGCGCCGCAATCAGCTCATCGCCTTCGTCAATGCCGATCGCGATAATCCCGCGCGCCATCACGTTGTCGAATTCGCTCAGCTCGGTCTTCTTGATCACGCCGAGCCGCGTCACCATCGTGATGAACTTGTCGGGAACGAATTCCGCCACCGGCAGGAACGCCTTCACCGTCTCATCCGGCTGCAGGTTGATGAGGTTGGAAATGTGCTTGCCCTTGCCCACAGTCCCCGCGTCCGGGATCTCGTAAATCTTCAGCCAGTACACCCGGCCCTTATTCGTGAAGATCAGCAGATAGGCGTGCGTCGACGCCACGAGGAAGTACTCCACAAAGTCCTCGTTGCGCGTGCCCATGCCGATCCGGCCCTTGCCGCCGCGCGTCTGCCGCCGGTACGTATCCACCGCCGTGCGCTTCAGATACCCGCCGTGCGTGACCGTCACCGCCACGTCTTCCACCGCCACCAGATCTTCCAGCCGGATATCGCCCGGGTCGTCGATAATCTGCGTCCGCCGCTCGTCGCCGTAATCCTTGCCGATTTCCTTCAGCTCTTTGACGATCACTTCGCGCAGCACTTTTTCCGAACCCAGAATCTCCAGATACTCGCCGATGCGCTTCTGAATATCGGCCAGTTCCGCGGTGATCTTGTCCTGCTCCATCCCCGTCAGTCTCTGGAGCTGGAGTTCGATGATCGCCTGCGCCTGCTTCTCGGTCAGCTGCGTCAGCGGCTCGGCCGCCCCCGCCGCCTTCAGATACAGCGAATTGAAGACAAACTGCGTCGATGCCGCCACCAGGGTGTCGCGCGCCTCGCGCGGCGACTTCGATTCGCGGATCAGCTGAATCACGCGGTCGATATTGTCCAGCGCCAGCCGGAAGCCCAGCAGAATATGTTCGCGGTCGCGCGCCTTGCGCAGTTCGTAATCGGTTCTGCGCCGCACCACGTCCACGCGGTGTTCAATGAAGTACTTGATCGTCTGCAGCAGGCTCAGCTCGCGCGGCTGCCCGTTGACGATCGAAAGATTGATCACGCCGAAGCTCGTCTGCAGCTGCGTGTTCTTGTACAGGTTGTTGAGTACGACCTCGGCCTGCTCGCCGCGCTTCAGCTCGAACACGATCCGCATCCCGTCGCGGTCGCTCTCGTCGCGGATCTCCGAAATTCCTTCGATCTTCTTCTCGTTCACCAGCGCCGCGGCATTCTCAATCAGGCGCGACTTATTCACCTGATACGGAATCTCCGTCACGATGATGTGCTCGCGGTCCTTGCCCATCTTCTCGATGGCCGCCTTGGCGCGGATCCGCAGACTGCCGCGCCCCGTGCGGAACGCATCGATAATGCCCTGCCGCCCGAGGATAATGCCGCCCGTCGGGAAGTCCGGCCCCTTCACAATCTCCAGCAGCCGCTCGAACGTCGTATCCGGCTTGCGGATCACTTCAATCGTCGCTTCAATAATTTCCGTCAGGTTGTGCGGCGGAATATTCGTCGCCATGCCCACCGCGATGCCCGACGAACCGTTGATCAGCAGGTTCGGCACGCGCGTCGGCAGCACTTCCGGCTCCTGCTCGCTGTCGTCGTAGTTCGGGCGGAAGTCGACCGTCTCTTTGTCGATGTCCTCCAGCAGCCCCGTCGCGATCTTCGAAAGCCGAGCTTCCGTGTACCGCATCGCCGCCGGCGGATCGCCGTCGACCGAACCGAAGTTCCCCTGCCCGTCCACCAGCGGATAGCGCATGGAGAAGTCCTGCGCCATACGCACCAGCGAGTCGTACACCGACGCATCGCCGTGCGGATGGAACTTACCGAGCACT